>JAXGMU010000035.1:0-42902 GCA_040768485.1 Bacteroidales bacterium
TCGTGGTGAGGAACTGCCGGTTCAGGGGGCACAATGCCATTGCGGTGGGCAGCGAAATGTCGGGAGGGGTGCATGACGTGTATGTGGAGGACTGCACCTATGCGGGGAAGGTGATGTACGGGTTCTACCTGAAGGGGAACAGGGACCGGGGCGGGGAGGTGTACAACATTTATGCGCGAAACCTGGAATTCGACACCACCCGCTCGGCCATTATCATCGACAGCAATTACAAAAGCGAAGGATCCTGCTGTCCCCCGCTCTTTAAAAATATATACGTGGAGAAGGTGAAGGCCCGGGTGGCTACAGAGCAGGGCATTTACCTGAAGGGTTTCAGCGAACGGCCCCTCGACTCCGTTTTCCTCCGGGACGTGAAGATCGCATCGGCCCGCATTCCCATGGAGGTGACCGAAACAGAATTCCTGGTGCTGGAGGATGTGGTGATCAACGGACAGGTGCAGCACCGACAGACTCCTGAAACCGGATGGATCAGGACCGTCTCTCCGGAAACGGGGAGGGAAGTGTGGCAGATGACCGGCGGCGACGCTCCTTCGGTGGCCTGCTATTTTGAAGGACAGGCCTTTACCGGCGACGAACGGTACCTGGTCTATGCGTCCATGCGCACGGGGAAATGGATGCTGTACCGGACGGAATTACTGACCGGGGCACATGCGCCCCTGACGTTTGCGGAAAGGGAGATCAACGGGGACGATTACACGGTGATGCCGGACGGGAAACGGGTCTGTTACCTGGACGGGTGGGAGCTGTATGCCAACCACGTGGAAACCGGGGTGGAAGAGCTCCTGTTCGACTTTACGGGCCGCATTCCGGCCCCGCCCAGGTTTTCCGGTTCCTTCACAAACGACGGACGCTACACAGTGGTGTTCATCTCCGATGATACGCTGAAGGCCATTTACCGGACCGACCTGGAGACCGGGGAGGTGCTCGAGGTGCACCGGCAATCCGAAGGAAGGATTTCCCACCCCCTTTTGAACCCGGAGGATCCGGAGGTGATCTCCTATGTGCCGGGTCCGGATACCCAGAACGACATGACCCTTCCCATGGAAATGCGGGCGCGGACCTGGAAGGTGGATCTGCGCGCGGGAACCGACAGCCGGTTCCTGACCGTCCCCTACGGTTTCAGGGCAACCCACGAGAGCTGGTCGCACGACGGAAGCAGGTTCTTCTTTTTCCGGAAGACCCGTCCCGGGTGGAGCCCGGTGGCGATCTGTTCCATCGGTAAGGCGGGCGGCGATTTCCGGGTCCATTTTGAAAGCGATACGATTCGGCTGGGCCACGGGGTTTCCAGCAGGGACGGAAAATGGTTCATCAGCGACTCGCAGGAGCCCGGCAGAAACGAGCTGGTGCTGGTGAACCTGGAAAGTGGGGAGGCGCAGGTGCTTTGCCGGCCCGATGCTTCCATCACGGAGGGACACGATGCCTTTGCCCACGTGCATCCATCGTTCAGCCCGGGGGGGAACTATGTGGCCTTTACCTCCGACCGCGCGGGCACCCCGCAGGTGTACGTGGTGCCGGTGGGCGATGTGACGGGCCCCGGAGCGACCGGGCGGAGCCGGAAAACTTTGCAGGAGGAACCAAACCAACGGTGAACAGATGAACATCTTTAAAAAACTGGGCCTTTTCATAGCGTCCATCGCTCCCGGGATCTTCCTGATCGGTTACAACATCGGTACCGGCAGCATTACCACCATGGCATCTTCGGGGGCGGCTTACGGGATGACCATGATCTGGCCGCTGCTGCTCTCATGCATCTTTACCTATTTCCTGATCATGCTCTTCGGGAGGTACACCTCAACGACCGGGCTCACCATCCTGACCAGTTTCAGGAAATTTTTCGGCAGAGGGGTCACCCTCTTCGTGCTCATCTCCCTGCTGGTGAGCGAATGGGTCAGCTGCATGGGCGTGATGGGGGTGGTCACCCAGGTGGTGCAGGAGTGGTCCAGGCCCCTGACCGCCTCGGGGAACGGGTTCAGCCCGGTGATCACCGCCGCCCTGTTCGGCGCGCTGCTGTACTACCTTTTCTGGAACGGACAGCACCGGATCTTCGAGAAGATCCTGGCGGTGTTTGTGGGGATCATGGGACTCTGTTTCATCCTGACCATGTTCATGGTGATCCCCGATGCCAAAGAGGTGATCGGGGGACTGGTGCCCAGGATGCCGGACGATCCGGATGCCATGCTGATCATGGCAGGGATGGTGGGCACCACGATGGGGGCGATCCTGTACGTGGTCCGTTCCATCCTGGTCCAGGAGAAGGGATGGGGACCGGCGGATCTGAAGCAGGAAAGGCGCGATGCCATCATCTCCAGCAGCATGATGTTCATCCTGAGCATCGCCGTGATGGCCTCGGCGGCCGGGACGCTTCATCCGCTGGGGCTGAAGGTGGACAATGCCATCGACATGGTCAAGCTGATGGAGCCCCTGGCCGGCAGGTTCGCGGTGTCCATTTTCGTGGGGGGGATCGTGGCGGCGGGACTCTCCTCGCTGTTCCCCATCATCCTGCTGGCGCCCTGGCTGTTTGCCGATTACAACAACCGGCCCAGGAACATGCGCTCCACCGGCACCCGGCTCCTGGTGCTGTTCGGGGTGCTGCTGGGACTGGTGGTCCCGGTGTTCGGCGGCCGGCCGGTGCTGGTGATGATCGTATCCCAGGCCCTGACCGTCATCGTGACCCCGCTGGTGCTGGCGCTGATGCTGTACATCTACAACCGGCCGTCGGTCATGGGGGTGCACACGGCGGGGCTGCGGACCAACATTTTCATGGGATTTATCCTCCTGTTCACCATCGCCATGGCGCTGGCGGGCATCCTGGGGATCATCGGACAATTTAACTGAGCGGGAAAATGGAAACCTTTCATCAGGATATTGTGGCCTGTTACCTGTACGTGATCACGAAGTACGGCTATCCGCCCCCAGCGGAGGATACCTTTCGATACCTGGAGGAATACCGGGATCTGGGATTCCGGAGCCTGGAGCTGGAAGGGATCCGGAAGGAGCACCTGGAGAAGATGCATGCCCTCGGACTGCGGACCAGGGAAAGGGCGGAATCCATGGGACTGCGGGTCCCGGTCTTCTGCGCCGTGCTGCCCGGTCTGAGCTCGCCGGACCAAAAGGAACGAGAGGTGAGTCTGGAGCTGTTTGAAATGGGTTGCGAAACGGCCGGAATGCTGGGGGCGGAAATGATCCTGGACAATGCCCCTCTTCCACCCTGGCAGTTCCCGGAAGGGATTCCCGTGACCCGCCACTACGACGAGGAATTGCTTGCCGGGGCCACCATCCCCGAAGGAATGGGCTGGAGGGGGTATATGGAGGGACTGGTGGAAACGATCCGCACTGCCTGTGACATGGCTGCCCGCAGGAACCTGACATTCCAGTTGCATCCCTGCTACGGGGCCCTGGTGCACTCCACCGATGCCTTCCTCCTGTTTGCAGATGCCGTGAAACGGGACAATCTGCGCTTCAACCTGGACACGGCCAACCAGTATTTCATGAAGGACAACCTTTACCTTTCCCTGATCCGGCTTGACGGTCTCGTCGATTATATCCACCTGTCCGACAACAGGGGCCACCGGGTGGAGCACCTGGTCCCAGGATCGGGAAAGATCGACTGGAACCGCTTCTTCGAGACGCTGGACCGGATCGATTACAACGGCAGGTTCGGGATCGATGTGGGAGGGACGGAGTCGGGGGTGGACGACATGGACGGGGCTTACCGTTTCTCTGCCTCGTGGCTCACTGAAAATTGGTACGACCAGAGGGAATCATAGATGCAGCAAATTGTTTACATATGACGGGGAATCATTTGCGAAAAAGAAAGAGAAACCTGGCACGGCCGATCCCGGCAGGGATGCGGACGGGTTTGGCGGGAGTGGTATTGCTGTTCCTCCCCGCGGCCATGCTAACGGCGCAGCCTGAACGCATCCCGGTGGTCCCCTTTCCGCAGGAGGTGATCGGGGGGAGGGGGACTTACCAACCGGGAGGCTCCGCCGTTTCACTGCGGATCTCCGGGCTGGAGGAAGTCACCGGGAACATTGTCACGGAACAGCTTGCAGAGGCGTTCGATGCGCGATTCGGGTGCACGGTTACGGCGGCCGGGCAGGAACAGCCCGATATCTGGGTCGGACTACCCGCTGCGGACCCGGAACTGCTGTCGGTGGTCCGCCGCGAAGGGATCGAACCGGGTCCGGAACTGGGGGATGAAGGATATATCCTGGCAATCGGGAAAAAGCGGATCATTGTAGCTGCAAATGCACCCGCAGGAGCTTTTTACGGGGTGCAGTCCCTGAAACAACTGCTGCGGGGCACTCCCCCTCCCGGGGAGGTGCCCTCACTTACCATCCGGGACTGGCCGGCCATCCCGTTCCGCTGCGTGATGGACGATATCAGCAGGGGCCCCGTTCCCACCAACGAATACATCAGACAGCAGGTCAGGCGTTACGCGGAAATGAAGATCAACCACATGTCCTTTTACATCGAGCACGTGGTCAGGACGGAAACCTACCCGGACTTTGCACCGGCAGACGGGGGCATTACCATTGAAGAGTTCCGGGAACTCTCGGAATATGCGGCCGGTTACCACATCCGCCTGGTGGGAAATTTCCAGTCCCTCGGTCACTTCGAAAAGATCCTCGGTCACCCGCAGTACAGGCACCTGGGGGCGACGGACCGGATGCTGGATCCGCTGAATCCCGCATCCATGGAGTTCCTGGGCAATGTGTACCGGGAGATGGCGCCGGCTTTCAGTTCGGAATATTTCACCCCCAACTGCGATGAGGCGTGGGACCTGTCCCGCGGGGAACTCGCCGGGGCGGCCGGCAGCATCGGGGTGGCCAGGATCTATGCGGACCACGTGACGCGCATCGATTCCATCCTCCGGCAGCTGGGGAAGCGGACCATCATCTGGGGGGACATCATCCTGGAGCACCCGGAGATCCTGGAGATGATCCCGGAGAGCATGGTGGTGGGGGCATGGGATTACAGCGCCTCCGAATCGTTTGCCCGCTTTATCGACCCGGTGAAGCAGGCCGGTTTCGACTTCACCATCTCCCCGGGGATCCTCAATTCCGGCAGGCTGATCCCCGACTTCCGCATGGCCGTGACCAACATCCGGAACTTCATCAACGAGGGACATGAAAAGGGCACCCTGGGGGTTTACTGCACTGTGTGGGACGACGGGGGGATGCATTTTTTCTCGCGCGACTGGTACGGGGTGGCATACAATGCAGAGCAATGCTGGCGGCCCAACAGGGATCCGCTGGAGGACTTCGACCGGCGGTTCAGCCGGGGGATCTACGGGGACACGGAGCAGCTCATCCCCCGCACCCTGCATGCCCTGAACCGGCTCACGGATCTGGGTCCCACCTATGAGATGAACTACGGGGTGTTCACCAGGACACTGGTTCCCGAACGAGGCGAAAAGATCACCTTTGATCCGGACAGCTGGAGGCAGGTCCGGCAGTGGGTGGACGAGGCGGGAGCAATCCTCGAAGATAAAGCAACTCCTTTTTATGGCGGTGACCTGGACTTCATCCGGTTTACCATCGCGCAGTACGATTTCCTGGGTGACAGCAGGGAGCACCTGCTGGAGGCGGCCGATGCCTACGCCGTGGCAAGCGCTCTGCAGCTGGACGACCGCAAAGCCTCATTGGAAGCACTGCAGACAGCGCTTGCGCTGACAGACGGGGTCAGGAACCGGTTCGGACGGCTGACGGAATGGTTTGCAAAGCTGTGGGACGAGGAGAACCGTCCCTACTGGCGCGACAGGGCGCTGCTGGAATACGGGAAGCGGCTCGCTGCCTTGGATGACCTGGGAGCGTTGCTCCGCAGGGCCATCCAGGATTTTGAATCCGGAAGCTACCTGCCTCCGCCTGCGGAGGTGCGGCTGGACATCCGGCGACTGACCGGCCAGTATTTCCGGTACTGGCTGCTTGCCGGGGGATTCCCGCTGGGATCCTTCGACGAAAGCAGCCGGGATTTCCTGGGATCCATGGGGGGAGAGGAGCAGGCCAGGCCCTACCCGGGCATGCGGTTCGAGGGATCCGGCGGCAGGGAGTACAGCTGGATCAAGTACGATTCGCCCAGGCAGGGAGAGGTGGACCTGGCGGAGATCTTCGATCCGCCCGTCCGTACGGTGGCGTATGCCTACTGCACCATCGACGCACCCGCAAAGCGGCGGGTGGCTGCCCTGCTGGGGAGCAACGACGGGGCCACGGTATGGTGCAACGGGAAAGAAGTTTACCGGGTACACGTGAAACGAAGCCTGATCCCCGACGAGGATGAGGTGCAGCTGGACCTGGAAGAGGGGAGGAACCACATCCTGGTCAAGGTGGAGCAGTGGAAGGGGGACTGGGGCTTTTCTTTCCGGCTGCGTGATGAAGAGGTGAGGAACCACAAACAGAAATATGAAATTCGTTAACAGGAAACAGATGAAAAAAAGAACCGGACCGATGCTGCTGCTGCTGGCGATCCCTTTATTCTCCCTGTGCATGCAGGATGATAAGGGGGGAGCCGGGCAGGAGACAAAAGAGGGACAGGTGCTGGAAGCACTCAACGAGACCGCCCGGTATATCGCGGAGGTGGTGATCGACGAACACGGGATCTCCCGGTGCGATTACAACATCACCGAGGGGAAGTGGTACCCGTATGAACGCCCGTGGCACACAGGCCAGGCCATCTATGCGCTCACCGAGGCCTACCGGCTCACCGGCAACGAAAAGTACCTGGATGTGGCCAGGAAAGCGGGGGACTGGTGGGTGGGCCTGCAGATCACCGACCATCCGAAGCTGAAGGGGATGATCAACTCCATCCACGGCGACCATGCGGGAGAGGTGATCGTCTTCGCCACCATGTCGGACGGATCGGCCGGGCTATACAGGTTATATGAAGCGACGGGGGACAGGCGGTACGGGGATGTGCCCACGGAGGCGGGGGACTGGATGCTGCGGAACATGTGCCTCCTGGAGGAGGGGGTCTGCTACGACAACGTGGATCCCGAATCGGGGGAGGTGATGAGGGAGGACAGCCCGTTCTGGCCGGAGAAGGAGGAGCAGGAGCTGTACGATGTGGCCCGGCCCAACAACGAGGGATCCCTTTTCCTTGACATGTATGAATACACGGGGAACGAGACCTACCGGGATGCATTTATCACCCTCTGCAACAGCCTGGTGGAAAAGCAGGGCCCGGAGGGGCTCTGGATGGATTTCATGCCCAACCACAAAGAGGAGGGAAGCGTCCATCCCCGGTTCAACCTCTGGTATGCCGAATCGTTGCTGGACGGGTACGAGCTGACGGGTGACCGCAGGTACCTGGAGGCGGCGCGGAAGACCGGCGAGGCCTACGCCCGGTTCCAGGACGGGGCGGGGACCATCTACTACGAAAATTACCTGGACGGGCGGAGGGACCGCAGTTCCATCTGCGGATCCGCCGTGGCCTTTTCGGGGATCCTGTGGCTCAGGCTCAGGGAATACGGTGCGGAAGGATTCGATGAACCTATCGAAAGGTCGCTGCAGTGGATCCTGAAGAACCGGTTCTCGGCTTCACACCCCGATCCCAACCTGGCCGGGGCGGTGATCAACACCCGGCTCCGGCACCGCCACGGAAAATTGTGGTACACGCAGCGGGACATCGGCTCCTCTTTCGGGGTCCGTTTCCTGGCCCTGTACCATGATCTGAATTTTAAGCAGTAGCGCCGGATGGGGCGATATGTTCTTGAACACAACGGGATGAGTTTTTATGTTTCATTTTGAACAAAACACGGCCTGAAGCCTTAATTTTACAGCGTTCTGGCATTTTGCCGGAACAACACGGGGCACCGGGGCCGTGTAAAAAAGGAGGATGTATGAAGAGTGTCCGGGTTTTATTGACAGGGATGATGGTGATCCTGACCGGGATGACGGTTTCCGGCCAGACAAGGGGGGAGGTCACGGGGCGGCTGACGGATGCAGCCAACGGGGAACCGCTTCCCTTCGCCAACGTGGCCATTAAGGGGACCTCGCTGGGGACGGTGACCGGCGATGACGGCTATTACCGGCTGGGCGGACTGGCCCCGGGCGATTACACGGTTGTTTTCAGTTACCTGAGCTACCACACCCAGGAGCATCCGGTCTCCCTGGAGGCCGGGGAAACGCTGCGGCTGGACGGCGTCCTGGAAATGGCGGCGATCATGGGTGAGGAGGTGGTGGTGACCGCCATGCTCCGGGGACAGTCCGGCGCCATCAACCGGCAGGTCAATTCAAGCACCATCGTGAACGTGGTCTCCAAGGAGAAGATCATGGAGCTCCCCGACCAGAATGCGGCGGAGACCGTGGCCCGGCTTCCCGGGGTGTCGCTGGTGAGGGACGGAGGCGAGGGGACCAAGGTGACCCTCAGGGGCATGGCGCCCAGGTTCAACACGATCACCATCGACGGGGTGAAGGTGCCCTCCACCTCGGACCAGGACCGGTCGGTGGACCTGAGCATGTTCTCCACCGATGCACTCTCGGGGATCGAATTCTACAAGGCGCTGCTGCCCGATATGGACGGGGATGCCATCGGGGGACAGATCAACTTCACCTCCCGTACCGCATCCGGGGGATTCCACGGGAACGCCAGGGTGCAGACAGGGTATAACCACCTGACGAAAGCATTCGGACAGTACCGGGGCAGTGTGAGCTTCGAGAACCGCTTCTTCAACGACCGGCTGGGTGTGATCCTGGGGGGCGGGGTGCAGAAAGCCGACCGTAGCTCGGAGGGTTACACCGGCGAGTATGCCACAGACCTGGGCACCGATGCGGACGGGAACCTCATCTTCACCGTGGGCAAGCTCAACCTGACCCACAACCTGGAGACCCGCTACCGCTACAATGCCAATGCAACGGTGGATCTGAAACTGGATCACGGCTCCATCGTCTTTTCAAGCAATTTCGGTCAGACCGACCGGGAGGATATCCGCAGGCGCCGCCGCTACCGGGTGGAGTCGTCTTACCAGGAGCACGATTTCCGCGAAAGGCATTCCACGAACCTGGTGCTCTCCAACCGGCTGAACGGGGAACACAGGCTCTTCGGGGTGCTGGAGCTGGACTGGGCGGGTTCCTGGTCCTTCTCAACCAACAATAAGCCCTTCGTCAGCACCATGAGCTTCAGGGAGCTGGGCGCATTCAACGCGAACCCGGAACGCAGCTACGAGGATGTCATCCTGGCTGCCAAGGACAACCTGGATGCCACCTGGCTGAAGTGGGTCTACTTCGACACCTATGATGTGCGCGACGACAACTACACCCTCCAGACCAACCTGAAGTATCCATTCAGGCTGGGCAGGCAGGTGCAGGGGTACCTGAAAACCGGTGCAAAATACAGGCACAAGTACCGGGTCAACGACATCAGCAGGCTGTGGACCCAGCATTTCGTGGGACAGGACATCATTGCGGACGGACGTGAGGATCCCTCCTGGGATGTGAACTACACCCAGAACTGGGTGCTGATGAGCAGTTTCCTGGGAGATGAATACGATGAGGATTATTTCAGGTTCTTCGATAACCGGTATTTCCTGGGACCGGGACCGGGGGATGTGAACGGGCCCCTGATCGACGCGGAGAAGGTGGAGGCCTTCCGGAACGATTATGCCGACTATTACGTGGTTGAACCCACCATCGACCTGTCCGACTATGAAGCGGGTGAAAACATCACCGCCTGGTACGGGATGACCAGCCTGACCTTTTTCAACCGGATCGACCTGATCGCAGGTGCAAGGTACGAGCGGACGGAGAACAGCTACCGGAGCATTTACGGTTCGCCCAGGGTGGACGAGGACGGGACGGTGATCAACGTGACGGGGCTGGTGGACACCGTGGGGAACAGGGTGCTGGACCAGTGGCTTCCCATGTTCCACCTGAAATTCAACATGACCGACTGGGCGAACCTCCGCCTGGCGGCCACCCGTTCCCTGAACCGGCCCAACTTTTTCAGCCTGGTCCCCTGGGAGATCGTGAACCGGGGTGAGAGCTATGCCGAGCGGGGAGAGCCGAACCTGGAGCACATGACCGCGTGGAACTATGATGCCATCCTTTCGCTGTACGGGAAATTCGGACTGTTCAGCCTGGGCGGATTCTACAAGGAGGTGGAGAACATTGACTACACGCTTACCTCCAGGATATTCGATCCGGAGGATCCCATTTACGGGCTGACGCTGACCAGGCCGGTGAATGCCGAGGGACTCTCCACCATCCTGGGATTCGAGGTGGACCTCCAGTCCAACTTCCGCTTTCTGCCCGCCCCGTTCAACGGGATCGTGATCTCGGCCAACTACACCCACCTGCAGTCCGAAACGTTCTACCCCATCTCCATCATCGAGACCCTGGACGTGTTCCCCTACACCTCCACGGTGATCGATACCATCCGGAGCGGGAACATGCCGGGACAGGTGGACAACCTGCTGAATTTGTCCATCGGCTACGAGCGGAAGGGATTCAGCGCACGGATCTCCATGATCTACCAGGGAGAAAGCCTCTTCGTGGATGAGGAGGCGGAGATCGGCCGGCTGGCCAGGAGCGTGGGTGCCGTGCCGGCGAAGGATAACTACGTGGGGGCCACCACCAGGTGGGACCTGGTGGTGAAGCAGCGGATCAAGAAAAGTTACGAGGTGTTCCTCTATGTGAACAACCTGACAAACGTGAAGGAGCAGACGTTCATCGCGGGATCGAAGAACAAATTGCTGACCAGCAACTTCGTGTACGGGACCACGGTGGACATCGGGTTTGCTTACAGATTTTAATGATGAGTTGATGACAGATACAACCAATTATTCACTTAAAAACGATTGATTATGAGAAAGATGTACCTGAATTTGAGTTTTGTGCTGGCAGCGGCAGCCTTCATGGCCGCCGGTCTCCAGGCACAGATCCGCTATGTGGACGTGGAGCCGGGTATCGGCACCCTGAATGCAGCCATTGCGGGCGATACCACCGCAACGGGCGAGCGGAACGATCCCCTGAACACGGTGTACCGGCTGGAAAGGGGACCGGAAGCCTACTACGGGCTCACGGGCTCCGTTTCCAACGACGGTTTCCCGCTGACCATCATGGCCGCCGAGGGAGACGGTGCCAGGCCGTTCCTGCAGCCCAGGGTGGTGGAAGGCGAATCATCCCGGGCATTCCGTCCGCAGGGAAACCTCAGGCTCGTGGGACTGCACGTGACCAACCTGGATGACCTGGGGGGACTGAACGACAGGATCCTGCGCTGCAGCGAGGACAACATCAAGATCTACGCGGAGGATTGCTGGTTCGACAAGGCCAGCCAGTCGTTCATCCGCACGGATAATCCGGGACAGAGCTATTTCCTGACCGACTGCGTGATCAGCAACATCGGGGAGCCCGGGGATCCCAACAACGGGCGCGGGATCGACGACCGGGGCAACGACATTGACACGGTGTACATGAAGAACTGCACCTGGTACAATGTGACCAGCAGGATCATCCGTGACGACGGCGGCAGCATCAAGTATGCCCACCTGGAGAACAACACCCTGGCGAACATCGGCCAGATGGGGATCACCTTCGGTCCCATCGAGGAGCTGGCCATGATCAACAACATCGCCGTGAACATGGGATTCATGCCGAAGGATGACGATGACGGGTGGATCGTTCTCTCTGCAGACTCTGTGGAAGGAGTGGCCCCTGTGATCACGATGACCAATAATACGGCCTACCTGGATTCCACGAAGCTTTTGCCCTACATGAACGATACCACCACTTTCACTCCGTTCATGAACCCGACCCTGCTGGCGGGACTGATTGCCACGGGACAGGCGCAATTGAACATGAACCTGGATATCGAATTCACGGACGGGGCGCCGTTCAACGATTCCATGCTGATCTATCATTATGATCCGGACTTTGAGGTGGCCAATACTCCGTTCTGGGAAGAGCCCGCCGTACCCGGTGTGGGTGAAGGCGGCAACGGGATCTACCACCTGGATGTTCCCTATGATTTCGGCTTTGTGCACAACAGGGCCTTCGTGGGTTCCACCGACGGGGGCCAGATGGGGGACCGGAACTGGGAAGCGGACCGCGGTGATTTCGTTCCTGTGGACTTTGAGAATTCACAGGACAGGCTCTTCTGGCACCAGTTCGCCAATGCGGGGGATGCACCCGAGAACATGGTGATCGTCCCGAACCCTGACAAGTCCGGGATCAATACATCCGACCACGTGATGATGTTCAACGTGCTTCCCGGTGCGGACCCGTGGGCAGGTGCATGGTCCGACGGCGAGGGCAGGATGACCTTCACCCAGGAGAAGCATCACATGGAGATGATGGTCTGGAAGAGCAAAGTAAGCAACTGCGGCCTGAAGGTGGAACAGGGAGGTACGGTCACCGAGGTGAAGGTCCCCAACACCCTTACCGGGGAATGGGAGCTGGTCAAGTTCGATTTCTCCAACAATATCGGGGAAACCCTGACCAGGCTGGTCTTCTTCCCGGACTTCCCGGATGCGCGGACGGAAGGCACGGTCGTGTATGTGGACAACATCAACATCATCACCAGCCCGGCAGGAGGGGTGGAAACAGCTGAAGGAAAGCTGCTGAAAATCTATCCCAATCCCGTTACGGACCAGATGGTGGTGGATTATCCCGGGATGACAACCCTGGTTGTCAGGGATGTACTCGGAAAAGTTGTCCGGACGGCCGACCTGGGCGTGGTGGACCATGCCACCCTCGCTGTTGAGGATCTGTCCGAAGGACTCTATTTCGTGACCGTGGGAACGGAGAGCGGCAGTGTGACCGCCAAGTTCCTGAAGCGGTAATGAGACAGGCCGACAGGGTCCGACTTGCCATGAAGCTGGAGCGGCCCGACAGGGTGCCGCTCATGTGCCAGCCCTCCTGGGGCTTCGTGCTGAAGCAGGTGCAGGGACTGGACCCTGTGGCGTTATGGCACAACGAGGACGGAATCTATGCGGAATCGTTCGCATGGATCAGCGAACGGTTCCGCTTTGACGGGGTGCTCATTCCCGCTGTGGGTCTGTCCCCCCTGGACACGAAGAGACTGGCCAGGGTGGATACGGCCTGCCGGGAGGGGCCCCTGGTGGAGTTCGATAACGGCGACCGGTGCATCTACTGCCGGGACGACCTTCCCCGCTACGAGCATGCCGTCCCCCCCGAGACCACCATCGGGGAGATGGATCCGGAATCCGTTCCGGAGACCATCACATTCCTTCCGCCGTCCAACCGGCTGCGCATGTGGCTCAACCGGGATCCGTACGGAAGGGTGGCCGAACTGCACCAGGCCAGGGAGGCGACCGGGGGGAGGCTCTCAATCCACGGTTCGGTGTACGCTCCGGAGGATTACCTGATCGATCGGCTCGGTGTGGAAGGGGCCTTCATGGCCCTGCTCACCCATCCCGATAAGAGCAGGGAGATCCTGCTTCGCTATGCAAAGGCACTGTGCGGACATGTGAAGGAGCAGATCGATGCGGGGGCGGACGCCATCAACTTCTCCGCCCCTTGGACCGGGCAGAATTTCATTTCCCTGGAAATGTACGAGGGGGTCATCGCCCCGGCGCAGGAAGTGGTGGCCCGGTTTTGCAGGGAGCACGGGGTGCCCTGCTACTGCCATACCTGCGGGGCCATCGATGACCGGCTGGAGCTGATCATCGATATCGGCTTCAGCGGGCTGGAATGCCTGGACCCGCCGCCCCTGGGCAACGTGAAACTGGAGGATGCGGTCCGCCGCATCGGTCACCGCGCGTTTATCAAGGGCAATATCGACCCGGTGAACATGCTGATGAACGGAACCCCCGAGGCGGTGCGGGAGGATGCCCTCCGCAGGCTGGAAACGGGAATGAAGGCAAAGGGATTCATCCTGAGCACCGCCTGTTCCATTGCCCCGGCCACCCCTGCCCGAAACCTGGATGTACTCTACGAGGTGGTCGAACGGTACGGGTATTATTAAGAACGCCCGGGGGTCAACGGGCGTTAACAGCGGGAGAAATCAACGGGCGGTACCAGCGGAGACAGTCGCCGCGCTCCCGGTCGCTGGAACGGTAAATCTTGCGGGACGGTCCGGGGAAATCACCCTGCCGCCCGGGAAACGGACCGACCCGAAACCGTTCAGCCTGAACCCATCCAGGACCAGATCACCGTTGAGGCAGGTGAGCTCAACCAACCTGCGATCTCCCTCGCGCCGGATTTCCACGGTGCCGTACCGGTACCCGTTGGACCAGAAATAATTTCCTTCCTGGGGATGGAAGGCCATGCTCCTTTCCACCGCCGAATACAGGAATCCCGTCCAGGCCGGGATCCCGGCCCAGGCTGCCAGGGCCCGTGCGTAGCGGTGCCCGTATTCCCCTTCGTTGAAGGGATTCCTTTTGTGCCCGTCATACCGGTCCCGCACCGCCCGGTAGACCTTCAGCCCCGCTTCCAGCTGTCCCTCGTAGATCATGTGGGCGGCGGTGCTGTACTCGAAGCCGGTCATCACCTCCGTGTAGTAGGGGAAGGGACGGTCCGGCATGCCGCCCCGGGGATAGCTGGCCATCAGCAGCCCCGCCTCGTCCCCCAGCCCGAAGCTGCGGAAGGTGTTGAAATGGTCGTTGAATCCTTCCGTGAAATTGTACTTCATAATACTTTCCAGGGTGGTCCGCACATGACCCGGATCCAGTACATGGCCCAGTCCAGCCGTATGCGCCAGGTACTGTCCCGCCAACTGGTCCACCAGGCATCCTTTCCCCAGTTGCGCCTCCGTTCCCATCCCTGCGGGGATCAGCTGCTCATAATATTCGCCGTTGAAAAGGACCGAATCGGTATATCTCCTCCCGCTCTCATACCGGGTCCGGCATTCCGCGGCAAACGCCTCATCCCCCATGAAAAGGGCCATCTCCTCCGATGCCCTGAGGGCTGCCAGGTACCAGGCGGCCATCTGGGGATTGGGACCGTGGTAGGCCACATCCATGGTGTTGTGCTGCTCCCCCTCCATCACCCCGTCCCCGTCCCGGTCCCACGGTCCGGTCCACGCATAGGCCATGGCCCTGCGGATCATGGGCCACATGGTTCTGAGTTTTTCATCATCGCCTGACAGCTGCCAGTCGCGGTACATCTTCACCAGGGTCCCCATCTGTCCGTCCGCCGCCCGGTGCCTGTAATTCCTGGCCCGGCTCTCCAGCGGCAGTCCCACCCGGAAACTCATACCCCCGTCCGCTCCCGTGGCGTGCATGAACTCCACCTCCCGGAATTTGAGGGACAGCTCGCCGAATAAAAACGGCACGGCCGATTCGTAGTGCCACACGTGGAAACAGGTGCCGAAGCCCCAGCCGGACGACCGGTCACCTCCCGTCCGCGTCCCCCCGATGCTGCCCGTCCCTTCAAAACCAAAGGGAAATCCGTCCGCCGTCCGGAACACGGTCTGGCTTCTCAGATGGTTCAGGTTGAAAAGCGCCCCTTCCCTGATCACCTCCGGAATGTCGCTGTCCACCAGCGCGCTGACGAACCTGACCGTCTCCTCCTCCAGTGCTTCCAGCTGCGCGGCCGTCCGCTGTGCCACCTCCCAGGCATCCCGGTAGAGGGTGGTGTAATAATTCCCCACGATCTCGGGTCCCCCGTAGTCCACCCGCCGCGAATCGGCGTACCCGTCCCCCAGGTCCCATGCCCTGCGGTTGGGGAAGTGCCAGGTGAGCATCATCGTGATCCGCCTGGTCTCCCCGGGCGCCAGGGTGCATTTCACTGCCAGGGTGGCCGGGGGAGTGGGGATCCCGTTTCCGGGGTCATCCGCGGCGGCTGGTATGTCCGGGTGGTCGGTCAGTTCCCCGTCTGCGACAAGATCGTCCCGGAACTCCCGGAAGGTCCAGTTCCAGGGCAGCCGGGCCCATGAAGTGCGAAAGGTAACCCCCTCCGGGGCCGTGGTGGTCAGGGCCATCGTACCCCAATTCACATCCAGCGGATCCACTCCCTCCGAGTACATGTACAGCCCCTGCAGTCGGTCCCCCTCCCTGAAGGAATTCCTGTTCCCACCCGGCTCCCCGCTCCAGCCGTCCGTTCCGATATAGTTGGGAACCATCCCGCACACGGCCGCCTCGATCACCCGGTCCGTCGGATTGGTGAGCACATATCGCAGCACGGCCACCGGGATCCCGCTTTTATCTGCATCGCCCATGACCAGCGGATTGAATGCCTCCAGCCGTACCTGCAGGGGAACCTCCTGGTGGATGAACTCCACCCGGGCCAGCGGATAGGCTGCCGAGAACACCGTTTCCCCGAAGCGGGGGAACCCGGCATTCAGGGCCTCGGCGCCCCAGTCGCCCTCGTACTCCCCGACCGGAACAGGTCCCTCCAGCGCCCGGATCTCGGCATCCTTACCAGGCTCCCTGTACCAGAGCGCGAAGAAGGGACCGTTGCAGATGGAAGGCGGTACGAATGTAAAGGCGGGTATGAAACCCAGCGCCCCCCGGTTCATGAGCTCCCAGTCCCGCAAATCCCCCCGGCCCCCCAGCGATACCGTGCCCGTGCCTATGCCTCCCAGGGGCATGGCAACCCGGTCCAGGTGCTTCCCCGTGTAGGTTTTCAGCAGGGGCCACGGCGCGTTGCCTTCCTGTCCCCCCGCCGCATGGGTCACCAGGAGAATCAGGGCCATGGACAATCCTTTCAGCAGCCCGTATTTTTTCATCGATCCTTATTTTTCTTTTTCCACCCTGAATGCAGCCGGACGGCCGGGGACAAAGACTTTCCCGTCGCCAAAGCCGGCCTCTCCGTATCCGTTCAGAACAAAACGGTTCAGGGTCAGCTCCCCGTTCACCGGTCTCAGTGTAACCTGCATGCGGGATCCTTCGTCCCTGATCTCCACGGTGCCGTAGCGGTACCCGTTGGACCAGAAATGGTTCCCTTGCTCCGGGTGGAAGGCCATGCTTCCTTCCACGGCGCTGTACCGGAACCCGGTCAGCGCCAGCACAGCCGACCAGCTTGCCATGGCCCGGCCGTAGTGATGGCCCCATTCGGCCTCATCGAACGGATTCCTCCTGAAACCGTCGTAGCGGTCCCGGATGTCCCGGATGCACCGCAGCCCCTCTTCCTCCATCCCCTCATACAGCATGCCCACGGCGGCCGCATACTCGAAGCCGGTCATCACCTCCGTGAAATAGGGGAACGGATTCACGGGCCTTTCGCCCGGATAAGCGGCCATGAGCAGTGCGGATTCGTTGCCCAGGGCGTAGGTCCTGAGGCAGTTGAAATGGTCCTCCAGCGATTCCCGGCGGTTGTATTTCAGGATGCTCTGCAAAGTGGTCACGATGTTCCCCCGGTTTACCAGGTATCCCAGTCCGCATACATGCGCCACGTACTGTCCCACCAGCTGGTCCACCAGGCAGCCCTCTCCCAGCTGGTATTCGGGATCGAGCAGATTGTCGCTTCCCATGCCCACCACCAGGCTGGGATGAATGTCTCCGGCATTTCCGGGGGGCTCCACCCGGTGGATGTAATATTCGCCGTTGAAGAGGTGCTCATCCAGCCACCGGCTGCCCCGGACAAACAGCTGTCCGCACAGGGCCGAAAATTCCATGTCGCCCAGGTAAGCGGCCATCTCCTCCACGGCCCGGAGGGCCCCCAGGTACCAGAGTCCCATCTGCGGATTGGGTCCGTAGTACTCCACATCCATCGTGTTGTGCTGTGCCCCCTCCATCACCCCGTCCATGTCTGCATCCCATCCTCCCTCGATCCAGCAGAAGCGGAGCGCCCTTTTCACGGCGGGATAGAGCTCCCGCAGCAGCTGGTCGTCGCCCGACAGCTGCCAGTCGCGGTACATCTTCATGATGGCCCCCGTCTGTCCGTCCGCCGCCGCCCGCTTGAAGTTGGGGATGCTGTCCAGGGGCAGCCGCACCCTGAAACTCATGAGTCCCCCGCTGTCAGTGGCCCGTCCGAACTCGATCTCCCGTTTCAGCCGTGCAAGTTCCCCGAAAAGGAACCCGGTGGCATGTTCGTAATTATACACATGGGTGCAGGATCCCCACGAGGAACCGGCATGGTCGTGGTACCCTTCCCAGGAAAAGAAATACCCGTCCGAAGTGCGGAAACAGGTCTGGGTCCGCAGCGTGGAAATGTTGAAAAGGGCCGCCTCCTTCACCACCCCGGGGAGGTCCGATCCGGTGAAGGCATTCACAAAACCGGCGGTTTCCTCCTCCAGCTTCTCCAGCTCAGGCCATGTTCTCACGGCCGCGTCCCAGGCATCGCCGTACTGCGTGGTGTAGTAGTTTTTCAGCATGGAATAGGACCAGGCCTTCCGGTTGGGGAAGTGCCAGGTGATGCAGAAAGGGATCTCAATCAGTTCCCCGGGCTGCAGCCGGACCTTTGAGGCCAGCGAGGCCATGGGTTTGTCCTCTCCCGTGGACGCACGCTCCTCCAGCATGCCGTCCGCGCTGAAATCATCCCAGAAATCCAGCAGGTGCGCCCCCCAGTCCGCTTTTCTCCAGGAGGTGCGGAAGGTGACCTGTTTGCCGCTGCGGGTGGTCACCGCCATGGTGCCCCACTGTTCCGCTGCGGGGTCCACCCCTTCGGAGTACAGAAAGATCCCGGCAATCCCCTCTTCCTCCCGGAATTCGTTCCGGTTCTGCAGGGAGGTGCCCGAAAAACCATCCTCGCCGATAAAATTCTGCATTGAGAAACAGACCGATGCATCCACCTCCCGGTCGGTTGTGTTCAGCACTTCAATGGTGAGGGCGGCCAGGGGGATGCTGCTCTTGTCCACATCGGCGGGGACCAGCGGATTGAAGCCCCTGATCCGGACCTTCAGCGGGAGACCGGCATGGAACAGGTTCACCTGTCCGAACGGATAAGCCGCATCGAAGGTGCTCCGTTCGAACCGGGGCATCCCGTGGTTCGTTACCGTGTTCACTCCCCGGCTTCCTTCATAGGCATACTCCGGCACCGGTCCCTCCATCAGCCGGGTGTATGTTTCATCCCCGCTTTCCGCAAAGAGTACGAAAAAGGGAGCCACATCGAACCTGGGCCCGGGATTGTACCCCTTGGCGGGCCGGTTCATGATTTCCCAGTCCCGCAGGTTGCCCCGTCCCCCCAGCGAGACCGTCCCCGTCCCGATCCCCCCCAGCGGGAGGGCGATCCGGTCCACATGCCCGGCGTCGTAATGCTTCAGCACCGGCCAGATGGCCGGGAAATCCTGATGCTCCCCGGAGCCGGTGCCGCATCCCTGTGCGATGAGCAGGAGCAGGACCGCTGCAGTCAGGAAAAGAGGTCTGTTTGTTCTCATGTGCGATTTTTTTAGGGAGCGGGGCTCATTTCCCGTAGCATCCGGTATACCTCGCAGCCGGCCGTCATCACCCCGCCCAGTCCCCTCGGATCATGATCGAACCGCTGCCTGGACTGGTAGAACTCCACACTCTCCCCGATGCCGGTCCCCCGGCAGATATCCTTCACGGTGCCGTCTTCCCCGATCTTGCCCTCCAGGGCGTTCCAGCCCCGGAGCGCAGGTTCCCGGAATCCTTCCGAAAGCCAGCCGTGCCGGACCCCCCGGGCCATGGCCAGTGTGAACAGCGCGGTGCAGGAGGTCTCCTGATAGGTTTCGGGATGGTCCAGTACCTGGTGCCACATGCCGGACGGGGCCTGGTACCTGGCCAGGGCTTCCATGTGGCTGGAGTAAATGTCCAGGACAGCCTGGTAGCCTGGGTGTGAGGGGGAGATGCGCAGCAATGTCTCACTGACGGCCCAGGCCACCCAGCCGTTGGCCCTTCCCCAGCGGACAGGGGAATGCTCCTTTTTTTGTCCGTACCAGCCGTGGAACCACAGTCCGGTGAGGGGATCCTCCAGGTACCGGGCAAAACCGGTCACCTGCCGGACCGCCTCATCGTACAGGGTGCTGTCGCCTGTGACCTCCGCCATCCGCAGGAGGAAGGGAACCGACATGAAGAGGTCGTCCGCCCACACCGTGGAATCCACCGGCTCCGGCCGGCAGAAGGTTCCGTCCGGCATCCGTTGCTGTCCGTGCATCACATAATCCAGCACTTCCGAAAGGAGCGGATCCCCGCCGGCATCCCCGGGATCCAGGAGCCGCAATTGCGCCAGTCCCAGCGCCGGTCCCCCCGAATCATCCAGCATGGTCATCCGGAACACCCTGTGGAAGCTTCCCCGCATGGCATGCAGGGTGAAGTACTGCCAGCGGAAATATTCCAGGTTCCTTAGCAGGTGCTCCCTGTAATCCTTTGAGAAATCCAGGTACCTGTCATCTCCCGAAACCTGGTACAGGGCTAGGATCCCCAGCATGGTGGCCCCGTTCGCATAGTGCCAGTCCGCATAGGCGTCCCTGAGGTACGCCGCATCCTCCGGGATCACCAGTTCCCTGACCACGGGGACAGTAGCCGCCCTCCATCCCGTGATGTTGTCGCCTTCCCCGTAGAAGGGGGCAAACCCGGTTTCGGGGGGAAAGGGGAACTGCATGGCATCTCCCCTGTCCGTCTGCCATGGTCCGCTGATGAGCCAGGGAGGGCCATCCTCCGGGTCTTCCGCCAGGTCATCCTCCGGGTCTTTCGCCAGGCGATCCCCTCCGCTGCCAGGGTCCTTCATCCCCGCTGCCGCCGCCACGCTTCGCACGTAGCCCGCCTGCGCATCCATGTGGTCCAGGGGCAGCAGCAGCACCTGGGATGGCTCCTCCCGCTGCCTGAATTTGACAAGCAGCTCGTTAAAGCCCTTTTCCCAGCGGACGGGGATCCGCTCCTGGAATTGGAAGCGGTCGTACGTGTATTCCTGCAGCCGCACCGAAGGGGAGGTACCGCTGAAGATCTCCGTGCCGTTCAGAAACAGGCGGATGCCCCCTTCGAAGGAGAGCCCGAGCCAACCCGCGGTATCCATTTCGCTGTGCATGTTTCCGGCAGCATACAACACTCCCCCCTTTCCGCGCAGTTCTCCTCCGTATTCTTCGATACGAACCTGCGAGAGTCCCGCGTTGAAGGTGAGGGGGACCAGCCGGGACCTGTATTCCGTATCGCCATGCACTTTCTCCGCCACCATCCGGGTCAGTTCCAGGACCCTGCCGGGATCCGGTCCGGGTACCCGGTCGCTCTGCCGGACCAGGACCTCCGAGGCCCAGGAAGTGAGGGGCATCCCGTTGGTTCCTTCCGGCAGGCGTGAGACCATCAGTTCCAGGCCTGCAGGCCATCCCGAGGGAAGCAGCTCCGTGCCTGCGGGCCATCCGGAGGGAAGCAGCTCCCTGCCGCCCGGATCACCTTCCCGCAAACCCGAAAGCCTGAGGCAGAAGCCCCCTTCATCCGGATCCGGCTGCAGTTCCCGGGACGGGAACCCGGATCCCTCGCGTCCCCCGATCCAGAAGCGAGCGGAGGAGACCGATGACCCGGAAAGGGGCACCGAGAACCATAGCATGAGTGTGTCGCCGTAGAAACGGTGCCGGGTGATCCGGGGGCGTTCTTTGTAAGGGACCGGCGCTTCGGGTTCCATGAACCGGAACGGCCGACCCTCGATCAGTTTTCCCTGGTCATATGCCCCGATATCGGGAGCACTGCCTTCGAAGTGCAGGATCAGCTCATCCGCCCGCATGCCCCGGTCGATGCATGGGGAGTGCGCTTCCGGCCTAAAGTCCCCCCGTTCCGGATCACTGAACAGGGGATCGGCGACGAGTCCGTTTTTTTCGTGTCCCCTCCCGGTGAACCATCCGGGAAAGGGCAGGTTGGAGCAGTCATGGTCAAAGAAGTTGTCCTTCCCCAGGTGGTAGATGCCGAAGGCATCCCCCTGCTCCATGAATACAGCGTTGTTGAAATGCCTGATGTGGTCGTTCCTCCACAGCCGCCTGGGGCTCCCGATGATGTCGAAGTCCACATGCCAGCTGTTGTTATAAATGTACAACGGCCGGGTGAGCGCCCTTTCCGTACCGGAGATCTTGAAGACCGTCCACCCGTCCCCCGATCCGGGCAGGCTCACCGCCGTGTTCCCGTAGATCCGGATCTCGCCGCCCGAGACACCTGTCAGGGAAATGAATGCATGACCGTTGATCATCCGGTTGTGGTAGAAATGCAGGTTGAAGGCATACACTTCCGGCTCCAGTACATTGTCGGAGGTGTTGATCACGGTGTTCCTGCAGATCTCCCCGTTTGTACAGGAAACAAGATCCACCTCTCCGTCATTGACCGGGGAGACGCGGAAAGCATTGAAAGTGTTCCGGACCAGGTTGTCCCGCAGCACGAACACCCCGCTGGTCCCGCTCCCCTGGTACAAACTTCCGTTGTAATGCCCGTGGATCCCGTGGTGGAGCTCCTCCCAGCTGTACCCGTCCGCATGGGTCCACACCCTTTCCTCCTGCTCCCAGGTGCAGTGCTCCACCAGGAAGTGGTGGCTCCCCCTTCCGGTGGCCAGTAGTGCCCGCTTGCCCCCGTGCATGTCGCACCCCCGCAGGGTGAGGTAGGAGGTTTCTT
The DNA here is from genome assembly GCA_040768485.1 of Bacteroidales bacterium. GTDB lineage: Bacteria > Bacteroidota > Bacteroidia > Bacteroidales. Next base: position 22,400 of record JAXGMU010000035.1, read on the forward strand.
CGGCCCTGACCAGGTCGGTCCAGCAGTTCCGGATGGTGAAATTCTCAATGACAACCCAGGAGCAGTCACGCAGCAGGAAGGCATGATGCGACAAGCCCTCCCCCGGTTCTGTTTTCCCGTCGATCACCGCCCCGCCCGCTTCACCGGCGGGATCTTCCCAGGTGGTTTCCCGTGCTCCTGGAGCCGTCCCCGTGAGTACCACCGGGCGCTCCGGTTCCCCGTGCACCCCGCTCAGCTGATACGTACCGGTGTAGGTCCCAGGCTCAAAAAGGAGGGTATCCCCCGGGCGGGCTCCCCGGATAAGCTCGTTTACTGCCGGAACACTCATGGACGGATCAACGGGAAGCGTTTCCGCATGCAGGGAACAGGGCGCCGCCGCGATGAGCAGGAGAATGAGCCATCCTGCCGGCCATCCCTTCTCCGGCTTATTTTCGCGTGTTTTCATAGACGTTTAAAGATAGCAGATTTTCCCGGTCCGGGAGGGACGGGCACAAAAAAACCGGGCGGATGATCCGACCGGTCTTCAGGAGAGAAGCGGTAACAGGTACCGCACCCGGGACAGCTTCCTACTCCATCTTTTTATCGGCGGTCTTTCCGCTTGCATGGAGTTCCCCCGATTCATTGTACTTAAAGTAGTACTCCGTGCCGTCTTTTACGGCTTTGATCTTATAATGACCGTCGCTTCCCTTCAGGGCCTTTTTAAATGTATAATCGCTGTAGTCCTTTACGAAAGCGTCGTTTACAGCCTGGGGAAGTTCGGACCTGTCAATTTCCTCCCATGTCACATCCTGCATGTAAACCATCGCATTATTGATCTCCGAATCACTCATTGCCTGCAGCTGGCCGAATCCCAGAAACGCCACGGCTGCCGTCAACATCATTAATTTCTTCATAATGCATTAATTTAGATTAAATAAAACTCATCTATCGTTGCAAAATTGTGAATTTTACTGCCCGGGAACTGTTACAGGAATGTTAAATCCCTATTTGAAGCGAAGCAGCTGGCGCCACAGCCGGCGAAGGGATGATCCCCTTCCTGCGGGGAGACGGGGCGATCCGGCAGGTGCACCCGGATCCCGGCCGCGGGCGAACCTGGAATAGTTGTTGAAGGAGAGGTAGAAGGCGCCCCAGAGGATCAGGAGGACCAGGGGCAGGGCCGAGTAGTCGGACAGGTACAGGGCGCTGAAGGTGAGGATGCTGTTCCGTCCGGGGTCCTCCGGGTCGTAGAGGACCGTCACCCTGCGGCCCTGTTTATACCGGATGCTTTCCGGTCCCCGGGCAACATAGGTGCTGTCGCCCGCGCGGAAAAGGACTTCGCTGGCGTAATCGAGCGTTTTGCTGTCGTCGGCGTGTTCCTTCACCACCGGCCGGTACGCCGACACCACCCCGCCGGCCTTCTCCCCCCGGATGATCAGCTTCCATTTCCTGGAAAGCGGAAGGGCCAGGATCAGGAGGCAGACGACGGCAAAGGTCCACCCGCTGATGGTATAGGTTTTCATCTTCCCGTTCGTGCTATTTTTCCCTGAAGTTCTCCGCATCCCTCAATACCCGCAGGAAATTTTTTCCCAGTATCTTCCGGATTGCCTCCCCGTCATGTCCCCTGTCCAGCAATGCCTGGGTGATGCAGGGGAACCCGGACACATCGGGAATCTGGTCGGGTCCGAAGGGGATCCCGTCGAAGTCGGAGCCCAGTCCCGCATGGTCGATCCCCGCCACCTGGATGATGTGCTCCAGGTGGTCAGCCACCGCGTCCACCCCGCAGCGGGGCAGGGGAGGGCGTTCCCGCTCGAAATCATGCATGGCCATGGCGAATTCTTCCGGGGAGAGATTCATCTTCCTGAGCGCCATGCTTTTCTCATAGTAGGCCGTCTCCACGGCCACTCCTCCGGGGACCAGGAAGAGGGGATAGAAGTTCACCATGACGATCCCGCCCGTGCCGGCCACCGCCCGTATCAGCTCGTCCGGCAGGTTGCGCCGCAGGCCGCTGATGGCGCGGGCCGAAGAGTGGGAGGCGATCACCGGGGCCCTGCCGGCATCCACCGCATCCCGCACTGCCTGGTCCGATGCATGGGACACATCCACCAGCATGCCCAGCCGGTTCATTTCCTGCACCACCTCCCGCCCGAAGCCGGAGAGTCCGCCGTTCCGGGGCTCGTCGTAGCTGGAATCGGCCCAGCTGGTGGTGTCGTTGTGGGTGAGGGTCATGTACCTTGCTCCCAGGCTGTAGAATTCGGAGAGGCGGTCCAGGTTGTCCTCGATGGCGTGGCCCCCCTCCACCCCGATCAGCGAGGCGATCTTTCCCTCCCCGGCAATGCGTTCCACATCGGCCGCTCCGAGGGCCAGCTCCAGGTGACCTGCGTGTTTTTCCACCAGCCGGTGAATCAGGTCGAGCTGCTCGAAGCAGACCCTTCCGGCCTCGCCGCTGTACATGTATTCCGGGGGGACGAATGCCACCCATACCTGGGCCTTCACGCCTCCTTTGCGGAGGCGGGGGATATCCGTCTGGAAACCGGCCGGCGGATCCTCCAGCGAGAACCCCTCCAGGGAGGAATAGCCCAGGTCCCTGATCTTGTCGGCCAGGTCGTTGTGCCCGTCCAGCACCAGCGCCTCCCGGTGGATGCGGAGGGCTTCCTCAGAAAGGATCATCTGTTTTCCTGGTTTCTGCATGCCGGTGGTGCGATTGGGACCATAAGGTACAATTCCCGGATAAAACTGGCAAATTGCCTTGACTGAAATATCGTTTATCCGTACTTTTAACAACTGCCCCGGCGTCCCGTGGATAGAAAAAACATTCATCAAATCATAAATCATAAATCAAAAGAAATGAAACAGCTCAGGTATACCTGGATGACCGGGGTGGTGGTCCTGCTGACCGCATCCGCCCTCTCCGGCATTGATCCGAAAGACACCAGGCTGCTGGAGGATCCGGCCATCAGCGAGAACCACATTGCATTCATCTATGCGCACGACCTCTGGGTGGCTGACAGGGATGGCTCCCATCCCCGCAGGCTGACGGTGGACGAGGGGAACGAATTCTCCCCCTGCTTCTCGCCCGACGGCAGGCTGATCGCCTTCAGCGCCGAATATGACGGCAACACCGATGTGTACACCGTCCCCGTGGAAGGCGGCATCCCCACCCGGCTCACCTTTCATCCCTCGGGCGATTATGTCAGCGGATTCACCCCGGACGGGAAAAGCGTGCTCTTCCTCTCCCAGCGCTCCACCTTCACCGGCGGGCTCGCGCAGCTGTTCACGGTCCCCCTCTCCGGCGGGTACCCCGAACAGCTGGAGATCCCCAATGCCTACCACACCTGCTACTCGCCCGACGGGAAATACATGGTCTACACCCCTTACAGCGATGCTTTCAGGCAGTGGAAGAACTACCGGGGCGGCACCATCTCCACCCTGTGGATCTTTTCGTTCGGCGACCATTCAGTCACCGGGATCCCCAAACCCGATGGCGGGTGCAACGATGTGGACCCCATGTGGATCGGCGATCAGATCTATTTTCTGAGTGACCGGGACGGGGAGTTCAACCTGTATGCCTACGATGTTCCCTCAAAGAAGGTGACCCGGCTCACCCAATACGATGACTTCCCCATGTTGAATGCCTCCCACCACGGCAGCGAGATCATCTTCGAAAGGGAAGGGTTCCTGCACCGGTACAATGTGGCGGACAACACCACGGAGAAGATCACCGTGGGGGTGGCGGCCGACCTGCTGGAGCTTCGTCCCCGCTACGTGAAGGGCAACGACTACATCCGAAGCGCCAACATCTCCCCGTCGGGCGAGCGGGCCGTTTTCGGTTTCAGGGGGGAGATCATCACGGTCCCCGCTGAAAAAGGCGATCCCCGCAACCTGACGGATACCCCCGGGGCACATGAAAGAGACCCCGCCTGGTCGCCCGACGGCAAGACAGTGGCCTATTTTTCGGATGTATCGGGCGAGTACATGCTCCATCTCAAATCCCAGGACGGGAAAGGGGAGCCCAGGGCGGTCCCTCTCACCGGGACGGGCTTCTATGCCAACCTGCACTGGTCGCCCGACAGCAAAAAGATCTGCTATGCGGACAACGGCCGGAACCTGTACCTGCTGGACGTGGCATCCGGCGGGATCACGAAGATCGCCACGGACGAGATTTATGCCCCCGGGGCGTTCAGGGAGCTGTTCGGCAACTGGTCGCCCGATTCGAAATGGATCGCCTACACCCGCCTGAACAGGACCAACTTCCAGCAGGTCTTCCTCTACTCGGTGGACGGGATGAGCTCCCACGCGGTGAGCGACGGCATGAGCGATGCTGCTGAACCGGTTTTCGATCCGGGCGGGAAGTATCTTTACTTCTTTGCATCGACCGATGCGGGACCGGTGGTGAACTGGTTCGATCTGTCCAGCGCGGACATGGAGATGACCAGGAACATTTACCTGGTGACCCTGCAGAAGGATACCCTTTCACCCTTCGCGAAGGAGAGCGACGAGGTGAAGATCTCCGGAGATGAGGAGAAGGAGGAAAACGGGGAGAAAGAAGAGAAGGAGAAACCCGCTAAGAAAAAGAAGGACGAAAACGGTGAAGGAGAAAATGCGGAAAAGCCGCTCGTAATCGACCTGCAGGGCATCCAGAACAGGATCGTGGATGTCCCCCTGAAGGCAGGGGAATACTACAACCTGGGATCGGCGAAGGAGAACGAACTGCTGTACATCGTTAACCAGGACGGGAAAAGGATGATGCACAAATACGACATCAAGAAGCAGAAGGACGAGGAGGTGACCGAAGTGGACGGCTACGTGCTCTCGGCCGACGGCAAGAAAATGCTTTTCGCAAAGAACGGATCCTTCGGGATCGCCGATGCGGGTGCAAAGCCCGATCCCGAGAAAGGGATGCTGAATACTGGGGCCATCGAGGTGAAGATAGACCCGGCGGCGGAGTGGCCGCAGATCTTCGACGAGGCCTGGCGGATCAACAGGGATTATTTCTACGATCCGGGAATGCACGGGGCTGACTGGTCCGCCATGAAGGAAAAATATGCGCAATTCATCCCGCACCTGGCGTGCCGCAGCGACCTGAACCGGGTGATCCAGTGGATGTGCAGCGAACTGTCCGTGGGACACCACAGGGTAGGCGGAGGAGAATCCCTGAGCCGGCCTGAGCGGGTGGGAGGCGGACTGCTGGGGGCCGATTTTACCATCGAGAACAACCGGTACCGGATCGAAAAGGTGTTCGAGGGGCTCAACTGGAACCCGGAGCTCCGGTCGCCCCTCACAGAGCCGGGTCTCAATGTGAAAGCCGGGGAGTACATCCTGGCTGTGAACGGGGCGGACCTGACCGCGGCCGATAACATCCACAGGCACCTCGAGAACAAGGCCGGGAAGATCGTGGAGCTGACCGTGGGGCCCGATCCTGCCGGTAAAGGCTCCAGGGAGATCAGGGTGGTCCCCGTTGGCAGTGAATACTCCCTGAGGAACAGGGACTGGGTGGAAGGAAATCTGAAGAAGGTGACCGAGGCGACGGACGGACAGGTGGCCTATGTGTACGTACCCAACACCGCCGGGGCGGGACACGAATATTTCAAGCGCTACTTCTTTCCCCAGGCCGACAGGAAGGCGATTATCGTGGATGAGCGGTTCAACGGGGGCGGACTGGTGGCCGATTACTACATCGATATCCTGAGCAGGCGCTACCAGAGCTACTGGACCATGCGGTACACGAATGATTTCAAGACCCCCACCGCATCCATCCAGGGGCCCAGGGTGATGCTGATCAACGAGCTGGCCGGATCCGGCGGGGACATGCTCCCCTGGATGTTCCGGAAGTTCGGGCTGGGTCAGCTGATCGGGAAGCGCACCTGGGGAGGCCTGGTGGGAACCCTTGGGTTCCCGGGGCTGATGGACGGCGGCTACGTGACCGCGCCCAACCTGGCCATCTGGACCGGGGACGGGTTCGTTGTGGAGAACGTGGGGGTTCCGCCGGACATCGAGGTGGAACAGACCCCTGCCCTGGTGATCAAGGGGCATGATCCGCAGCTGGAAAAGGCCATCGAGGTGGTCATGGAGGAACTGGAGCGTAATCCGCCCCAGGAGCCGGTCCGCCCGCCCTTTCCAGACCGGGCCGTCAGGTAAAGGTCAGGAATTGTTCGGCATTGGCAACTGACAGGCGGGTCCCGGTTACTGCCCGACGCGTTCGCGGACGGGTGACAGTCTGATGACGCGGTCGGGCTGGTTCACCACCACGTAAACATTCCCTGCCGGATCCAGTCCCACGTCCCTGACCCGGCCGAAGTTCTTCAGGATCACCTCCTCGTGCATCACCCGGTCCTCCTCCACGTGGAGCAGCCGGACGTCCTCGTATTTCAGGGCGCCCACCAGCAGCTTGTTCTTCCATTTGGGGAAGGCCTCTCCCCTGTAGAACTCGATGCCGCATACGGCGGTGGATGGCTTCCAGTACATGACGGGCTGGGCATACCCCTCCAGGGCGGTATGTTCCGTGATGGCGGTCCCGTTATAGTTCCGGCCGTAGGTGATGACCGGCCAGCCGTAGTTCACCCCCCTGCGGATCACATTGATCTCGTCGCCTCCCAGGGGACCGTGCTCGGCTTCCCAAACCTGGTCCGTTTCAGGGTGGACCGAGAGCCCCTGCGGATTCCGGTTCCCCAGTGTGTACAGGGTGGGGAGCCCTTCCTTGATGAATGGATTGTCGGGCGGGATGCTGCCGTCAGGCCGGATCCGGTGGATCTTCCCGTTGGGCCTGGCGGGATCCTGCGCCTCATCCTGCATCCCGCGGTCGCCGATGCTGAAATAGAGGTACCCCTTTTTGTCGAACACGATCCGGTTGCCGTAATGGTGGCGCGTGGTACGGTATGTTTCGGGGGGCGCCTCGTACAGCACCTGCTCACCGGTCCACTCCATCCCGCTGATGCGTCCCCGCACGATCCGGGTCATGGCCGGCGGCCGCTCATCGCCCGGTCCCCCTTTGATGGCATGGCTGTAGGAGAGGTAGATCCAGCGGTTCTGCGCGTAGCCGGGATCGATGTTCACATCCAGCAATCCGCCCTGTCCCTCGTGCAGCACCTCCGGGGTGCCCCGCACGGGATCTTCCAGCAGTTTTCCCTTCACCACCATCCTGAGCGTTCCGGGCCGTTCGGTGACAAGCGCCGTGTCTTCGCCCAGGAAGACAATCGCCCAGGGGATCTCCAGGTTGTCCACCCAGACCTCCGCAGAGACCACGTAGTCCATGGTTTCCAGGGTGGGAGGGGGATCCGGCTTCACCGCCCCGGCCTTTTCCTGTTCCGCGTAGAGGTATTCCACCAGGGCATTGATCTCGTCGCCGGACAGCACATCGTCGTAGGAGGGCATCCCCAGGTGCGGGATCCCGAACTCGATGTTCCTCCGCACATACCCGTACCCGTCGCCGAACTGCCAGACCCCGTCCAGCAGGCTCTGGGCGTTCCCTCCCCGCAGGTCGGTCCCGTGACAGGTGGCGCAGTATTTCACATAGAGCGCGGCCCCGTCCTCCTGGCCGCCCCTGTTTCCCTGTGCGAAGAGCCCGTTCCTGCCCGAAGTCCCCTTCCTGTTCCCGTCCGCCTGCGCCGGACGATCGCCGGAGAAATGGTTCACCAGGGTGACAATCCCCAGCACGAGTCCCGCCAGGGCAATGGCCAGCATGAGCCAGCTTGTTCTGATCTGTTTCATGGTCCCGGTTTTACTTGTAAGTAACTAAAATTCCCGCTCAGATGCAACATGCCCTGTCAGGATGCAGGTACAACATCAATGAACCGGTCCGGAATGAAACGGTCAGTCCCGGTCCACCCGAAGCGACCGGATCAGATTCTCTCGAAGCGGATCCCCCGGGTGCGGCCGTTGGACAGATCGAAGCCGGTCACCTTCCCCGCATCGTTCCGTAGGAATTCCATCTCCCCCATCCCCTGGAAGCTGTCCTCCTCCATGGGTTTGAGCTCGATATCCTCCGTATTGCGGATCAGGAGGGTGAGGGTGCTGTCCTTCACCTCAAGGGTATAGAAGGTCTGCAGTTCATCGCTGTAATACCTTCCCGCGTATGCTTCCAGCACCTCCGGCGAGGGATCGTAGGGGGCCACGGGGAGGAGTTCCATTCGCATCCCGCCCTGGGAGTGGATCGCGCTGACCACCTTTCCCCCGCTGTCCAGGTTGAATTCTAAGGTTGCCTCCATACCCTTATATTCAAACACAGAATCGGACCTGGGGATCAGCTCCATCTCCGGCTGCAGCTCCGGGGAAATGAAAAGTTTTCCATCCTTCAGGGTAATATTGAGGAGCATCCCGATCGTGGCGAGCCTGTATTTTCCCTCGTATGCTTTCAGCAGCCGTTCCGGCACCACCACCCCGGCCGAATCAGCTTTTTCAGCCGTTTCTTCCTCCGGCTCCAGCTCATCGCTGAAGAAGACATCCACCAGCGCATTGGCCACGTATTCGGGATCAAAAGAACCGTTGTTGCTCAGGACGGCCACACCCGCCCCGATCTCAGGGAAATAATGCAGCGTTGCCCGGTGCGCGATGTCCGCCCCGCCATGGCTGTACAGCTTAAGTCCCCTGTACCCGCCCACGCCGATTCCCAGGGCATAGGTCATGGTATCCCCGCTGTTCAGCGTGTCGGGGGTGACCAGCTTCCGGACCACCTCCTCTCCGCCCACCTGTGGATCGCTGAAATTACCCAGCCAGGCGGCGAAATCTTCCACGGTGGTGTAGATCCCTCCCGCCCCGTAGGAGGCATACAGGTCCCCGCCTTCCTGATAGCCCTGGGAAGCCGTGATATAGCCCCGGGCCGCGCCCGGAACGATCATCGCCGGATCGGCCCTCACGGTGGTGGAGTCCATTCCCAGGGGACCGAACACATGGTTCTTCATCCAGTCGGGGAACTCCTCTTCCGTGATCCGCTCCACGATCTCCGCCAGCAGGATGAAGGCCGAGTTGTTGTAGTTGAATTCCTCCCCGGGGGAGGACTGCAGCTCCTTCTGCCGCTTCAGCATCTCAACGATCTCCTCCCTCCGCAGTGCGTCCTCGAGTTTCCAGCCGGTCATGGGCATCAGGTTGTACACCTCCCGGAGACCGTTGGTATGGTTCATCAGGTTTTTCACCCTGACCACCTCACCCAGGTCGGGCAGCTCGGGGATGTGCTTCCGCACATCATCCTCCAGGGAAAGCTTCCCCTGCTGTTCCAGCAGCAGGATCGCGAACGCGGTGAACTGTTTGGACACCGAGCCGATGTTCGACGGGGTGCTCACCGTGAAGGGGATGTCGTAGGTCAGGTCCGCCATGCCGTAAGCCTTCGCGAACACCAGTTTCCCGTCGCGGATCACTCCCACCACACCACCGGGCACACTATCGCCCGAAAAGGGAATGAACAGCTGGTCGGCCCTTTCCTCCGGTTTCGTAGCGATGCGCTCCACTACCTTCAGCACGAGGGTGTATTTGCCGGAGTCATCCTCGAAGGGAGCCACCTCCAGCATGTACCTGCCGGGATCCTCGGTCTCAAAATGGAACACCTCAGGCCCTTCCGCAGGTCCGTCTACCATCCCGATCCGGTTGCCGGCCGACTCATAGAGGGTGACCACCACATCGACCGATACCTGGTCCGCCACCCCGTAGAGGTAGGTGTCGGCATCCAGGTCCAGGAAGAAAGTATCGGGTGTCTCCACTTCCAGCACTCCTTCCACGACCTCGCCAATGGCAAGGTCGCCCGAATATTTGTAACGCTCCTGCAGGTTGCAGGCTGCCAGCAGCAGTGCTGCGGCAGCGATCAAAGTGAATGGTTTCATATAAACAGGGGTATTAAGAACAGAGTAAGTTACGAAAGAAAAGACAATCATTATGGATCATGCCGCACTATTTGGCAGCGGATAATTCCTTAAATTGGTTGATGAAAAGACTGAATTTGGATGAATACGGTCAGCAGAATGGCTAATTTTACAATGTAAACCCCGCACCATGACAATTTTTATCGCACTCATCTTTTCCATGGCCTTCCAGTTCGCGGCCGCGGTCATTTCCATCAGCCTCATCCGCCAGACCAAGTACAATTTCTCCTGGGTGATCCTCTCCGTCGCATTCCTTCTGATGGCGTTCCGCCGGATGGTGGACCTGGCGGACGTGTGGCGGTCGGGGCTCTGGATCACCGGCAGCCCGGTCAGCACCTGGACCGCGGTGGCCATATCGGTCTTCATCCTGGTGGGGGTGATCTACATTAAGCGCATCTTCAACCTGCAGAAGCGGATCGACGACCTGAAAAAGCAGAGCGAATCCAGGGTGCTTTCGGCGATCATCAAGACCGAGGAAAACGAGCGCCTGAAGTTCTCCAAGGAGCTGCACGACGGACTGGGTCCGCTGCTCAGCTCCATCAAAATGTCCATTTCCGCCCTGGAGGCGGGCAGCAGGGAACCGGCCGACAAGAAGATCCTGGACAATACGAGCAAGCTGATCGACGAGTCTGTGGCCACCATCAAGGAGATCTCCAACAAGCTCAGTCCCCACATCCTGAACAACTTCGGCCTGCTGAAGGCGGTCCGCTCGTTTATCGACCGGATCGAAACCCCGGGGAATTTACAGATCAAAGTGAACTCCAACATCGAGGACACCCGGTTCGATTACAACATCGAGGTGGTGCTGTACCGGATCATCTGCGAGCTGATCAACAACACGGTGAAGCACGCCGATGCGAGCGAGATCAACGTGGACCTGTACTACAACGACAACCGCCTGACCCTGGATTATTTCGACAACGGGAAGGGATTCGACACCGAAAAGGTGCTGAGCCTCCAGCCGGGAATGGGATACTCCAACATCCAGTCCCGCATCAAGAGCATCAACGGAACGCTGGATGTGGTGAGCAACGAGGACGAGGGGGTCTGCATCAACGTGGCCATCAAAACAGGGAAACATGAATGAGATAAACGTCTGCCTGGTAGACGACCACCAGCTGTTCAGGGAGGGGATGAAGCTGTTGCTGGAAAAGCTGCCTTTCATCAGGGAGGTGCGCGAGGCATCGAGCGGACAGGAATTCCTGGATTCGCTGCCGGGGGCTGTTCCCGACGTGGTCTTCATGGACATCGAGATGCCCGGGATCAGCGGGATCGAGACCACCCGCCAGGCCCTGGAGCAATACCCGGACATGCACGTGGTCGCCCTTTCCATGTACGGGGAGGAGGCGTATTACACGAAAATGATCAGTGCCGGTGTGAAGGGTTTCCTTTTGAAGAACTCCAGCATCCACGAGGTGGAGGATGCCATCGTGAATGTGGTGGAAGGGAAGAACTATTTCTCCCAAGAGGTGGTCACCGGACTGGTGCAGGGACTGACCCGGAAAAAGAGAAGCGGGGGGAAGGGGGATCTCTCGGACCGCGAGGTGGAGGTCCTGATCCACATCTGCAAGGGATACTCCAACAAGGAGATCGCCGACACGCTCTTTTTGAGCAAACGGACGGTGGACAAGCACCGGGAGAACATCCTCCTGAAGACCGGGGCGAAGAACACGGCCGGACTGGTCATGTATGCCATCCAGTCCGGGATCATCGACATGTAACATCCATTCTCCCGGCCGGTCCCGCATGCATGCGGAGCTTCCCGCTACGTATTTATACCTACCCGGTACGTGCAATGCCGTAACCTCCAATTTACGCTTAATGACTGTTTCCCCGCGCCTTTCATAGGTTTAGATTTGTTTTAAACTAACCCGGACCGGTCAACCGTCCGGTAAAAACCAACGGCACAATGAAACGCACAGCGATTATCTTCCTGGTGCCCCTGCTCCTGATGGCCTCCGGCTGCAGTTCCAAAAGGGCGGGCATCAGCATCTCCGGGGCGTTCGCCCTGTACCCCATGACCGTAAAATGGGCGGAGGAATTCAAAAAGAGCCACCCCGACATACAGATCGACATCTCGGCAGGAGGGGCCGGCAAGGGAATGGCGGATGCCCTCTCCGAGATGGTCGACCTGGGCATGTTCTCCCGGGAGGTCACCCCTGAGGAGATGGCAAAGGGCGCCTGGTACATCGCGCTCACCAAGGATGCGGTGCTCCCCACCATCAATGCCTCCAATCCGTTTATCGACGAGCTGATGGAAAAGGGAGTGACCAGGGAGAAGTTGTACCGGTTGTTCGTTTCCGGGGGACTCACCACATGGAACGAGATCCTGGACGAGCCTCCGGCCGATGAGATCACCCTGTTCACCCGCTCCGACGCATGCGGAGCGGCGGCCATGTGGGGCGCCTACCTGGGAGTGAACCAGGAGGACCTGCTGGGACTGGGGGTGTTCGGGGACCCCGGGGTGGCCGATGCGGTGAAGGCTGACAAGGCTGGTTTCGGCTTCAACAACGTAGCCTATGTGTATGACATCAACACCAGGAATAAATATAAGGACATGGAGGTCCTGCCCCTTGACCTGGACAACAGCGGCAACATCACCCCGGATGAAGCATTCTACGGGAACCTGGACAGCGTGGTGGAAGCCATCCGGGACGGGAGGTATCCCGCTCCGCCCGCGAGGGAACTCTATTTCGTGGCACACGGGAGACCTGAAAAGCAGGAGGTGGTCCAGTTCATCGAGTGGATCCTCACCGAGGGACAGCAATTCGTGGGAGAAGCGGGTTATGTGAAGCTCTCCGACCAGCGGATAAAAGAGGAGCTGGCCAAGCTGCACGACTCAGCGGAAGGCTGATCCCTGAAAATCAATCCCCATGGCAAGGGCAAGGATCAGGATCGGCAGGCTTTTCAAGGAACGGATGAACAGGACGTGGATGTCCTTCTGGACGGTCTTCATCCTGCTTTCCCCGCTGATCATCTTTGCCGGGCTCATGTGGAAATCCAGCATGCTCCTGGAGGACAACTCCCTCTGGAAGCTGCTCTGGTCCGATACATGGAAGCCGCTTTCGGGCGAATTCGGCTTCCTGCCCTTCATCCTGAGCTCCCTGTGGGTCACCCTCATTTCCCTGGTCATCGCCGGACCCGTCTGCATCCTGTCGGCCCTCCACCTGACCTATTTCGCGCACAGCCGGTTCACCAGGATCATGCAGCCGGCCATCGACATCCTGGCCGGGATCCCCTCGGTGGTTTACGGGGTGTGGGGGGTGATCGTGATCGTCCCATTCATCTCGGACCGTCTGGCCCCCCTGTTCGGCGCCGAGTCGTCTGGGTATTCGATCCTGGCGGGGGGACTGGTCCTCTCGGTGATGATCATCCCGTTCATCCTGAACATCCTCATCGAGATCTTCAACACCATCCCGGTGGAGCTGCAGGAGGCCTCCCTGTCGCTGGGCATCAGCCGCTGGATCACCGTCCGCGCGGTGCTCCTCCGCAAGGCCCTCCCGGGGGTGGTCTCCGCGCTGGGACTGGGCCTGTCCAGGGCCTTCGGGGAGACCATCGCCGTGCTGATGGTGGTAGGCAACGTGACCCGGATCCCGGAGGGGATCTTCCGGCCCGGGTACCCCCTGCCCGCGCTGATCGCCAACAACTACGGGGAGATGCTCTCCATCCCCCTGTACGATTCAGCACTGATGATGGCAGCCCTGATCCTGTTCGTGATCGTGCTCCTGTTCAACCTGGCCTCACGCTTCGTGATCATCCGCTATGAGAACAAGTACAGATAAGCGTTCCGGTTTCAGGAAAACCATGCAGCAGGCCGAGGAGATCTTCTTCAGGTCGCTGATGCTCCTTTCATCGGCGCTGATCGTCGGGGTCCTGATCATGATCATCTTCAGCATCCTGAAGGTGGGTATCCCTTCGCTGAGCATCGAGATGCTGACCCAGACCCCGAAGGGAGGGTTCTACTTCGGGAAGGAGGGCGGGATCCTGAATGCCATCGTGGGATCGCTTTACCTGGCCCTGGGCTCCACATTCCTGGCCCTGGTGATCGGTCTCCCCGTGGCCATCTTCATGAACACCTGGCTGCTCAGGCGCAAGCGTCTGGTCAACACGATACGGTTCATCCTGGACCTGCTGTGGGGGGTTCCCTCCATCATCTACGGGGCCATCGGATTCACCATCATGATCATGATGGGATGGAAAACCTCCCTGGCCGCCGGGATCATCGTGGTGGGCCTGTTCGTCCTGCCCATCATGATCCGGGCCATCGACGAGGGACTGAAAGCATCGCCCCTGGGACTCACGGAAGCCTCCTTCTCCCTGGGGGCCACCAGGACGGAGCTGGGCTTCAGGGTGCTGTCCAGGCAATGCTTCCCCGGGATCATCACCGCCATCCTGCTTTCATTCGGGAGGGCCGTCGGGGATGCCGCTTCGGTGCTGTTCACCACCGGCTTCACCGATAACATCCCCACCTCGCTGGGACAGCCCACGGCCACCCTTCCCCTTTCCATATTCTTCCAGCTCACCTCGCCCATCCCCGAGGTGAAGAACAGGGCCTATGCGGCAGCGGTGGTGCTTACGGTCATCATCCTGCTGACCAGCGTTTTTTCAAGATTGTTTTCAGGCAAATACAAAAAACAAACCATAAAATTCTGATAAGATGGAAAAGCTGAACAACCATCAGCCGAAGATCAAGATCGAGGAGTTGAACCTGAGCATCGGCCGGGCGAAGATCCTGAAGGACATCAACGTGGAGATCCCCAAGCACAAGATCACTGTGATCCTGGGTCCCTCGGGATGCGGGAAGACCACCCTGCTGAAGAGCATGAACCGGCTGACGGACATCTATTCTGACATCCGGGTCACCGGCAAGATCCTCATCGACGGGGAGGACATCCTCCATACGACGAAGGATGTGACGGAGATCCGGAAAAAAATGGGCCTGCTGTCCCAGCGGCCCTACCCGCTGCCCATGAACATTTACAAGAACATCGCCTTCGGGCTGCGGATCAGCGGGCGGAGGAAGAAACAGTTCCTGGACAAGCGCATCGAGCACTACCTGAAGCAGGCCAGTTTGTGGGACGAGGTGAAGGACCGGCTGAAGGAACCTGCGGCCGGGCTTTCCATCGGTCAGCAGCAGCGGCTGTGCCTGGCCAGGGGACTAGCCGTGGACCCGGACATCATCCTGGCCGACGAGCCCACCTCGGCGCTGGACCCCATCTCCAGCCAGGAGATCGAGAAAAAATTCGTGGAACTGAAGAACGGCTACACCATCGTGCTGGTCACCCACATCCTCCGCCAGGCCATCAGGCTTGCGGATTACGTGATTTTCATGTACCTTGGTGAGGTGATCGAGCAGGGACCGGCGGACCAGTTCTTCAAGTCGCCCCAGACCGAAATCACCCGCGCCTACCTGAAAGGAAGCATTAACTGAAAAACCTGAACACCATGCGTACCATTCTTTGCTATTTTATCCTCCTGATCGCGGGGGCTCTCCCCGCTTATTCCCAGCTGCAACTGGGAGCCGAACTGCGTCCCCGGGTGCTGGTGGACCTGGGCTATTCCAGCCCGAAACCGGCGGATGCTCCCACCCACGTGTACGTGAGCCAGCGTACCCGGATGAACACCCTGTTCACCGGGGAGAAGCTGGAGACGTACATCTCGGTCCAGGATGTGCGGGTCTGGGGGGACGATGACAATTTCAAGGCCAGCGGGATGCACGGGAACACCCGGAGCATCTCCCTTCACCAGGCGTGGTTCCTGCTCAGGCCCGCCGACTGGCTCTCCCTGAAGGTGGGAAGGCAGCTGCTCAGCTACGACGACCAGCGGCTCTTTTCGGCCAGGGGATGGAACGATTACCAGGTCACCTACGATGCCGTCCTGGCACAATATACCTCTGGAATAAATAGTGTGGACCTGGGGATCATCTGGAATGCGGAATCAAGCAAATATTCCATCTTCCCGCCGGCGAAATTCAAGACCATGGATTTCCTGCGGTATGAAATGGATATCGGCAGCCTGAAGTGGTCGGCAATCGCCCTTTTGACAGGCAACCAGATGAGCGACACGACCGATGAGACCTGGTACCGTGTCTCCCTGGGCTCCAACCTGGTGTTCAGCGAGGAAGGAACGCAGGTGAGGGCCTCCTTCTACCGCCAGAGCCACCTGAACCAGGCCGGCGGGAAAATGAGCGCATTCGTCTTTTCCCTGAATGCAGGCATCGAGATCCTCCCGGGGCGGCTCGGGGGGAGCGCTGGACTGGATTACGTCTCCGGCCAGGACGATATCTCGCCGGGTGAATACCGGGAAACCGATCACGCCTTCGACCTGCTGTACGGTGTCCGCCACAGTGCCTACGGCTACATGGACTATTTCAGCACCATGCCACCGCAGGGGCTACAGGATTATATGGCGCAGCTCAAATACACCTTCTCCGAAGCGGTCACGCTCCGGGCCGACTACCACTATTTCCGCCTGGCCGCCAGGATGGAAGATCCCGGACAGCCGGGTGTGGCCCTCGGCAAGGAACTGGGCAGCGAACTGGACCTTACCCTGAACTGGAAACTCTCGAAGGTCACCGCCCTCCAGGCCGGCTATTCCTTTTTCGCAGCCACCCCCACCCTGGAGGCCGTCAAGGGGGTCTGCGACACAGACCTCAGATTCCCCCAGTTCTTCTACCTGATGGTCACTGTGAAACCCGGATTTACCTTTGTCCAGTCCAATTAAAAACAAAGTGTCTCCTGTAACAGCAAGATCACAATCTTAAAAGAAGGCATTGCGTTCGAGATCATCAACCAGATCGATCTGGGAGAAAAAGTCGGGGCCTCACCTGTGGCGATTAACAACAGGCTTTATATCAGGACGAATAAAAATTTATTCGCCTTTATTAGCCAGCAACAGTAAAGTCAGCGGAACCAACACTTCCATGATTGTTCCCTTCGAAAACAGCACCAGATATGAAACCACGTCCGGTAGCTATGGGTGGTTTGTCTGTCTGTCCATTTTCCTATTTGACCAAAAGCCATTTAATCAATATAAGTTTTTTGGTATCAGAAAATTGAGAACTATCTGCAGATTTGGTCTGTATTTGATAAAAATAGATATCACCTGCCAGTTTGTCTCCCATTGAATAAAACCTGATATGTCCCAGCAGGTAGATTTTTGTTAATAAGGGTTTTCACTTCACGGCCAAGCAAATCATAAACAGAAATCCTGACATTGTTTTGATGAAGCAGTTCATATGGAATGGTTGTTACTGAATTGAACGGGTTGGGATAATTCTGCTCAAGTGTTACAGATGAAAAGCTCCCAGTATCAAAATCTCCAACATCCGAAATATTAAATTCTTATGATTGAACAAACATCTGTTTTTTCAGGTTGTATTATATGGTATATATTACCAATTTCCGCTTTTGCAGCAAAATATCAGATCAGTATTAGGTTATTGATTGACTATTTACCGTTTCCCACATTGGAAATCATCCCAACACCTTCATCAACAATAAACCTGGTAGTAGGATTGTCCGGATCAACATGCCCGTTTAAATCAAAATAACCGGTTGCATTTTCAAACCTGCCGGTTCCGCCATCAAATATTGCTGTACCGCTAACTTTGCCATCGCCCATTTCCACGTTGGTAACTATTGTCCAATGCAATAAGTCTCCGTTTGCAGCACACCAGTCACCTTCCTGAGACCAAAGAAGTATCCCCGGATCTATAGGATCTGGCGCTACATCTGTTGTGTACCAAATACTTTTTTCAGCTTGTAGTTTTCCCAAATGAGTCATAATTCCATAGCTTAATCCCATTGCCGGAAATTGATTGCCTGGAACAGGAAAGTCAGGCCAAAAATCGGTTACAACTACATATCCCTCAACCATTTTTATCGGGACCTCTTTAACTACAGCTTTCTTTAATGCCTCATTGTCTGCTGATTCAGTAAAAAAATCATCTTTTTCACATCCTGTGAAAAACAGCGCAATCGCACCAACGATTAAAAAAAATGTTCTGATTTTCATGACCTACCTCCTTTTAACTATGATTTTTTAAAAATTAATGTTCAATTTAAAACAGAACCTAAAGCAACACTTAGCACTTTTTTCCCAGATTCTTTAATTCCTGTTTCAAAAGGTTATACTTATGTGCCAGGAGTGTATTAAAAGTGCATGAAGCACTTTATGAAGCATGCAGATGAAACTCAGATTTCCCCTTTTTGCCTTAACAAAGTTGCAACCCGTTTATGTTCTTTTTGATATTTGTCTGTCAATTCCCTTTCCAGTTTTATGAATTCGTGGTCGTAGCGAATATTGTCAAGTGCGGTATGATTTTCGAGACAAACAATTATCCAGCGGGGTATTTTTGGTTTATTTGTTACTTCCTTCAGGTAGTGCAGGGCTTTTTCTTTTTCGTCGAGTGCAGCATATATCATTGCCAGTTCCAAATGTGAATAGAATAATGAAGCATCACGATGACCTGTGCTTACTTCGTTGTTCAGGATTGTTATGGCTTCCTGAAAATATTGATCTGCCAGTTTTGGTTGCCCGTTCCTGAGGTAAACAAATGCTGTTAACGAATTAAAATAGTTTTCAGGAAAGTTAAGCCAGTTTTGTTTGTTAATTTCGTCAAGAGTTTCAAGTGCAGATTCAAACTCCCTGAGCAATAAGTAGCTAAAGGTTTTATTGCAAAGTAAATACATGTGGTTTGAACTGGGATTAACTTTCATGCCTGTGTTGGCGTATTCAACACTAGATTCAAAATTTCCGCTGTATAAATTCCCAAGGCACATATAATAGTAAAAATTAACTGAATCAAGATTTGTATTCAGGCACTCCAGCAGATACTTTTCTGCAACGTTTGAAAAACCTGCATAAAAAAGAACTAAACAGAGTTTGTCGTACATCCATTGGGAGATTATTTCTTCTTCGGATTTCAGTTCAACATATTTATAAAAAGCGTGAATGGCCTCATAATAATCTTCAAAATCAGAATATTTGGAAAACATATCTATATAATTTCCTGGCGTATTAACAGTGCCATATTTCAAACTTTCTTCAAACAACTTTCTCGATTCTTCCATTTTACCCTGGCGTCGCATATAGGTGCTTTTTAAAGATAATGCCTGGCGGTATTCTCCCCCTTTTATCCGGTTATTGTGCAAGGAAATGGCTTTTTCTGCCATAACCAATCCTGAATCGAGATAATACTTTCCTTGTGATTTATCAAACCCCAGGTTATTGATGTAAATTTGACCAAGCTTCAAATAAGCTTCAATAAACCCGGAATCCAGTTGGATTGCTTTCTCAAAATTCATTTTTGCCTTCAAGTTTTCTTCCTTTGCTTGCTGCCATAGGCTGAAATTCCCTTTTTGGACTGATAAATCCAGATACTTTAGCCCCTGTAGGTAAACATTCAGGGCTGCAGGATTATCTGTAAGCCGCACTTTCATTTTATCTTTTTCCTTTGGTGAAAGTTGGGTTTTTGTTTTATAAATAATATCAAAGACGATAAGATTTTGTAAATCCAAAAACTTGTCCTCTTTCATGTTAGCAGTATAAGGTTCCCGAAGGATATAATTGTCGTTTTCTGCATCGGCAAGGTTTATCTGGAATTGCAGGTTATCACCGTATTGCCAGCCACTGATTTCAATCACATAATCCACTTTCATTTCCTTTGCAATTTCTTTCAATGGTTTGCTGGTTTCCCGGTACCGTTCCACCGAAGTTTTGGAACGGATAACCAGGTTTTCAATCTCCATCAGATGGTTTAATACGGCTTCTGTTAATCCTCCTGTCATAATTCTCATGGAATCGGAACCTTCAAATTTTAAGGGCAGTATGGCAATGGTGTTAGGTGTTTCTTTTTTGCCGGAGTTATCAGAACCAAACCAGGCAGATTCTGAAATGATGAAAATGATCAGACCGAGAATCGATACTGTTACCGCTGGTATTAGCCATTTTTTCCATTTGCCGGTTTTTTGCAGACTGCCGGTTTCGGCAGGAAGCTCTGTTTCATTCCGGTCGCCTGATTTCCCGGGAGAATAACCATAATAATTTCGAAAGCACTTCGAAAAGTAGGTAGCACTGTGAAATCCGCATTCGTACGCTGTTTCGGAAACAGTTAACGATGTTTCCCTTAACATTTTTAATGCCTTTTTCAGGCGTAATTGGCAAATAAATTGATTGGCGGGCATTTTGGCAGCTTCGGTAATTCTCCGGTGAAAACTCGACCGGCTCATGCCCATTTCACAGATTAGTTCTTTCACTCCAAACTGCTCGTTGTGTAAATTTGCATCTATAATTTCTACAACCTTTTTCAAGAATTGCTGTTCAGATGTTGATGCAGGTTCCATATTACGTTGCAGTTTAAAAAGTTTGTTATTTCCGTTTCGACTGCAAAAAGTTACAAATAGAAATTTATTTTTCAATTCGTAATGAGTAAATTACAGCGATAAATCCAACCCCCAGCCTAAGTCGTAGGTTTACAGAGAATGTCCGTGCTGCTTTAGGTGAGGTGATAGATTTACAAAAGATGTTCAGTGACAGTAATACTGATAGCGACGGCATGCTAGATGATTATTCAAATCACGGAACAGTTGCGGTGCAACTGGGAGGAACGGGAGACATCAACCTAAACAGTACCCTGCGGAAGTCATGCTTGCTGATGGCATGGTTTTTACGGCCTC
>JAXGMU010000036.1:0-42361 GCA_040768485.1 Bacteroidales bacterium
TCAGCGGTGAACCGGGCCAGTCCGGGTTGGGTTGTCTTGCCAAGCCATTTGTCCGGATTGGTGACCGCCTCAATCCTCGGCTGGGTAAAATTGGGCTCCAGTCCGCCTGCCGCATCCCTGAAAAGCGAGGCAACCGATCTCTCCTTCCTCAGGAAATCGGCGATCCCCACCCCCCGCTGCCGCATCTGCTCCAGGGCCGTGGCTCCCGTTTCCGTGATCTCCCTGAGCGTGGAGGTCTCCAGGCTGACCAGCTCCTCCATGTACCCCTCCAGGTTTGCCTTTTCCAGCAACGTGAGATCCATCTTCAGGGACAGTTGCTGAAAGGATTCCCGGAAGAGCTGCATCCCCAGCTGGATGATGTCGGCCCTGTAATTCCAGGACCTGGACTCCTCGATCCGCTCCTCGGCAAACCTGATCAGCCATTCCTGCAGTTCCTCGTGATCCGATATATCCTGGAACAGCTGGTCCACAGCCAGCGAAAGGATCCGGTTGTGATCCAGCTCCAGGTTGTAACCCGGCTGGATCCCTATCTCGCGGGTGAAGGAGCGGATGACCGACTGGAAGAATTTGTCGATGGTCTCCACCGAAAAGCCGGAATAATCATTCAGGATTGCATCCAGCAGCCGGGCCGCCCTGTTCCGGACCCACCGCTCATCCTTCCCCGTGTCGTTCATAAGCCGGAGAAGTTCTTTCTCCGCTTTTTTTCCGGAACGGCCCGATAATGCATGCAGGCTTCCGAGGATGCGGTGTTTCATCTCTGCCGCCGCCTTGTTGGTGAAGGTCACCGCCAGAATGTGCCTGTGCATGCCCGGAAGGCGGAACAGCAGGCACAGGTATTCCAGGGTAAGGGTGTAGGTTTTCCCTGAACCTGCGGAGGCTTTGTATATGCTCAGGGGAGACATCATGTAAATATAGAATTCATTTTCCTTATTTTTGTCCCAAAATAGGGGATCTTGGCAAAACGGGTCGTTATCGGATTATCCGGAGGAGTGGATTCAAGTGTCGCAGCGTGGCTGCTCAGGGAGCAGGGCTACGAGGTGATCGGTCTGTTCATGGTCAACTGGCATGACCGGACCGGCGTCATCGAAGCGGATTGCCCCTGGGAGGAGGATGTGGTATTTGCCGATCTGGTTGCAAAATTACTGGACCTCCCGTTCCACGTGGTTGATCTGAGCGTGCCCTACCGCAAAAGGGTCATGGACTACATGTTCTCGGAATATGAAAAAGGACGGACGCCCAATCCGGATGTCCTGTGCAACCGGGAAATCAAATTCGATGAATTCTTCAGGGCTGCCGAACCTTACAAGCCGGACTTCGTGGCCACGGGGCATTACTGCCGGAAGGAGATCACACAGGAAGGAGACCGGGCGATTTACCATTTACTGGCCGGGACAGATCCGGACAAGGAGCAGAGTTATTTTCTCTGCCAGCTGTCGCAGCAGCAGCTTGCCGGTACCCTCTTCCCCATCGGGCACCTCCGGAAGCCGGAGGTCAGGGAAATCGCGGCCAGGGAAGGGCTTGCCACCGCCAGGAGGAAGGATTCACAGGGGATCTGTTTTGTGGGGAAGGTACACCTGCCGGTATTCCTCCAGCAAAAGCTCGCCGTTAAGGAGGGAAATATTTTTGAGATCCCGCCGGATCACCCCATGTACGACCGTCAGAAAAAAGATCCGGAAGAGCTGGAGTCTTTCTGCGCTCCCTGGACCTATGACAAAGAGGACGGTACCTGGGTTGGCAAACACAGGGGCGCCCATTTTTTCACGGTGGGACAGCGAAAAGGGCTGAACGTGGGCGGGAAGGAGGACCCCCTGTTCGTTCTGGCCACCGATGTGAAGCAGAACAGGGTATACACCGGCCAGGGTCAGTCACATCCCGGACTCTACAGGCCCGGCCTGAAGATCATCCCGGAAGAGATCCACTGGATCAGGGACGACCTGGCGATGGAACCCGGCGAAAAAAGAAACTACCGGGTACGGATCCGCTACCGCCAGCCGCTCCAGCAGGCCACGCTGCACATGACCACGACGGGCATGTATATCCTCTTTGAGAAGAAACAGCGGGGAATTGCCGCGGGCCAGTTCGCGGCATGGTATGATGGGGATGAACTGATCGGATCGGGCGTCATCCACCGGTAGCTCCCGGAAGGTTTGTATTCTTGCCTGATCCCTTCAATACAGGGCTATGGGAGCAATTAGAAAACAATTCATAGAAGACAGTCAGGGGAAAAGGATTGCCGTACTGATGCCGATTGACCAGTATAACAATCTGATGGAGCAGTTGGAAGAGATCGACGATATCCGTGCATACGATGCTGCCAAGGCCGAAGAAGATGAGACTATCCCCTTTTACTAGGCAGTACGGGAGATCGAAGAAGAGCGCGATGACCTATAGGATTTCAATACTCCGTAAGGCTCAAAAACAGCTGGCCAAGATCCCGGCCAGTGACTACAAAAAAGTAAAGCAAGCCATCCTGGATCCAGCACGTAATCCCAGGCCTTCTGGATTTAAGAAACTGAAGTGACGTTCCGGCTGGCGAATCCGACAGGGAGATTACAGGGTGATCTATGAGATTCACGTCTACAAGTAGAAGGGCGGTATGTGGGATTATTGCTCGTCTTTTCGTTTGTATCCTATTCTTTTTCTATCCTGCTGATCCAGTTCCTCCTGCTTGGTTTGCTCCAGTTGCTGGATATATTCGAAGATTAGCATGATCTTTTCATCCTGTTCAATTTCCTTTCTTTCCAGTTGATCGAGCTTCTTAAGGATCTCCTTGTGGGTCTCTATCATTTCTCGCATACGGGTAAAGACTCGCATGATCTGGATATTCACCCTTATCGCTCTCTCACTGTGCAACACTCCTGAAAGCATGGCTACTCCTTGTTCAGTAAAAGCATACGGGTGTTTTCTCCGGCCACCCCAACTTGATGTCGCAAATTGCGATTTCAAGATTTCAAACTCCTCCTTTGTCAACTGGAACATGAAGTCCTCTGGAAAACGGGCTATGTTGCGTTTTACCTGCTCATTTAACCTGCGGGTTTCAACATCATAGAGTTCGGCAAGATTTTCATCCAGCATTACTTTTTTATCCCTTATCAAGTAGATCTTGTTCGTGATAAGTTCATCGGGGATTGCAAGTTTGTCGGCCATTTCCAGGCATATTAGAGTATTAAAATCATCATTTTTTAAGAGTTATATTCATCTCAAAGGGCGGAACAGCTCCATTTGCCGGATGATCCTTGCGACCATCTCACTGGACTTCTATAAAGGTAACAGGTACTGATCAGGAACGTGTCCCGGGTCCTGTTGTATCTCGATCAGCTGCCGTCGTATCGTATCAGGATAGATGCTTAGTGGCGGAAAACATTCTGCGCGATCACCTTGGTATCCACCAAAAGGTCGAAGTAGACCTTCAGGTAATTTAACATTCCTGCGATGCTTTGCTGTTTTATATGACGAGAGCGCTCGTGATCGATAAATGCAGGACCTGGCTGTAGGTGATTTTACGGTTGAAGATGAATTTACAAGTCAATATACAGGAGTGACAGTTTAATAAATATCTCCATCAAAAAAGGAATCATAGGTATTATCCTCACCTGAACTGGTGTTCAATGATTCCTATATTCCAAGACTTAATAGAATGTATACTAAAACGATGATTGAACCGGTAGCTCCCGGTTCGCTTAACGCTTGTGGAGCCCGCATTCCTTGGGCCCCTCATTTTCCCACCACCAGCGGCCCGCCCTGGGGTCCTCGCCCGGTTCCACAGCACCGATGCAGCTGCACCACCTTTCGTATGCCGCAGCACATTTTCGGGTCCTTTTCACGTTTCTGTGACACAGCTTTATTAACTATATTTGTAGCAAATTATCATATTCACTTAACTAAGGATTGCTCAAAAGCGCGTTTGCTAGATATAGCCAGGATGCCAAAGCCAGGCAGGTATATTCAATGTAAAAACCCATTCCATGCAAATACTAACAATAGAACTCACTAGCGCTAACTCCTTAAAGGCGTTGGAGGAGCTGGAGCATAAAAGATTGATCCGGATCATCAAAGAACCTGATCTGAATTCTTATGCCTTGCCGGGCGAGCCTGTTTCTGTGGAAGATTTCAGAAGATGGGTCAAGTATGCCGAGGATTCTCCTACTGTAAGTCTATCAGATGCCAAACAAAGATGGGAAATCAAGAAGAAGAAGCTCCAGAAGCTTATTCGTTAAGGATCTCCGACAACGCGCTCCAGAATATTGAAGATATTACCGGCTACATCGCTTACGTCAGGCACCAGCCACTAACTGCTATTCGGGTCGGTGATAAGATTTTCCAGACCATTGAACGCATTGAGAAAAATCCTCTGGCTTTCCGGGAATGCTGGGAGATTCCAACAAAAACCAAGATTTACCGTCAGGCGGTTTGTATGAGCTGGCTGATCATATACAGGATTATGGCCACCCAGATCGTTATTCTGGGGATAGTTCATACCAGCCGGAAGCCTTCAAGAGTCAGGAGTCTTAGGAAGATTAAATAGCATAAAGTAAAGTGCGATCATAGACACTGGCTGTCACACCAGCATAAGGAAAGAACCATATGGGGATGAACTGATCGGATCGGGCGTCATCCACCGGTAGATCACGGTCTTCTCACCGCTTGTGGAGCCCGCATTCCTTGGGTCCCTCATTTTCCCACCACCAGCGGCCCGCCCTGGGGTCCTCGCCCGGTTCCACGGCCCTGGTGCAGGGCTCACAGCCGATGCTGGGGAATCCGCTGTCATGGAGCATGTTGTAGGGAATGTGATGTTTCTTTACATAATCCCACACCTGTTTTTCGGACCAGCTGATCAGGGGATTGATCCTGATCAGGCCGTTGTTGGCGTCCCATTCCACCAGCCTGTTGAAGAACCTGTTGACCGACTGGTCCTTCCGCAGTCCGCAAATCCACGCCTCCTTTCCCTCAAACGCCCTGGGCAGCTGGGCCACCTTCCGGATGCCGCAGCACATTTTGCGGTTCTCCACGCTTTCGTAAAATAGATTGATGCCGTGCCTGGCAACCAT
This sequence comes from Bacteroidales bacterium, assembly GCA_040768485.1. Classification (GTDB taxonomy): domain Bacteria; phylum Bacteroidota; class Bacteroidia; order Bacteroidales. The sequence goes on from JAXGMU010000036.1 coordinate 5,049, forward strand.
CTCCTCTACTTTTCTGTAATCCGGAAAGTAGGTTTTGATCCGGATGCCGAAATGCTTGTTGGTGCGGGCGATGAGATCATATGTTTCCGGGAAGAGCCTGCCGGTGTCCAGGGTGAATATCTCCGTCCCACGATCCTGCCGCACCACCATTTCCGTGAGCACCTGGTCCTCCACGCCGAGACTGGTGCTCAGGACGACCCTTTCACCGAAGTGATTCAGGAAAAAAGCGACCACCCCCAGGGCATCCGTCTCCTTCAGCTCGTCGTTCCATTGCTTGATCCTGTCTTTCAGTGCTGCTGTCAGCTCCATATCCCTCCTGTTTCGTAGGATTCCTTTCTTCCCATGTCCATCCACTCGTCCCCGTCGTGCCGGTAGAGCCAGATCGGGTGTTTTTCTGCCAGTTCCAGGTAAAAGGGAATGACGGAAAACCTGTCCTCCGGCGGAAAAAAACCGGTCAGGGCCGGCTCAATCACCTGGATCCCGCTGAAGGCAACAGGAACCAGGGGCTCCCCGCTTTTGCCTGCCAGTAGGGTTTCACCGGAAAGGTTGTCCCGCCATCCCCGCAGCAATCCCCCCTCACCCATGAGCAGGCTGCGGGATGTGGGACGGTCCGTCACCGCCATGGTGACCAGCGCCCCGTGTTCCCTGTGTGCGCGTACCATCTTTTTCAGATCAATGTCGCTGCGTATGTCAACATTGTATACAGGAAAAGGTTCATTTCCGAAAAACCAGCAGGCTTTCTTCAGCGCTCCCCCCGTATCCAGAAGCTCTTCGCGCTCATCGGAGAACCCGATCCGGATCCCAAACCGGTTCTTCGACGCCACGTATTCCATGATCTGATCGGCGAAATGATGCACGTTGACCAGCAGGTGATCGTACCCGTCCATTTTGAGTCTGCCGATCACATGCTCCAAAAGGGTTTCTCCCCCGAATTCCATCAGGGCCTTCGGCCGGTGGTCGGTCCACGGCCCCAGCCTGGTCCCCTTTCCGGCAGCAAGAATGAGCGCCCGGTTCCCGGTGTGTTTCTCCATGGTGTGCTTTGTTTCGGGAGATCCGTGAAATCCCTGCGCAAACTTACATATTCTCCGGCTATTTCCGGCCGATGGATCTTGCGTAAAGCAGGGCCGCGGTCCGGTAGACCAGGTGTCCGAGCTTGGTGAAGGGCAGGAAGATGATCACGAACCATACGGCCACCAGGTGAAAAAAGTAGAGTACATATGCGACGGTATGGTCCCCTCCAATGGCCCAGTTGCCCAGCCGCGCCCATTCCACGAGCGTCCCCGAAAGGGTCAGCAGGGCGATGGAGACCAGCAGCAGCCAGTCCGTATAGCTGCTTTTCCCGAATATTTTCTTATTGAAGATCCGCTGGTGGACCATCATGCCGAGTCCCCCGTAAATCATCAGGGATGCCGCATTTCCCGCAATCTTGAAGGGATTCCAGAAGGTCATGGGATAGTTGTCGGTGAAGGTGGCCACAATGGCGTAGAGGGTCACCATCAGCAGCAGTCCGAAACCGAAGAACACCAGCATGTGGGCGATTTTTCTGAGCCGGGTGGATGCACAGCCGGAAAAACCGGAGTGTGCAAAGATCTCGCGCAGGACCGGGAACAGTTTCGAGAGGGGCTTTTCTACGGGTCCCGCTGCGGGAACCACCCGCTTCATGTCACCCCAGAAACGCATGAGTCCGGTGAAAGCGATCCCGTAAAAGGCAAGGGTGATCAGCGTAAAGGTGGAATTCAGCCAGAGGTGCGGAAAAAACGCAGAATAATCCACCGGTCCCTCCGGGATCCTGAAGGTCCCCGCCATGGACAGGATGATGATGATGACCGCCACCGGGATCAGGAGGGCCACCGGAAGCAGGGCGGGCCGGCTGAGCAGTTTTCCCATGAAGCGGGGCCTGGCATAGTGCAGGTAGTTCTTCATCCGCAGGGCGGCGATCACGTCGGCCGGCCGCAAGTCGCGGGGACAGTACCTGCTGCAGTCGCCGCACTGGTAACAGAGCCAGACATCTACGTTCCCCAGGAGCTTTTCCTTCAGTCCCCATCCCGCCCAGATCATCTCCTTGCTCGGGAAAGGCCTTCCGGCCGGCGCCAGGGAACAGACCGCGGAACAATTCCCGCACTGCATGCACTGGTTCAGCTGCGAACCGCTCATGCGGCCCACTTCCCTCTTGAATTCAATATCAGGCTTTACCTCCAGCATTTTACACCCCTAACTTCCTAACTTTCTAACTTTCTATCGTTCGCGCCAGCGAACATACCTCACATCCCTTTATATGGATTCGGTCCCACCGAAACCAGCTCTTTCTCATATTCATTGATCATCCTGCAGATCTCATGATGACCGGTGATCTCCACAAACCGTGTCCTGATCCTTTCCGGTTCCAGCATCATGGTTGTCAGCGCATCCGCGAGGTTCTCGCCCCGTTGTTCCGTCAGTTCGCTCCCCTGCATGAAATGACACTGGTAATTGTCACCCGGCATGCAGCCGATCATCAGGACCCCGTCGTATCCCCCGGAGAGCGCATCCTTGATCCAGACCACATTCACCGATCCCAGGCAGCGTACCGGGATGATGCGGGCATACGGGGTCAGCCTCAGCCTGTTCATTCCGGCCACATCCAGGGCGGGATAGGCATCGTTTTCACACACAAAGACAAGGATCCTCGGTTTTTCCTCAAACGCATCGGGCATGGGGACGGACCTGATCATCGCCGAAACCGAATTAATGGAGAAATCGGAAAACCCGATCACCCGCTCCGGACAGGAGCCCACGCAGATCCCGCACCTGCGGCACCGGGCGGGATTCGGCAGGGGTGTTCCCTTTTCGTTCTCATCGTAGCTTCCGAAGGGGCACTCTTCGGTGCACCGCTTGCAGTCGGTGCAGCGTTCCATGTAGAGTTCCGGGAAGGTGCGGTCGCCCGCCCGGGGATGCACGCTCTCGCCCCGGGCAACGCATTCGATGCACTGGACGGCTTTAAGCATGGCTCCCGCCCCATCCTCCCTGCTTGCCTGGACCTCCATGGGCGCCCTGACGGTCCCCGCCGCGTAGATCCCTGTCCGCCTGGTCTCATAGGGAAAACAGATGAAGTGGGAATCCGGGAAGGCATACTTCAGATCGGGAAGTCCCTCTCCCGCCCTGTACTGCAGGTGAAGATCGGTGGTGGTGGAAGGGACCATCCCGGTGGCAAGGACCACCATATCCGTTTCCAGCATGATCTTTTCGTCCAGCGAGGAATCCCCGACCGTCACCCGCAGGGTATCGTCGCGGCTGGTTACGGATTCCACCATCCCCCTGGTCATGAAAATGGCATCATCGGCCTGCACAGACCGGTAAAAGTCCTCCTGGAACCCGGTGGTCCGGATGTCCCTGTAGACGATATATACCCTGGATCCGGGATTCCTTTCCCTGACATACATTGCCTGCTTCAGGGCAGCGGAGCAGCAATAGGCGGAGCAGTAAGGCAGATGATCCCTGTCCCTCGAACCGGCGCACAGGATGAAAAGCACTCTGTCCGGGACCGGCTGCTCTGTGGCAAAATGTTCAAACTCCTCCAGGGTCTTCACCCCTGGAGTTGTCCCGTATCCGAGGGCATGCAGCCGGGAAGGATCGTAAGGTTTCCAGCCGGTGGCCACCACCAGGGATCCAGCCCTGAGCAGGGTGCCGTTCCCGTCCTCCAGCGCAATCTCAAAATTGCCCGGCTCGCCCGACACGGAGACGATGGTGCTGTGGAGGTGGACTTCCACCAGCGGGTCGGCTTCCACCCCTGCAATAAGCGCCTGCACATCAGGTTCCCGGAGTGCTGTCTCTCCGGCGATTACGGGGGAGAACCTCCGGATGCGGTTCGCGTATCCTCCCAGGCGGCCTGATTTTTCCACCAGGTGCACCCGGTACCCGGCCGCAGCGCCTTCCACCGCAGCGGTGAGTCCGGCCACGCCTCCTCCCACCACCACGATCTCCCTGTGGACCTGGGGGGGAATGTACGGTGCGGGAAGGGATACCTGTTCCAGCTTCGCCAGTCCCATCCGGATATAATCTTCAGCACACAGGCGGGTGTCTTCATGGCCCGCCTCCATCACCCAGGCCACCTGCTCGCGCAGGTTGATCCGTTCCACCAGCACCCCGTCCATTTGAAACAGCGGAGCCTTCACCCGGGGTGAACAGGCTGCAATGGCGATCCGGTCCAGTCCCCTCTCACGGATCATTCCGTGTAGCTTCCCCAGTCCCTCTTCCGAACAGAGCGCCGGATGATGCATGCAGGCGATCCCATCCGTGCGATCGGCTGCCTGTTTGCACAGCATCTCTGCATCCAGGCTCCTCCCTATGTCACAGCCCGTGCAGACCGCCAGGCCCGTATGGATCCCCTTTCCCGTCATCCGTATTGCTTCAATGCTTTCAGGGCTGCAGCGGTGGCATCTTTCACCGTGGAGGAGACATCCATCGGCCTCCTGCAGCAGGCAGCCACATGGATGCCGGGAGCCTGTTCGTCTGAATAAAATCCGTACGTTCCGGTGTTCAGGGCCGGAATGATCCGGTTGGGGACCAGGCCCGCGGCCAGCACCACCAGATCAAAGGAATCCCTGCGGCGCACGGCTGCCTGCATGTCCTCCACCTCCAGGAGCAGTCCGCCGCCCTCCCCCCGGCTGATGCGGCCCACCTTCCCCCGGGTCAGGGTAACTGAAGGTGTGTTTGCAGCCTGTACCAGCAGGTCTTCGTTCCGCCCTGTAAGCCTCAGGTCGATGTAAAAGATCTCTGTGCATACCTCCGGGCAGTGGTCGGCCAGGGTCAGGGCATGCTTGACGGATGCGGAACAGCATGCCCCCGAACAGTAAGGCAGGTGGTTCACATCCCGGCTCCCCGCACACTGGACGAAAGCGATCCGGGCTGGCATTTTCCCGTCGGAGGGACGGGCCAGCACCCTGTCCCCCGTCGAAATCCCCGACAGCAGCTGTTCGAACTCCAGGTTCGTGACCACATCCGGCTCCTCCGCATAGCGGTAGTTTTCCAGCCGGGCCGCATCGTACAGGTGCCAGCCTGTGGCAACAATGATGCTGTGGACCCTGTATTCTTTCCGTTCCGGATCCGCATCCAGGCGAATGGCTCCGACGGGACAGATATCCACGCATTGGGCGCAGGCTTCCCCCCTGCACAGCTCCGCATCAATGGTATATTTTGCGGGAAAAACCACGCCACCGGGAATATAAACGGCCCTGCCCCGGGGTCCCTCCACCGGGCACACCCGGGCACATTTTCCGCAGCAGGTGCAGCGGTCCGACACCAGTCCGGGTCCGGTTTCCACCTGTACCGTGAAATCTCCCGGACCTCCCCCGATCGCTTTCACCTGCGAGCCCGTCAGGCAGGTGATGCGCGGATTGGACCGGATCCTCCTGTAATTGATCTCCAGTCCGCACGTGGGGGGACAGAACTTGGGAAAGTAGTTGTTGAACCTGGACACGTTCCCACCCAGGTAAGGCTCTTTTTCCACCAGGATCACCTCCCGTCCGGTCTCCGCAACCTCCACGGCTGCGGTGATCCCGCCGATCCCGCCTCCGATGACCAATATGGGCAGCTGGCTGTTCAACCTTCGATGGCTCTCCGGATCATTTCCCACCGGTCCGTTTCCGGATCCCAGCGGCAGTTTGCGAATACCTCCCACTCCTTTTTCATGGTTGGATGGTCCGTCCGGAAATAATAACCGGGCCAGCGGGTTTCCTCCCTGAAAAGGACGGTGCGGATATGCGCTTCCGCCTGCCACATGCGGTGAATGTTCTCCCAGCAGCGCATGAGCTCGTTCAGGTCCCGGGCGGCCAGCTTTTCCGCATCCTCCTTCATGAACTGGATATATTCCAGGCCCTTATTCAGAAGTGCTTCCGATGTCCTGAAACCCACCGACGCCCCTCCTGCATATTCATCCATGATCTTCTGCAACCTGAACATGAACTGCCGTGGTTTGATATAGGACGGATTCACATCCTCGTCATTGGTGTAGGTGTGGTGTTCCTCGAACAATTTCAGGGGCTTCAGGATCCGTTCCCGGATCAGATCAATCTGTTCCCGGCCGGCTTCCAGTGCTTCCGGATGATCCACACAGAAAGCGATGGCAGCTTTTGCGGCGATCCTCCCCTCGGTGAACGAACCCGACGAGAACTTGTGGCTGGATGCTCCGGAGGCATCCCCGGCTGCAAACAATCCCCTCACGGTGGTCATGTTCGGATATCCCCAGAAATGATCCTTCGGTGCCAGGTCCTCCGGTCCGCTTACCCAGGCTCCGGATGCCCCGGAATGGGAACTGATGAAATAAGGTTCACAGGCAGCGATCTCGGAGGGGTCCTTCTCCGGCATGATATTGTGGGAGGCCCAGTTCAGGGCCTGGCTGACGGTCATATCCAGGAAATCCTCCCAGGCTTCCGACTCCAGTTCCCTGAGCTTTCTGGCGGCTTCCTTTTCGTCCGGGATCTGCGCAACGATCTCCCGGATGGCCTCGTCGGTCCGCATGAGGATGGGACCGTTCCCCGCCTCCAGCTCCAGCAGCATCAGATAGTTTCGCAGGTTGGCCGGGGTGGGTTTCGAGGTCCCGTAGGGTGCCCACTTTTCCAGTTCGGCCGCCCGCGTCTGCATGTAATCTTCCCCCAGGGCGTTGGTGGCCTTCGATTTGAACAACAGGAACCATGCCCCCACCGGTCCGTATGCATCCTTGAACCTGACTGGCACGAAACGCACCTCCTGGCAGGTCATCTCCGCCCCTGACCTGAGGGTGAAATAGGCGCTCGCACCGCTGTTGAAGGGAGGGTACCAGGACCTTCCCAGGCCCTCTCCCACGGAACGGGGACGGAAAATATGGACCGCACCTCCCATGGCATCCAGCACCGCCTTTGCCCTGAAAATGTAAAATACCTTCTCGCGCACGCTGAATCCCGCCGCCCCCACACAGCGGTTGCCCGCCATAATGGGTTCGGTGATAAAGATCCGCTCGTAATAGGCCCCGTTTTCGCCCAGCTCCCTGAGGGCATTTTTCGCAGCTTCGGAAACGATGTTCTTGTAGGATTCCCCGTGGATCATGATCTGCCACCTTCCTTCGTTCACGTATCCCCCCTGTTCGTCTTTCCAGATGGGAAGTCCCCACTTCTCAAACAGGTGCACCGAAGCATCCACGTGCCTGGCAATGTTGGCCACCAGGTCGCTCCGGGTGATCCCCATCAGGTCATTTTTCACATAGCTTACATAATCTTCCACGCTGTTCCTGCCTGCCTCCAGGCCCAGGTACAGGTTGATGGCGGACAGTCCCATGGCCACCGCGCCGCTACGCTCCATGGCCGCCTTGTCCACCAGCGTCACGCGCTGCTGGTGCTGTTTTGCCCAGTGGGCAGCCTCGAATGCCGCTCCGCAGGCCGCCATTCCTCCTCCCAGGATCAGCAGGTCCGTCTCGACCACTTCGGTTCTGAAATCAGCTGCCGTCATCTGGAAAGGGAATCGGGTTCGGTTCTCAGTCCGTTGTCTTTCAGACCGGACGATGCTGTGGAATAGCCTGCATCGGGGACGATGCTTCCTTCGGGGGTGGTGCGGATGGGAAATTTAAACCGCCTCAGCGTGTTGTTCCTGAACCGGACCGCCCACATGATCGCATCGGTGCCCCGGAGGGGCTGCACCACGGCACCCGCCGGCATGAAATCGGCATAACCCCTGACTTCGATGGCGTGGGTGGGACAGATCTTGACACAGCTGTAACATTCCCAGCACATGTCCACGGCCCGGTTGTATGCCTTCCCGGTGGCGGGATCGAGCGCCATCAGGTCATTGGGGCACACATACTGGCAGGCTGTGCGATCCAGCGATTTACAGCCGTCGCATTTCTCTCTGATCACAAAACTCGGCATAGAATAGATTCAGTTTGCGGTTCTCACAAACATAATAAATATTCCGTCAATCATCCGAAAAGTGCTTCAGCATATCCCGGTAGGAGGAAAACACCCGCGCCCTGGAAACAAATCCCAGGTATTTTCCGTCCCGGAGGACCGCAATGTTGTAGCGCCCGCTTTCGGTGAATTTCCTGGCCACCTCTTCCATCTGCTCGTTGCATTCTATGGTATATTCCGGACTGATCATCAGATCCTTTACCCGGGTGGTGTCGTACATTTCCTGGTTGAACATGATGTGCCTGATATCATCCAGCTTCACAATGCCCAGGAAATTGTTGTGCGCGTCGGTGACCGGAAAAATATTCCTGGAGGATTTGGTGATCACCCTGACCAGATCCCGGAGGGTGTCATCGGGACGCACCCTTCTGAAATTCGTTTCGATGAGATCCGATACCTTCATCATCAACAGGATGTTCCGGTCCTTGTGGTGGGTCATCAGTTCGCCGCGTTTGGCCAGCTGGACGGTGTAGACAGAGTTCTTCACGAACGATCGGACCGTCGCATAGGAGATGGTGGAGGCCAGCATCAGGGGAAAGAAGAGTTTGTATCCCCCCGTGATCTCTGCTATGAGGAAGATGGCCGTCAGCGGGGCATGGATCACCCCGGCGATCATCCCCGCCATCCCGACCAGCGCCATGTTGCTCACCGACACCCCGATACCGATGTGCCTCAGGACCAGCCCGAACAGAAGTCCCGCATTGGCCCCCATGAACAGCGATGGGGCAAAGATCCCCCCGATCCCCCCTGCTGCAAAAGTCAGGGTGGTGGCCACCACCTTGAAGGCAATGACCATCAACATGTAAAGCACCATCAGAAGGAAGGTGTCGCTCCATCCTTCAAAAAAAGAGTTTTCGAAGAGCTGGAGGTGTTCCCCCCTCAATCCCTGGTTCACCACCTCATACCCCTCACCGTAGAGCGACGGGAACAGGAAAACGATCAGCCCCAGGAGTCCCCCCGCCAGCAGCAGTTTCTTCCAGGGACTCTCAATTTTTTCAAAGGCTCCGGAGATCCGGATATAGGTCCTGGTGAAATACACCGAGAGCAGGCCGGCAAGCAATCCCAGAAGCAGGTAATAATGGATGTGGTTCATCTGAAAAGCTTCCGAAAGCTGGAATGAATAGAGCACATTCTGCCCGAGGAACAGGTAGGATGTGAGCGCGGCCGAAGCGGATGCGATCAGCAGGGGAATGATGGCCCACATGGTCAGATCCAGCATGATCACCTCAAGGGCAAACACGATCCCCGCAATGGGTGCCTTGAAGATGGCGGACATAGCTCCCGCGCAGGCACATGAGATCAGGAGGATGATCTCCTTGTACCGGAGCTTCATGACCCTCCCCACATTGGATCCGATCGCACCGCCCGTGGCCACCGTAGGTCCCTCCAGCCCGACCGATCCCCCGAAACCCACCGTCAGCGCGCTGGTGATGATGCTCGAATAAAGGTTGTGGGACCGGATGATCCCGTTTCGCTTGGAGATGGAAAAGAGCACCCCGGGGATCCCGTGCCCGACCGGTTTCTTGTTGATGTACCTGATGAAGACGACCACAAGCAGGATCCCGATCAGCGGGAGAACAAAAATATAGAACCTTGTGTAGTCTCCCTGGAAACCATTTGCCAGTGCTTCCCGTATAAAGTGAACCAGGTTCTTGATAATCACTGCGGCCAGTCCCACGCTGAGTCCGACGACCGCAGCGAGAAAATATAGCAGTCGTTGACCGGATAAATATTTGATCCTGAAGTCGTTAAACCACTTAAGGGTTCTTTTATCTGACATGGCATGACAAAATTAGTATTTTAAGCTGCAGTTCAAAACAGAATGTGATGAACTGTGTTATCTTTGTAAATGAAGGTCCATGGAAATAAGGGGAGGGGTGTGTTCGTTTTCATTCATATGAGCGGGATGTCCACATACGGTTTGTACATCAGGTCCTTATTGTCAGCGGCCCTGCTGGTGCTTTTTCCGCTCCTTTCCAGTGCCCAGTCGGAGATTCCCGACAAACCGGATCTCATCCGGGTGACAGTGGACCATTCCGACCAGGGGATCCTGGTACAGTGGGAACCCAGCGAGGATGACGGCATCGAGTTCTACAAACTGTACCGGATGATCAACCGCACCGGGCAGGAGATCGTCACCCTTCCGGGAAATGTTTACAGCTACAAGCACATGAACACCGGGCTGAAAAACCTGGAATATTCCGTTACCGCCATTGACAGCAGCGGCAACGAAAGCCTGCTTACCCCCGGCGAACACCGGGCGGTTTCAGCCTCCCTGCAGTTCGACACCTGTACCATGGCCATCCAGGTCACCTGGAGTCCCTATGTGGGTTGGGAAGGAAATGTCTCCGGGTACCGGATCTATGGCGGTCACTCCGGGGAAGAACCCGGCTCCCTGGGGTTTGTCTCCCCCACTACCCTCTCATTTACCCATGAAGGGATCTCAAGGGATACGGGTTACCACTACTACATCGAAGCGATCCGAACCGACCGGACCACCTCGCTGTCGCCCGTGGCAACCATTGCCACCGCTTTTCCTGATGCGCCCGGTTTCATCACCGTGGACCAGGTATCGGTGCTGGACGACCACACGCTGGAACTGCAGTTCTCAGCCGATGCGGGGGGAACCGTCAACTCCTTCAGGCTGATGAAAAGGAGCAACGAGCTGACTCCCTTCACCGAAGTGGAAATGATCGCGAATGCCACCCAGACCACCCTCACCACGGAAGACCGTTTCCCCACAACGGTGGAAACCTATGAATACATCGTCCAGTCCATTTACCAGCCGGAGGGGTGTCCCGACCGGATCGTGCTTTCGCAGTCCAATCCGGGCACCAACATCCTGCTCACATGTGCGCTGGAGAACCAGGCCGCGTCGCTGGAATGGACCCCGTACCGGGAATATCCCGCGGGACTGTCCGGATATGTGATCCAGCGAAGGAACGGGTCCGGCGAATTCCTTGCCGTCCATTCCGTGGGACCTGAAACCACCCGGTGGAGCGAACCGGTCAGTTCGGTGATCAACGGATTCCAGAGCGGCGAGGTACTGTACCGGGTTCTGGCCATTGAAAACCAGGCAGGAACAGGAAATCCGGGCATGAGCATGTCAAACATCGTCAGCGTCAACCTGCCCACAGAACTGATCATGCCCAATGCATTCACCCCGGGGAGCAATGACATGAACTTCGAGTTCAGGCCCAGGATCGATTTCGCCCCCCGGGAATACATCATGATCATCTTCGACCGGGCGGGCCGCAAATTGTTCGAAACGTCCGATCCCGGCCAGGGATGGGACGGCCGCTTCCGCGGAAACGATTTCGTAGCCGAGGGAGTGTACGTGTATTTTATCCAGTTTACCGATTACACCGGTCTCACCAGGACCCTGACCGGAAATGTGACCGTCCTCTATCCTTCCCAGTGGCAATGACCTCCTCCCGCTGATGCACCTGTCAGCATGATCTGCGCTCCTGTCAGCCGGACATGGGCACCTGTCAGCCGGATGTGTGCTCGTGGAGGCGTGCACGATGGCCTCAAAAAAAAACCTGTCCAGTAACATGCTTTCCAGATATTCACTAATTTTGCCGGGTAAGGAGGCCATTGACATGTCCGAGAAGGTACTCACCGAAAACAGGAAGATAGAAGAACTGCTCGAAAGGCTGATCAGGAACTGCAAGTACTGCCGTTCCGAGAATGATGTGAAGCTGATCAGGAAAGCCTTCAACATGGCCAGTGATGCCCACAGCGGCATGCGCCGGAAATCGGGGGACCCGTACATCCTGCACCCGTTGAATGTGGCACTGATCGTCAGTGAGGAAATCGGGCTGGGCCTGACGAGCACCATCTGCGCCATCCTCCATGACGTGGTGGAGGATACAGACCTGACCATCGAAGACATCGAGAATGCTTTCGGCAAGAAGATCGCCTCCATCATCGACGGACTGACCAAGATCTCGGGCGTGTTCGATAAGGAATCCAACTCCCTGCAGGCGGAGAATTTCCGGAAGATGCTCCTGACCCTGTCCGACGATGTAAGGGTGATCTTCATCAAGCTGGCCGACAGGCTGCATAACATGCGCACCCTGGATTCCCTTCCAAGGAACAAGCAGATCAAGATCGCGGGTGAGACCATCTACCTGTATGCACCCCTGGCGCACAGGCTCGGTCTTTACACCATCAAATCGGAACTGGAAGACCTCAGCCTGAAGTACAGGTACCCGCAGGCTTATCACGAAATTGCAGAAAAGATCAAGCTGACCGAAGAACGCAGGCTGCATGTCATTAACCATTTCTCACTGCCCATCATCGACGCACTGGATAAGAATGGTTTTGATTTCGACATTTCGGGCAGGCCCAAATCCATCTATTCCATCTGGCAGAAGATGCACCAGAAGAATGTGACCTTCGAGGAAATCTTCGACCTGTTCGCGATCCGCATCGTATTCAATCCCAAACCGGGGATCCCTGAAAAAACGCAGTGCTGGAACATCTACTCCATCATCACCGACATCTATGCCCCAAAGCCCGAAAGGATCAGGGACTGGGTGTCCACCCCCAAGGCCAACGGATATGAAGCGCTGCATACCACGGTCATGGGACCCAACGGAAAATGGATGGAGATCCAGATCAGGTCGAAGCGGATGGATGAAATCGCCGAAAGGGGTTTTGCCGCCCACTGGCAGTACAAGGACAAATCGTCCCAGGCATCAGAACTGGATAAGTGGATCAAGCGGATCAGGGAGACCCTCGAGTCGCCCAGCGCCGATGCCATGGAATTCCTGGATGATTTCAAGCTGAACCTTTTTTCCTCCGAGATCCTCGTTTTCACACCCAAGGGTCAGATCATTACGCTTCCCAAGGATGCCACCGCGCTCGATTTTGCCTACGACATCCACACCGAAATCGGGAACAAGGCCATCGGAGCCAAGGTAAACCACAGGCTCGTCCCGCTGAACCATGTGCTCAGCAGCGGTGACCAGGTGGAGATCCTGACCTCCGATGTGCAGAAACCGACCCTGGAGTGGTACCATTTTGTCACCACCGTCAAGGCTAAGTCGGCCATTAAGAATGCCCTGAAGGCAGAGACGAAAAATCGCACGGAGGTAGGCAAGAACCTGCTGATTGAAAAACTGAAGGAAATCAACCTGACACCCAGCTCCAGGATCCTCAAAAAGCTCATCCCGGCGTACGATTCCGCACATAAAGATGAACTTTATTCCAAGATCGGCAGCGGGATCGTGAGCCTGGACAATCTGAAGGACATCCTCAGCAAGAACACAAAAAGCAAAATGGTGCGGGTGTGGGGCCTTACGCTGGGACGAACCCAGAAAAAACCTGAGAAAAAGGAGACGTTCGATTCCAGCGGGACGCTGATCCTGAGGGAAACCATGGAGGAGGAGGAGCGGAATTACACCCTGGCCAGGTGCTGCAATCCCATTCCGGGGGATGAGGTGGTGGCCGTCAGGCAAGGCGAAGGTCCCCTGATGGTACACAGGACCGACTGCAGGGTGGCCCTGAAGATCATGTCCAGCCAGGGAGACAGGCTGGTGGCGGCCAAATGGACGCAGCACAAGGTGCTCTCCTACCTCGCCAGGATCCACCTGAGGGGCTGGGACCGCTTCGGGGTGTACAATGCCATCACGAACACGATCACAAAGGAACTGAACATCAGCATGCGGACCATCAATCTCCATGGTCACGACGGGATCTTCGACGGGACCATTGACCTGTATGTGCACAGCACCACGGACCTGAATAATTTGATCCTGAACCTGATGAAACTGAAAGGTGTGGAATCGGTGCACAGGGTGGAAGCGATTGAGTAATTCTCCTTTACAGCTTTCCCAAAAGAAAATATTGCTATCTTAGCACTGTAATTTTTACTTAGACTAATTATGGGGCATGAGGCGACGAAAGATACGGTAAAACAGATCTTTACACAGTATCTGGAGAAGAAGGGTCACCGAAAGACTCCCGAACGATTTGCCATCCTTGATGAAATCTACTCCAGGGAGGGGCACTTCGACATCGAGTCTCTCTATATTTTCATGAAGAATAAAAACTACAGGGTCAGCCGGGCCACCCTTTACAATACAATTGAATTACTGCTGGACTGCAACCTGGTGATCAAGCACCAGTTCGGCAAGAACATCGCCCAGTTCGAAAGGGCCTATCAGTGTATGCAGCACGATCACATGATCGATATGGAAACAGGCAACGTGATCGAGTTCTGTGATCCCAGGATCGAGGAGATCATCAAGACCGCATGCGAGCTGAACAACTTCACAGCGAGCCATCACTCCCTTTACATTTACGGGAGATCCAACGAGAATTCTCATGGAAATCAGTGATTTGCTAATCTCACAATCTGAATTACCGAATGAAAGTTGATGTTTTACTTGGTCTCCAGTGGGGAGATGAAGGCAAAGGGAAAGTCGTGGATGTACTGACGCCCAGGTATGATGTGATATGCCGTTTCCAGGGGGGACCCAATGCAGGGCATACCCTTGAATTCAATAACCAGAAGCACATCCTCCACAACATCCCCTCGGGGATCTTCCGGAAAGGCAACCTCAATATCATCACCAACGGGGTGGTCCTGGATCCCATCGTCTTCAGTCGCGAGATCGAAGCCCTCGAAGCCATGGACATGGATCCCACGGAAAACCTCTGGATCTCGAAAAAAGCGCACCTGATCCTTCCCACCCACAGGATCCTGGATGCTGCCTCGGAAGCAGCAAAGGGAAAGTCGAAGATCGGCTCAACCCTGAAGGGGATCGGGCCCACCTACATGGACAAGACCGGCCGCAACGGATTGCGCGTGGGGGATATTGACCTCCGGTTCCGCTCAAAATACGAAGCGCTCAAAGCGAAGCACCGGCAGTTGCTCAAATTGTACGATTTCGAATACACGCTGGAAGAGGAAGAAAAGTTCTTCGAGGGTATTGAGGTCATCCGGAAGTTCAGGAGGGTGGATACGGAGTATGAGCTGAACCGGATGCTGAAAGAAAATAAAAGCATTCTTGCAGAGGGGGCGCAGGGGACGCTCCTGGACATTGATTTCGGCTCCTACCCTTTTGTCACTTCTTCCAACACCATTTGTGCGGGAGCCTGCACAGGGATGGGACTGGCTCCCTCTTCCATCGGGGAGGTGTACGGGATCTTCAAAGCCTACTGCACCCGGGTGGGAAGCGGTCCGTTTCCAACGGAACTCACAGGCGAGGAGGGGAATATGCTCAGGGACATCGGAAAGGAGTATGGCTCCACCACGGGCAGACCCAGGAGATGCGGGTGGCTGGATCTGGTGGCACTGAAGTACAGCATCATGCTCAACGGGGTCACCCGGCTCATCATGACCAAGACCGATGTGCTGGATTCGTTTGACACGATCCGGGTGGCGACCGCCTACTCGGTGAACGGCGAACTGACCGACCGTGTCCCCTATGACCAGGAGGCAGCGGTGGAGCCGGTTTACTCCGACCTTCCCGGGTGGAAGACAGACCTGACGGGTGTCCGCTCAAAGGAACAGTTCCCGCAGCAACTTACCGATTACATCCGGTTCCTGGAGAAAGAACTGCAGGTCCCCATCGCATTCGTCGGTGTCGGTCCCGACCGGGAACAGATTATTGAGTCGGGAGTCTAAAGTCAAAAGTCTAAAGTCAAAAGTCTAAAGTCAAAAGTCTAAAGTCGAAAGTCGGGAGTCGAAAGTCGGGGTTCATCGAATTTGATTTTTTTATATATTCACCTCCGAAATGAGCCGGACCATGATCTTCCCAGCCTTTGACCCAGTTTACGTCAACTGCCCTAACTTACCCTAGCCCCTAACGACTAACGACTTTCGACTTTCGACCAACGACTAACTGACTAACCCCCATGCAAACACTCATCCAGTTTTTCGAAGAACACGCAGCGCGTTTTACAGACAATCCCTACCTGTGGGAAAAACGCGACGGTTCATTCCGGCCGACCACCTATGGGGAAATGCGATCGATGATCCACCAGTTCGCAGCCGGACTGATGACCCTGGGCGTGAAGAAAGGGGACCGGATCGCGTTGCTGGCCGAGGGACGAGCCTGGTGGGTGGTGGCTGAAATGGGGATGTTTTACCTGGGTGCAGTGGATGTCCCTCTTTCCATTCAGCTGAATGAACCGGCCGATTTGATTTTCAGGCTGAAGCATTCCGAAACCCGGATGATCGTCGTGTCGGGTGGACAATACAAAAAGATCGAGGCGATCAGGAATGAGCTTCCCGACCTGGAAAAGATCATACTCATGGATCCGAAAGACGGGTATGCGAAAGATGAGATCTACATGGGCGATCTGATGCAGGCAGGCACGGAACTGCTGGAAAAGGATCCAGGTTCATTCAAAGAAGCCCGGGAGGCCGTGGAACCCGACGACATCGCCAACATCTGCTATACCTCGGGAACCACCGCGGATCCCAAAGGCATCATGCTGAGCCAGAACAACTATGTGTCAAACACCATGCAGGCGCTTTCGGTGATGACCATTCCCCCGCAGGACAAAATATTCCTGTTCCTGCCCTGGGACCACAGCTTTGCCCATACCGCCGGATTGTTCTCCTTCATGGCGCTGGGAGCGAGCATTGCCGCACTGGAGACTGGCAAATCGGCCTTTGAAACCAAACGGAACATTTCCAGGAACATCCAGGAAGTGAAACCGGAAGTCATGTTCAGCGTTCCCACCATCGCCAAGAATTTCAGGAACAATATCGAAAACGGGGTCAGGGCCAAGGGAAAATTCACCACCGCCCTGTTCAACACCGGTCTGAAGGTGGGATACCGGTACAACGGGATCGGATGGGACCGGGGCAAAGGGTTCCGGGTGTTCCTGAAACCCATTTACTCCCTTTTCGATGCGCTGGTTTTCAGCAAGGTGCGGATGGCCATGGGCGGAAACATGAAATTCTTTATCGGCGGCGGTGCTCTGCTCGACATTGAACTGCAACGGTTCTTCTACGCCATCGGCATCCCCATGTACCAGGGATACGGGCTCACCGAAGCCAGTCCCATGATCAGCATCAACAGCCCTGAAAAACACAAGCTGGGCTCCTCGGGAAGCATCCCTGAGAACCTGGAGATCAAGATTTGTGATGAAGAAGGAAAGGAGGTGCCCACGGGTGAGAAGGGTGAGATCGTGATCCGGGGCGAGAATGTGATGAAAGGATACTGGAAAAACGAAGCGGCCACAAGGGATACCATCCGTGACGGCTGGCTGTTCACGGGCGACATGGGATATATGGACCGGGACGGTTTCCTTTACGTCCTGGGACGTTTTAAAAGCCTCCTGATCGCCGATGACGGAGAAAAATACAGCCCCGAAGGGATCGAGGAGACATTTACCGACCAGTCGGAATACATTGCCCAGTGCATGCTTTACAACAACCAGAATCCCTACACGGTCGCCCTCCTCCACCCCGACCGGGATGCACTTCTCCGGTTCCTGAAGGGAAAAGGAATGGATCCCGGCTCAGGAGAGGCGGCCGGTGCCTGCCTGACCCTTCTGGATGAGGAAGTCCGGCAGTACAGGAGCAACGGCAAATACGGAAATATGTTTCCCCAGCGCTGGATCCCGGCCAGCCTGGCTATCCTGGATGAAGGATTCACCATCGAGAACAGGCTGATGAATCCCACCTACAAGATCGTCCGGCCCAAGATCGAGCAGCACCATGAGGAACTGCTCCGGTTCCTGTACACTCCCGATTCGAAAAACATCTTGAACGAGAGGAACCTTGAGGCCATGAAGCATCTGCTTTCCGAAAAATCCGTCCAGAACAGCCGGTGACATGTACAGGATCCCCACCAGGTGCGTCCATGCAGGCACCATCGATGACGTGAGAGAAAAAGGGATCAACTCCCCGGTGTATACGTCCACTTCCTTCGGGATCACGGAAGGGGAAGGGCCTGTCTACCCCAGGTACATGAACACCCCCAATGTGAAGGCCGTATCGGAAAAGATCGCTGCCCTTGAAGAGTGCGAAACCGCACTGGTCTTCAGCTCGGGAATGGCAGCCATCAGCACCGTACTGTTCGCATTCCTGAACCAGGGCGATCACGCGATCTTCCAGAGGGGGCTGTACGGCGGTACCATGCACTTCCTGGAAAGGGAAATGAACAGGTTCGGGATCCATTACAGCATCGCCGGCAGCCAGTCCGTCGCCGATATCCAGTCACAGATCAGGAAAAACACGAAGCTGATCTTCATCGAAACCCCTTCCAATCCCCTGCTGAACATCACAGACATCCCGGCAGTGGCGGCACTGGCTGCGTCGGCGGGGATCATTTCAGTGGCCGATAATACCTTCGCCACCCCGGTCAACCAGCAGCCCTGCAGGATGGGGATCGACGTGGTGGTGCACAGTGCCACCAAGTACCTGGGCGGACACAGCGATATTCTTGCAGGCGCGGTGGCCACCAGCGGTAGATTGATGAAACCGGTCCATGAAACGGCTCTGAATTTCGGAGGAAGCCTGAACGCGTTCACCCTCTATCTGCTGGAGCGGAGCATAAAAACGCTGGACCTGAGGGTAAACCGGATCAACCTGAATGCCATGGAGATCGCCCGGTATCTGAAGTCCCACAAGAAGATCAGCAAGGTATATTATCCCGGGCTGGCGGACCATCCCGGTCACCTGACCGCCTCGGCGCAGATGTCCGGTTTCGGGGGCATGGTCTCCTTCGAGGTGGCCGGTCAGGATGCCAGGTCGTTTCAGAAGAAACTCAGGCTGATCAGGCCCGCGGTAAGCCTGGGTGCCCTGGAGACCATCTGCTGTTCGCCTGCCAGTACCTCCCACAGGCACCTGGGGGCCGAGGGGCGAAAAGCAGAGGGGATTTCCGAGGATCTTATCCGGCTTTCGGTGGGCATCGAAGATGCCGAAGATCTGAAGGCGGACCTGGAGCGGGCGCTCTGAGCCGCCCTTCGGGCGCATCAGGCCACCACGGTGATCCCTTTTTTCTGAAGCAGTTCCAGCTGCCAGGCGGGGATCCGGTTCCCCATCACATTGAGGTACTCCAGCTCCTCCAGTTCAAAAAGGGGGGACAGATCATCCACATCGTTGTAGGAGATGTCCAGGACCTGGAGGCCGGTCAGGTTTCCCAGCGGATCGATCAGTCCGATCTGGTTGTTCGCCAGGTAAAGCCTTTCAATACCGGGCAAATCACGGAGATCCGTCACATCGGTCAGGTTGTTGTTGGACAGGTCAATGACGCGGGCGAAGCGGCAGGCTTCGATCCCTTCCAGGGACTCGATCTCATAATCGGCCATCTCGATCTCCTCCAGGTCCTCCAGCAGGTACATGGGAAAATCCACGTTCAGATTCCCGTAAATCCTGCGTTTAAGGGCTGAAAGAAAGCTCTGGTCTGAATAATCGAACTCCTCCTCATATTCCCCCGGATCATCCTCCGTGATATATGAATAACCGTCCGCCTGTTCATCCCATCCGAACTCCTCGGCCAGGTCCTCTTCGGTGAGGATGGACCCTGCAGCCACACCTTCCGGCTCCATATGCTGCACGGTCAGGATGTGTGACATGGCATAGAGCTCTTCGAAATCGCCCTCCCCGTATGCCTTCTCAAGTCTTGCCAGGAACTGGTTCAGGCGGTCGGGATGATAGAGCATGATCAGCTGTGAAAAGACCCTGTTGATCTTCCGGTCTTCACAAGGGACATACTCGTTCACGGCTTTCTGCAGCTCAAGCAGGGCACCGTACCTTGCTTCCCTGAACAGATGGATGATCCTGCTGGAGATCTGGTGCAGGTTCTCCGATGTATAGGCCTCTTTGAGCCTGTTGTATAATTCAGCTGTGTCCACGCGGCGAAAATAGCTAAAATCCCGGTCATGCAGGAATTTTTTTTTCATCTATATTTGTACCGGAAAAAACGGAATCGCTTGAGATACACTGCTGAGGTGATGATAGACCTTCCCCGGTCGCGCGTGGTGGAGCTGTTTGTCAGCACCGAAAACCTGTACAGCTGGCAACCCGGGCTGAAAAGTCACCGGGTGATCGGGGGAGAACCCGGAAAGGAAGGGTGCCGGACCAGTCTGCTGTATGAAGCCAGGAACGGGGATTTGCAGATGACCGAGACCGTCACGAAAAGAAACCTGCCCGGGGAGTTTCACGTGGTGTACACATCCAGGGGGGTCACCAATCACGTTTTCAACCATTTCACCGAAACGGCAGCCGGGAAAACCCGCTGGCAGGTCGCCACAGTATTCCGGTTCAGGGGACTGACCGCCCTGATGGCCCCGCTGATGAAATCGGCCTTTAAAAAAAACACCCTCCTGAACATGGAGCGGTTCAAAGCTTTCGCAGAAAATTCCAATCACCTTTAACCCATCTTACATCATGCTGACACATTTAGCCAATTCGAAAAAATGGCACCGGACCGCCACCCTGATGGTCCTTGCCTTCCTGGGTACTTCCTTATCAGCGCCGGCTCAGGAATCGCCCGACGCAGACACCCTATGGAAATTCAAAGGGATCACGTCGGTCAGTTTCAGCCAGCTGTCCCTGTCCAACTGGGCTGCCGGAGGCGAGAACAGCCTGGCGGGAAACGTGCTGATCCAGTTATCGGAAGACTTCGATAACGGGAAAACGTTGTGGGACAACGACCTGATTCTCGGATACGGGCTGATCCGCCAGGGAGAAGACCCCACCCGGAAAAGCGATGACCGGATCGACCTTTCATCCAAATTCGGGCACAGGGCCACCGAAAAGTGGCTTTACAGCGCACTGCTGGGCTTCAGGACGCAGTTTGCCCCGGGATATGACAATCCGGGAGAAGTGGACCGGACGAAGATCTCCAACTGGCTGGCACCCGGGTATCTCAACCTGTCGCTGGGGATGGACTACCGGCCCGGTGAGCATTTCTCCATTCTGCTTGCACCGCTGGCCGGAAAGGTAACTTTTGTGCTCGATGAGGACCTTTCCGCGCTGGGGACCTTCGGACTGGAACCCGACCAGACAATCCGGGGTGAATTCGGGGGATACATCAAAATGAGCTACCAGAATGAGATCCTGAAAAACGTCATCCTCGATACGAAGGTGGACCTTTTCAGCAACTACCTGGACAGGCCACAGGACATCGATGTGAACTGGGACCTGCTGCTGAACTTCGTCATCAATGATTACCTCTCGGCAAAGCTGATGACACAGCTCATTTACGACAAAGACATCCAGTTCCCGGTGGACGGGGCCGGGGAAACCACCGAACCCAGGGTCCAGTTCAAGGAGCTGTTCGGGGTGGGGCTCACGTTCAACTTCTGACTTGCCGGATGAAAAATACACGACTTCTGTCTAAATTAATTTTCAGACAGAAGTCTGTATTTCAATAACATATCGCCATAAGATCCAAATAATCCGGTTCGGCCGGCATGAAGCGGATTTGCTTAAAACTGTTTTATAGCATATATTTGGACCATCGGCGTTCCGCTTAGCAAACGGCGGAACGAAGAAAGAGTTTGTTCAAAATGACCAGAACACACTGGAGCCACGCATCCGGTCCTGCCTCAGCCAGGATTGCCATCACGCCGGTGATGCCTATGTGCATGCCATTGCCGGAGCTCCGGGAAGTGTGCTGACAGGTCATTCATCCGCAGCATAGGAGTTCCGCATCCCGGCCCTGCAACCGCCGGCCGGTCTTCAATGATCCATTTATTCATCACGAAAAAATCAGCGAGTCATGGAAACAAGACATGCACATTTTGAGACATTGCAGATCCATGCGGGACACACGCCAGACCCGGTAACCAACGCGAGGGCAGTCCCCATTTACCAGACCAGTTCCTATGTGTTCGACAGTTCGGCCCACGGGGCCAACTTGTTCGCACTGAAAGAATTCGGGAACATCTATTCCCGGATCATGAATCCCACCAATGACGTGTTCGAACGGCGCATCGCAGCCCTGGAAGGCGGAGTTGGGGCACTGGCCGTGGCCTCGGGACACGCGGCCCAGTTCCTTGTATTCAATACGATCCTTCGTCCCGGGGACAACATCGTCAGCAGTCCCTTTCTCTACGGAGGCACCCGCAACCAGTTCGGGGTCACCTTCAAAGGACACGGCTGGGAGACACGGTTTGCCGCATCACTGGATCCCGGGGAGTTTGAGAAGCTGGTGGATGAGCGCACCAGGGCCGTTTTTCTGGAGACCATCGGGAATCCCGGTTTTCACATTCCTGATTTTGAAAAATTCGCGGCCCTCTGCAGCCGGTTGGGGATCCCGCTGGTGGTGGACAATACCTTCGGGGCTGCCGGCTACCTGTGCAGGCCCATCGACCTCGGTGCCAACATCGTCGTGGAATCGGCCACCAAATGGATCGGGGGACACGGTACCTCCATCGGGGGAGTGATCGTGGACGGCGGCAACTTCAACTGGGCAAACGGGAAGTTCCCGGGTTTCACGGAACCCTCCGAAGGGTACCACGGACTGAAATTCTGGGAGGCCTTCGGTGAGGGAAGTCCGCTGGGGAACATTGCATTCATCACGAAAGCCCGCGTGGAGGGGCTCCGTGACCTGGGTCCCAGCCAGAGCCCGTTCAACACGTTCCTCTTCCTGCAGGGACTTGAGACCCTGTCCCTCCGGATGGAACGCCACGTGCAGAACACCCTGCAGCTGGCATCCTGGCTGGAATCGCATCCCCTGGTGCAGGAGGTATGCTACCCGGGACTGAGCAGCAGTCCCCATCATGCACTTGCCGAAAAATACCTGCCCCGGGGTGCAGGGGGCGTGCTTTCATTCACGTTGCGGGGCGACCGGCAACAGGCCGCCCGGCTGGTGGAACGGCTGAAACTGGTCAGTCACCTGGCCAATGTGGGGGATGTGAGGACGCTGATCATCCAGCCGTCGGTCACCACCCACCAGCAGCTCTCCGGGGAAGAACAGCTTGCGGCGGGAGTCACGCCCTCCCTGCTCCGGGTTTCGGTGGGACTGGAACACATCGAGGACATCATAGCAGATTTTGAACAGGCGTTCGGTCAGCCGGAGGATCAGCCGGAGGATCAGCCGCGCCGGTCCGCATCCGCCGGAAAGGTCCGCCAAAAAATCAGGGTATCATGAAGCCGCAGATATATCAGCACGGGGAACCTTTCGATCTGGAACGGGGAGGAAGCCTTCCCGGGCTCCACATTGCCTATCACACGTACGGCAGTCTGAACGGGAACGCGGACAATGTGATCTGGGTATGCCATGCCCTAACGGCCAACTCCGATGTGGCTGAATGGTGGCCGGGGATGGTGGGTGAAGGGAAGCTGATGGATCCGGAAAGGCAATTCATCGTGTGTGCAAACATCATCGGGTCCTGCTACGGGTCCACCGGTCCCCTTTCCACCAACCCCACCACCGGTCTTCCCTGGTACAGGTCCTTTCCGGAAATCACCGTCAGGGACCTGGTCAATGCCCATGAGCTGCTCAGGATACACCTGGGGATCAACAGGATCCATACCATCATCGGGGGATCCATCGGGGGATTCCAGGCCCTCGAGTACAGCATCATGTACCCCGGGTTGATCCGGAACCTGGTGTTCATCGCCTCTTCGGTGAAGATCTCTCCATGGGCCACCGCATTCAACCAGTCCCAGCGCCTGGCCATCGAAGCGGATCCGACCTATGGCGAGGACCGGCCCTACGGAGGCAGCGGGGGACTGAAAGCCGCAAGGAGCATCGCGCTGCTGAGTTACCGCAATGAACAGACCTACGGCAGGACCCAGCAGGAGAAGGACGAATCCAGGACGGGGGATCTGAGGGCATCCTCCTACCAGAATTACCAGGGGGATAAGCTGGTGAAGCGGTTCGATGCTTACAGCTACCATGCCCTGACGCGGATCATGGACACCCACAATGTGATCAGAGGCCGCGGATCGCTCGGGGGGGCCGTTGGCCGCATCGATGCCCGTGTGCTGTGTGTCGGGATCACGTCCGACTTTCTGTTCCCCGTTCATGAACAAAAGCTTCTGGCGCACGTTTCACAGGGTGAATACAACGGGATGGATTCTTCTTACGGACATGACGGATTCCTGATAGAGACGGAGCGGATCACCGCGATCGTCCGTGAATTCTGGAAAAGAGCCGCCGCTCCGGATCCCAGGGCTCGACAGGTGACCGGGGAGACCGGCGGAGAAAAGCAGCCTGCCCTGCGGTGGTCCAGATCAGCCTGACATGAAAAACCACCCCTACATGCGCAGTTCCCAATCGTTAAAACCCAGATGAATACTCCAAAAGACATCACCACCCTGCTCGGTGAGCGGATCCTGGTCCTGGACGGCGCCATGGGCACAATGATCCAGCGTTACGATCTCTCGGAAGCGGATTTCCGGGGGGAACGGTTCAAAACGCATCCCCGTAACCTGAAAGGTAACAACGACCTGCTTTCGCTCACCCGGCCCGGCATCATCAGGGAGATCCATGAATCCTACCTGGAGGCCGGCGCGGACATCATCGAAACCAACACGTTCAATTCCACCTCCATTTCGCAATCCGATTACGGGACCGAATCGCTGGTCCGTGAGATGAACGTTGCATCGGCCAGGATCGCCGTGGAGGCTGCCGA
Source organism: Bacteroidales bacterium (assembly GCA_040768485.1). Taxonomy (GTDB): domain Bacteria; phylum Bacteroidota; class Bacteroidia; order Bacteroidales. The sequence goes on from JAXGMU010000036.1 coordinate 29,522, forward strand.
AAAATTCACGCTTCTCACCCCGGGGAAACCCAGGTTTGTGGCAGGCTCGATGGGTCCCACCAACAAAACCACCTCCCTTTCGCCCGATGTGAACGATCCCGGCTTCAGGGCCGTCTCCTTCGATGGGATGAAAGCTGCTTACAGGGAACAGGCGGAAGGACTCCTGGAAGGGGGCGCGGACCTGCTGCTGGTGGAAACCGTATTCGACACCCTGAATGCGAAAGCGGCCCTCATGGGCATTGAAGAAGCGCTCGCACGGTCAGGCAGGAAGATCCCGGTGATGGTCTCCGGCACCATCACGGATGCAAGCGGAAGGACCCTTTCGGGACAGACCCTGGAAGCCTTCATGCACTCGCTGGATCATGCGGAGATTCTCTCCATCGGGCTGAACTGTTCCCTGGGTGCGGGAGAGTTGCGGCCGTACCTGGAAGAGCTGGCAGGAAAATCCCACCGCTTCGTCTCGGTACACCCCAATGCCGGCCTGCCCAACCAGTTCGGGGAGTATGAAGAAACCCCCGAACAGATGTCCGTGCATATCAAGGACTTCCTGGATGAGGGTTTCGTGAACATCGTTGGAGGGTGCTGCGGAACCACCCCCGAACACATCAGAAAGATCGCCTCGCTGGCAGCAGGAACCCGCGTGCGGAACCTGCCGGAAAAGCGAAGGGGATTGAAACTGAGCGGACTGGAGCCCCTTACCGCCTACGAGGGTTCCAATTTTATCAACATCGGGGAGCGGTGCAATGTGGCGGGCAGCAAAAAATTCGCCCGGCTGATCCGGGAAAAAAATTACGAGGAAGCCCTGGAGATTGCCAGACGGCAGGTGGAGGACGGCGCACAGATCCTGGATATCAACATGGACGATGCCATGCTGGATGCGGAACGCGAGATGGTCACCTTTCTGAACCTCCTGCTGTCGGAACCGGAAATTGCCAGGGTCCCCCTGATGATCGATTCCTCCAGTTTCAGGGTGATCGAAGCGGGACTGAAATGCATCCAGGGAAAAGCGATCGTGAATTCCATCAGCCTGAAGGAAGGGGAAGAACAGTTCCTGGAACAGGCAGGGATCATCAGGAGTTACGGAGCGGCCGTGGTGGTGATGGCCTTTGACGAAAAGGGTCAGGCCGATTCATTTAAACGGCGTACGGAAATCTGTGGGAGGGCGTACCGGCTGCTGACGGAAGAGCTCAATTTCCCCCCGGAAGAGATCATCTTCGATCCCAACGTGCTGACCATTGGAACGGGTATGGAGGAACACCACCACTATGCGGTGGATTTCATCAACGCCACCCGCTGGATCAAGGAGCACCTGCCCCATGCCAGGGTCAGCGGCGGGATCAGCAACCTCTCCTTCTCATTCCGGGGAAACAACCCGGTGAGAGAAGCCATCCATTCTGTATTCCTGTACCATGCCATCAAGGCGGGACTGGATATGGGTATCGTCAATCCCGGGCTGCTCCAGGTGTATGATGACATCCCCCCGGAGCTGCTGGTCCTCACGGAGGACCTTGTGCTCAACAGGAAGCCCGATGCCACGGAAAAGTTACTGGCGTACGCGGCGGGAATGGAACAGGAAGTGAAGGAGGAGCGTGCCGGTGAACGCTGGAGGGAGGAGGCTGTGGAGGAACGGCTCAGGTACGCCCTGCTGAAGGGGATCTCCACCTATATTGAAGCCGACAGCCTGGAGGCGCACGAAAAATACGGTACGGGACTGAAAGTGATCGAAGGTCCCCTGATGGAAGGAATGAACGTGGTGGGGGATCTGTTCGGTGAAGGAAAAATGTTCCTTCCCCAGGTGGTGAAGAGCGCCAGGGTTATGAAACGCGCGGTGGCCGTGCTGCAGCCGTTCATCGAAGCTGAAAAAGCGGATGGACCGGGGGATGAACCCCACACTGCCGGCAAAGTGCTCCTGGCCACGGTGAAAGGAGATGTGCACGATATCGGCAAAAACATCGTCGGGGTGGTCCTGGGATGCAACAATTACGAGGTGATCGACCTGGGGGTGATGGTCCCCGCGGAAAAGATCCTGCAGGCAGCGGAAGAGAAAAAGGCGGATGTTATCGGGCTCTCGGGTCTGATCACGCCCTCCCTTGAGGAGATGATCCATGTGGCCTCGGAAATGGAGCGGCGGAGGATGAAACTTCCGTTGCTGATCGGAGGGGCAACCACTTCCAAAATCCATACCGCCGTAAAGATAGAACCCGCCTACAGCCAGCCCGTGGTCCACGTAAAGGATGCCTCCAGAAGCGTGGGCGTGGTTGGCAGTCTCCTTTCCGGCGAGCTCCGTGAGCCTTTTACGGCCGGCGTCAGGGAGGATTACGAGGCACTCAGGAACAAGTATGCCGATGCGGGAAGGGAGGTCCGTTACCTGACACTTGAAGAAGCCAGGAACAACAGCCTGAAGATCCCCTGGAGCCCCGGTGAGATACGCACGCCCGCGGTAACCGGGATCCATACTTTCCTGGATTATCCAATGGAAGAGATCCGGAAGTATATCAACTGGGTCTTCTTCTTCGTCATCTGGGAGCTGAGGGGTAAATTCCCCGATATCTTCAAAGATCCCCGTTATGGAAAGGAAGCAAAAAAACTGTACGATGAAGCACAGGAGATGCTGGATCTGATGATCAGGGAAAAATGGCTGAAAGCCAATGCCGTGTTCGGCATCTTCCCCGCCTCATCCCATGGCGACGACATCCGGGTATATGACCCCGCAAACGGGGAGGGTCCCGTTGCCACGTTTACCAACCTGAGAAATCAGACAGCCAGGGAGAAAGGGGATCCTAACCTCTGTTTGTCGGATTTCATCGCACCTGTGGAATCGGGGATTACCGACTACCTGGGTGCGTTTGCGGTCACATCCGCCATCGGGATCGAAGAAAAACTGATGCATTTCGAGTCGACACACGACGATTACAGCGCCATCATGCTCAAGGCCCTTGCCGACAGGCTCGCGGAGGCGTTCACCGAACTGCTGCACGAGAAGATCAGGAAGGAATTCTGGGGGTATGCGGCCGATGAATCGCTTTCCATGGAAGAACTGCTCAGGGAGAAATACACCGGGATCAGGCCGGCTCACGGATACCCCGCCTGTCCCGATCACTCCGAAAAACAGGTGCTTTTCAGTCTGCTGGGCGCGGAAAAGTACGGGATCCGGCTTACCGAAACCAACTCCATGGTCCCCGCAGCCTCGGTCAGCGGCCTGATCTTTGCCCATCCCTCCTCCAGATATTTCTTTGTGGGAAAAGTGGGCAGGGACCAGGTGAAGGATTATGCCAGGAGAAAAGGAATCACGGTCCAGCAGGCTGAGGCGCTGCTGGCCTCAAACCTGAATTATTAAATATCCTGTACGATATCTCCCGCGGTGGGTTCCCGGTCGATCTCGAGCCGTGCCCGGTCATTGACAAAATCGGCCACGATCTTCCTTCCCCTGATGGAGACATCCTTCCGGGAGGTGATCTTTTCAATGCTGATGTGCGGAATGTTGATCGATTTAATCGTTATCCGGCCGTCGGAAAGCCAGGCTTCCACCACATAGGTCCCCTTGAGCAGCCTGAGCCTTTTGCAGCGGCGGATGGTCATGGCCCTGACCACGTTTGCCTCGGTGCCGTGAAGCACCAGATTCAGGCGGTTCCCGGACCTGTTGCGGATCCGGAGGATACAGTGGGGTTTCCCTTCCCACCTGTTGCCAGGTCCTGACCTTTTTATGCCACTTGCGATTGGTGCCATTCTCCTACCTGTGCCGGCATGTCCCGCAGGTTGATTCCCAAACTTTGGTACTCAAGTTAATGAAAATCTCAGACATGTGAAAAGAAACAAAAGGCATTTGATTGAAGCAGGTTTTTTAATTTTGCATGAAATGTAAAGCACAACCCTATGGCATACAGCAGAGACAACCTGGAAATACATTCCCTGATCGCCCGGCTCCATGAAAAATATGCGCACCGCGGATTCATCAGCTTCAAAAAGGCCCCCCTGGTCAAGGGGATCGAATACCTGGAGCCCATGATCAGGGCCATCGAGGACAAACAGGTGCTGCGCCTCTATTACCTGCCTTACTATGAGGACAAGCCCTATTTCAACGAGGTCCATCCCTACCTGTTGAGGGAACAGGGATTCAGGTGGTACCTGGTGGGACTGAATGCCTTCAGGGACCAGGTCCGTACCTATGCCCTGGACCGGATCAGGGACCTGCAACCTTCCGCCGGGACCGCCTACAGGGAGCCTGCATTCGATACGGATTCCTATTTCAGGTATGCCATCGGTATCATCGCCCCGCCCGGTGAACCTCCACTGATCAGGCTGGCTGTCCAGAAGACCCAGGCACAATACCTGATCACCCAGCCCTGGCACGATTCGCAGAACATCCTGGAAGAAAACGAAGCGGAGGTTGTTTTCAGCTTCAGGGTGCACCCCACCTACGAATTCAAATCACTGGTCCTGGGTCTCGGAAAAGATGCGGTCGTGCTTGAGCCGGAGGAGCTGAGGAAGGAGATCGGGGAAGAACTTGCACGGATGATCCGCAACTATGTTGTACAATAGACATGGCAGGCCGCATATTTTTCCTATTTTTAGTGCTTTCTTAACAGAACAATAATGGAACAGATACGCAAAACACTGCGGGATTCCGCACCCATGCGCTGGCTGATGCTGGTGCTTGTCAGCATGCTGATGCTCTCCACCTACTGGTTCCAGGATTTCTTCGGGGGACTCAAAGGATTGATGGAAAGCGAAATGGGTTTCACCAGTGAAGAATTCGGGCGCCTGATCGGACTGACCACCATCGCCAACATTTTCGGGATGATCATCGTGGGAGGGATCGTGATCGACAAATGGGGCGTCAGGCGTGCCGGGATCATATTCGGGGCCCTGGCCACCCTGGGCGCCACCATTACTGCCCTGGCCGCCCATGGGATATTCGGGGACAGCCACAAGATCCAGCTCAACATGATGATCCTGGGCCGGATCATGTTCGGATCGGGACTCGAAGTGGTGTGCGTGGTCTGCACCCGCACCGTGGTCAAATGGTTCAAAGGATACGAGCTGGCCCTGGCCATGGCCATCAATATGGGATTCGGACGTCTGGGCTCGGCCATGGGCCTGGCACTCTCCATCGATATCGGGGGCAACAGCGTGCCTCCGGCCGTGGCTTTCGCAGCCACCCTGATCGGCATTTCCCTGATCATTTTCCTGGTCTACACCATCTTTGATTACACGCTGGACAAGCAGGACAAAAAGATCCGTTCGGACAGCGGCGTCGAAGAGACGGAAGAGGATTTCAGGTTCGCTGACCTGGTTGCACTGGTGAAGAACCGCTCCTTCATGTTCATTGCACTGCTGTGTGTTTCTTTCTACGCGGCCGTGTTCCCGTTCATCCAGTACGCACCTGACCTGCTCGTGAATAAGTTCGGTTTCTCCTACGACCTGCCGGAAAGCGCCGCCTATTTCAGCCTGTTCGGTAGCCAGTCCTTTGGGACCGTGGCCATTTACCTGGGATTGTTCCTGTTCGGGCTCTCCTTCTCCATGATCCCCTCCAGGATCAAAAGCCTTGGCGGCAGGATCGCATCCATGGTGATCATCGGAATACTTTTCGTATTGTTTCTGAAGGGCCTGTGGGGAACCCTCTCGGTCTGGCTCCAGAATGGACCCAAGACCGCCAGCCTGATCCCCATGGGAACCATCCTGTTCACCCCCATCTTCGGAAATTTTGTGGACCGGAGGGGAAAGGCCGCATCACTGATGATCCTGGGTTCGCTGCTGTTAATTTTTGCCCACATCTCCCTCTCCCTTTTCAACAGCGAGGTGCTCGGTTATTTCGGACTGCTGAGCCTGGGTGTGGCATTCTCGCTGGTCCCCGCCGCCATGTGGCCCTCCGTGGCAAAGATTGTGGCTGAAAAAAGACTGGGCACCGCCTATGCAGCCATGTTCACCATCCAGAACTGGGGCCTGCTGCTCTTCTTCTGGGGGATCGGGGCCGTGCTGGACCTGGTCAATCCAAACGTCATCCGTGCGGTGGATGAGGTCCGGACCGGACTGGAGGCGCAGGGACTCTCCACCGGCGCGATCAGTGAACAGATCAATGCCATGAGGGTCTCCGGAGAAATCCCTCCCTACGACTACACCTGGCCCATTTTCATGCTGGTTATCCTGGGAGTGATCTCCATCTTCCTTGCCTTCCAGCTCAGAAAAGCCGATGCAAAGCAGAAATTCGGCCTGGAACTCCCTTCCGGTGAAACACCTGACTAGACCGTCAGAAAAGAAAAATATAAAATAAACATCCAACAGTTATGAGCACGATCAAAGACTTGCAGCCAAAGGAGATCTGGAATAATTTCCATGCACTGACGCAGATCCCAAGGCCTTCCAAGAAGGAAGCCGGGATCATTCAATACATGAAAAAGTTCGGGGAGGAGCTCGGACTGGATACCACGGTGGACGAAGTGGGTAACGTGATCATCAAAAAACCGGCCACTCCCGGGATGGAGCGCAGGAAGACGGTTGTGCTGCAGGCGCACCTGGACATGGTCCCCCAGAAAAACAGCGACAAGTCATTCAACTTCGAAAAGGATCCCATTGTAACCCTGGTCGACGGGGACTGGGTAAAAGCGGACGGCACCACCCTGGGGAGTGACAACGGGATCGGCGTGGCGGCAGCCATGGCGGTCCTGCAGTCGGACAGCCTGAAACACGGACCTGTCGAGGCATTGTTCACGGTGGACGAGGAGACCGGGATGACCGGTGCTTTCGGGCTGAAGCCCGGGCTCCTGGATGGAGAGATCCTGATCAACATGGATTCGGAAGATGAGGGTGAATTGTACGTGGGATGTGCCGGAGGCATCGATATCAGCGCCATAAAAAAATACAAGGAAAAGGAAGTCCCGGAAGGCCACACCGCCTACGCACTGCATGTGAAGGGACTGAAAGGGGGCCACTCCGGACTCGACATAGATAAGGGCAGGGCGAATGCCAACAAACTGCTGTTCAGGTTCCTGATGCAGGCAGAGTCGGACCTGCAGGTGCGCCTTGCCGAAGCGATGGGGGGAGATCTGCGCAACGCGATCCCCCGCGAATCAAAAGCCACCGTGCTGGTTCCCGATAAAAATAAAAAGGCTTTCACCGGTATGGTGGACAGTTACCGGGCGATGTACCGGAAAGAATTTGCGGAGACGGAACCGGATCTGGAATTCTCGTGCGAGGAGACCGGGCAACCCGGGGGAGTGATCGGCAAAAAAGAACAATACCGGTTCATCAGGGCCATATTCGCATGTCCGAACGGTGTGCAGCGGATGAGCGCAGCCATGGAAGGACTCATTGAAACCTCCACCAACCTCTCCATTGTAAAGATCAGCAAAGGCACGTTCCAGGCACTGAGCCTGACGAGGAGCTCGGTGGACAGTGCCAAGGAAGCCACCGCATGGAAAGTGGCGGCGGTATTCCATCTGATGAAGGCGGATGTGGAGCTGAGCGGAGACTACCCCGGCTGGAAACCGAACATGGATTCAGACATCCTGAAGATCTGCCAGCAGGTATACAATGACCGTTTCGGCAAGGTACCCGAGATCAAGGCAATCCATGCAGGGCTGGAATGCGGACTTTTGGGCGGTGTCTATCCCAAACTGGATATGATCTCGTTCGGACCCACCATCCGGTCGCCCCATTCTCCCGACGAAAAAGTGAATATCAGCACAGTCAAAAAATTCTGGGAGTTCCTGGTAGCCATCCTTGAAAACATCCCGGAAAAACAGACCGGTTGATTACTTGCACTCCAATTACTTGATCCCGGACGTATTTTTTTGGAAATTTGGACAAATGGCTTTCCATGAAAAGATGTCCTCTCATGCTCTGCGCGACCTTTTTGCTCATCTCAGCGGCTGCGGGAGCACAGATGGTTTTGACTCCCAGCGTGATCGCATCGGGGGGTGGTGATGCAGAAACCGGCTATCTGCACGTTTCCTGGACGATCGGCGATCTGGCCGTTGCCACACTGACGGGTGGGAACATGATGATCACACAGGGATTCCAGCAACCGTTCGATGTGGATATGGGAACCAATCCGGAGGAAGTGTTGTGGGAGATCTCCCTCTATCCCAATCCAGTGAAAGATGTGCTGATGGTCCGTTTCGGCATGGAACAACCCGCCGATTTCCTCATCGAGGTAAGGGACATGACAGGACGGATCCTGTTCGTCCGTGAACACAGGCAGGTGATGCCGGGACAGGTCCTGCGGATCAATACTTCGGAATACAGTGAAGGGATTTATGTGGTGAAACTCAGCTCGCCGGACCAGGGCCGGATAAGGGTAGCCGCATTCAGCAAATTGTAACAGGGATCCGATACTAATCTAATGGATAGGTGACTGATCTTCCCGCCTGGAAGATTGAGATGCGTTCCTCCTTCAGGACCTGATCACCCAGCATTACTTTCATGTCCACCACATCGGGAATCCTGTAATAGAGCAGGTTGTCATCATATGCAACCGGAGCCCCTGAAAACGCCGTTCCCGGAGCAGCACCTTTTCCCTGGGGGGTCATCCGGATGACCAGTGGCAACCCTTCCATCAGCCCTTCCGGAACAAATCCAAGCAGGCCGGAGAACATCCCGAGCCGGTACTCCGCGGGAGATGAACCACTCTCAGGCACCAGAAAAAATGACCGCCGGTGTACTTTGCGGAGATTCTTCCCGGTAAAGAGTGAAAGGTAGGACGCCTCGAGCCTGTCAAGCCGGTCGATGGCCGCTGCCATGGCTTCTCCCTGGGGAAAGGCTTCGTAGAGTCCGGTGAGCATTTCAAACCGGCTGGTTCTGATCTGCAGAATAAACTCGGCCGCTTCTTCCGCTTTCCTGGCAACCGTTTTCTGCTCCACGATGGTGCGGTCGACCGGCACGCTCACAAAGGATGTATCGGTTACCAGCGTCTTGTACATGGTTTCCTTCCTTTCCTCGAAATTACCCTCTACACCCAGGTCCACATACCCTGAGTGGTCGCTCTCCCATCCTGATGCCAGGCCGGGTCCCGCGATGGATTCCTCCACCATTTCCGTCCCGTCCAGCAGCACCCCTTTTTCCATGAACCGCTGCAGGGCATCCTGCCGCAATTCTCCTTCGAACAGGTGGATGGTATAGAGGTGACCCGGGTCCGCCTCAGGGTGCCCTGAAATGTCTACATCCACAATCTCCCAACCTGCCGAAGGCTGCCGGATCACCTCCTTGATGCCCAGCAGTTTTTCAGCGTATTCCCAGTACGGACCGGGGACCTGCTTCTTTTCCATGCAGGTCACCTCCACTTTCAGGACCGTCCGCGGGAGGGCGTAAAAATATTCCTTCCCCTTGTCTTCCGGCTCCATTCCCAGGGGCATGACCCGGACCCGCGTGTAGGTAGCACACCCCGAAAGGAGCATGACCATTATTATAAGACCGACCGTTTTCTTCATTTTCCCAGCAAATTTAATAAAAGCTCCTGAATCCGTCTTTAAAAGATGTCCCTTTTCACTTCCATGAATGCTTTTCCCAGGTGACTGACCAGATCCCGTGCAATCAATGCCTCCGGCCCTGTGTCTTTCACCGCCAGATCGCCTGCCAGCCCGTGCAGGTAAACCCCGGCCATGGCCGCATGCAGGGGTTCCATCCCCTGGGCAAGCAGGCCTGTGATCAGTCCTGTGAGCACGTCCCCGCTTCCCCCGCTGGCCATTCCGGGATTGCCGGTGGTGTTGAACCAGTAATTCCCATCCGGATCGGCGATGCCGGTACAGGCTCCCTTCAGCACCAGAATGACGGCATGTTCCTTTGCGAATTCAATCTGTCTCAGGTGCCGCCGGTATGCATTTTCGCACTTCCCTGCCAGCCTTTCAAATTCCCTGGGATGCGGTGTGAGGATGCTTCCGCGGGGGATCAGCCCGTACCACTCCGGGTGATCGGAAAGGATGTTCAGTGCGTCCGCATCGATCACCATGGGTGCACCCGCTGCTTTTTCGAACAGTTCCTTCAGTCCCTGCATGGTTTCCTTCCTCCGTCCGATCCCCGGTCCCACCCCGATGGCGCTGTACCTGCCCGTATCCGGAGCCTTGCTGAAGCACACATCCGAAGGATCAGGACTTACAAGTCCCTCGGGAAAACCCGCCTGCACAATCACGCACCCCTTTTTTGGCACATGGAGCGTGACCAGGCCGGTACCCGCCCGCAGGCAGGATTCCCCGGCCAGGAGTGCCGCCCCCATCATCCCGTAACTCCCTGCGACCAGCAGCGCATGTCCGTAGGTCCCTTTATGTGAAAACTTCTTCCGTTCGGGCAGCAGTGAACTTATCCCATCTCCTTCCAGGGTCCTGTAAGGAGTCGCCGTCTCACGGATCACATCCGGGTGCAACCCGATATCATGGACCCTCCAGCGGCCCACATACGGAGCATTCGTATCGAAAAAGAAAGAGAGGAACGGAAACTGGAAGGTAATGGTGTGATCCGCCCTGATCACACCCGAGTAATCGTTATCGCTGTTGTCCCCGCCGAACAGACCGGAAGGGATGTCGATGGCCACCACCGTGGAGGCAGATTCGTTGATGTGCCTGATCACCCTCGCCGGAAAGCCGGAAGCGGGCCTGGAAAGGCCTGATCCGAATATCCCGTCCACCACCACATCTTCCGGCAAGATCACGGGAAGGTCATCTTTCTCTCCTATCTCCGCAATACGGACCTTCCCCTGCTCCAGAAGCCGGCTCCTGTTGGTGGCACAATCGCCGGTAAGGCTTCCGAATGCAAGCAGGTAGCATTCCACACGGTACTGCCGTTCGGCCAGCATCCTGGCCATGGCCAGTGCATCTCCCCCATTGTTCCCCGGTCCCGCAAAAACGATCACCTTCCGGTTTATGCTGAAATGCCTTACATACCATCCGGCCACCCTGCCTGCGGCCCTTTCCATCAGATCGATCGACCTGACCGGCTCATTTTCAATGGTATACTGATCAATTTTACGAACCTGCTCTGCCTGAAATATTTTCATCACCACTGCTTTGTATCAAATGTACGTATTTCAAAAACTCTTCTGAAACATAATTTTCATCAAATCTCCCCCGAAATAATTTCTATATTTGCCTGTTATCTGGAAAACAATACTCATTAAAACGAAGACCAATGTTCAAAGGACACCCCAGGGGACTCTACGTGGCATTCTTTGCCAATATGGGCGAGCGATTCGGTTTCTACACCATGATGGCCTGCCTGGTTTTCTTTCTCCAGGCACGGTTTGACCTGGCCGCCGACACGGCAGGTTCGATCTACAGCTGGTACTATTTCTTCATCTATGCACTTGCCCTGGTCGGGGGATATATCGCGGATAAAACACAGAATTTCAAGGGAACCATCCTTTCCGGAATCATTACGATGCTGGCGGGCTATGTACTCATGTCCATCCCCGGACTCCAGCTCTGGGTGGTGGTGACCGCCCTGTTCGTGATCGCATTCGGGAACGGGCTTTTCAAAGGGAACCTCCAGGCAGTCGTGGGACAGCTTTACGATGACCCGAAATATAACAAGCTGCGCGACACGGCTTTCAATATTTTCTATATGGGGATCAACGTGGGTGCCTTTTTTGCACCCAGTGCCGCGAACGGGATCCGGAACTGGTACCTGAAGACACAGGGATTTACGTACAACAGTGACCTCTCCTTTATGGCCAACCAGTACCTGTCGGGGACCCTGGAGGATCCCAGGCAGCTGAGTGCCATGGCAGAGACCATGACGGGGGGGGCGGTGGCTGATCTGGGATCTTTTTCCCAGTCATACATCGATGCATTCTCCACGGGTTATAATTTCGCTTTCGCCATTGCGGGCGTTTCCATGATCGTCAGCATGATCATCTTCATGGCCTTCAAGAAAAGACTGCCCGAAGCAAGAAAAACCGACCACGAAAGCAGGCAATCCATTAAGCTCCCCGCGGCGGAGGAAAGATCCCGCATCATCGCCCTCCTGCTGGTCTTCCTGGTGGTGATCTTCTTCTGGATGTCATTCCACCAGAACGGGCTGACCCTGTCCTATTTTGCGAGGGACTACACGGCAAATGCCGTGGGACCGGTCACCAAGATCTTCTTCTCGCTCAAGTCACTGCTCCCGTTCATTGCCGCCATCTTCGGCATCTTCTACCTGCTCAGGAAGAAATCCGGAGCCATCGGCAGGATCATCGGAGCAGCGCTTCTGATCGCCGGCGGCGGACTGACCTATTATTTCTACACCACATATTCTGCCGGACAGACCAATCCCATTGAACCGGAGATCTTCCAGCAGTTCAATCCCATCTTCATCGTCTTCCTTACGCCTGTGATCGTTGGATTCTTTGCATGGCAGAGAAGCAGGGATGCGGAGCCTTCCACGCCCCGGAAGATCGGGATCGGCATGCTGCTGGCCGCACTCGGTTTCGTGGTGATCCTGATGGGATCGTTCAACCTGGTGTCCCCCAGTGATCTGGACGGGGCGCCCTCGCCGGACAGGGTCTCTCCGTACTGGCTGATCTCCACTTACCTGGTCCTGACCGTGGCGGAGCTGTTCCTGAGCCCGATGGGGCTCTCCTTCGTCTCCAAGGTCTCCCCGCCCAGGTTCCAGGGAATGATGCAGGGAGGCTGGCTCTTTGCCACCGCCATCGGGAACAAGCTGCTGTTTGTGGGGAGCGAGATGTGGGTCAGAATAGAGGTCTGGCAGGTATGGCTGATCTTCATTGTCTGCTGCCTGATCTCGGCAGCGTTCATCTTCTCGATCCTGAAGCGGCTGGAGCGGGTCACCAAGAAGGCGTAATCAGGCCGGGTTCCGTTCGGAGGAGAGGCCGCCGCGGCATCCAGGCCCTGATCGGGACCGGGAACGAGCCGC
>JAXGMU010000037.1:0-41951 GCA_040768485.1 Bacteroidales bacterium
TGGACCTGGGTGCATACCTTCTCATCGGACCTTTTCAGCTGGGGCTGGACTGGCGGCCGGAATGGAACCTGTTCCATTATTCCGGGAGGGACCTTGCCTTCAACCTGGCCCTGAGCGGAAGGATCGTCTTCGGCAGGGGGAAACTGTGATCAGCCGTTAAAGTTCCGCACCCGTTCGATGCGCATGGCGAAGGGAACATTGTCATGGGAAAAATCATATTCCACGGCAAAGTTCCCCGCCGACCTGGACAGGGCATCCAGGGCCGATCTTTCCAGGAGGGAATCGAGCATCGCGCTGTACTGTTTCTCCACCACCAGCCTGATGGTCCCGTAGTAGAGCTCGGTGATCATGAATACCCTTCTGATGCTTCCGTCATATGCGCTCCACCGGGTGGCTTTCATCTGCTCCAGAAGCCGGTCGATCCGGATGCGCAGCAGATCGCCCATTTGGCGGACCTGCAGATCCCCGAAGGTGAATTTGCTGATTTTCAAGGCCTTGATTTCTCCGGTGATCACCCCTATCTTGGGGTGCCGGAACTCGCTGACGAACTCCACGTTCACATCGACGGTCCTGGTGGCAAAATGTGCCTGTGCCAACTGGGTCTGGCGGCTCTCGTCCCTGAGCTGCTGCCAGGATTCCCTGTCGATCAGCCCGGCATCCAGGAATGCGGTAAAGATCGTGTTGGGCATTCCGTCCCTGGTGAAATCGGGGGGACCGAACACGGAATCCCATACCAGGTCACCCAGGGTGATCCCCTCGTGGGATGCGGGGATCAGTTCCAGGTCGTATGCTGATCTGAATTTTCTGATCTCCATGGCAATGAGATTGCAATGTGGTTAAAGGTCAGCATTTTTTTGGTCCAACGCAAACAAAAACTTTATCAATTATCCAAAGAATTCCCTTAATTTGTGGCACTTTAACACGGTCCTATGAATGTGCTGGACATTATATTTCTGATCCCGCTTGCTTTTGCGCTTTACAGGGGATTCAAAAAAGGACTGGTCTACATGGCCGCCTCCCTGCTGGCACTTGTCCTGGGGATCGTGGGGGCGATCCAGTTCAGGCCACTGTTTGCGGACCTGCTCAATTCGGTATTCAATATTTCACCGCAGCACATCAACGTAATCGCCTTTGCCGTGGCATTTGTGGTCATTGTACTGGTCGTGCATGCAGCGGCATTCGTGGTGGACCGCCTGATCAGGGCAGTGGCCCTGAACTTTGTGAACAGGATGCTCGGAATGGTGTTCGGTGTGGCCGTCACCGCTTTTGTGATCAGCATGATCCTCTGGCCCATCAACCAGGTGAATGCAGAACGCCAGATCATTAAACCGGAGCTCATTGAAGGATCTTTGCTTTACAAACCGCTGTCGGTTTTCGCCCCGGCGGTCTTCCCCTATTTGAAAAAGGAGGAGTGGAAAAAGTATGTCCCCCGCAGGGAGGAAAAAACCATTGTGACGAAAACAATTTATCCGGAAAGAAACAGTTTATCAGTAAAATGAATTTTGTAAAGGAGCTGCAATGGCGGGGGATGATCCATGACATCATGCCCGGTACCGGGGAAATCCTCGAAAAGGAGACCGTATCGGCATATGTGGGGATCGATCCCACGGCCGATTCCCTCCATATCGGTCACCTGGTCGGACTGATGATGCTCAGGCATCTTCAGTACGCGGGGCACCGTCCCATCGCCCTGGTGGGAGGGGCCACGGGGATGATCGGTGACCCAAGCGGCCGTTCCGCGGAACGCAACCTGCTGGACGAAGAAACCCTCAGGAAAAACCAGGAGGGACTGAAAAGGCAGATCTCAAAATTCCTTGATTTCGATACGGAAGCCCCCAACCGGGCCGTGATGGTGAACAATTATGACTGGATGAAAGATTATACATTCCTGGGATTCATCCGGGATATCGGGAAGCACATCACGGTCAATTACATGATCGCCAAAGATTCCGTGAAAAAAAGACTGGGAGAGGACAGCAAAACCGGCATGTCCTTCACGGAATTCACCTACCAGCTTGTGCAGGGATATGATTTTCTTGTGCTTTACAGGGAATACGGATGCAAGCTGCAGATGGGAGGATCCGATCAGTGGGGCAACATCGTCACCGGAACCGAGCTGATCAGGCGGATCGACGGTGGGGAGGCCTTTGCACTGACCTGTCCGCTGATCACCAAATCCGACGGAGGGAAGTTCGGAAAAACAGAGGAAGGGAATGTGTGGCTGGACCCGGAACGTACCTCGGTCTATAAATTTTACCAGTTCTGGCTGAATGTTTCGGATGAGGACGCGGAGAAATACCTGAAAATATTTACCATGCTGACCCGGGAAGAGATCGAATGGCTTGTGAAGGAGCACGAAAAAGCACCCCATACCCGTGTGTTGCAGAGGAGACTGGCCGAGGAGGTGACCGTGATGGTCCATTCCCGGGAGGAGTATGAATTGGCGGTGGAGGCATCCGGCATTTTGTTCGGGAAGGGCACAAAGGAAACCCTGCGCAAGATGAGCGAGGATCTGTTCCTGACCATCTTTGAAGGGGTTCCCCTGCATGAGATTAACCGTACGGCTCTGGATACAGGTGTTGCACAGCTGCTGGCCGAGGAGACAGGGATCTTTTCTTCAAGGGGTGAGGTGAGAAGACTGGTCGCAGGGGGAGGGGTAAGCATCAACAAGGAAAAGATCACCGATCCCGAAGGGAAGCTCACGGCGGCGGATCTCATCGGAGACAAATATTTGCTGGTTCAGAAAGGGAAGAAAAACTACTTTCTGGTCAGGGTTAAAGAAACATAATTTTCAAAATCATGGATAATCAAAAGCAGAGAAGATACAACTTCAATTCTGTGGATCTTCTGATCTACATCTGGAAAAAACGGTTTGTGCTTATTGTGGTGGGACTCGTTGCCGGGATCACTTCCATCATTGTTTCCCTGATGATCACACCCATGTACGAATCCTCGGTGATCATGTTCCCGGCCACGAATACAAACGTTTCCAAGGAATTGCTGGTGAATTACTATTCAGGTAAGAATGTTCATGGATTCGGGGAGGAGGAAGAGGCGGAGCAGCTGCTTCAGGTGCTGCATTCCGAGCCTGTCCGGACCCGCATCATCGAAAAGTACAACCTGATGGAACATTATGAAATAGATCCGGAGGGCAAATATCCCATGACTGAGCTGTTCGAGACCTATAAATCCAATATCAATTTCCGGCTCACCGAGTTCATGTCGGTCGAGATCTCGGTCATGGACAAGGATCCCGATATTTCGGCGAGCATTGCCAACGATATTGCGGATCTCGTGGATACCGTGTACAACAGCATGAAGAAGGAGCGGGCCGTCGTGGCACTGCACCTGGTTGAAAAAGAATACCAGGAGGCAGCACATCGCCTGGTCCAGTTGCAGGACTCGTTGAACTTGCTCAGTGAGGAGATGTCCGATAAGGTCGAGGGCGAGCGGGGAGATGACGCCACAGAGGCCCTGATCAAGACAGTTGCCGGTCACGGTGCCCCGCTGCTTTCCACGCTGAATGCGGTAAGGACCGAATCGCAGATTGAAGCGGGACTGAGGCTACGGTACAAGGAAGCCCGCCTTGAAGCGGAACAGAACCTGCCTTATAAATTCGTTGTGGAAAGGGCGTTCCCCCCGGAGAAAAAGGCCTATCCCAACAAATCCCTGATCGTCATCGTCTCAACTTTTGCCTCGCTGCTCTTTGCCCTGATCGTACTGATCGTGATCGACAGCGTGAAGGAGCGGGCAAATGTCCTGAGGGAAGAACAATGATTGCCTGGCCCCTGGAACGGTACCCGCGATCCCTTTTCTGGGGGATCATCCTGTCATTCATCGCACTGAATGCGGTGATGCTGGCATTTGAGATTTACTATGTACCGCTCATTCCCGCCCTCCTGCTTTTTGTGGCCCTGGCCATTATCTCCATTGACAAGTATCTGCTGGCCATCGTCTTCTTTGTCCCCCTCTCCATTCCGCTGAGCACGCTCGTGAAGGGGCTTTCCATTGACATGTTTCTTCCCACAGAACCGCTGCTCGCCGGATTGCTGCTGCTGTATCTTTTGAAATACCTGATGGGCGACAGGATCGATCTCCGCGTCCTGAGGCACCCGGTCACCCTGGCCGTCTATTTCCACCTTGCCTGGATGCTGGTCACCAGCATCACCAGCTCCGATCCGGTGGTATCATTCAAGATGCTTGCTTCCAGGCTCTGGTTTATCGTGGGTTTTTACCTGGTCGCTTCGCAGGTATTCAGAAAAGAAAGGAGCATGCACACCTATGCCTGGCTGTTCATCATCGCTTTTGCCGGGGTTATCGTCTTCACCCTGATCAACCATGCCGGATACGGGCTGAATAACCAGATGATGGCCCACAGTGTTTCCAAGCCCTTTTACAAGGATCATACTTCCTACGGAGCGACCCTGGGATTGATCCTTCCCGTCCTGGTCGCCCTGTTTTTGCTCATCAAAAGGGAAAACACCAATACCCGTTTTCTGATGGTGCTGCTGATCATCCTGTTTATCTTCGCCCTGATTTTCTCCTATACGAGGGCCGCCTGGATCAGCATTATCGGGTCCCTGGTCATCTGGGCGATCATCAAACTCAGGGTCCGGTTTGAAATTGTCCTGGCGGGGGCTGTTGTCCTGGTCGGTTTTTTCCTTTCCATCAGGTCGCAGATCATGGTCGAGCTGGAAAAGAACCGGGTGGAGTCCTCCAGTGAGTTTTCGGAGCACATTCAGTCCATGTCCAACATCTCGACGGACCAGTCGAACCTGGAACGGATCAACCGCTGGAGCTGTGCGTACCGCATGTGGCGGGACAAACCCATTTTCGGATTCGGACCCGGAACATACCAGTTTGAATATGGCCGGTACCAGCGCTCCTATGAAAAAACCAGGATCAGCACCGATTTCGGAACCATGGGGAATGCACACAGCGAATACCTGGGGCCCCTGTCAGAATCAGGGATCCTGGGCCTGGTGGGTATCCTGCTTGTGATCGGGACCACCATCTACACCGGCCTGCGGGTTTATTTCACATCGAAAAGGAGATCCGTCAGGATCTTCTCCCTGGCGGTGCTGGTCGGCCTCTTCTCCTATTATCTACACGGCGTGCTGAATAACTTCCTGGATACGGACAAGCTCTCTGTGCTGTTCTGGGGTTATACCGCCATGCTGGTGGCCATGGATGTGTATCACAGGGAATCTCCCGAGGAGGAAGATGCTGTTGCACAGAAGGAAAACAAGGCTTAATTAAACCCTTTTCTGCCGGGGAATTCGGCGCCGATGATGGAGATATCATCGAAGATGGCCGCGGAGCCTTCCAGGATCTTCTGGTTGTCAATAATCGTCTTGATGTTGTGTTCCAGCGAATGGGTGTTGGTGAGTACGTTCTCCAGGTCCTTCGTGCCGAATTTCACCCCCGATCCGTGGATCACCTCCACGAGTCCGTCTGTATAGCAGAACAATTTTGCCGGCTCATCCAGCTGAATGGCGGCTTCGTTGACAAAAGGCAGTTCATCCAGCATTCCCATCCCCACGCAGCCGCTGGAAAGCTGGGTGAGTTTGCCCGACCCTATTTCATACAGGAAAGGCGGGTTGTGCCCCGCGTTCACATACTTCAGTTCCCTGTTCAGGTAGTGATAGCGGGCGATGAAAAGGGTGATGAATTTTTCACCCTTGGCACTGTTCATCACCCTTTCATTCAGTCTTTTCAGGGTGTCGGCAAGGGGCTGCCCCTCGGTAAAGAGCGCCCTCAGATTGGCCTGGAAGTTGGACATGAGGATGGCTGCGGAGATCCCCTTTCCGGAAACATCCGCAATGCAGAATCCCACCTCGTTCTTTCCAAGCTCGATCACATCGTAATAGTCCCCGCCCACATCAAAGTGCGGATGATAAAAGGCCCTCATCCGTATGTGCTCGTTGGAGGGAAGTTTCTCCCTGGCAGGGATCAGCATGGTCTGCATCCTGCTGGCCAGTTCCATCTCCCTTTTCAGCGCTTCCTGGCGCAGTGACTCCTTGAAGAGCCTTTTGTTCTCGATGGCGACGGTGATGATGTTTGAAAGCGTTTGAATGAACCTCAGGTGTTTGATGATGGGACTGACCCCTTCCCCTTCTTCCTCGATGTCACCGATCAGGACGAAGGCAATGGCTTCGTCTTTGTGGGTGACCGGGATCACAATATCCACCAGCTCGGGGAAATTCTGTGGTTCGGAGGTGATGAATGAAATCTCCTCATAGGGCATCAAATCCCTTTCCACCTGGATCTTCTCGAAGAATCTGTTCCCGAAACCTGAGTTCAGAAGGCATTCCCATTTTTCGGAGAAGGTGACCAGGATCACCTTCCCGATGCCCAGATCGTCGGTGAGCAGTTTCTCGTACCTGCGGATCAGTTCACTTGTGGAGACATTATCGTTGATGGCCAGGGTAATGTCCAGCAGCGCATTCAGTTTGAACGTGGAAAGTTTGAGCCGGTTTTCGGAAAATTTAACCATGCCTATTTCTTTACCCTTTCAGAATAGGAGCGGTCCCGGGTATCCACTTTGATCATTTCGCCCGTGTTGATGAAAATAGGAACCATGACGGTGGCCCCGGTTTCCAGTTCGGCCGGCTTCTGGGCTGTGGTGGAAGCGGTGTTCCCCTTTTCTCCGGGCTCTGTGTAGGTGACTTCCAGTTCAACGAAAGGAGGCAGGTCAACGGTCAGCGGTGTTTCGTTTTCTGCGTGCACCACGATCTCCACCTCCTGTCCCTCCTTCATCAGGTCCGCATTTTCGATCATCTCCTTCTGGATGGTGATCTGCTCGTATGTCTGCAGGTGCATGAAGTGGAAACCCAGCTCATCGGCGTATAAAAACTGGTGTGGTCTCCGCTCCACCCTGGCGGTATTGACCTTCACCCCGGCAGAGAAGGTGTTCTCAATCACCTTGCCGGTGGTAAGGCTTTTCATTTTTGTCCTCACAAAGGCCGGACCTTTGCCCGGCTTCACGTGCTGGAACTGGACGATGGTATAGAGATCGTCGTTGTATTCAAGGCACAGCCCGTTTCTGAAATCCGCTGTTGTGGCCATACATGTTGTTTTTTCGATCCATTTGAACTCAGTTGCAAATATATTCAAAATGTGGTTTTACTTTCCCGGCTGCCATATCTTTTTCCCCGGCCTGGTGACCAGGAACTCCTTCAGGTAATAAGGCTCGAAATAGGCCACATCCTCAAACTGCCCTTCCCGGAAGCTGTTCAGTCCCGGGATGACCATGTGGGCCGCGGAGGGTTGGATTTCCTCCATGAAATGGGCGTTGGGGCCCTTCACCACCTCCCTGCATTTGTCCGAGCCGCTACCGAAAAAACAAACATGGTGTTCCCGCAGCACTTCGGCATAGGTATCCTGCTCCACGATCACGGCGGATACCGGGCCGGTCCGGATCCCTGCAGGAGTATAGACCGCACTGTACACTTCCATCCGCCGGGCGTCCAGCATGGGGCAGAGCAGGAAACGGTCCCCGTATCTGTCCATGAGCCTGCGGATTCCCGGGTGTTCACGCGCACCGTATGCCATATGGTCCAGGGTGCCCGTGGCGACCAGCGGGATCTCCAGCGCGTAGGCTATTCCCTTTGCAGTGGAGACCCCTATTCGCAATCCCGTATAGGAGCCGGGTCCCTTGCTTACAGAAACCGCGTTTAGCTGCTGCAACTGCTTCCC
Source organism: Bacteroidales bacterium (assembly GCA_040768485.1). Taxonomy (GTDB): domain Bacteria; phylum Bacteroidota; class Bacteroidia; order Bacteroidales. Next base: position 7,699 of record JAXGMU010000037.1, read on the forward strand.
GCTGTCGGTACAAACCTTCCTGATGTACCCGTTCAGCAATCTTGCATGGGAACGTTCAGGGCCGCTTTCGGCCAGGGAAAGCAACCGGTCATTTTCAGAAAGTGCGACAGAGCAGATGTCGGTGGCTGTTTCAATATGCAGGATCAGGGGCCCTGTCATCGGGAGTCGGTTTAATCCTTTTCATTCCCCCTGTACAACTCTTCCTGGGTGACCACCTCCACGGTCATCTCATCCTTCAGCTGACGGGAGATGGCGGAATAAGGGGCCACGACCACCTCATCCTCAGGCTCCAGTCCCCCGATAACTTCGATATACGTATTGTCCTGGATCCCGGTCTCCACCTTTTTCAGGTGTGCTTTTCCCCCGGAGACGGTGAATACCACCACAATCGGCTCATCTGCCGGTTCGCCGGCGGTAAGGGTTTCCCGGGAACTGCTCATGCTGCCGTCGGAACTGATTTCACCCGTCATGACCTCTTCCTGCTCCTGCACCGATCCGGCAGTATCGACCCTGGTGGTCACCGCCTGGATGGGAATGGAATAGACCCCGGACTTCCGGTTGGTCTGGATGTCGGCCGTGGCTGACATCCCGGGGCGAAGCGGGTAGGGATTTTTCTCGCTGATCTTGTCCTTGTAGGAGTCGCGCAGCAGGCGGATCTTCACATTGAAATTGGTCACCTGGTCGGTGGTGACCCCGGTCGTGTTGGCCGAAACAGGGATTTCGGAGACCACCCCCCTGAAACGGGTATCCGGATAGGCATCCACTTCAATCATTGCCGTATCTTCGTGAGAAACCCTGACGATATCGTTTTCGTTCACCTCGACCTCCACCTCCATCACATTCAGGTCCGCGATGCTGAGAAGCGGTGTTCCCGACATCATGGAGGTGCCCACCACCCTTTCTCCCAGCTCCACCTCAAGACGGGAGATGGTGCCTGACATGGGAGCGAAGATGGAAGTTTTTTCCAGGCTCTCTTCCGCTTCGTTCAGACTGGCCTGCGCACTTTCCACGGAATATTCTGCGGCCTCTTTTTCAGCCAGTGCCGTGTTGTAGGTGGTGAGCGACTGCTCAAACTCCGCCTCGGAGATTGCATTCTGTTCAAACAGCTGGCTGTTCCGCTTGTAATCAAGGCTCGCCATTTCCAGCTGGGCCTCCGCCTGTTTCAGCCTGGCCCTGGCATTGTTCAGGGATGCTTCTGCGCGGTTCCGGGCCATGATATACGCTTCGGGCTTGATCTTCAGCATGTACTGACCTTTTTGAACCTCGTCCCCTTCCTTGACCACCAGGTCCACAATTTCACCGGAGACATCCGGGGAGATGGACACCTCCGTTTCGGGCTGGATTTTGCCGTTGGCAGTGATGATCTCGACGATGTCGCGCCGGGCCCCTTTTTCTGTGGCCACCCTGACCATTCCTTCTTTTCCGAACCATCCCTGGCTTTTACCAATGATCAGTACGAGAACAAGTAAAACGGCGGCGATCGCCATGTAAAGAAGTAATTTCTTGGATTTCATCTCGGGAAGATTAAAGTGTGATCGGTTCTCCTTTGTAAAAGTTGAGTATTTTGATTTTAAAAATAAAATCGTATTTGGCCTGAAGCAAATCGGACTGGGTGGCTGTCAGCTGGTTTTTCGATGCGTTGTAATCCACCGTGTTGACAAGTCCCACCTCAAATTTCTTCTCGGTGTACTTGAAAGATTCCTCCATGGAGATGAGCGCTTTTTCTGAGGCGGTGAATTTCTTCAGTGCGGCCAGGGCATCGGCATAGGATTGCTGGATGGTCGCATACAGGTTGTTTTTCCGGCTCTGAAGCTCAAGCTGTGCGTTTTCAAACGAGATCCTGGCATTGGCGACGCTGGTGTTCACCTGCCACCCGTTGAAAATGGGGATGGAAAGCCCGACACCCACACCGGCCGAGAGGTTGTCCCTGATCTGTTCGAAAAAAGGATAGGTACCATACACCGGTATGGTCTGCGGATAACTGGAATAAACAGGATCGCCACCCTCTGTCGTTCCAATCCGGGGATTCGGTATTTCGTTTATCTCCACGACTTTTTGCCGGATATCGGAGTAACCGGAATTGTAATTTGCGGAAAGCCGGAGACTGGGATACCTCCCGCTTTCGGCGATTTTCAGACCCCGTTCCGAACTCTGCAGGTTCAGCTCCGCGCTTTTGATCTCAGGCATGGCCCCTTCGGCAATCCGGTACACCTCCCCCGCATCGATCAGGATCTCTTCATTTCCCGGATCGGGAAGCTCGGGAACCGACACATCGAATGCCGAATCCACCGGAAGGTCAAGGAACTGCTGGAGATGAAGCAGGGAGATCTCGAGCTGGTTTTCGGCATTGACCAGGTTCACTTCTTCGGCGGCATACTGTGCCTGGATCTCCAGGAAACTGCCCCTGGCGAGGCTCCCCGCATCCACCATTTTGCGCGTTCGCTCCACCTGCTGCCCGGTGATTTCCAGCTGGCTCCGGGCAACAGCCAGAAGCTCCTTGTTGAACAAAATGGAAAGGTAGGCTGCGGCAATGTTCAGGGAGATGTCGTTCCTGATCTTTTCCACCTCCTGATAGCTCGCCATCAGGTCCAGTTCATTCTGGAGGATCGTATTTCTGGTCCGAAAGCCGTTGAACAGGTTCACTGAAGAGCTGACACCCGCACTGAGCGAATTGATCTTCTGGTCTTCGGTGAACTGGTAGGTGGTCTGGTCCAGGGCCCTCCCCCACGAATAGGTGTAATTGGAACTGGCATTCAGGTTGGGAATCTGCCCGATCCTGGATTGCTTCAGCAGGTTTTCATTATATTCGGTGTTCAATACCGTTTGCTTGATCTGGATGTTGTTTTCCATGGCATACTGAATGCAATCTTCCAGTGACCAGGGATTCTGGGAAAAGAGGGAGCCGGTCGCACAAATGAACAGGCTGGTCAGGATGATTGATTTCCGGATCATTCTCATTTTTTTTTAATGAGCGCTAAAGTTATGGATAACCATTTAAAAATTAGTGAAGAAAATTGAAAATATTATCATAGACAGGAATATAGGTCCGGTGATCTATTCCAGAAACCGGAGGGCGAAAAACATCTCCATCCGGATCAACCGGAAGGGTGAGGTCAGGGTAACCGTGCCGCGTTTTGTCACCCGCCGGCAGGCTGAAGCCTTTCTGGCACAGAAGAAAGGATGGGTCCTCGGCAAACAACGTGAGATCAGGTCGCAGCATGCAGCTGAGCGCATTCCGGAAGCCGGCGAATTCCTTCAGGTGAGGGGAAAAAAGATACCCATCGCGCTGATGGACGGGCATCAGAACGCGGAGGATGCCATCTGGGAAATCCTGCTGAAGGAAGCGAAAGCCTGGCTGCCCGGAAGGGTCAGGGAACTGGCCATCCGGCACGGATTCCGTTACAGGGAGGTGAAGATCCGGAAGATGAAATCCAGGTGGGGAAGCTGTTCGGGCAAAAACAACATCAACCTGAACAGCTGGCTGGTGATGCTGCCCGGCCACCTGTGCGATTACGTGATCCTTCACGAGCTGGTGCATACCAGGCACAGGGATCACAGCGAACGTTTCTGGAAGGCGCTGGACCAGGTCACGGACGGATCTTCAAGAGCCTTGAGAAAGGAACTCAGGGGACAGCGGATCATGTACTTCGGGCCTGACGGATCACCCTTTTAGTAAATGCCGAAGATCAGCTCGGCAGTCAGGTTGATCGACTGATACGGTCTTGCCGACCGGAGGTCCACATTGAAAGAAGGAATGATATTCAGGTACAGGTGCCTGTCCAGCTGACGCTGGTAGCCCACCCCGACCCCCACGTTGGTCCGGACCCTTGTTTTCACATCGGCGCCCCGGAGGAGGACCTCTCCGTATTCGGCCGAGCTTTCTTTCAGATGCACCACCGCCATGGGATGCAGGTTGACAGTCAGCAGCAGGGTGTTTTCTCCCTCTTCAACGGGGCGGTAATAGAAGGTCAGCGGGATGCCCAGGTTCTGTTCGTTGTAGGTGATCCGGATCTTGTCGCCGGGATCATCCACCGGAATCCCGTAGACATCCGGATAATCCAGGCAGGAAGAGGACCTGTATGTATAATCCAGGCCAGCCTTGATGAACCAGTATTCATGTTCCCAGTAAACAAAGCTGAAGCCCCCTCCGAATCCCGGTTTCATTTTGGGTTCCTCTCCCCGGATCCAGGAGTAATTGCCCTGCAGGTTCCCGCCCAGGTATATGTTGATCTGTGCCCCGGCGTTCAATGAAAACAACAGGAAAACAAACGGGAATAAGATCTTCTTCAGGCTCACTGCGATTTTCAGGCTCACTAAAATGACATTTTTACAAATCTAATACAATCTTTGAACGGTCTTCCGGGAATTTATCAAACAGAATGGCCTGATCATGCCGGCATTCCTGGCACGCATAAAAAACCCTCCCGGAGCAATGCTTCGGAAGGGTTTGGAAGTACGATCCGTTGACCCGCCAGGGCTCGAACCTGGACTCTTCTGAACCAAAATCAGACGTGTTGCCAATTACACCACGGGTCAGTCGTGGTTGCGGGAACCGGGGGGCAAATATAGGAAATATTCCGGTTAATTTTCAACGACCTCCAGTCCCGTTTCGCTCATTTTCCAGGTTTTACCGGCCATGTTCCAATCCGAAACGTGGCTCATGTTGTGAACCCCATCCAGATACTCCCTGGTTTCGCGGTCGAGTACGATCACCTTCCCCTCAGGCACCCTGATAATGGTCTCCACCCGCGGAAACCTCCACTTGTTCTCCAGGTCCACCGAAAAATAGGGATCCAGAATAAGCCTGTTGGCACTGGTTCTGAAGTTATAATCAATGGTTGCCGCGTTTCTTTTCGCGGTCTCCCAGCTCTTGCCCTTGGACTCTTTCTCGATTTCCAGGACAAAGGCCGCTCCGTCTGCTTTTTCGATGTCCATTCTGATCTGTCCGTAATAAGCATCCGCGTCTTCCAGCAGATACAGCTTCCCGTCCAGGTCAATGATGGACTCATCGTCCAGGTAATCCTCCTGGCTTTCATTGATCATCACATAAAGGGTATCCGATCCGATCTGCAGTTCCTGTGACAGGGTTTCCCTGCCCGAGTCGGAAAAATTGCTGGATTCGAAAGCCACGATGCCGATGACCAGGAGCAGTGAAACGATCCAGAGGGTAACGGCCCCTACACCCAGTCCCCTGTTGTTTGTCTTCAAATTGAATATCAATTTAACCAGACCATATAGCATGGCCGCTACAGGAATGAGCACCAGAAGGGTTACAGCGATTACCAGAAGTGTTACTGAAACAGGGTCGGTAAAAGGAAGCAGCAAATCACCCAGGGAAAAATTGTGCGATTCGAACGGAAATACGTGCAGTCCGACAAACGGAAGGGTGATCAATCCGATCAGAATCCCGATGCCGCCGATCACGAGGGCGGTACCGATGATGATCAAAATCACTTTAACGAACACCAGCAGAATTTTTCCCAAAACCTCGAAAAAATCATTCGTGGCCCGCTTCGTTTTCCGGTACGTTTCCGAGCTTTTTGCCTTTGAAACGTTGTCTTTTACGCTCCCTTTGACGGTTTCGTATTCTTCACGAATTTTTTTTTCCAGGTTGGAAACGTTTACCTTCTCGCCCCGCATTTCCAGTTTCTGGGCCGCCGTCTCGGCCCTGGGCAGAACGATCCACAGGATCACGTAGACCAGGATGGAGGCGAAACCCGCAAAAAAGAAAATCACGAAGAGCAGCCGGAAAATCACCGTATCGATACCGAAATAGGCACCCAGTCCGCCGCAGACACCCGCGATCACCGAGTTGTCAGGATCCCTGTACAGCCTTTTACTGGTGGAGTATGTTTCATGAAAGGTCCGTTTTTTGCCGGTCTCTTCAGCCGTATCGGCAATGTCTTCGGGATTTCCCATCACATCGATCACTTCGTTGACGATGTCCAGTGAGATCACCTGGTTCTCTTTGGTGATCTTTTCCTGGAAAAGTTCGGCGATCCTTGATTCAATATCATCGATGATCTCCTTTTTCTCCTGTGCGTCTGAGAAATACCTGCTGATGCTGTCCAGATAGGCTTTCAGCTTTTCATACGCATCATCATCGATGTGAAAGATGATCCCGCTCAGGTTTATTTTAATCGCTTTCTTCATGGTAATATGGCTTTATGAATAGTTCTTGATTGAGTTGACAGATGTAATGAGGGTCTCCCATGATTCGTCCAACTCCTTCAAATAGGCCCTCCCTTTCTCTGTCAGAGTATAATATTTTCTGGGAGGGCCCTGGGTGCTCTCCTCCCACCTGTAACCGAGTAATCCGGCATTTTTCTGCCTGGTAAGCAACGGATAGAGCGTCCCTTCCACCACGATCAGGTCATTCTCCTTCAGAGCATTGATGATGTCCGTGGTATAAAGGTCTTTCTTATCCAGGATGAGTAAGATACAATATTCCAGGATACCTTTCCTCATCTGCGCTTTGGAATTTTCGATCTTCATATGAATCTTTTTATGTTAATTTTTCTGAATATTATTTAATGGCAAAACATCGGATTAGGATGATCATCCCGGTGAACCATCCCGGCAGAAACCGGACCTGGGTAGAAGCTGATCTCTCTGCCTGTACCTTTTCTTTCCCAGGCTTGCGATCCGGATCTGAGAGGGCGGGCACAGTCGTTTGAAAAAGGGAGTCACAAATGAAGCTGGTGTCATTTACCACCTGGAAACCAATCTGACTGTGATCTGCCGGAAGCAGATCAATCACAGGCTTCTGTCCGTCCGCCTCCGGAATACAAAAGCCCGCAAAAATAAGTACATATAGTACTGGAAATTTCATAATATATGTTTATGCAAGCTAATCTATAATGCAAAGATATAAAAAAATATTATTACCATGCAATACATAGTAGTAAAAATTTTCAAAAAATGATTTTGTATCTTTCGGCATATGGAAATGACCGGAAACCTGCGAAAGTTGGAGAGTGCCCACCGGGAAGTGGTCCGATACACGCTGGTACTGGATGGGCAGGGGATTGATATGAACAAACTGATCGGCTGCGGGCTGGTGATGGAATACCTGGGGAAGATCCACTGCATCAGGTGTGGCAGGGAGACCAGGAAATCTTTCGCGCAGGGGTACTGCTACCCCTGTTTTATGTCCGCTCCGGAAACCGAGGAATGTGTACTGAAGCCGGAACTCTGCAGGGCGCACGAGGGGATCGCCAGGGACATGGATTATGCAAGGGAGCATTGCCTGATCGAGCATGTGGTGTACCTGGCTGTCACGAGCGGCCTGAAGGTGGGAGTGACCCGGCATACCCAGATCCCCACCCGTTGGATCGATCAGGGAGCCATCCGCGCCGTTGAACTGGCCAGGACTCCCAACAGGTATACGGCGGGACTGGTGGAGGTGGCCATGAAGGCCCACATCATGGACAAGACCAACTGGAGGAAAATGCTTACCGGGGAAATGTTCCCCGATGTGGACCTGGCGGCCGAAAAAGCTGTACTGGGAGGCCTGCTGCCGGCTGATCTCCGGAGTTACCTCACCCCGTCACAGGAGATCTTTGAATTCAGTTACCCGGTGACCGGATACCCGGCAAAGGTGAAGAGTCTCGATTTTGACAAGGATCCGGTTGTATCGGGGATCCTGAAGGGGATCAGGGGCCAGTACCTGATTTTCTCGGATGACCGGGTGATCAACATACGGAAGTTCGGCGGATATATGATCCGGTTGAAGACAGCCGGTTAGCTTTCCAGTGACCGGATCTCCCTGCGAAGGGTTTCCCAGTGGGACTCGTCCATTTTAGCTCCTTCCTGTTCGATGATCCTCCCGGCCAGGATCGCACCCATTTTCCCGCAGGTCTCCAGCGACTGCTCCCTGATCCGGCCGTAGATGAATCCTGATGCATAAAGATCCCCCGCACCTGTCGTATCCAGCGGTTTGGAAGGCCGCACGCCGATCCTGACCATTTCTCCGCCTGATACACAGAATGATCCCTCGGCCCCCAGCTTGATCACCACCACTTCGGTATCCTGCTGGAATTCCATCGCAGCCGCTTCCGGTGTGGTCTCGGTCAGCGCGGTGATCTCCTCCTCGTTGGCAAAGAGCACATCCACGTACTGATGGATCATTGCATTGAAAAAATCCTGGTTTCTGGCCACCACATTGAAGCTGGCCAGATCCAGGAAGATCTTCATACGTGCCTCGGATGCCAGCCGGAGCGACTTTTCCAGCATTTCCCTGTTCTGCACCAGGTAGCCCTCCACATAAAAATAATCATACCCTTCAAAAATATCACGGCTGATGTCGTCCGCAGAAAGGTCAATGGCCGCCCCCAGGTATGTGGCAAAGGTTCTTTCCGAATCGGACGAGACCAGCGCCATGGCCCTGCCCGTTTCAATCATGGAGCGAAAGAGGATGGGTTTGATCCGGTTCACCTGCATGTCCTTTTTGAAGAACTTACCCATGTCGTCGACGCCGACCTTACCCACAAATCCTGTTTCAATCCCCAGGTGGGCAAGACCGTGGATGGTGTTGGCGGCAGATCCGCCGGAGGCTTTTGTTTTCGGCATTCCGGCCGTCTCTGCGTGGATGAAGTTGGATGTGTCCCGGTCCACCAGGGTCATGCTGCCTTTGACCAGTCCGAAGCTGTCAAGAATTGCATCACTGTTGATCATCGTAATGATGTCCACCAGGGCATTCCCCATTCCAAGAACTTTCGCCATTTTTGAAAATTTCATGTAAATATATCACTATTTCGATATCCTGAATCTGATACGTAATACAGGTAGAAAGGTTTTTTGGGGATGGTATTGTTTTATTGATGAAAAGAAGCTATTTTTGGCTCGCCTGAAAAGGGAACCTTCAGGCCCGTTCTCAGGGATAAAAATTCCTCAGTAGCTCAGCTGGTTAGAGCGGCGGACTGTTAATCCGTAGGTCGTAGGTTCGAATCCTACCTGGGGAGCAATTGTTTTTCTGCCTTCTCCCTTTTCAGTTCCAGCAGTCCGTCCCTCATTTCCGCCGATTTCTTATCCGATCCGCCGTAAATGCTTGTCTGATCGTTGATAATCAAACTGTTATGTTGATTAATCGTCAGGTTGTAGGTTTCTGCAGAGATGTACACATCGCCCCCTGCGGAAAACCTGAACGCGAAATCCACGTTGTTTTTATCGGTGATGACCACCTCTGTTTCTGCGCCGGAAGACAGGGTTCCGTGCTCGATGAAGTCTACGATCTCCTCACCGGTCCAGTGGTATGAGCAAAATTCATACAGGGTATAACTGGTACTGTTCCGAAAAGAATAAGTGATCCCGGTAACGGTGACGGCCTGGCTCGCGGTGGCTGATCCTCCTTTTCCATCTGCTTTGAGAGAAACCGTGTAGGTATCGGGTTTCTCGAACTGGTGGACCGGGGATTCCTCTATGGAAGTCTCTCCGTCGCCGAAATCCCAGCTGTAGGTCGAGGCATTCGTCGATAAATTTGTGAACTGGATCAGCTCACCCACTTCGGCAGGTGTGGTAAATGAAAAATCAGCGGAGGGTTCCCTGGTGCAGGAAGCGGAATTGAAGAGCAGCATCAGTGCAATCCCGGCAAAGGGGATGATCAGTTTTTTCATCCTTTCAGGTTTTAGGGGTTTTACAGAGGAAAGGTATGAAAATTTTTGATTCTTTCACGCTACCGGGCCTGTGCTCTTCGCCGCAACAGTGTTCGAGAGCGGGGCATGTAGGAGCCGTTGCTCACAAAGCGCATGTCCTCGATGGTATAAAAAGCCTTGGGATTGAATTTTTTGATGATGCTTACCACCTCCGACATCGCCTTTCTCTGCATGATGATATACAGGATCCCGACTTCTCCTTCCCTTCCCTGGCCGGTGACGGAAGTGACCGGGTACCCTGATTCGCGGAGGTTTTGAATCAGCTCGACCGGGTCGGTCCTGGTGATCACCCTGATCAACTCATGCCCCAGTGCCAGCCGCGATTCGATGCGCATCCCGATGTAGGTTCCCAGGGCGAATCCGCCCGCATATCCCACATAGGTCATCCAGTTCTCCAGGTTCACCATCACCCTGGAAATGGTGATCACCCAAACCAGCGACTGGAAGAATCCCACCACCGGGGCATAATTCCGGTATCCCTTTGCGATCAGGATCACCCGGATCGTATCCATGGATACATCCACGATCCTTGCAAGCAGGATCAGGATTGGAAGAATAATAAAATCGAAAACCGGACTTTCCATGATGTTTCTGTTTAAAATATCGATGCCCACCTGCGGGGCCTGCGCTGCTGCCAGTCATCCCTGTGATACACATAACTGACAATGAGCGGAAGCACCGCGGTGGCTTCTGCATAGACCATCTGCTCGAAGGTCGTATCCACTTTTCCCCAGGAGGAAGCTTCTTTCAGGGTGCTGCTTGAGCAGGCCCCGTCGCGCACATCGGCCACGGTGATCTGGACCGCGTATTTGTGCATGGGGACCTCCCTGCCCAGAATCTCCGCGCAGACCACCGTGTCCTGCGCAAAATTCTTGGGTACCCCTCCTCCGATCATGAACAGGCCGCTCACCGGCGCCTGCATCTTGATCATGGTCAGTTCCCTGAAATCCTTCACCGAGTCGATGGACACGTGGGCTTCCGGATGATCCCACTGGTGTTTGACCAGGCCGAAGCCTGCACTGCTGTCGCTGAATGCCGGGCAGAAGACGGGAACGCCCATTTCATAAGCCGCCAGGACCAGGGAGTCTTTGCTCTTCTCCCTTCCTGAAAGGTACCTGCCCATTTCGCGGATGAACTCCCTGCTGGAATAGACCCCGGGCTTCATGCCGTCGGCGATTTTACGGATGGTCATGTCGCACTCCTGCAGTTGTTCCTCATCAATGTAAGTGTCATAGATGCGGTCGATGTACAAATCCCGCAGCAATCCGTCATCCACATGGGGCGAGCCTTTGTAATGGTGGAATCCCAGGGCTTCGAAAAAATCCATATCCACCACCGACGCCCCGGTGGCCACCACCACATCCACCATCCCGCTGCGGATCATGTCCGTGTAGATCTGCAGGCAGCCACCGGCGCCGGTACTGCCAGCAAGGGTAAGGATCAGGGTGCATTCCGGATCCTTGACCATCCGGTGCAGGATCTCCGCAGCCCGGGCGGTGTCCCTCGACGTAAAGGACATCTCCTTCATGCCATCGATGATGGGGGTGGAATCAAATGATTTGATGTCGATGTGTTGAATTTTTTCAGCCAGTAAATCTTTCTTCTTTGCCATGATCGCAGAAAATCAATAATAACGGTAACTTAACATTTTATAGATCAGTTTTGCCGCCAGGAAATCGGGGGCTTTGTTTGTTTCTGTTGGACAAAGCTCCACCACGTCAAATCCGACAACCTCTTTTTCCCGGGACACCCTCCTCAACAGTGCCAGGAGACGGTACCATTCCATTCCCCCCGGTTCGGGAGTTCCCGTGGAGGGCATGACGGAGGGATCCAGCACATCCAGATCAAGGGTCAGGTACACCTGCCGGTTCAGCGTGGCCATCACCCGGTCCATCCAGTCCGGATCACGGACGATCTGCTCCTGGAAAAAGACCCTTCCCGGATCCATGTTCTTCCTCTCCGAGATATCCATGCTCCGGATGCCCGCCTGGGTAACCGGACAGAGTTCACGGACCCTTGCCATGACACATGCATGGTTGAAAGGGCTTCCCAGGTATTCCTCCCGGAGATCCGCGTGGGCATCCATCTGAAGAACGGACATACCGGGGTACTTCTGGTGGTGTGCCCGGACGGCTCCCAGGGAGACAGAATGCTCTCCCCCGATGGTCACCACGAATTTGTCCCGTTTCAGCCATCCTTCCACCCGTTCCTGTACGGCCTTCACCATGGTTTCGGGATCCCTGCCTTCGGTGACCGGCTCGTCGGTGTGGATCCCCCGCCTGTAAACCTCGCTGTCGGTTTCGATGTCGTACAGTTCCATGTTGGCCGAAGCTTCCATGATCGCAGCAGGCCCCCTGTCAGCTCCCTTGATCCACGTACTGGTGCCGTCATAAGGGACGGGGACCAGTACGACCCCCGAATCCGCCGGGTTCCCGTACGATCCTGCAATGTCACCGAAATTGATCATTCCTCAGCTTTGTATCAAAGGATGATAATAGGAGGTGAAGCAGAGGGCGGTGAGCGCCGTGCCGTGGGCTTTCCTGGGAATAAAGGATTCCGAAAGGATCCGGGGATCGCCCAGCTCGTACCTGTCCGAATACCCGTGCTCGTAAAGCTCCTCCAGACTGGCTTTGAGCCTTCTTTCCAGCTCCCGCAAATCGTAGTTGCCTTCGTGCTCGCAAACCAGGCCCCCGTATCTCGATCCGCTGCTGCGGTCGTACAGCCATGCATAAATGATCCCGGCGGTGGCCTGCTCCCCTTTGCCCGCATTACAGACGGACATGATGGACTCCAGAACGGCACCATGGGTAATCCGTTCGGGACGGTCGATCCGGGTGGCAATCTCCGGCAGGATGGATGAGTAGGTCATGATGTTGCACATCTCGATCTGTGCAGCCTTGAGTGCCAGGTGATACGAACCTGCATGGATGGCGATGTCGCTTTCACCTGTACCCGAGGTTTCAAAATAATGTGCGGGAATCCTGTTTCCCGTGTAAAAACCTCCTGTTCCTACAGGCAGGATCTTTTTTTGTTCGATTGTCAGTATGTCTTGCATGATTTTCCATTTTTTTGGTGATGAAACAAAATTGATAAACCACCAGGGTTCCTTGTCCCGGTGGAAAAAATGGAAATGGGTGTTCAGACCCTGATCTTGATTCTCAGGTAAAAAAGGGAATACAGCAGGTGGACTGTGTACAGGTTCAGCCAGTACCGCAGAAAACCTCCCGGGATCGGAAGCAGACCTTTGTATTTCCCAGCAAACGGCATTTGCGTAAGTGACTAATTAGTAGATAATTATAATTAACTTTACAAAAGCGGTTCAAAAGTATATAAAAATAGAATACAATGCCATATAACGGGTAAAAAAAACGACAATTGACCCTGTTTTTTTCTTAACCGACACAATTCAGAATACCCCTGACATACCCCACCGATTCAGCCAGTCCGGGAAGCGGATCGTTCCCGTCCTTTTCAAATTCAAAGCTTGCCACGCCCCTGTATTTCTTTTTTATCAGCAACTTCAGGAAGGCGGGGATGTCAATGATCCCCCTGCCCATCTCCACGGTGGTCCCGGATGAATCCGCCTGATCCACATCCTTGATGTGCACATCATGCACACGGTCGAAGAACCTGGATGTTTCCGTGACGGGATCCAGCCCGATGCGAACCATGTGACCGATATCCATACACAGCCCCATTCGCGGATCAAGATCCGAGATCCTCGTGTAGGCACTTTCGGGACTGGGATATCTTTGATCGCCAGGCCCGTGGTTGTGAATGGCCAGCCTGATATCGTACTCCCGGACCTTCCGGTCGCACAGCTCCAGCAGGTCATGCTCGGGGACACCGATGATCATTTTCAGTCCCGCCTGCCTGGCATACTCAAATGCCCTGTTCACTTCTTCTTCCGAGCTCATGTAAATGACACCGGCCCCATAGAGGCTGATGCCGGCATTTCTCACAAGATCGGCCGCCTTTGCGATCTCATCCGGGGAGGATTCCAGTGGCATGTGCATGCTCTTCAGGGCAATGTGGCCGATCCCCAGCCTGCGGGTCATCCGGATGGTCTCTTCAAGGCTGAATTCTCTGAAGGTGTAAGAGGCGATGCCCAGTTCAAAGGGAATTTTATTGCTTGTCTCCCTCGGCTCCGGGTGCGATCCCCCGGCAATGGCTCCGGGGAGCTGAGAGGCCATCAGTCCGATCCCGGAAAGCCTCAGGAAATTTCTTCGGGAAAAATGCATGATAGTGGTCGTCTGTTTATGTTAAAATGAAATGCCGGAGGACAAATTATAAAAAAATAACATCAAATACACGTGCTCATTGTTGAATTATGTATAAATTCAGTTTCGTTTTGTCAACCATGGATGACGCCCGTCACTAAGGGATTCAATGAGCTTAATTACAAATCATTAACATATCATACAGATGAACAGGACCATACTGACTTTCGTTTTTTGGATAGCCGCATCGGCACTGGTTTCACAGCCACAGACAGATACCGGGCAGCTCCTTCCCCTGGACGGGAAAGTGCGATACGGACAGCTGGACAACGGACTGACCTATTACATCCGGGCCAACCAGGAACCCAGGGAGCGTGCATCATTTTACATCATACAGAATGTGGGTGCCCTGCTCGAAGAGGACCATCAGGACGGACTGGCCCATTTTTTGGAGCACATGGCGTTCAACGGGACCAAACATTTCCCGGAAAAGGGGATCATCCATTTTCTGGAAAGACACGGGGTGGCCTTCGGGGAAAACATCAATGCCTATACCAGTCAGAACCAAACAGTTTATAACCTGACCGATGTCCCGGTGAACAAATCCGGCATCCTGGACACCTGCCTGCTCATCCTGCACGACTGGTCCAACTACCTGCTCCTGACCGAGGAAGAGATCGATATGGAGCGGGGCGTGATCAAAGAGGAATGGCGGACCAGGAGAAATGCCCAGTGGAGGATGTTCACCGCGTCGCTTCCTTACCTCTACCCCAACTCCAAATTTGCGGAAAGGGATGTGATCGGCTCCCTGGATGTGATCGAGAATTTCGAGTACGATGCCCTCAGGGATTTTTATCACAAGTGGTACAGGACCGATCTGCAGGCAATCGCCATGGTGGGGGATTTCGATGCGGAAGAGATGGAGCGAAAAGTGAAGGAGCTCTTTTCGAAAATCCCGCCGGTGCAGGATCCTCCCGAAAGGCCCTTTTTCGAGATCCCCGATCATGAAGCGCCTGTATACGGACTGGTCACGGACAGGGAGGCGGACCAGACGGTGATCCGTTACATGATCCGCCACCGGGATCCCGATGCAGGGGTCAGGACGGTCATGGATCTGCGTGAAGATTATATCCAGACCCTCTTCAACAACATGATGTCCCAGCGGATCGATGAACTGCTGCAGAAAGGAGATCCTCCTTTCGTGGTGGGGGTCATCAATTACGGGGATTTTGAAAGGGGGTATGAGGCCCTGAGCGTGATCGCCATCCCCAGGCCCAATGAAGAGGAAAAAGGATTCAGGGCACTGCTGACCGAGTTGGAGCGGGTGAAAAGGCACGGGTTCACCCCGGGAGAGCTTGAACGCGCCAAATCCAACATCCTTACGCGCTGGGAGAAATACTACAAAGAACGGGACAAGATCTCCAACGACGAGTATGTGGATGAGTATGTCAGCCATTTCCTGGAGGGAGATGCCTTCGTTTCGGTGGAAGATGAGTTCCAGCTGATCCAGCTGATGTTACCCACCATCACCCCGGTTGATTTTGACGCACGTCTGTCCCGGTGGATCGGGGACAAAAACCGTATTCTGGTGGTACAGGGACCGGAAGGGGAAGATGTTGAGCACCTGACCGGGGAGGCATCCTCCAGGATCATCGAAGAGGTTGCCCTGGCGGATGTGGAGCCATACGTGGACGAAGCACTGGCCGAATCCCTGATCTCCGGGGAACTTGTGCCCGTGGGTGTTATTGAAACAAAGGAACTCCCGGTTTTCAATGCGGTTGAGTGGACGCTTGAAAATGGGACGCGGGTTATTTTCAGGCATGCGGATTACGAAAAAGACCAGGTGCAGCTGCATGCATACAGCGAGGGAGGAACCTCGCTTTACGGAAATGAATATGTACCGTCGGCGGATATGCTCACCAGCCTTGTGAATTTCTATGGTCTCGGGGAGTTTGATGCGATGGGACTGCAGAAAATGCTGACGGGCAAGAACGTTTCCGTGCAGCTGAGCCTGAACAGCCTGAACGAAGGCATGAACGGCACGGCTAGTCCCGGTGATATGGAGACACTCATGCAGCTGGTCTATCTTTATTTCACCCATCCCCGGTTCGACCAGGAGGCCCACCAGGCGATCATGGCCAGGTACGGCGCACTGGTCCGGAACATGGGAAACAATCCGCAGAAGATCATGGGAGATTCGCTGAGCCTGATCCTCTCCGATTACCACCCCCGCACCAGGGTCCTTAATGAGGAATTCCTGGCGGATGTCCGGCTGGACATGATCGAAGAAGTGTACCGCGACCGGTTTGCCGATGCGGGTGATTACATTTTCATCATCGTGGGGAACATGGACCGGGAAGAGGCCAAGGTGCTTTCGCAGAAATATATCGGTGCCATTCCCGATGAGGACCGGGAAGAAACCTGGATCGACAGGAAGATCTACGAACCGGAAGGGGTCGTGAAAAAGGAGATCCCCATGCTCCTGGAAACCCCGAAGGCAAATGTGAACATTGTGCTGCACAATGAGATGACGTATGATCCCTATCACCTGATGGTGATGCGTGTCATCGAAGGGATCCTTGACCTGAGGTACACGGAATCGATCCGGGAAGAGGAGGGGGGCACCTATACAGTGAGCATCCGGACCAGTCTGGGCAGGTGGCCTGTTGAAAAAGCCAGGATGCAGATCAGGTTCGACTGTGATCCCGGCAGGGCTTCCTATCTGAAGGATAAGGTCTATGATGAACTCATCACCCTGGCAGAGGAAGGTCCCCGCGGGGAAGATCTGTCAAAAACCGTGGAAAATCTGCTGAAAACAAGGGAACAGGACAAGGAGCATAATGCCTATTACCTGAACGCCCTTTCCGATTATTATATTCACGGGATCAATTTCGACGATCCGGCAAATTATGAAGAGATCCTGAGGTCCCTGACCCCTGATGATGTGCAGGGGGTCATGGAAGACTTCTACAGGGATCCCAATGTGGTGGATGTGGTGTTCGTTCCGAAGGAAGAGGCAGCTCCCTGATCCGGGCTCAAAAAAGCCCGTGGATGTTGGCGTTGATCTTATCGATCACCGAGCTGAGATGTTCGGGATTGTCCCTGAAGTTGTAGTGATCCACATCAACGATCAGCAGTTTGCCCAGGTTGTAGGTCTCCACCCATGCCTCGTACCGCTCGTTCAGGTGTTTCAGGTAATCCAGCCGGATATTGTTTTCATACTTGCGTCCCCTGGCCTGTATCTGCTCCACCAGGGTGGGGATGGTGGCCCGCAGGTAGATTAACAGCTCAGGTGGTTCGATCAGGGAGCTCATCAGGTTGAACAGCGCAAAATAATTTTCAAAATCACGGGTGCTCATCAGTCCCATGCTGTGCAGGTTGGGGGCAAAGATGTAGGCATCTTCATAGATGGTCCGGTCCTGGATCACATTCTTACCCGATTGCTTGATCTTGATGATCTGGCTGAAACGGCTGTTCAGGAAATAAATCTGGAGGTTGAAACTCCACCGCTGCATATCCTGGTAAAAATCGTTGAGGTACGGATTATCCTCCACATCCTCATACTGGGCTTCCCAGGCGTAGTGCTTGGCCAGAAGACTGGCGAGTGTTGTTTTCCCTGAACCGATGTTTCCGGCAACTGCTACATGCATGAGCGTTTGATGATTTAGTCGATATGACTAAGATAATAACTTTTATCGGGTTAATAATTCTTTCAGCTCATCTAAATACCTGCGGTCGTTTGAAAGCCTGGGGATTTTGTTCTGCCCGCCCAGTTTGCCCCTGTGCTGCATCCACCTGTAGAAAGTCCCCTGCTCCACCGGAACGATTTTTGGACTGTCCAGGGTGATCCCTTTGTGCCTTTTCGCCTCGTAGTCCGAATTGACCGAACAGAGGGTTTTATCCAGCACCTCCCGGAACTTCTCAATATCACCGGGAGGTGTCTGAAATTCGATGATCCATTCATGCGCTCCCTTGGATGAGCCGCTCATGTACAGGGGACCGGCCGTGTATTCCTTGATGACCGCTCCCGTTTCCCGGCAGGCTTCCAGCAACGCTTTCTCCGCGTTATCCAGGATCACTTCCTCCCCGAAGGCATTGATATAATATTTGGTCCGGCCGGTGATCTTGAATTTATGCGGATTGAGGGAGGTAAATATGATCGTATCGCCGATCATGTACCTCCAAAGCCCCGCGTTGGTGGTGATCACGATCGCATAATTGATGCCCACCTGCACATCCCTGACGGTGCGAACGGGCGGATTCGGTTCATGAAAATGATCCATGGGGATGAATTCGTAAAACACCCCCAGGTCCAGCATCAGCAGCATATCCTCGCGGTCCAGTTCATCCTGGATGCCGAAAAACCCTTCCGACGCATTGTATGTTTCCAGGTAACTCATGTGCGGTGAGGGGATCAGTTTTTTGAATTGTTCCCGGTACGGCTTGAAACTGATGCCGCCGTGGGTGAACAGCTCCAGGTTCGGCCATACCTGAAGGATATCCGTTTTGCCCGTATAGTCAAGCACCGCCTGGAGAAGGACCAGGTTCCAGGAAGGGACCCCGGCGATGCTGGTGACATTCTCGTTGAAGGTATGCTTCACGATTTTATCCAGCTTCTCCTCAAAATCGGGGATAAGGGCGACCTCGGCCGACGGGGTTCTGATGAAATTGGCCCAGAATGGCAGGTTCTCGATGAGCACTGCCGACAGGTCCCCGTAAAAGGACTGGTTGCTGAACTTGTTGATCTGTGAACTCCCTCCCAGCGTGAGCGCCTTTCCCCTGAGGATCCCGTTATCCGGCCGCTCCTTCGTGTAGAACGCGATCACATCCTTTCCGCCTCGGAAATGGCAATCCTCCAGTGCCTCGTAGCTGACCGGAATGAACTTGCTCTTGTCTGCCGTAGTGCCCGATGATTTGGCGAACCATTTGATCTCCGTGGGCCACAGCAGGTTCTGTTCTCCATCGCGCAGGCGGTTCACATAGGGAGTAATGTCTTCGTAGGTGCTGATGGGAACACGCTGCTGGTATTCTTCGATGGTGTTGATGGAATCATACCCGTACTGGATCCCCCAGGTGGTTCTTGCAGCCTGTTCCAACAGCCTGAAAAAAACCTCCTGCTGCACATTGAATGGGTATTGTCTGAAAAGCTCAATCTGGTGAAGCCGCTTCACGTTCACCCAGGAAATAATGGAATTCAGAAGAGGCATGAACCGGCGGTTAAAGGATCAGCATGGCATCTCCGTATGTCCCGAATCGGTAACCTTCTTTAATGGCCACCTTGTAAGCGTTCATTAAATATTCGTATCCGGCAAAGGCGGAGACCATCATCAGCAAGGTGGAATAGGGAAGGTGAAAGTTGGAAACCATGTGGTTGGGAACGCTGAATTCATAGGGCGGAAAGATGAACTTGTTCGTCCACCCGTCATACTCCTTGAGGAATCCGTCTGTGGAAACTGAACTTTCAAGGGTGCGCATTACCGTGGTGCCCACCGCGCAAACGGCGCTCTTTCTTGCTTTCGCCGCATTTACGATCCTGACTGCATCCTCGGAGATCCGGATTCTTTCGGAGTCCATCTTATGCTTGGTCAGGTCCTCCACATCCACCGTCCTGAAATTTCCGAGACCCACATGCAGTGTGATGTAGGCAAACTCTATTCCCTTAATTTCCAGTCTTTTGAGCAGCTCGCGGCTGAAATGCATCCCTGCGGTGGGAGCCGCCACGGCACCCTCGTGCTTTGCATATACGGTCTGGTAACGTTCCCTGTCCTCCGGTTCCACCTTCCGGTCAATGAATTTGGGCAGGGGGGTTTCACCCAGTTCAAACAGCGTTTTTTTAAATTCGTCGTAATCACCGTCATACAGGAACCTCAGGGTCCTTCCCCGGGAGGTCGTGTTGTCGATTACCTCTGCCACCAGCACATCATTTTCCCCGAAGTAAAGTTTGTTCCCGATCCTGATCTTCCTTGCCGGATCCACCAGCACATCCCAGAGCCGCTGCTCCCGGTTCAGCTCCCTCAGAAGGAACACTTCAATCTCGGCACCTGTTTTTTCCTTGTTTCCGTAAAGCCGGGCCGGGAATACCTTGGTGTCGTTAAACACCATCACATCCTTGTCCCCGAAATAGTCGATGATTTCCTTGAAGGTTTTATGCTCAATCTCCCGGTTATCGCGATGTAGTACCATGAGCCTTGATTCATCGCGATTCTGGGCAGGAAATTTGGCAACGAGTTCCTGTGGCAGATTAAATTTGTACTGGGATAACTTCATTGAGTGTATTGGGGTTTTTGCCCAAATCGAGCATCGTTATACGTAAAGAACACAAATTTGTTACAAAAGTTTCAATTTTTTTGAAAAGTTCTCCAAAGTAGTGGCTTCGGTTACATGATAGGATCCGATCCGGGTTCTCCGGAGCCGGGTGAGATGTGCTCCCGATCCCAGTGCGGCACCCAGATCCCTGGCAAGGGCACGGATATAGGTGCCTTTGCTGCATATCACTTTGATTGACAGATCGGGCGGGTGATAAGAAAGGAGCTCCAGGTGGTGAATTTTCACAGGCTGTTTTTTCAGTTCAACGGGTTTCCCTTTTCTGGCCATCTCATACGCTCTTTTGCCTGCCACGCTTTTGGCGGAATAGACAGGCGGAAGCTGTTCCATGTCACCGGTGAAGCGTCTAAGCACCTGCTCAACCATTGGCAGGGTGATGTGTTCCCAGGGATTCAGGGCATCAATTTCCGTCTCAAGGTCAAAGGAAGGGGTGGTGGCCCCTAGCCTGAGCGCTGCCTCATATTCCTTTTCAAGTTCCTGGAACCGGGTGATCTGCCTGGTGGCCTTTCCCGTGCAGACGATCACCAGGCCGGTGGCCAGCGGATCCAGCGTTCCGGCATGTCCCACCTTGATCTTTTTGATCCCCAGGTGGTGCTTCAGCGATTGCCGGATCTTGTTCACCACATCGAAGGAGGTCCACTCCAGCGGCTTATCGATGAGCAGGACGGCCCCTTCAAGATATGTTTCAGCAAGATGATAATCCATTCAATCAGGCAAATATGATAGCCAAAATCCCGATGATACCACAATAGAGTGCAAACCAGTGCAGATTTCCTTTCTTCACAAGGGAGATCATCCAGCGGCAGGCCAGAAACCCTGACAGGTAGGCAGCCAGAAATCCGGTGATCAGCGAAATAGCCGGTACGGTAACCGATCCGGCAGAGCGATCCATGGTCAGCAGATCCGTTCCGGCCGCCCCGATGATGGGCAGCAGCACCATCAGGAAGGAAAATTTGGCCACCTCGGCGCGCTCGTTTTTCAGGAGCAGTCCCGTTGAAATGGTGGCCCCTGACCTGGAGATCCCCGGAATCACGGCGATGGCCTGGGCGATTCCCATGATGACAGCATCTGCATAAGGGATCTTTTTCAAACCGGATCTGACCAGCTGGGTGGATAACAGCAACATGGCGGTCACCAGCAGGGCGATTCCAACCAGCAGCAGGTTCCCCGAAAACAACGACTCAACCTCTTCCCTGAAAAATATGCCTACGATCATGACCGGGATCATGGAGAGGAGTATCTTCATCAGGTACCGGGTGGGCTCATTCCGGCGGAATGCAAGTACACCCCGTATCAGGTCCCTGACCTCACCGAAAAAAACCGTGATTGTGCTCAGCACGGTGGCAAAATGCACCAGTACTGTGAACGTCAGATCCTCCTTCACCTCCGTGTTGAGGAGGACTTTCCCCAGTTCTAGGTGACCGCTGCTGCTGACGGGCAAAAATTCTGTGAGTCCCTGTACAATGCCAAGGATCAGTGCTTCAATCCAGGTCATGTGAAGTTCGGCGGGAAATTATTGTTCGTTGCCCCTCCGGGGTTTTTTCATGATGGCCCAGATTTCAAAAATGAAACCTGCAAGAACAACGATCGGGGCCAGTGTGATGCGGCGGAAACTGAATAACTCCTCCCCGTTGAATACGGTGGGATCCTCCGATTTGCCTCCAATCATCAGAATGAACCCGATCAGGATGATCACAAATCCGATCACCAGCAGGAGATAATTTTCCTTAGTCAAAGCGAAATCCGCTTTCTCGTCTTTCTTCTTGCTCATGGCGGGCGATTAATAGTACAATTTGTCTGTTTTGATATTCAAATACTTGTTCACTGCAAAAAAGGTGGAGATCCAGCTGATCAGCACACCCGTGAGGATCACGGCCAGGGATAAGAGCGCCAGCAGGTCATAATCCCGCAGTGAAAACATTCCCTCAAATTCGTTCTGGAGCAGGTAGATCAGCCCGAACAGAAGGGCAAGGGCCACCAGGCTACCGGTGAGTCCGGTGGCGGCACTCCTGAACAGGAAGGGCCGCCGGATAAAGCCCCGGGTGGCGCCCACAAGCTGCATGGTGTTGATTATAAATCTTTTGGAGTATATGGACAAACGGATCGTATTGTTGATCAGGGTGACCGAGATCAGGGTCAGCAGCACGGAGAATCCGAGGATCACCAGTGAGATCTGCCTGATGTTCTCATTGACGGCGTACAGGAGCGATTTCTTATAATAGACCTCTTCGATGGAGTCATACTGCATCAGGTCCTTTTCGATATTTGCCACCGAATCGGGATTGGCATAGGGAGCATGCAGCCTGACCCTGATGGAAGGGGGAAGCGGATTGTATCCCAGGAAACGGACGAAATCCTCCCCGAGCATCTGTTCGGTCTCCAGGGCGGCATCCTCCTTGGTAATGTAGTCGGTGGACAGGATATAAGGCCTGGCGTCCAGGATCTTCTGCAGCTGGTAGATATCCGCCTCCTTCACATTGTCCTTCAGGATCACATTGAAACCGATGTTCTCCATGACCTGCCTGCGGATGTTCCGCCCGTTGATCAGCAACAAGCCGACAATGCCCAGAAGCAGGAGGACAAGCGAGATGCTGATGATCGAGGTGATGTAAGAACTGCGGATCCTGCGGGTGTATGTCCTTGTTTCCTTCTTTGACATCTCATCTGGAAATAGATGGGGCAAAGATAGGAATTATTGCAGGATTTTGACCCAGCTGAATGTATCTTCAAGATCGCCGTTCTGGATGCCGGTCAGGGTTTCATAAAGGCGGGTTGTCACCGGACCCGGATTTACTCCGTCGCCAAAGGTATATACCCTGTCCGACTCCTCATCCACCACCTTCCCGATGGGACTGATCACAGCGGCGGTTCCGCAAGCACCGGCTTCCTCGAATTGTGCCAGCTCCTCCACGGGGATGGGGCGTTTTTCCACCTTCATCCCGAAGCTTTCGGCCAGCACCTGGAGACTGTTGTTGGTGATGGAGGGAAGGATGGAATGAGAGTCCGGGGTAATATAGGTGTTGTCTCTGATCCCGAAGAAGTTAGCCGGTCCGCATTCATCAATGTATTTCTTTTCTTTGGCATCCAGGTACATGGCCGTCGCAAATCCCTTTTCGTGCGCCGATGCCACCGAACTCATGCTGGCTGCATAGTTTCCGCCCACCTTCAGATGGCCGGTCCCCAGGGGTGCCGCCCTGTCATGTTTCCTGCAGATCACCATGCTCACAGGCTTGAAGCCTTCCTTAAAATAAGGTCCGACAGGCATTACGAAGACCAGGAACGTATATTCCTTCGCGGGACGCACACCCACCTCGGGCCCCGTTCCGATGAGCAGCGGCCGGATGTACAGTGTGGCTCCGGTGCCGTAGGGGGGGATGTAATTCCGGTTAAGCAGCACCACTTTCTCCACGGCTTCCAGGAACAGCTCTTCAGGAACCTCGGCAAGTAAAATGCCCCGGGCCGAGTTGGTCATCCGCCGGGCATTATCCCACGGACGGAAAAGCCTGATGCGGTCGTCCGCCCCGCGATAGGCCTTCAGTCCCTCGAACGACTCCTGCCCGTAATGCAGACAGGTGGCCCCGATGTGGATGGATATATGATCATCCCGGGAAACTTCCAGATCACCCCATTTCCCGTCACGGAATACACATCTGACATGATAATCGGTTTTCCTTACGGCAAACCCGAGGTTTTTCCAGTCAAGGTCCATAGCATTGAATATTCGTTGAACAAGTAGTCAAAAGTAATGATTACCCCGGTGAGCGCCAATTATGCACAGATGTTTTATAAGGATGTTTTAGGTTCAACCTTCCCTTTCCAGTTTTGCCATCTGTTCTGCCGCAGGAATCTCCCTGAGCCGCTGTCCGGCCAGGGTAAAGAAGCGGAATCCTGATAGCATCTCCACCTGTTCCTGCCTGAATTCCTCCCGGGTGACCTGTCTGCCCGATTCGGTGGCTTCCCGGTAGAGGTCGTCGATCAGCTTCCTGTAATCGGGTCGTCCCACATATTCCATCCTGGCATCAATCAATATCATCTCCAGTTTGTTATGCGGATCAAAGGGTGCCTTGGTGGAAAGGATCAGGTTGCAGATCTGGTCGATCTGGGTTTCTGAGTATTTATAACCGGGAAGGATTTCCCTGCTGATGACGGAAGAGCGGTTCTCAAAATTGGTGTATGATTGCGTGAGACCGGTGAACAGCATGAGTGCCGCGGTCCTGACCAGCAACCGTTCTTCCTGGTCCAGCTCCTCGGAGCGGCAGAGGAGGAAGGACTGGTCATATACCCTGCGGGCATACTCGGGTGTGTGGAAATGGAGTGTTTCGGGGAATTCAGCCAGGATCTGATCAAACACCCTTTCCTCCAGGTCACCCAGCCTGAGAAGCTGAAGCTTGACGTAGAATCTTTTGTTGGGGATCCCCTTCAGATCCACCGACAGCTCGGGCCGGAGACCCGTCACAAAGTACATATCGATGTTCCCCTTGTATTTTACCGGCAGTTTCCCGCGGTATTCACAGATAAAGTAGTCCTTCACCAGTTCGTAGGTAATGCCGGAAATATTCACTTTTCCGGGCATGCCGCTGGATTCCATACGGGATGCGGTATTGACCGTATCCCCCCAGATATCGTAGGATACCTTTTTATGGCCGATCACCCCGGCGATCACCGGACCGGTGTGAATCCCGATGCGGAGGTCCCAGATCCTGGCCCTGGTGGATTTCAGCTGCTGCATATATGTCTGCATTTCAAGAGCAGCAAGGACCACTTCCACCGGATTGGTGCTGTTTTTCTCGGGGATCCCTCCCGCAGCCATATACGCATCACCGATGGTCTTGATCTTTTCGATGTTGTATTTATCCACCACAGAGTCGAAATGGAAGAAGAACTTATCCAGCTCGTCAATGAGCAATTCCGGGTTCATTTCCTCTGCGATCCTGGTAAAGCCTTGTATATCAGAAAACAAAACCGTAGCCCTATCATATTTGTCCCACCTGCCCCTGCCTTTTGATTGCTGCTCCGTGACCGTTTCGGGTTGGCGGCCGGTTTCAGCAAAGGCAGATCCCTCCTTTTCAGAAATGGTCTCTCCCGGCCTGGTATAGACAGGTGCCGAGACCCCCGGGGCGGCCCGCTGGTAACTCAGCAACCTCCATTTACGGAGCAGGAACAAACCGAAAAGGAACAGAAGCACATAGATCACATAGGCATACCAGGTCTGGTAAAACGGTGCCCTGACGGTAAAATGAAGGGCCACCGGCTCGGAGATGTTCCCGAAGAGATCCTTCGATTGCGCCAGGAACCTGTATTGCCCGTGATGCAGGTTTCTCAGTGAAATATCCCTCCTGCCGTTCCACGCGCTCCACTCTTCGTGGCCCGGATGGAGCCTGTACCTGAAAAGCGGATCCGGATAACTCTGGTGCTCCAGTCCGGCCAGGTGGATTTCCACATCATTGCTGCTGTGTGAAAGCACCATCTCTCCCGGCCCCTGTCTTCCTCTCGAGGATCCGGTGAATTCCATGTCCACCAGACCTGTGTCATCGCTCCAGATCCTGTCAATCCTTACAGAGACCTCTTCCTGATGATGTCCGATCTCCCGGAGGTCAAAAAGTGCGATCCTGTCTTTCCCGGTGAAATAAACCACGCTGTCCTTCATATGGAGGCCAACGATTTCTCCCAGCTGCTGAAGGACGGGGAACACCATCTCCATCTCTGATGATTCCCTGATGTTGCTGATATTCAGAATGCGGGAGCGATACCTGCTCTCGTTCTGCACCACCAGGTACTGACCGGCGCCGATGGGGAAAAGGATATCTGCGGCAGAAAGGATCCGCTTCACAGGATCTTCCGGGGCCGGGCTGAAAACCTGCTTTTCCCCGTTGTAGACATATACCCGGTTGTTCCCCTGCAGATAAAGCTTCCCCTCCAGTGCGATCAGCCGGCAGGGCATCTCCTCCGGTTGAATGGGAAGGGGTACGGCACTTCCTGTATCGTCCGAAAGCATGTATACTTTTTCCGCGCAGAGAAAGAAGGTCCCGTCCTGAAACCGGACAAAAGAATGGGCGGAAATCAGCGAAGGATCAATCTGCCGGATATCCCATTTGTTTTCCCGAAGCCTGTACAGTGCGATTCCCCTGTCACTGGCGGCAACGAAAGCATCTTCGTCCAGGGGGATGAGCCCGGTGAAGGCGCCCTGATCCAGGCATTCCGCATGGCCGTCACCGATACAGGTCAGGTTCCTTGCACCGCCGGCAATCAGCAGATTGCCGCATGATGCCAGCAGATGGATGGATTCCCCGGCCCCCGGAAGAAGGTCCTGCACATGCCACAGGTTACCGTTATCTGCATCCTGCTCCATCGTGAATACTCCCCGGCTGGTGCCCAGGGCAAAACCCTTGTCCGTCATGACAGCAGCCTGGATGATGCCTGTTTGGGCCGTGTTCAACTGCAGGGAGACGGCTGGGGAGGGATAGGTGATCTTGTGAAGGGAACGGGAAGCGAGGATCCAGATCTCATTGTCCCCATCAGCGTAAATCTGCTGAATATCCTGTTCCGGGAGACCCCCTTTGTTTTCGAAAAGGGTGATCATATGGCCCCGGTCGTCAAAGATCCCGATACCGTGTTCCCTGGTGGAAACCAGCACAAGTGTGTCATTGATCTGTTCCAGGAAGGTGATCCCCTCCAGGAAAGGGAGGTGGTCCGGTACGGGCGGGGCTTTCTGATCCGCACCGAGCAGAAGAAGCGTTCCGTTCGGGTTTACAGCCAGCAACCCGTTTCCCTCCCTTCCCAGCAGCCAGAGGTGCGCATCTTCGGAGAGGTCAAGCTTGACAAACTCCTCAAAAGATGACCCGTTCCACCGGAAAATTCCCCATCCTTCCATGCTCAGGTACAGCTGCCCTTCCACGCGGTGCATTCTGCGAACGGGAGCAGGGAACAGAAAATGCTGCAGGGTATCCGGTCCCAGGTAGTAGATCCCCCGGTCGGTGTTGATAAAATAACCATTTTCGAACAGGACCAGCTGCTTCGGAAGAAAACTTCGGGAAGCGGGAGGAATGCGGTGCTTCAGCGATTTGATCCGCAACCCGCCCCTGCGGTCGCCTGTGATGTAACCAAGATCATTTTTACACGTATAGAACAGGGTGTCGGAACCTTTTTTTCCGGTCACGTAAACCGGCCCGTCCATGGATATGTGGAATGACCTTTCCCCGTCGATGACCGTGAGACCGTTGTCTTTTCCAAGGAAGATGTGCCCCAGCTCATCGGGGAAGAAGGACCTGGGGGGAATGTCAGCGAACCGGGCGGGAAGTTTGATTTCCTGGATCCAGGGAGTCAGGTACACCTGCCTCCCCTTCGTGAACCCTTTATTTAAGCCGGATCCACAGGTTATGATGAGAAAAAAAATAAAATGGTTCCTGTATGACTTGAAAAATAAATTCATAACTTGTGAATCGGGGCGATCACCTGCTGTCAGGTTTTATCAAAAATATAAAAATATCTGAACCCTTCATTGATAACTAAACGACAGGTTATTTATGGAAAAGTTAGAAAGGCCAATAATCGTACCGTGGGATTTCTCACAGGTGGCTGAGAACGCTTTTCAGCACGCTGTAAATATCTCAAAGATCCTGAACAGGGAGATCCTCCTCCTGCATGTGGTGGGTGACAAAAAAGAGACCGAGCCGAAGAAAAAGAAGATCGGAGAATCAGCAGTGAAAATGCGAAAGGAATACGGCAAAGCACCGCATTTTGAAATTGTAACCGGAAGCATTTTCCATGCCATCGGTGAAGTGGCAACAGAAATGAAAGCGGAGATGATCATCATGGGGACCCACGGGAGGGTGGGCGCCCAGAAACTCTTCGGAAGCAAAGCACTGAAGGTCGTGGTCTCGTCAAGGATCCCGTTCCTTATTGTCCAGGACAAGCCCGTAAAGGAGGGATTTGACACCATCCTGCTGCCCATCGATTTCAGGCAGGAGAACAAGGAGAAGGCCAACTGGATCTATTACCTCTCCAGGAATTTCGGATCCAAATTCATTATCCTGAAATCCAAGGTAAGGGACAGAGGCTTCAGAAGGAAGATCCTTTCCAACATCAGGTACATTGAGACTTTTCTGAAGGGACACGATGTGGCATACCAGATCATGACCTCCACGGGGAAGGAGAGTTTCAAGAAGGAGATCATCAGTTTTGCCAGAGAACACAAGGCCGATCTGATCCTGGTCATGGCCACCCGCGATATCCGGTGGATCGACTATATTCTGGGAGCCCCCGAACAGTACCTCCTTGCCAATCCGGAGAACCTCCCGGTCATGTGCATGAATCCCAGGCCCGCCAGGATTTCAGGAGGTTTCCGTGCAACAGGAGGCGCATAATTCATCCTTTTTTCATAAATTCGAAGGCTGTCCCCCGGGATGGCCTTTTGTTTTTTTAAGTAAGAAAGATACCTGTATGGAACTGATATTTGCCACGAATAATTTACACAAGCTGAAAGAGATAAAGGCGTTACTTGGAGAATCATTTCAACTTTACGGACTGAGAGAAAAAGGAATCACGGATCCCCTTCCGGAGGACCACGATACCCTGGAGGGAAATGCTCTGCAGAAAGCCCGGTACGTCTATGACCGCTGCGGAATGAATTGCTTTGCCGATGATACGGGTCTGGAAGTGGATATCATGAAGGGAGCTCCGGGTGTCATATCGGCAAGGTATGCTCAGGTGGGCGATCCTGTGTTTCCGGACATGGAACCATCGGCCGGGAACATTAAAAAGCTGCTGATGGAAATGGAGGGAATGGAATACCGTAAGGCAAGGTTTAGAACGATTATCGCTCTTATAATGAATGGAACAGAGCATCTGTTTGAAGGAAGAGTTGAAGGTGATATTACACTGGAACCAAAAGGGGAAGCAGGCTTCGGATATGACCCGGTGTTCACGCCCGATGGATACGAGGGAACTTTCGCAGAGATGGATCTCTCCTTGAAGAACCAGATCAGCCACCGGGCCATTGCGGCACGAAAACTGGTGGAATTCCTGAAGAATATGTAATATGCAGGTGGAATTTCCGTACTAATAGAAATCCTCCTGAATGAATATGAAGTACGGTGCAGGTTTCTGGATGCTGTTGGTCACACTGATATGGTGGCATCCCGTCAGAGGCCAGATAAAAATGGGTGAATGGCGTACACACCTTCCGTACGCTTACTGCACGCTGGTGGAAGCTGCCGGGGACAGGATTTATTGCTCATCCACAGGCGGGTTTTTCTACTACAACCTGGTGGACAATTCCATCGAGAAGCTTTCCAAGATAGACGGACTGTCGGATAACGGTGTGATCGCCATGCGCTGGAGCGAGGCGACGGGCACGCTGGTGATTGCATACAAAAACGCAAACATTGATGTAATCAGGGAGCAGGAGATTCTAAACATTCCCGACATCATGAAGAAACAGATACCCGGGGACAAATCCATCAATGATCTGTATTTCATGGAGAACATGGTCTATATCTCCACCGGCTTCGGGATCGTTCTGCTGAACCTGGAAAGGAACGAGATCAAAGAAACCTACTATATCGGGGACAACGGGGAGGCACTGGGTGTGAACCAGGTGACCTCCGACGGGACATACCTCTATGCGGCAACCGACCGGGGGATCCGGAGAGGATTACTTGCCGATCCGTTCCTGTTCGACTTCAACGCCTGGGAAACACTGACGGATCTTCCCGATCCTACGGGTAAATACAACAGCATTGCCCACTACCGGGGGACACTTTTCGCCTCCTGGGAGGACCCGGCCGGTGAACAGGACCGGGTCTATTATCACACCGGGAACTCCTGGGAAACCTATCCCTATTTTACCAGCGACCGGTGCAGAAAAATCATGAATCACCGAGATGTGGTCACCCTTGTGGACCGTTTTCATGTAAATGTGATCAGCGATGATCTGCTGGTGGTGCGGAAACTGTATACGGACAACCCGCGTTCCGCTTCGGTGGATGGCTACGGGACGCTCTGGGTGGCCGACAACGGGGCGGGACTGGTGACGGATCAGGGAGGTGAAAAGTGGTCCATCGTACCCAACGGTCCGTATACCTCCAGCGTCTACGACATGGCCTCCTCGGGGAACATGCTGTATGCGGTGCAGGGGGGCATCACGGGATCCTGGAACAACCAGTTCCTCCTGGCTGTCCTGGAAACCTTCAGGGATGAACAGTGGGACTATGACACCACCCGGACCCACAGGGATTTGATCACCCTTTCCGTGGATCCCCTGGACCCGACACATGTCTTTGCCGGTTCCTGGGGGTACGGACTGCTGGAGTACCGCGACGGACAGAAGGTGAACCAGTTCGGGGAGCATAACAGCACCCTGCAGAGTATTTTTCCCGGAGGCGACTTCATCAGGATCGGGGGCATTGTCCATGATCCCATGGGAAACCTCTGGATGACCAACACAGGGGTTTCGGAACCATTGTCGGTGTTGAAAACAGATGGTACCTGGAAAAGCTTCAGGTTGGATAACCTGCTATCGGATTTCAGCGCGTTGAGCAGGATCCTGGTGACACAGTCCGGCCACAAATGGGTGATCGTCCCCCGCGGAAACGGACTGTTCGCCATGGACGACAACGGGACCATCGACGATACTTCAGACGATGTGTATGAAAAGATCAGCGTGGTGGATGAATTCGGCAAGATGATCACCAATGACGTGCACTCCTTTGCGGAGGACAGGAACGGGAACCTGTGGCTGGGAACGAACCAGGGGATCCTGGTGATCTACAGCCCCTACAGGTTATTCACCGAAGGTTCGGTGCACGCCCAGAAGATCTGGGTTCCCCGTGATGACGGGACAGATTATGTGGATCCCCTGCTTGGATCCCAGCTGGTCACCGCCATTGAGGTGGACGGTGCCAACCGGAAGTGGCTGGGGACCGGCGGCGGGGGTGTATACCTGGTCTCGCCCGACGGGACAGAACAGATAAAGCAATTCAATGCCGCCAACAGTCCCCTGCTCTCGGACAACATTACGGACATCTGTGTGGATGGCATCTCAGGAGAGGTGTTCTTCGGAACCGACCAGGGGATCATTTCTTACAAGGGAGAAGCGCTTACCGGCAGTTCACAGTATGACAACGTGGTCGTTTATCCCAATCCGGTGAGGGAAACCTACGAAGGCCTGGTGGCCATCAAGGGCCTGGTGGAAAAGACCAATGTCAAGATCACCGATATGGGAGGCAACCTGGTGTATGAAACGGAATCGCTGGGGGGACAGGCTGTCTGGGACGGGAAGAATTTCAGGGGCGATCGCGTGGCCACCGGGGTCTACATGATCTTTCTCTCCGGCGGGGAAGGGACCCTGTCCCACGTCACCAAGGTCCTGTTCATCCATTAGGCTTTTCTTTCGAGCCTTTCTAATTGAATCTTGAAATGAGATGATCCGCAAGACAAGAGGGATTGTGCTGCATACCACCCGCTACGGGGAATCGAGCCTGATTGTCCATTGCTACACAGAGCAGTCCGGCAGGCAGTCCTACATGGTCAAAGGAGTGCGGAAATCCAGGAAACAGAACCGCTCGAATCTCTTTCAGCCCCTTTTCATCCTCGATTTCGAAGTATATCACAAAGAAGGCAGGGAGATCCAGATGGTCAGGGAAGTCAGCCGTGCCACCCCGCTCAATTCCATTCCCTATGACATTACCAAAAGCACCCAGGCCATCTTTATCGCCGAGGTATTGTACCGTGTGCTGAAGGAAGAAGAACAGAACCCCATGCTTTCCCACTTCCTGATCAGCACCATCCGTTACCTGGACGCACTGCAGAAACCCTCCCCCGATTTCCACATTATTTTCATGTTCCAGCTGACCAGGTACCTGGGATTTTATCCACAAAATAATTTCGGTGAAACTGACAGGTATTTCGACCTGGCAAGCGGATCTTTCCGGTCCGGCATGAGCCATCCGGATATCCAGCTGGATGAAACCGAAAGCAAACGGTGGAGCCTCTACATGAGCCGCAATTACCAGAACCCGGAAGACACCGGGTTGAACAGCCGGCAGCGGAAGAACGTGCTGGAAGGACTGATCCGCTTTTATAAAATGCATGTGGACGGGATGGGAGAGATCCGTTCGCTCGAAGTGCTGCACTCATTTTTTCATGGCTAGCAATTCGAATCTACTTTTGAATTTTTCTAAATTCGGGAAACTTGCGCGTATATAATTGCGTATAAGCAACGAAATTGCGCATATTTGAGTCAGTAGAGAACATTGTCTTGCTTTGCACCCATCCGGGTCCCCCAGGGGTGCCTGGAATAATTTTTTTTATCAGGTGATTCCCGTCCGCACTGGAAAGAGAAATACTGACCCTGAAACTAACCTGCGAAAGCCCGGGCTGGGGAGGGTTTGCGGATTGTTGTACCGGCGCTCGAACGGGAAGACAATATCTCCTGCTTCATCCAGAACGTTTTCAATAAAGAGCATAACAATCCTACTATCCTTAATTTTCATTGTCTTCTTATTGCCCGACCTGACCGGACAGTGGCTTAGCGGGTACTGCTATCGCAAACAGATTACCATACCTTCATCGAATGTCACTGGCGGGCCACATGCGAATTTCCCGATACTGATTGACCTAACAGATTCGGATCTGATATCATTCACAAATGGCGGATTGGTTCAAAGTGAGAACGGATTTGACATTGTATTCACCCAGGAAGATCAGATAACACAGCTCAATCATGAAATGGAATCCTATGATCCGGTTTCGGGACATTGCGTTGCCTGGGTGCAGGTTCCTTCTCTCAGCGATGTATCAGATTATATCTTCTATTTATACTTTGGCAATTCAAGTGTTCTGACTGACCAGTCCACTCCAAATACATGGGACCCCAATGCTTATGTAGCTGTGTATCACCTTCAGGATAATGATTTTACAGATGCATCGAATAATGGTCATGATGGAACCAATGTAGGCACTGATAATATTGACGGGCAGATTGAAGAGGCAAAAGACTTTGAATACGGGCCTCCACCTCACAGTGATAAAATTGAGATAGGGAGTTTTGATATTACAGGGGATGAGCTGACAATCTCTGCCTGGATAAGGCCTGAATCATTTAGTCAGCGTGATGCCAGAATCGTTTCAAAAGCCATCGGTTCAGGCGATCAAGAGCACTGGTGGATGCTCAGTACCATAGACGATGGTCCGGATTATTTTTTAAGATTCCGACTGAAGGCAAGCGGTAATACCAACACTTTACCAGGAACCGTCCCACTTTCTCAGTTATTTGCTAATAACTGGGCCTACGTTGGTGCGGTGTATGATGATCCGACTATGTCTCTTTTCAAGGATGGACAATTTGCGATAAGCCAAGTCCATTCAGTGGGTGGTGATATCGACCAGAATCCTTCGGTGGACGTTGCCATCGGAAACCAACCAGCTACTGCTTTAGGTGGAACCAGGTCATTTGATGGGATCATTGATGAAGTCAGAATCCAAAAAATAGCACGTTCTGCTGACTGGCTTCAAACAGAATATGACAATCAACTTAATCCTGTTCTATTTACTTCTATAAATTCTTTAGAGGCAGACGACGATGCCCCATACCTCACAGGAATCCTTCCAGGCGGAGCGGTGGGCAATGTATGTATTGCTGATGCACCTACGGCCCCGGCAGAAGCGACAATCGCCTCACAGTACACAGACAACTGTGGTACGGTCACAGCAACCCTGATCGACTCAGATGTAACGGGAGATGACTGCGGCTGGACGGCAACCTACACCTACACGGTGGAGGATGAGTGCAATAACTTTGCCGCCAATGCGGTGGTGGTATACACTGGAGGCGACACAGAGGCACCGACTCTGACAGGCACACTGCCAGGCAGCGCGGTGGGCAATGTGTGTATAGCAGATGCACCTGCGGCCCCGGCAGAAGCAACAATCGCCTCACAATACACGGACAACTGCGGAACGGTCACAGCAACCCTGATCGACTCTGAGATATTGGGTGATGATTGCGGCTGGACGGCAACCTACACCTACACGGTGGAGGATGAGTGCAATAACTTTG
>JAXGMU010000038.1:0-35311 GCA_040768485.1 Bacteroidales bacterium
AAGGAGTTGTACACTTTACTCCGAATCCAGTGTACACTTTGTCCGGAATAATCACTGGTAGCGTGATCAGTGCTGAGGATGGTTCACCCCTGCCGGGTGTATCCGTGGTGGTGAAAGGCACGACTGTGGGTACTGTGACCGACTTTGACGGGAATTACAGCATCACGGTTCCCCAGGGAGCCAATACGCTTGTCTTCTCGTTTGTCGGTATGCGGACCCAGGAAGTGGCCATCGGTGAGGCCGCCATCCTGGATGTGGTCATGGAGACCGACGCCGTCCGGATGGACGAAGTCGTAGTGATAGGGTATGGAACCTCCACCCGCGAGGCAAGCACCGGTTCGGTGGGCGTCGTTCAGAGTGACGAGATCCAGGACATTCCCGAGGTCAGTTTCGACAAGATGCTGGCCGGGAAGGTGGCCGGTGTCCATGTGACCGCCCAATCCGGACAGCCGGGCGCGGCAACACAGATGCGGATACGCGGGATCAGCTCCCTGAATGCGGGGACCGAGCCTCTCTACATTGTGGACGGGATCCCGGTGATGTCGGGCGACCATACCTATTTTACGAACACCGGGAATTCCCTGGCTAGTATCAATCCCAACGACATCGAGTCCATCTCCATCCTGAAGGATGCAGCTGCTGCTTCCATCTATGGATCGCGTGCCGCCAACGGGGTGGTGATCATCACCACAAAGAGCGGTGCGGCCGGAAAATCGAAGGTGAATTTCAAAGCCTCTTACGGGATTTCCAGCCTGGCCAATGACAATAATTTCGATATCCTGACCCCGGAACAGCTGGTCGATTACAGGCGTGCGGCCATGGTCAATTCCGGAATGAATCCCGACGATCCCA
The DNA here is from genome assembly GCA_040768485.1 of Bacteroidales bacterium. Lineage (GTDB taxonomy): Bacteria > Bacteroidota > Bacteroidia > Bacteroidales. The sequence continues at coordinate 853 of JAXGMU010000038.1, forward strand.
GCAATCCTTACTATACCCCGTACAGCCTGCTGGAGCAACCCATGAACAATTGGATGAAAGCTGTAACCCGATATGGCAATCTCCAGGACTATGAGCTGTCGGTCTCGGGCGGAAACGACAAGACCCGCCACTATACATCCGCCGCATACGGCAACAATGAAGGTGTATTCTACGGGGTGGATTTCAAGAAATACCAGTTACGGTCCAATATCGACCATTCCATCACCGACCGTCTTCGGATGGGGGTCAAGCTGAATGCATACCATTCGGAGCAGAACGACGTGGCAATGCAGAGCCTCTACTATGTGAATCCCATTTTTGCCGCCTGCGGGATCCTGCCCTGGACACCCATCAAAAACGAGGATGGCACCTACAACCTGACCATTCCCGAATGGGCGAACAGCAATCCGCTTGCCACGGCCGAGCATGACGACCAGTGGGAATACCAGAACAACCTGATGGGAACCGGATATGTGGAGTGGGAACCCATCCCCGGATTGAAGTTCAAATCAAACAATTCGGTCAAGTACATCGACGGAGAGGGACGCAGGTACTGGTCGCCCGAAGCCGATTTCTCCGGGACCGCCACGCTGCAGACTTCCAGGACCAAGTACAGGGGGATCACCACCTCGAATACGGCCACCTACACCAAGTATTTCAACAACCACAACATCAACCTGCTGGCCGGTTTCGAAGCCCATGATTACAAGGAGAATGAATATTATATCTATTCCCGGAACGTGGATCCCAACATCCCCTTCCCGAACACATCCACAGCTGCGGATGATGAGGGAGACTATGGAGAATCAGAGTACGCTCTGGCTTCATTTTTCGGGATCCTTGACTATAACTTCGACAGCAGGTATTACCTGCGTGCCAGCATCCGTACAGACGGAAGTTCCCGTTTCGGAGCCAACACCCGCTGGGGTACATTTTATTCCGTGGGGCTGAGCTGGAACATGCACAACGAAGCATTCCTGCAAAACATCAACGCGATCAACCTGATGAAGTTCCGCCTGAGTTACGGGATCAGTGGAAACGACCGCATCGGGAATTACGAGCACTGGGGCGTTTACAGTTCCAGGGAATACAACTCGGTATCCGGGATGGCACCGGACCGTCCGGCCAATCCTGACCTGACGTGGGAATTGAACACATCTTATAATGCGGGTGTCGACTTCGGATTGTTCAACCGCGTGACCGGGACCATCGAGTACTATTACAGGCTTACCAGCGACATGTTGCTGGATGTTCCCCTCTCCTATACCTCCGGCTTTGGCAGCCTGAGGCAGAATGTGGGAGAGCTTAAGAACACGGGGATCGAGGCCCTGGTGAATGTGAACGTCCTCTCCGGGACAGTCCGCTGGAACGTGGGTGCCAATATCGCTGCCAACCGCAGTGAGATCCTGGACCTGGCCGGTCAGGACGAGATCATCAGCGGCCGCCTGATCCACAGGGTAGGAGAGAGTCTGTATAACTACTACCTGTACGACTTTGCCGGAGTGAACCCGGTGAACGGGGAGGCCCTGTGGTACAACCATCCGAACCCGGATGATCCCGATGAAAAGGTGCTGACGAATCTCTATTCCGAAGCGACCAAGATCATTGCAGGTTCGCCGGAACCGAAGATCCTGGGCGGGATCAACACCGATCTTTCCTGGAACGGACTGGCCCTCTCCATCAACCTGGAATACAAGTACGGGAACAAGGTGAGCGTGGAGGAGCTCCACTACCTGGCCTCCGACGGATACTGGTTTGGCAACAACCAGGTGAACACGGTGCTGGATTACTGGAAGGAGCCGGGCGACATCACCAAAACCCCCAAACCGCTTGTCTACAATACAACCAACTCAAACGGGTATTACAACACCAGGTACATGTATGATGGTTCTTATCTGAGGATCAAGAACGTTACGCTCTCCTATTCTCTGCCGTCCAGCATTGTGAGCAAGATAAAGCTGGCAAACCTGAGGATCTATGGAAGTGCCGTGAATGCCTACACGTTCCATAACGTTGATTTCTGGGATCCTGAGAGAGGTGTCTCGGGGCTTGAATTTGGAATGTATCCGATGTCAAAGAGCTTTGTCGTCGGGCTTGATCTCACATTTTAACGTTTAAAATTTAGAAAGATGATGAAAACACGAAATATGATCATTGTCGGGACCGTCGCACTCCTTGTCTTCCTGACTGCATGTGAGGATTTCCTGTACAGGGAGCCCCGACTGAGCCAGACCACAGAGCTGACCCTTTCCACCTACGACGGCTTGATGGCAGGGGTGGTAGGAGGATATGAACGCCTCTACAACACCTTCTGGTACGGGCGGGACTTTGTGGTGTATGCCGACCTGAAGGGCGGGAACGCGAAGATCGGACCGATCAGTTCGGGCCGGTATGTGACCGAATACCTCTGGAACAACACACCCAACGCCACCGCCTGGCTCTGGCAGGAAGCCTACCGGGTGATCGCCAGGGTGAACAATGTCCTGGAAGTGATCGAGGACGGGTTTGAAGAACCCGGCGTGGAGCAGGAAGACCTGGATATGGTTGCCGCGGAAGCCAAGTTTTTACGCGGCCTGGCCTACTTTGACCTGGCCAGGATGTTCTGCCAGCCCATCACACAGGGGGCAGGTGCTTCCCAGCTGGGTGTCCCGGTCGTGCTGAGGACCGAAAATGCGGAACCCGCCAGGAACACCCTGGGTGAAGTGTACGACCAGGTTGTGCAGGACCTGCTGGATGCAGAAGCGGGCCTTCCGCTTAATCCCATGCATGGCGGGACCGACCCGAAAGCGTGGGCGACCAAATATGCCGCAGAAGCGCTGCTGGCAAGGGTGTACCTCTACATGGGACAGTGGCAGAATGCTGCCGATTATGCAACCAAGGTGATCAGCAGCGGTAAGTTCCCGGTTTATACCGCCGATGAATACACCACATGGGACAACGGCGGTGTTTGGGGGACCGATGCCGCTTCCGAGATCATCTTTGAGATATACGGTGCCGAAGGGAACTCCTCGCACAACAACTGGGACGGACTGGCATATATTTCCAATCCTAACGGATACGGGGATGTGGCTGCCTCCAGGGACGTATATGACCTGTATGAGGACACCGATGTGCGGAAGGCCATGTTCAGGAACCATCCGCCGGACTATGTGGATGCCCTCTGGTACCTGAAATATCCGGGCAAGGCTTCGGTGGATGGCAGCATCCGCGTGGAGAACATCCCGGTGCTGAGGATTTCCGAAATGTACCTGATCAGGGCGGAAGCCCTCCTGAACGGAGCATCCGTTTCGGGGGCGACCCCCCTGAGCGATGTGAACATGATCCGGAACAACCGCGCAGCAACCCCGCTGGGAAGCGTTGCACTTACCGATGTGTACAGGGAAAGAAGAATGGAACTCTGTTTTGAGGGCCATCAAATGTTCGACCTGGCGAGGACCGGCAGGAGCCTGACCCGGACCGATTTTGACGGAGCTGTAAACAAGGACATCCCCTTCCCCGATTACCGCTGGGCGCTTCCTATTCCCCAGCAGGAAATGGATGCCAATGAGAACATGGAACAGAATCCCGGATATTAAAATGGAAACCTGTTAAATTCAGAAAAGATGAAAAAGACAATCAATCAGATATTATTCATTTTTGCAGCTGTTGTTCTGCTGGTTTCCTGTGAACCTGAGTACATCATGTTCGACAGCTCCAAGAATTTCGTGGCATTTACGGGCAAGTCCGTCAACATGCCCGAGCCCGGGTCCAAGGTGGGGATCCCCGTGCTTGTCACGGCCATGCCCGGTTCACCTGCGGCGACCGTGACTTTCGAATTCAATACGGGAGACCTGGGTGACAAGGCGGCCGTTGAAGGAACGGATTTCACGCTCCTGAACAGCTCCAAAACCCTAAGTTTCCCGAACGGTTACGGGTACGACACCATATGGGTGCAGCCGGTGGACAATGATGAATTCACGGGCAACAAGGCTTTTTATATCGAGCTTGTTTCCAACTCGGTGGATTACCAGTTCGGGCTCAATACACTTTTCACGGTCAATGTGATCGATGACGAGCATCCGCTGAAAGAGTGGATCGGGAGCTATGATGTGTATGCATACAGCTATGGTTCTCCCGGTGCATGGGATGAGCAGTGGACCTGTACGACGGAAGCTGATCCTTCGGATCTGAACAATCTGCTGATCAAGGGCATCGGTGGTTCGAGTTATCCCAACAGCCTGGTTGTCGCCAAGGTGGACATGGAAGCCATGACCATTACCATTGGCGCCGGATCTGAAATCGGATCCCACACAGCCTACGGAGGCCCGGTTGCCATTTTCTTCGGGGATGAGGCAGGAGGCGTTGCCAGTGAGTCCGATGCGATCGTCGGCGAGATCAGGGCGGACGGTTCCATTCACATTGACCACCTGGCCCTCAAATTTGTGGGCGGTGTCAATGCCGGATACATCTGGGATTCATTTGATACGGAGTGGACCAAGACCGGCAAGAAATCCCTGGTAGAAAAACCGGTGGCAGAAGAGAAAGCAGCCAGGTTCAAATAGTTAATTATAAAACGATACCACTATGAAAATAGCAAATAAATATCTCAGGCTTTCAGGTGCTTTGCTCCTTGTTGCCCTCCTGGTTTTTTCCTGTGCCGAATTCGAGGAGTATGAGAGTACCACCTACGGATCCGGACCGACGGTCAGTCTGGCGCTGGTCTCCGCACAGGATTCATCCTTCACGGTTTCCGTCACCAGCAGTGCGGATGGCTACGCCACCGTGATCCTTCTGCCCGGTACGGGGAATGATGTTCCGGAGGACCCGGAGGATCTGCTGACAGACAACATCGAGTCGCTGGCATCCCAGACCAAGCATGTGAGTGCGAACCAGCCGACCAATTTCACTTTCACGGGACTGGTCCAGTGGGCGATGTGGGAAGTGATGGCTGCGGCCAACAATCCCGACGGGAAAGTCAGCGATGTGGCCACCCTTGAACTGAACACCGAGGACAGCCATGCCCCGGAACTGATGGGAACGGATCCCGGTGTGGGTTATGACCCGGTGGTTCCAGTGGGGGGACCGGTGGTCCTGGTTTTTGACGAACCCGTGAGGTATGTGGATGGCCTGGACCTGACTTTTACGGAATTCTACGACGGGCAGGATGTGCCGGCTGCTTCCGTGGAAATCGTGGACTGGTTTACGGCCGTTGTCACCCCGGGAGAAGCTTTTTCTCCCTACGATTATGTGATGCTCTCTTATCCCGAAGGTGCCTTTACCGACTATGCCGGGAATCCGATCGCTGCGATGACCAGCTATTTTGATGCGGATGCAGGCGCACTGGTTGGACTTTTCTGGGGTGTGGAATACATGGAGTACGGTGCTGCTTCCATTACTCCGGATGCGGACACCGTGCAGAACGCGGCTTTCGATATCGTGCTTACCTTTGATGATGCGGTGGATGCCAGCAATGTGGAGGATGGTGACATCACGATCACCTACACGGAAGATCTGAATACGCTGATCAGGGGGGTGCTCGCTTCGGAGATCGTCACCGATGGCGCCACGCTGACCATCACCCAGTCCTATACTGCCGCTTCGGGAGCGCTGATCGATTTGACCGTTCCGGCAGGGATCCTGGAGATCGGTTACGGCAACCCGAATGCCGAGATCACGGCACACTGGGTGGTTGAATGATCTGACCGGTTCTGATTTTATTATGGCAAAAGGCTGTCTTACAGGGACGGCCTTTTGCATTTTTCTGTATTTTTGCAGAACAAAACGGTATATTTCTTGTATAATGGTATGTGATCCCCGGCATTAGGTTGTGGGGAAACTGAGAGATGCGGCACAGATGGTTTACAACGGCATTATTGCTGGTCCTTTTACTGGTCCAGGCGGCGGGGAAGCCGGTTACGCGTGAGGATGCGATCCTTGCGGTGCAATCCCTTCTTGAAAGGTGGGGCAGGACAGGAGCAGCGGAGATCGAAAGCATTGAGCTCCGGCGCCTGGAAAACGGATCACCGGCTTATTACGTGGCCGACCTGGGCCATTCGGGATGGGTGATGGTCAGTGCCGATGACGTGATCCGTCCGGTGCTGGCATTTTCCTTTGAAAACACCCTCGCCCCGGAAAATGAATGGAACGGAGCCGCCCGGTATCTGCTGGATGAATACCGCTCCCAGATCGACGTGGCCCTCAGGGACCCGGAACGACAGCGGGATGACCGGTGGGACCGGCTGTCATTTCCTTCTGAAAAAAAATCAGCCACAGGGGTCTTCGTGGATCCGTTCATCCCGGTGAACTGGAACCAGGGCAGCAGCTGGAACCGATTTTGTCCGGCCGATGAGGATGGCCCGGGGGGGCATGCATACGTAGGGTGCGTGGCGGTTTCCATGGCCCAGGCGATGAGCGTTTTCGGGTTCCCGTCGGAGCCCAAAGGGACAAAGAGTTATATTCATGACGATTACGGTTACATTTCGGTGAATTATGACAAGGCGGCGCCCTACGAGTGGGACATGATGAGCGCTTCTGCGGCTGACTCATTCAACGCCAGGCTGCTGTATCACTGTGCGGTTGCTGTCTCCATGGATTTCGGACCCGACGGTTCGGGGGCCTATGCAAGGACCGCCGCTTCATCCATGGTGCAGCATTTTCGCTATTCCAGGAACACCAGGTTCACCGAGCAGCTGGCAGATCCGGAAGAGTGGGAAAGCCTGCTGGTCGACGAACTGGTGGCGGGCAGGCCGGTCATTTTCCGCGGGGGACCGGAGGATGGCGGGGAGGGTCATGCCTGGAACCTGGACGGATACGGCGACGGGTTCTTCCACATGAATTTCGGCTGGTCGGGCAGCCAGAACGGCTATTATGCGCTTCACCTGATCAATCCGGGGACGTATGACTTCACATCCAACCAGGGAGCCGTCATCGGTATTTCCCCTCCTGTCAGCGCACCCTATGACATCGTTCTGTCTGACATGGCGGTGGATGAGGGTTTGCCGGTGGGCTCTTTCGTGGCGGATGTTACCGTGGAGGATGAAGACCCGGATAACACCTATGATTTCACATGCAAAGGGGCATACAACTTTCTGCTGCGCGATTACGGTGCGGCCTCGTTCTATATCGAGAACGGACAGCTGCTGACCGACCAGGTGTTCGAGTATGATGATGAGGATCCCCTGTCCAACGAGGAGTTCCTGCTGATCATCGTGGAAGACCAGTACGGGAACGAATACCGGGAAGAGTTCCGGATCGCCATCAACGATCAGGGCAGCAGCTCCACCGGTGTGGTCCCCCCGGGCAGCGACAGGGTGCATATCTATCCCAATCCTGCCCGCGAATATTTTATGATCCCGGAATCTTTCGGACCCGTGCTTTCATTCAGGGTGGTGGATTTATCGGGGAAACAGGTGATGAACCATCCCCTGCCCGCTGATCCCGGAACTCCGCATGCAATACCGGATCTCCGCCCTGGAATCTATTTCATTCTGATCGACAATCCGGACGGGGCCACCAGCACAGGGAAACTGGTGGTACAGCAATAATAGGTCAGGGCCTTGACCGGCTACAGCGAGTCGTAGTACACCATCAGCCGGAGCAGATCTTTCTCATCCTTGAATTTCAGATCATTGGATTTGATGAATGAGGAGATCTTTCCGGAATCTTCACCGAAAGCTTTTTTTACCCTCCTGGCAGGGCGCCTTAACTTGTAGAGCACATTTTCATCGTGCTTCCTGAAGTACAGGTCGTGCTTGTCCACGAACTCGTCGTACCTCCTGTCCGCACTGTACCCTCCCCCGTAGTTCGCCTGGAGGTATTCCTTGCGGTATACTTTATACACCTGGCTCTTTTTGTTGTATATCACCTGTGCGAAAACCGGTTCCGTCTCATCGGGAAAGATCACGGGGACAAAGAGCAGGGTGTCCTCATTAAAGATCCTGAAGAAATCCACCAGGTATTTGTCCAGTGTCATGTGCTTGTAGGTATCCGGATCCATGTAAACGATCTCGTTCTGGAAAGAATTGTAATTCATCTGCTCGATCCCGATCCTCCCGCGGTTCTTCATGTACACTTCGCCCGGGTGCCAGCTTTCGAATACATTCGGGGATCCTTTCACCCCCTCGTACCGGGTGTCGAAGGTCTTCACATTGCCAAGTCCGTCCATTGACCCCAGTTCCCTTAAATTCATCAGCGCCTCATATCCCTCGGGGGCAACAACCTGCTGCCCGGCACAGGTGAGGGATATGAACAATCCCGCCATAATCAAAACATTTTTCATTCTCTGGTTATATTTTATTTGAACTGAAGAATGCAAAAATAAAGAAACCGATCCATAAAAGAAAGCGAATAACCGTGCGAAATCGGGCATTTTTCAAAGAAGCAGCTGCTTCTCCGTCGAATATTCTTTATTCCATTAAACAAGATTCCACGCCGGAGTGATATTCCAAAAACAAAATTTTCTTACATGATTTTAAATAACTGAAAGTAAATGTATTGTGATCAATAATACGCCCGTTTTCCGGTGGGCGATCCGGCCCGGGTCGAGACCGGTACAGGGTGGCACTCCTGTGTGCCCCGTCAATATTGATATGCCCAATGTTTTGTGTTTGATTTTTTTTTCATAGATTTGGCCCAATAGAGTCAATTGCTAATTGCTTATTAAACCTAAAACTTTAATCTATGAAAAGATTTGTTTTCGTATTGACTCTTCTGTTGTTTGCGGGATACAGTCTTCTGCAGGCGCAGGGAGTACAAGTTTCGGGTACAGTGACCAGCGCCGAGGATGGTGCGGCACTGCCCGGTGTGTCGGTTGTGGTACAAGGTACGACGATCGGTGCAGTCACAGACTTTGAAGGGAATTATTCGATCACCGTACCCGACGGGTCAGCCACACTGATGTTCAGTTTCGTGGGGATGCTCACACAGCAGGTTCCGCTTGACGGAAGGACCCGTGTGGATGTGGTCCTGGAGCCAACCACCCTGGCACTGGATGAAGTGGTGGTGACCGCCCTGGGTGTTTCCCGCGAGGCAAAATCGCTGGGATATGCCGTCCAGGAAGTGAGCGGTGATGAAGTGAGCACCGCGGTAGAGTCCAACTTTGCCTCCTCCCTTTCCGGTAAGATCGCCGGGGTGCAGATCAAGCAGCCCAACACGATGGGTGGCTCTGCGAATATGCTTATCCGGGGAAGCACCTCCATCACGGGGAACAACCAGCCCCTTTTTGTGATCGACGGGGTGGAGATCTCCAACAACAACTACCAGAACAATGAAGACGGATGGGGCGGTTATGACTACGGGAACATTGCCCAGGACCTGAATCCCAATGACATCGAATCCATTTCGGTGCTGAAGGGTGCAGCTGCTTCCGCACTTTACGGATCGCGTGCAGCCAACGGTGTGATCCTGGTGACCACCAAGAAAGGCTCCGGAAGGAAAGGGATCGGGGTAAGTGTCAGCTCCAATTTTATGGTGGGGAAAGCCGATCCGTCCACCATGCCCGCGCACCAGTATGAGTATGGTGCGGGTTATGCAGCCTACTGGGAAGAAGGAGATGTGGACGGTGACGGAACACTGGATATCATCGTCCCCACATACGACGATGCCTCTTTCGGGAACAAATTTGATGAGAACCTGATGGTGGTCCACTGGTGGGCCCTCGATCCAGCCGCGGACAATTACGGACAGAAAGCGCCCTGGCTGCCTCCGGCGGAAGACGACCGCTACCAGTCTTTCTTTGAGACCAGTACCAGGTGGGTGAACAGCGTGGCTTTTGACGGAGCCAACAGGGACGGAAGGTTCCGGCTTTCCTACACCAATTTCGACGAAAAGGGGATCATGCCAAACAGCGAGCTGAAAAAGCATACGGTCACCTTCAACGGAAGCTACAATTTCACCAAGAAACTCACCGTGAGTTCCAACATCACCTACAACCACCAGGACGGACTGGGCCGTTACGGGACAGGGTACAGCGCATTCAACCCCATGCAGTCCTTTGCCCAGTGGTTTGAGACCAACGTGGGCATGGAGGAGCTGAAAGAATATGAATCCCCAACCGGCCTGCACAGGACCTGGAACTATTCCTACTGGACCCCGGATGCACTGGTCCCGGCTTATTTTGACAATCCTTACTGGACCAGGTACAAGAATTACGAGGACGACTTCCGTGACAGGGTGATCGGCTACATGAACCTGGACTATGCGTTCACCGACTGGCTGACCCTGACCTTCAGGACCTCGGTCGACACCTATCATGATGTGCAGAACGAGCGGGTCGCCATCGGGAGCGTGGAAACTTCTGACTTCACAACCGTGAGCCGCACAAGCCTCCGCAACATCAACAACCTGATGCTGAAGTTCAACAAGGACATCGGGGACATTTCTCTGAACGGACTGGTGGGTGTGGAATACAGGCACCTGCGTGATACAAGGATCACCGGTTCCACAGTGGGCGGACTGGTGGTGCCCGAGCTTTATACGGTGGCCAACTCGGTCTCCCCGGTCAGTGTGACGGAATACCTGGGAATCGGTGCGCAGCAGAGCGCTTACGGAAACCTTTCTGTGGGTTACGGCGGATTCGCATACATCGAGGGAACGGCCAGGGTGGATCAGAACTCCACACTTCCCGAGGGAAACAATACCTACTTCTATCCCTCTATCGCGGCCAGCTTGCTGCTCCACGAGATGGGAGGACTGCAGGATATTACCTGGATGGATTACCTGAAACTCAGGGCAAACTATGCCCAGGTAGGTGCCGCCACGGATATGTACAGGGTATTCTCCACCTATACCCAGGGAACCAACTGGGGGAACCTGGCACTCTTCTCGGTGCCCAGCACCCTGCAGAACCCGGATTTGAAGCCCGAGCGCACGAACAGCATCGAGGTGGGACTGGAAGCCTACTTCTTCCAGAGAAGGGTCGGACTGGACCTGGCGCTTTACAAGACCAATTCTTTCGACCAGATCTTCGACGTGCCCGTTTCCAGGGCCACCGGTTACAGCCGGATGTACGTGAACGGGGGTGAGATGGAGAACAAGGGGATCGAAGCCGCCCTGTACCTGACTCCGGTCCGGTCGAACAACTTCACCTGGGATCTGAACCTGAACTGGTTTGCCAACCGCAACACCGTGATCTCCCTTGCAGAAGGGGTTACAAACCTGCAGATCTGGTCCCAGTGGGGTATCAGTGTTGCAGCAGCCGAGGGAGAGCCTTACGGCACGTTGAGGGGGACCGATTATGTATATACCGACGGAAAGATAACCGTCTGGGGTCCGGAAACTTCAAGACCCGGACGGCTGTTTGTGGGCGACGATCCGCTGGCGATCATTGGAAACATCCAGCCCGACTGGAACATGGGTATCGGGAACCGCTTCTCTTTCAAAGGAGTGTCGCTCTATGCACTGATCGACATCCAGAAAGGCGGGGACATCTTCTCCCACAGTACCAGTTACGGACAGGCAACCGGTGTCTATGAAAACACTGCAGGCCTGAACCCCAAGGGGAATCCCAAGCGTGACCCGGTATCTGAAGGCGGCGGGATGATCTTCGAGGATGCCGTGTATGAAGACGGTAGCCCGAACGAATCATATCTCTATGCGAATCAGTGGGGAGGCTACTGGTACTACGGCTGGTCACCCGATGCGAGGTATGTATATGATGCCTCCTATGTGAAACTGCGGGAAGTCTCCATCAGTTATTCACTGCCGGCGTCTATTCTGGGTGATACATTCATCCGCGGGGTGGACCTCTCCCTGGTGGGAAGGAACCTGTGGATCATCCACAAGAATACCCCGACCTTCGATCCGGAATTTGCCTTTACCGCCGGGAACCAGCAGGGTATCGAAAACTCGGCCTACCCGACGGTCAGGACAGTTGGTGTGAATGTGAAGCTCAGTTTCTAACCGTTATTAATCACTTGAATGATGAAGAAAATGAAAAAGATATATTTAGTGGTACTGGTGCTGGGTGCACTGGTAACCGCATGCGAGCTTCCGGATAACGTTGACCCAAAAGCGGCCTCGGAAGTTCCTGCCACTACGCTTTTCACCCAGGCAACTGCGGACTTTATGGCTACGTATGATGCCATCAGCATGAACATCAACATCAGCCGGTTCCTGGCGCAGTATTCCTCACAGGTGAACTATACCGACGAAAGCCGGTACGTTTTTGATGACAGGTCCATTCCCGATACATACTGGTCCTGGATCTACCTGCCCCTCCGTGACTACATGGAGGTCAGGGACCTGATCAGCGGGATCAGCGGGAGCACGGAATACAACCAGAACCGGGACAACAAGCTGGCCATCGTGGATATCATGGAGGTGTTTGCGATGCAGTCCCTGGTGGATTATATGGGTGATGTTCCTTATTCGGACGCCCTGGGTGGGGCGGACAACAAAACCCCTGCCTATGACGATGCCGAGACCATCTACCGGGACATGCTGGCGCGGCTGCGTGCCGATATCGCTACGCTGACTGCCGGAGCAGATGCCGGAAGCTGGGGAGGCGAGGACATTATCTTCGAAGGAGATGTGGCCATGTGGAAAAAAGCAGCCGCATCGCTGCTGCTCAGGATGGGCATGCGGTTTGCCGATGTGGATGCCTCTACCGCCCAGGCTGCCCTGGCAGATGCACTGAATGCAGGTGTGTTTGAGGAGGGAGATATCTGGCAGGTTATCTGGTCCGGAGACTCTCCCTGGGTAAACCCCATCTATGATGCCTTTGTGGTGGACAACCGGTTTGACTACGCTCCATCACTGACAATCATCACAAAGATGGAGGAGCTGTTCGATCCTCGGATGGATGAATATTTCACCCAGATCGACACCTCAGCGGACGGTTCAGGGAAGTTTGCCTATGTGGGCCTGGAATACGGAAAGACTGTATCAACACCCTATAACTCCGTCAGTCACTTCAGTAACGACATGATCTTCGACGCCAGTTTTCCGTCGGTGCTGAGCGATTACGTGGAGGTGCAGTTCCTGCTGGCCGAGGCGGCCGCCAGGGGATTCACAACCCCCATGACCGCAGTGGAGCATTACGAAGCGGCTGTTACTGCCAGCATCGTTAACTGGGGGAATGATGCAACTCTGGCAGCACCTTACCTTGCCCTGGCCGATGTACAATACGACCAGGCCCGCTGGAAGGAGCTGATCGGAACCCAGAAGTGGATCGCCCTCTACAACAGGGGCAACGAGGGATATGCCAGCTGGAGGATGCTTGACTGGCCCGTGCTGTCTCCTCCCGAGGGAATGACCCAGGCAGACATTCCGCTGCGCTGGCCCTATCCATATAACGAGGCTTCCCTGAACAACGAGAACTATAACGCTGCTTCCCAGGCTATTGGCGGGGATGATGTGCGTACGCAGTTGTTCTGGGATGCCACACCCAACAGTGCCAGTCCCAGTCCCAATTAACAGGCTGGTGTCATGAAACTCGAAAGGCTGCCCCGGAAGGGGCAGTCTTTTTTTTCATTATATTTGCCACCGGTTTGAGAAGCCGCTTAAAACGTTGGCCGCATGAGCAATTATAAAATCACCCATCTCCGGGAGCTGGAGGCCGAGGCCATTTATGTGATCCGCGAGGTGGGTGCGCAGTTTGAAAAACCCACCCTGCTCTTTTCAGGGGGGAAGGACTCCATCGTGATGTACCACCTGGCGCGGAAAGCCTTCTGGCCGCAGGTGGTCCCCTTTCCCTGCCTGCACATCGATACGGGGCATAACTTTGACGAGACCCTGGAGTTCCGCGACCGCCTGATGGAATCCACAGGCGGACGGGTGATCGTCCGCTATGTTCAGGATACCATCGATGCGGGCAGGGTGGTGGAGGAGACAGGGGTGAATGCCAGCCGGAATGTATTGCAGACGGTCACCCTGCTGGATGCCATCGAGGAGTTCAAATTCGACGCAGCCCTGGGCGGGGGTCGAAGGGATGAGGAGAAAGCCAGGGCGAAGGAGCGGTTTTTCTCCCACAGGGACGATTTCGGCCAGTGGGACCCCAAGAACCAGCGCCCTGAACTGTGGAACATCTTCAACGGCAAGAAACACATGGGTGAGCACTTCAGGGTGTTCCCGCTGAGCAACTGGACAGAGATGGACGTCTGGCAGTACATCTACCTGGAGAGCATTGAGATCCCCAATCTTTATTTCACCCACAAAAGGGAAGTGTTCAACCGCGACGGCGTATGGCTGGCCAAAGCCCCGTTCATGATGCTGAAGGATGACGAGTATTACGAGACCAGGGATGTGCGCTGCAGGACCATCGGGGACATCAGCTGCACCGGGCTGACCCTCAGCACGGCCAATACCCTGGAGGAGATCATCCTGGAAGTGGCGGCCGCCCGGTCCACCGAGCGGGGCGGGAGGTATGATGACAAAAGGTCAGAAGCGGCGATGGAGGACCGGAAAAAAGAGGGTTACTTCTGAGGCTACCTCAGAAGGAAATTAGGTTAGTTAGTAGAGTTAGGTTATTCAGTCTATCAATATGAGTAAAAAAGAAGAGGGGGTGCCGGGGTACCTGGACATGGAACTGCTTCGGTTTACCACCGCGGGAAGCGTGGATGACGGGAAAAGCACGCTGATCGGACGGCTGCTGTACGATTCAAAGGCCATCTTCGAGGACCAGATGGAACAGCTGGAGTTGGCCAGCGTCCGGAGGGGGGAAGAACAGGTAAACCTGGCACTGCTGACCGACGGCCTGAGGGCCGAGCGGGAACAGGGGATCACCATTGATGTGGCCTACCGGTATTTTGCCACCCCCAGGAGGAAATTCATTATTGCGGACACCCCCGGGCATGTGCAGTATACCCGGAACATGGTCACCGGTGCATCCACGGCAAACCTGGCGATCATCCTGGTGGATGCGCGCAACGGGGTGCTGGAACAGACCATCCGGCACGCATATATTGCCTCCCTGCTGGGGATCCCGCATACGGTGATCTGCGTGAACAAAATGGACCTGGTGGATTACAGCGAGGAGGTCTTCGAAAATATCCGAATGCAATTCGACCCTTTCAAAGAACAGCTTCATATCTCCGATGTCCGGTTCATCCCCATCAGTGCCCTGAAGGGGGACAATGTTGTGGAACCCAGCGGGCACATGGATTGGTACGGGGGTACCACCCTGATGGAATTGCTGGAGACCATCGATATCCGGAGCGATGTGGATCTGGTGAACCGCCGTTTCCCTGTACAATATGTGATCCGGCCCCAGCGGCAGGAGTTCCATGACTACAGGAGTTATGCAGGAAGGGTTGCCGGAGGGGTCTGGACCCCGGGCGAGCGGGTTTTGGTATTGCCGGGGGGACAGGAAACGGTGCTGGAAGCCATTGACACCATGAACGGAGAGATGGAGACGGCCTTCCCGCCCCAGTCGGTTGCCTTCAGGCTGGCGGATGACATTGATATCAGCCGGGGTGACATGATCGTACCGGCCGACCAGCGACCGAAGATCGGACAGGAAATAGACCTGATGGTATGCTGGCTCAACGAGAAGCCCATGATCCTGGGAGGGAAATATACAATCCGCCATACCACATCAGAACTGAGGGGGATCATCCGGGAAGTGGACTACAAGGTGAACATCAATACCCTGGAGAAGAATGCGGAAGATCGTACGGTGGGGCTCAATGAAATCGCGAAGATCCGGATCAAGACCTCCAAACCCATTTTTTACGACCCGTACAGGCAGAACCACATCACGGGAAGCGTCATCATCATTGACGAGGGAACCAACAATACCGTGGGTGCGGGGATGATCATCTAGGAGTATTCCTGATTGTTTCGACCACATCCCTGACAATGAGGGCATGGTCGAATGCCAACTCAGGCAGGGAGGTGAGTTCAAACCATCCAATGGCCTTTGCATCGCTGGCCGCTACGGGTACTCCCATTTCCTCTTTCCAGACCATGATGAACACCTGGGTGATGGTCCTGCCCCTGGGATCGCGTCCGGGCTCGTCGTAGGTATCGAACCTGATCAGTTCACCTGCTTCGATCCCTGTCTCCTCCTTCAGTTCTCTCCGGGCGGCTCCTTCCAGGGTCTCCTCCATTTCCATAAACCCGCCCGGCAGGGCCCACATGTCCTTATACGGGGGATCCTTCCGCTGTACCAGCAGGATCTCAGGCAGGTCATTGATCCTTAATACAGACACATCAACCGTTACCATGGGCCTGGGGTATGAATAGGTATATTCCTGTTTCATATTCATCTGCGGGATGGTTCAACGCGTCATCCGTTTTATGACACGAAGCCTGTGTGTATAGTTTTTTCGTTCAATGCTGAAGATCCCCTGCTGGTCGAACCGGTCCAGCCTGATACTGTTGTATGCATGCAAGACCATGCCCCCGCCCATCAGCATTCCCACATGGGCGATCTCCCCATCGCTGTTCTCAAAAAAGGCAAGGTCGCCTTTTCTTGTTTCATGGATAAAATTGATGGTCGTTCCATGCTCCGCCTGCTGACGGGAATCCCTGGGAAGGGCGATGCCCGTCATTCTGCAGAGGGTCTGGACCAGCCCGGAACAGTCGAAACCGAACCCGCACCTGCCGCCCCACAGGTAAGGAATAGAGCACCATTCCATCCCGATGGCCTCCGGGTCCACATGCGGACCGGGAATGATGATCCCATCCCCGGACGGAAGTTCAAATTCCCTGCCGCAGATCTTCACGAACTTCCCGGATGTTCCCGGCAGGACGGCACCTGCGGGGAGGATCACCTTCCCGGTAGTTTTCGTTCCCTTTTCCACCAGCGTGACCGACGGACCGGAGACCATCCTGCATCCCTCGTGCGGACCGATCATTTCCTCTTTTCCTTCATCCAGCAGCTGAACAGCATTTGTCCCCACCCATCCGCAGTAGCCGTCAAAATCAAGTGATATGTAATGCCAGTCGCCCCGGGTTTCCAGTACCCGGAATTGTTCCCCGAAAAGCACCTGCGAAACCATTTCCGAAGCATGGGCCGGATCCCGGCGCAAGGGCACGTAGCCCTGGAGTGATATTCCTTTGTTCATGGATTGACTCTCCTCGCAGCTTGCTGCGAAGAATCGTCGATTAATTGTTCATTTTAATTGTGCTCGCTAACCCCGCAGCAAAGCTACGGGGATTGCGCTCGCGTAATTCACCTGCAAATTAGACCGAATCGAACAAAAAACCAAGGGAAGGATCAGAAGTTGAAAAAGATATTCTATTTTCACATTATGAAGTGGATCAAACGCATCGCTGACTACTGGAAGACCATCCAGGTGATCTTTCTGTTTGCGGTCAGCATTGTTCTTGTCTATTTTATGTTTCCCCAGGAAGGAAAATTCAGGTACGAGTATTCCAAGAACAAGCCCTGGATGCATGAGGACCTCATCGCACCGTTTGATATACCCATTTACAAACCCGAACAGCAGCTGCAACGGGAAAGGGACAGCCTGCTGCGAAACGCGAAGCTATACTTTTTTTACGATTCGCTGATCGCCAGGAACATGGTTTCCACCTTCAGCAATGAATACAACCGGCTGGTTTCCTCCATGGGACTTGGCGCGTACATCTCGGATGCATGGATATTTACGGGCAGGATTATTTCGGGTCTTCTCAGGGACATTTATTCCACCGGCATCGTCGAAAGGCATCCGGTCCTGGAAGGGAAGGAACTGGACGAGCTGTCCATCATGGTGGTCAGGAACACCCTGGCTGAGGAGCACAGATTCAGGCGCTTCTATACGGAGCGAACGGCCTATGAACATCTGCTCGCTGAGATGGAGCGGATCAATCCCGGTTCACTGGAGATCCTCAACCGCATGGCCCTGAGCGATTATCTGAGGCCGAATGTTCTGTATGATGAGGAGACCACCGCGAAGGTGAGGATGGCCAGCCTTGACAGGCTCACCCCGACCCAGGGGATGGTACAGGCGGGACAGCGGATCATCTCCCGGGGAGAGCTGGTCTCGGGCGGAAATTACCAGATCATCGAGTCGCTGCGCAGGGAGTATGAAACCAATCCAAATGTGGGGAAAAACTATACGGTGGTATATTTGGGACAGTTTTTGCTGATTGCCCTGATCTTCCTTTCCCTCTACTGGTTCATCCATGCATTCAGAAAGGACATCCTGCTGAGTTTCAAGCAGATTCTTTTCACCCTTTTGCTCATCTTGGCAATGGTGGGGCTTACCGCGGCCGCATCCCGGAACGAAGCGGTAAGCGTCTATGTAATCCCCTTCGTGGTTGTTCCCATCTTCCTGAAAACCTTTTTCGAAACGAGGTATGCCCTCTTTGTCCATATGGTCACCCTCCTGCTCGCCGGATTCTTTGTACCGAACAGTTACCAGTTCGTGCTCATGAACTTCCTGGCCGGACTGGTGGGGGTATTCAGCATGCGGTCATACTACAAGCGGGGGATCCTTTTCTATACGGCCATATTCGTTTTTGCCACCTATGCGGTGGTCTATATCCTGCTGTCCATTATGCAGGAAGGAGATCTTAGCCAGGTGAACTGGATCAACCTGCTGTGGCTGCTCGGGAACGGACTTTTGATCCTCACCGTCTACCCCCTTGTCTTTCTCTTTGAAAGGGTATTCGGATTCCTTTCCGATGCCACCCTGTTCGAGTTGTCCGATACCAACCAGCCGCTGCTGCGCCTGCTGGCGGAAAAGGCACCCGGGACCTTCCAGCACTCCATGCAGGTGGCCAACCTGGCCGAGGAGGCCATTCTCAGGGTGGGAGGGAACTCCCTGCTGGTGCGTGCCGGTGCCATGTACCATGACATCGGCAAGATGGAGGAACCTCAGTACTTTATCGAAAACCAGAGAGACGGTTACAATCCGCACGATGGACTGAATTTCAAATCCAGTGCCAGGATCATCATTCAGCATGTGGTGAAAGGGGTGGAGATCGGCAGAAAGCACAAATTGCCCGAAAAGCTCATCGAATTCATCAGAACCCATCACGGTGACAGCACGGTGCAGTATTTTTACCGTTCATTTTTGAATTCCAATCCGGAAGAAAAGGTGGATATCAGTGAGTTCACCTATCCGGGTCCCAGGCCCTCTTCCAAGGAGGAATGCGTGCTGATGATGGCCGACTCGGTGGAAGCTGCCTCCAGGACCCTTAAAAAGTACGACCCGGAATCGATCAACGAACTCGTGGAGCAGATCGTATCACGGCAGGCAGGAGAGGGACAGTATTCCGATGCCAGCCTGACTTTCAGGGATATTTCCCTGATCAAGGAGATTTTCAAGAACCGTCTCAGCAACATATATCATGCACGGATCGAGTACCCTGCATGAGCTGCCGCTCATTCGATGAGCTCAATGACCTCCGTGCCGGGATATGCTTCCGGATCGAATGCGAACATCTCGTCCGGGAATGCATGTCCCCCTTCCACCTCCGAAAGGATCATGGTGTACTGGATTCCCTCCTTGTGCTTCAGGATGGTACCCTCCAGCTTCAGGGTGTTCGGATTCAGGAACAGGCTCAGCATTGAGTAGGGCCCCGAGGGCGCTTTCGGGTAAAGCCTCACTTCGATGCGGTCCTTTCCCATGAATGCATTCCGGCCCATGTACTGGTATTTGAAGTCGGACTGATAGGATTTGATGATCCGGATGGGGACTGCCTGAAAATAGCCGG
Organism: Bacteroidales bacterium; assembly: GCA_040768485.1. Lineage (GTDB taxonomy): Bacteria > Bacteroidota > Bacteroidia > Bacteroidales. Next base: position 20,437 of record JAXGMU010000038.1, read on the forward strand.
GATCGTCCGGATCAGGGGTGCTAACGTATACCTCACCGGCTTCGGTGTTTTGCGAGTAGAGCTTCTGTCCGTCATAATACACGATGTATTCGTCGAGAATCACCTTGTATTTGACCCCCTTCATCCAGATGGTCCCTTCCCCTTCCGCATAGGTATCCCTCATCTGGTCCTCCCGGATGTAGTCCATCCGGATCATGTATCCTTCATCCATGCGAAACTGGTCTGATACCGCCTGCAGGTATTGTTCGGCAGCAGGATCCTGCTGGGCGTTTAAAACGCTGCATGCCAGAATGGTGCAGAAACTTAAAAGGTAATATCGTTGCATGTGTGACATCAGTTGGATAAAACGGTTAAGATAGCTCATTCAAAATCTGTTCCAAACTGGTTTCGTCCTGGACCAGGACCTGCCGCGCCTTGCTTCCCTCGAACGGACCGAGGATCCCAGCCGCTTCAAGCTGGTCCACGATGCGACCGGCACGGTTGTATCCCAGGGACAGTTTTCTCTGTATCAGTGAGGTGGAACCCTGCTGGTGCAGCACCACAAGCCTGGCGGCATCCTCAAATTTTTCATCCCTTTTATCCAGGTCCACTACCGGTGCATCGCCTTCCTCTTCGTCCACGGGATTGAGCATCATTGCGGAAGGATACCCTCTCTGTTCGCCGATGAAATCGGTGACCGCTTCGATCTCCGGGGCGTCAATGAAGGCACACTGGAGCCTGAGGGGTTCATTCCCGCTCAGAAAGAGCATATCGCCCCGGCCAACCAGCTGGTCCGCACCGGATCCGTCCAGGATGGTGCGGGAGTCGATCACGGAGGTAACCCTGAAGGCGATCCTGGCCGGGAAATTGGCTTTGATCACCCCGGTGATGATATTGGTGGTGGGACGCTGGGTGGCGATGATCAGGTGGATCCCGATCGCCCTTGCAAGCTGGGCCAGCCTTGAGATGGGATACTCAATCTCCCTTCCCGCAGTCATGATCAGATCGGCAAATTCATCGATGATCACCACGATGAAAGGCATGAAGCGGTGCCCTTTGTTGGGATTGAGCCTGCGGCTGATGAACCGCTCGTTGTATTCGCTGATGTTCCTTGCCTGGGCCATCTTAAGCAGATCGTACCGTTCGTCCATCTCCGCACAAAGGCTGTTCAGGGTATGAATGACCTGGCGGGTATCGGTGATGATGGCTTCTTCCGATTCGGGCAGTTTCGCCAGGAAATGTCGCTCGATCTTGCTGTAGAGCGACAGTTCCACTTTTTTGGGATCGATCAGCACGAACTTCAGCTGCGCCGGATGTTTTTTGTAGAGCAGGGAGGTGATCACCGCGTTCAGTCCGACGGACTTGCCCTGACCCGTGGCACCGGCCACCAGCAGGTGCGGTGTCTTGGTCAGGTCAAATACGAATGTTTCATTGGAAACGGTCTTGCCGATGGCAATGGCCAGTTCCATCTCTGAGTCCTGGAATCTTTTGGAAGCCAGGACCGATTTCATGGATACGGTCCTCGGATTCTGGTTGGGAACCTCGATTCCGATGGTGCCCTTGCCGGGGATCGGGGCGATGATCCTGATGCCAAGCGCAGCGAGACTGAGGGCAATGTCGTCTTCAAGGCTCTTGATCTTGGAGATGCGGATCCCCGGAGCCGGAACGATCTCGTAGAGGGTGACCGTGGGACCGATGGTGGCCTTGATCTTATCGATTTTAATGTTGTAGTTCCCCAGGGTCTCCACGATCCGGTTCTTGTTGGAGATCAGTTCATCGTTGGAGACGGTGGTGTCACCCTGGTCATAATCTTTCAGAAGGCTCAGCGGAGGGTACTGGTACTTGGGAAGGTCCAGGGTGGGGTCGTATTCCCCCAGGGAGCCTTCATCCGGATTGAAATCATCGAGATCGGTTCCCGACACGTCTTCGATGGTCATTTCCACATCATCCCGGTCACCGGAACCATCTGCAACGGACGTCTGTGACGGTCCTTCATCATCATGTTGTTCCTGCTGGGGTATTTCGCTTTCCCCGGTTACGTGCTGGTCCATCGCTCCGGGCGCCACGTCCGGTTCGGTGGTCTCCTCTTCCAGATCCCCCGAAGAGACCGTCCTGAAGGGATTCTTCTGGTTCCTCAGCCAGGGTAAAAAACCGGTGGAAAACAGGAGCAGGGCCACATAGAAGATCAGCAGCAGGAATACGGAGCCGAAATAACCGATGCTGGCAACCAGCCATTTGCTCAGGAAAAAGCCGTGTTGTCCCCCGGGACCGCTTCCGAGCATGCCGCCGGCATCCCCGAAGAAGAGACCCAGGGTTACCGACAACAGGATAATCAGGATCAGGCAGTTCCTAACCGCCTTCCAGGTCTTCAACAGCCGGATCCTGTAAAGGGCCATCGCCCAGATCAGGAGGATCAGGGGAAACATGAAACTCGCAAGGCCGAACCAGCGGTTGATAAACAGATCGGACAGCCAGGCACCCAGTTTTCCTCCCTGGTTCTTCACCCTGATCTCGGGCCTTGAGAAAACCCTGGCCCATTCGAAGTCCTGGTCGCTTTTCCAGTGGATCAGGTAGGAAATGAAGGAGAGGATCATGAAGACGGCCACAAGTACGAACACGATTCCGATTGCATACCGGAACCGGTCATCCCTGAAAAAGGAAACCAGGGAGGCAAAGAACCTGGTAACACCGTTTTTCTTCTTTTTTCTGGCCATTTTCCGATTCAGATCAATGGTATGCGCATCCTTCTAAAATAATAATAACGAAGGATGCCGTTTTATTCTTTTGTAAACAGGCTGTTGATAATCTCCTCCATGGCCTGCCGGGTGACCGGGCTGTAATCTTCAGGGATGGAAAAGATCTCTGATTGGACTGACTTTGTCATGTATTCAAGACAGGTGAGGCGCATCTTCAGCAGGCTCAGCTGGATCCTGAAATCAGACAGCGCGTGATCCACGCACTGGTAAGGGGTGGCCATGTTGGGTTTTCTGGCATTGAAATCCCTTGTACAGTAGATATCAAACTTTTCTGCCCCGGTGTCCACTTCGATCCTTTCCGATTTTAACCCGGCAATGGTGAGTGTATCTCCCGTGAATTTGCAGTGCAGCTGTCCCGGTTCCACAATCCCCGCGGGCGGTTCACCTTCCCTGCCTTCATAGTAGATCTTGTGTCCGAAATAATTGAGCAGGGTGGTCACCTTCTTCTGCTTCAGATCGGCGATCTGGGTCAGGGAAAACTGGTTCAGGAATCCTTCGATACGGGAAAGGACAAAATACCTGGTATAGTAGGTGTCCATGTGATCCGGCAGAATGCCCGTCGGGATCCTGCCCGCCCGTTCTTCCAGGTAGGAGACCCTGTATTTCAGGTAGTGTGCCTCCATGGTTTGGGGGAGATCCGCGGAACGGCGGCAACTGCTCAGAACAATCACCGACAGAAACAGCAGAAATCCCGGGATTCTTATTGACACGATTGTGTTGTTTGGTTCTCCCCAAAAATATAATATAATCGAATACGCGCTTTCATGTTTTATAAACTGCCGGAGTGCAGATTGACAGGTGCGGAAAAAACATAGCTTTGTAAGGCCGGAAAAATCATTTCATGAACATGAGCAAGCTTGCGGTCATTGCGCTGGGAGGCAACGCTTTGTTGCGCGACAACCAGGAAGGGACCATCGATGAACAGGAACAGAATACCACCGATACCCTGGAGAATTTGGTCCACCTGATCAGGGAGGATTACAACCTGGTGATCACCCACGGCAACGGGCCCCAGGTGGGGAACATCCTGATGCGAAATGATGCGGGGGAGAGCGTGTACGGCATCCCGCAGATGCCCCTTGACATCTGTGTGGCGGATTCACAGGGCGGCATCGGTTACATGATCGAACGCATGCTCAGGAACATCCTCCACAAGCATCAGATCGAACGGGAGGTGGTTACCCTGGTCACCATGGTACTGGTCAGGGAGGGGGACCGGGCTTTCGCTGATCCCTCGAAGCGGGTGGGTAAGATTTATACGAAAGAGGAGGCAGACCGGCTTTTTGAGGAAAAGAAATGGGTATTCAAGGAGGAGCAGAAACGGAAGGGAGGCTACCGGAGGGTGGTTCCTTCGCCCGGACCGGTGGAGATCATCAATGAAAAAGTTGTCGAGACCCTTGCCCGGCAGGGTACCATCGTGATCGCAGCGGGCGGGGGAGGGGTTCCTGTCTACCGTGATGAGGAGGGACGGATCAGGCCCTCCGAGTCTGTGATTGATAAGGACCTGGCCTCGTCCCTGCTGGCTTCCAGGATCCATGCCGACGAATTTTACATTCTTACGGATGTGCCGTACGTATATATTCATTACAAAACACCCAGGCAGGAGGAAAAGGAATTTCTAAATTATGCGGATGCCGCCTCCTACCTTGAAAAGGGAATGTTCAGCGAAGGTGACATGGCTCCCAAGATCAAGGCCTGCCTGCAATTCGTCAGGAGCGGCGGCGAAAAGAGTGTGATCACCGAGGCCTTTAAACTGGAAGATAAGCGGTACGGGACGAAAATCACCATGGAATATGACATCTGACATTTTATGCTAATTTTAACCCCCGCAATAACCAACAACCTGAATAATCATGGCCAATTACCTGAGAAACCGTCATTTTCTGACCCTGCTGGATTTCACCCCGTATGAGATCGGTTACCTGCTGGATCTGGGTATTACACTGAAGAAAGCGAAACAGAGCGGAACAGAAACGCAGAACCTGAAAGGGAAGAATATCGCCCTGATCTTTGAAAAGACTTCCACCCGTACCCGTTGTGCCTTCGAGGTGGCGGCCTATGACCAGGGTGCACATGTCACCTACCTGGGTCCGGGCGGAAGCCAGATCGGTCATAAGGAGTCCATGAAGGATACGGCAAGGGTCCTCGGCCGGATGTACGACGGGATCGAGTATCGCGGTTTCGGGCAGAAGATCGTGGAGGAACTGGCGGCATATGCAGGGGTGCCCGTCTGGAACGGACTGACGGATGAATTCCATCCCACCCAGGTTCTGGCGGACTTCATGACCATGATGGAACACTCGGACAAGCCCCTCGGCAAAATGAAGTTGTGTTATCTTGGTGATGCCAGGAACAACGTGGGTAATTCTCTGATGGTGGGATCGGCAAAGATGGGCGTGGATTTCCGGGCAGCCGCGCCTGCCTCGCTCCAGCCGGCAGCCGGACTGGTGGAAAAATGCCGTGCAATCGCCGCGGATACCGGGGGTAAGATCACACTCACCGATAATGTCCGGTCGGCTGTGAAAGATGCCGATTTTCTCTATACCGATGTCTGGGTTTCCATGGGGGAGCCCCAGGATGTGTGGAAAGAGCGCATCGACCTGCTGAAGGACTACCAGGTCAACGCAGAGGTGCTCCGGTGGACGGGAAACAGGAATGTTAAATTCTTGCATTGCTTGCCGGCATTCCATAACCGGGAAACCAAAGTGGGAGAGGAAATCTACCGCCAATTCGGCCTCGAGGCCATGGAAGTGACGGAAGAGGTATTTGAATCAGGTCATTCCGTGGTGTTTGACCAGGCTGAGAACCGGGTGCATACCATCAAAGCGGTGATGGTGGCAACCCTGAAGTAGTCGAAAGTCGGGAGTCGGGAGTCGGGAGTCGGGAGTCGTTAGTACTCCTAACAACTAACCCCTAACCCCCTAACTGCTAGTTTGCTAGCAATACACACCCCCCTTGCAGTGGTTTCCATCAGAAGAACAAATACCGTATATAGAAAAACAAAATTACCCCGCATACCATCAGTTTCATTCCCACACCGGTCAGGAATCCCACAAATGAACCCCATGCCGCTCTCAGGGCTTCACGCTCCCGTTTACCCGTGGTGATTTCCCCGATGTAAGCTCCCAGGAAAGGACCGAGGATGATGCCGGGAGGTCCGAAGAACAATCCCACCACCACCCCGATGGTGGCACCCCAGACTCCCCGTTTTGATCCGCCGAATTTTTTCGTGCCGATGACCGGGACCACATAATCCAGAATGGTAACCAGGATGACGAAGAAAAGGAGGATCCAGAGGGCGGTGTCGTAACTTTCCGCCTGGTCTTCCACATAGCGGGTCCAGTTGAGCAGCAGGAATCCGACCCAGCTGATGGGGGGACCGGGGATGACGGGTAGGATACTGCCGGCAAAACCGATCAGTACCAGGAGCATCCCAAGGATGGCAAGGGTAAGGTCCATAATTATTCAGATGAAGTGCCGATAATATCGTCAAATGCCGCATAAAGCACGCAGAAGGTGTAGGGGAGGGTCAGCAGGACCCCGATGCCGAATGCGAGCACCCCTAGCAGGTTGATGCCTCCGAGCACCAGGCACAGGAGCAGTACCTGACCGAAGTTACCCGATACCATTTTCCTGCTGAGCCTGATGGCATCGGTCGGGTTTTCACCGTGGAACCAGACAAAAAAATGGGCAAATAGATAGCTGACGGCAAGGTAGATCCCCGGGATGACCAGGAGCAGAAGGCCGAGAAACACCAGTACTCCAATCAGCAGATGCAGGACCAGAAGGGGGGTGAATTTGTCAAAGCTCCTGAAAAAATCAGTCAGTTCCACTGGCTGGTTCCGGCTGAGCCGGTTTGCCACAACATAAAAACCTGCTGTCAGGGGTCCGCCCAGTAACGCTCCGCTGATCGGATTTGAAAGCGCAATGGCACTGATGGCACCGTAAACGATAAAAATGCCGGGTGATTTCCTGAACAGGTCAAAGCCGACCTGCAGCACATTTTCAATGGAAAGCCTGAATCCGTCTGAGGCCTTCTCCACTTTCCCGAGATGGTCAGGGATCACCTGCATGGGCACGCTTTTTCCGAAAATTAATAAAAAAACGTACATTTATTATAACCAACCGTGGTGAATGGCCCACCCAAACGAATATGGATGGAAACACATGAGAACCTGTATGAGAAGATCCGGGAGCTGCTGGGGGGCAGTCCGGGAAGTTTTTCGGTCCTGGAGCACCAGATAGATATGGACCTGCAGATGGAGTACCATGAGTGTTCCAGGAGGCTGAATACCGAGGTGGATGAGCAATGGGCCATGGATCAGATGCAGTGCCTGGAAGAGCCCGGTTACTCAACCGAGGTCAAGAAAAACATCCTGGCCAGGCTGGCAACCATTCAGCGGGTGGAGTGTTACAGGGCGATCGAATCCTACCTTGAGGTGGCTGACGAGTCTTTGAGGGACTGGACGCTGCTTTCACTGAATGAGAGCAGGATGCAGATCGAAAGTAAACTCCTGGGTGAGAGCCAGGTGTTTATTTCAACCGGACTGGGAGGAAGGGAGAACAAACTGCGGTATTTTCTGGTGCTGATCTCCAGGATGCATGAAAAACTCACCCCGACGCAGAGGAAGGTGATCCGAAATGAGTTTGAATTTATTTTACATAAATATGACACAGAGATCGAAGAAATCCGCTTCTTCGGCTACCTGTGCTCGGTGTTGCTGCTGATGCCCATACATCACTCCCTGAACAAGGTCATTCAGGAGGCAGTCAGCGAATGCAATTATTACGGCAACTTCCTGGGGGATGATTTTATTGTCACCAATGTAAAAACATTATCCTTTCAGGAAATCAGAGATTTTATTGAACGAAAAACCTAGTATCAGGCTTTCTCCTCGCCAAGGTCTTCGAATTCCACATTCGTAAAGTCTTTTTCCTCCTCAGCCTCACCATCAGAACCATCATCACTTCCTGTGATTCCGGAACTGACCTCATCCTCGGGCTCGATGGGCTGGGGATTGGCTTCCCGGATGAATTCGATGATCTCCTTCAGGCTTTCCGAGAATTTGTCAAAGTCCTCCTTGTAAAGGAAAAGCTTATGCTTCTCGTAGAAGAACTTGCCATCCCGGTTGAACCGCTTTTTACTTTCCGTGATGGTCAGGTAGTAATCGTTTCGCCTGGTTGCCTTTACATCAAAAAAGTAGGTCCTCTTTCCGGCCCTAACAGCTTTAGAGTGGATCTCCTCACGTCCGGCTGCTTCAGTCGCGATCTCTTCCGATTTTACATTTCCTTCATCAGTCATTTCTGCAGATTTAGTTAGGGTTTTCTCAGTTTATCGATCAAAAATGGAAAATATTTTAAAGAAATTCAAATTTTCCCCCAAATTAGTCAGATCCAAAACTTGCTGTCGAACAGTTGTTTTAAAGAATAAAAATTAGTGTAAATTTGCATCATTTATGAATTGGTCACAGGTTCTTTAACTAATGATCAGCAGAAGACAGTTACGTATTAAGGCTCTGCAATCCCTGTATGCCTACTATAAAACGGGTGGTGAGAATATGGGACGATCTGAAAAGGAGCTCCACTTTAACATTGGAAAGGCATATGAACTCTACCATTATCTGCTGCTGCTGATCGTCGATGTGGTTCTGTACGCGGAATCGCGGATCGAACTTGCCAGGAACAAACGCGTTCCCACGCATGAGGATCTGCATCCGAACACCCGCTTCATTGACAATAAACTTGTGGATCAGTTGAGGAACAATGAGCAACTGCTCAGATTCGTTGAGCAGCACAAACTCAACTGGAGCAATTATCCCGAATTGATCAGGGAACTATTCAACAAGGTGCTCGATTCGGAGGAATATGCGGCGTACATGGCTTCCGGAGAAAACGACTATGCGGAAGATAAACGGATGATCATCCATATCTACACCCATTTGGTTTTCCCCAGTGAATCCCTCGCACAGATCCTTGAGGAGCAGAGCATATACTGGAATGATGACCTCGAATTCATTACCGGGATGATCGTGAAAACCTTCAGGAAATTCAGGGAGGAAGACGGAGCGGACAAAAAGATCATGGATCTTTATAAGAATGAAGAGGACAGGGATTTTGTGGTCAGGTTGTTCCGCCAGACCATCCTTCACAGGGAGGAATACGTGGATTATATCAGGCAGAATACAAAGAACTGGGATCTTGAAAGAATTGCCTTTATGGACATCCTGATCATGCAGATGGCCATTGCCGAACTGGTGGGTTTCCCATCCATTCCGACGAAAGTGACCCTGAATGAATACCTGGATATCTCGAAGTTCTACAGTACCAGCAAAAGCAATATCTTTATCAACGGAGTGCTGGATAAGGTCGTCGCCCAGTTAAGGAGCAACCATAAAATCGTCAAATCGGGAAGAGGACTGATTGGTGAGAATGATTCAAATATGTTCAATTAAATAATTAAAAAGGATGAGTTTATTATTTCAAATGTTGTCGCAGACGGCACCTTCCGGTTCAGGAGGCGGAGCAGGTATGCAGTCGCTTATTTTCCTGCTGTTGATTATTGTGGTCTTTTATTTCTTCATGATCAGGCCACAGGTGAAAAAGCAAAAGGAGGCCACCAGTTTCAGAAACTCCCTTAAGAAAGGGGATAAGGTGGCTACCACTGGCGGGATTTACGGTAAGGTGACCGATGTGAAGGATCAGACGGTTACACTCGAGATCGCTGACAATGTGATTGTGAAGGTTGATAAAGCGGCGGTCGTGGCAGATCCTTCCGAACAGCAGGCAAAGTAGACCTGAAAGCCCGCACTTTTGGAAAACGGTTTTCTCCATCGGTGGCCGAGGTTGCCCGAAGGACAGAAACTGGAATTTAAAAAGAAGATCCTGTTGTTTTCTGTCTTTCTGCTGATCTCGGTATTTATCTGGCTGCTCAATGCGCTGAGCAAGAACTATACAACCGAGATCGAGACTCCCCTGGTGTATACCGATCTTCCCGGGGAAACCGTTCTGATCGGCGATATGCCCGGGCACCTGACCCTCCGTGTGAATGCGCACGGATACGCAATCCTGAAGCACAGAATCTTCGGGAAAGCAGATCCGGTGAGTTTCAGCATTTCCGCGTTCAACCTGAGCAGAAGAGACAATGACAGTTCCAGAGCTTTCTTACTGACCAGGTACCTGAGGGACCAGGTGGCCCGCCAGCTGCCTGCGGAGATCCAGTTGCTCGAGATCAGGCCGGATACACTTCATTTCAGGTTTGCCGCGAAAATATCCAGAAAATTAAGGATTCGCCCCGACCTCGTTTTCGAAGTGGACAGGCAGTTTACCGTAAGGGACGGCATCATGCTTGAACCCGATTCGGTGGTGGTAACGGGTCCGGACGCGATCCTGGATACGATGCGGACTGTGCACACCGAGAAAACGGAACTGGGCCAGCTTTCGAGAGATTACAGCGGCAGGGTCAGGCTGAGGAAGATTGCTGACCTTGAATACGAATTTTCTAAGGTGAGTTGCCGGATACAGCTGGAACGGTTCACCGAGGTCCATCTGTCCATCCCTGTTGAGGTGTTGAACCTGCCCGACAGCATCAATCTGCAGACATTTCCCCCGAGGGTCCAGCTTACATGCAATGTGGGACTGAGCAATTATGAGCGGATGGAAGCCAGCCCGGTCAGGGCGGTGGTGGATTACACCGACATCAGAAGGAATACAAATCAGCTGGAGGTGAGGCTTCAGAACCTTCCCGTGTACCTGATCAGTTATGAATACAGCCCGAAGCAGGTTGAATTTCTTCAAATCAGGAGATGATGTTCCAGGTGGGTGTCACAGGAGGAATCGGAAGCGGTAAAACGCTGGTATGTAATGTTTTTGAGAGGTTGGGCGTTCCGGTATATGATGCCGATTCACGTGCAAAATGGTTGATGGATCACCGGGAATCCCTGAAAGAGAAGATCACCGGACTGCTTGGCGAAGGAGCCTACAGGGCAGGCAGACTGGATCGTGAATATGTGTCCCGCAGGGTTTTCAGCGACGGTGAACTGCTGGAAAGGCTCAACAGGATCGTGCATCCCGAGGTGAGAGATCATTATGCGGAATGGGTCACAGAGCAGGCGGATGCACCCTATGTGATCGAGGAAGCAGCCATTCTGTTCGAAAGTGGTGCGGACAGGTTCATGGACATGACCGTTTTGGTGTACGCACCCGAGCAGTTGCGCCTGGTCCGGGTGATAGAAAGGGACGGTGTGGGGGAAAAAGAGGTCAGGCTTCGGATGAGCCGTCAGATGAGCGAGGATAAAAAGAAAGAATTGGCTGATGCAGTGATTTTCAATGACGAAAAAGCAATGCTTCTTCCGCAGATCATCACGCTGCACCAGCGCATACTGAACATTAAATAGCGGATATGGTAAAATTTGGAAAATGGGTGGGACTCGGACTTGGATGGGCTCTGGGAGGACCGATCGGTGGGATTCTCGGACTGGCAGTGGGTTCCATTTTTGATGCCGGTAGTGTGGATACAGGGATCCAGCGGGGAGATGCAAGGTCCAGGACCCTCCGCGGTGATTACGCGGCCTCTTTGCTCGTACTCATGGCTGCCGTGATGAAGGCGGACGGCAGGGTGCTGAAAAGTGAACTGAACTACGTTAAACGTTATTTTATTACCCGCTTCGGTGAGGATACGGCGTCGGAAGCAGTGATCATGCTCAGGGATATCCTGAAGCAGGAAATCCCGCTCAGGGATGTGGCACAACAGCTGTCGCAGCGCCTGGATTATTCCTACCGTCTGGAAATGCTTCATTTCCTGTATGGAATCGCCTCGGCCGATGCGGCCGTCTCGGATGCTGAAAATTCGGTCCTGAACCGCATCGCGGGGTACATGGGAATCTCTGATACCGATTTCCAGAGCATCAGGGCAATGTTCGTCAGTCAGTCGGATGCCGCATATAAAATACTGGAGATCGAACCCACTGTCCCGGATGAGGAGGTGAAGAAGGCCTACCGGCGGATGGCCATGAAATATCATCCCGATAAGGTCAGCCACCTGGGTGAAGACTTTAAGAAGGTGGCCCACGAAAAGTTCCGGAAGGTGAAGGAAGCCTACGATCAGATCAAGAAAGAGCGCGGTTTCAATTAGAAATACTATCTTTCGGAAAGAAATGAAGACGATCAAGCTTACGGACATCCTGTCCATCTCGGGGAAAAGCGGTCTGTTCATGTATGTGGCCCAGGCCAGGAACGGGATGGTGGTCGAATCAGTCGACGACAAAAGGCGGCATGTGGCCCCTGCAACGGCCCGCGTGAGTTCCCTGAAGGACATTGCCATCTTTACGGAGAACGAAGAAGTTCCTCTGGCTGATGTGCTCTACACCATACATGAAAAAACCCAGGGAAAGGAAGCCATCTCGCACAAGGCTCCCCCGGATGAGCTGGAAAGTTACTTCCGTGAGATCGTTCCTGATTATGACCCGGAACGGGTGTATGTTTCAGACATCAGGAAGGTCATTCAATGGTATAACCAGCTGCATCAGCATGAGATGCTGGAGGTGATCGACAAAGAAGAAGCCGCTGATAAAAAAGAGGAAGCATCTGATGCAGAAGATGCCGGGAGTGGCGCCCCGCCTAAAGATGGGGCTAAATAGACTTGGCTTCCTGCCAGAGTTCTTCCATCTCCTCCAGACTCATTTCCTTCAGTGATCTTCCCGATTCTTCCGCTTTTTGCTCAAGGTAGCGGAACCGCTTGATAAATTTCCTGTTGGTTCTTTCCAGGGCGGTTTCGGGTTCTATTTCGTACAGCCTGGCCGCATTGACGACCGAGAACAGCAGGTCCCCCACTTCTTCCTCCATGCGATCCGCGATACCGCTGTTGCCCAGAACGTGCTTTACTTCCCCCACTTCCTCCATCACCTTGTCCCATACGTGCTCTTTCATCTTCCAGTCAAAGCCCACAGCCCTGGCTTTATCCTGGATCCTGTGTGATTTGATCAGGGCTGGAAGCGAGACCGGCACTCCCGAAAGCACGCTGCGGTTCCCTTCCTGCATCTTGATCTCCTCCCAGTTCTCAACCACTTCACCCGCATTACTGACTTTCCGGTTACCGAAAACATGGGGATGCCTGAAGATCAGTTTATCAACGATGCCCTCGATCACATCCGCAATATCGAATGCGCCTTCTTCAGATCCGATCTTCGCATAGAAAACAATGTGAAGAATCAGATCGCCAAGCTCCTTTTTGATGTCCTCCATCCGCCGGTCCATGATCGCATCGGCCAGTTCATATGTCTCTTCTATGGTGAGGTTCCTGAGGCTGTCGAAATTCTGCTCCCGGTCCCATGGACACTTTTCACGAAGCTCGTCCATGATCCCGAGCAGTCTTCCGAAGGCATTCAGCTTTTCTTCCTTGGTGTGCATCTTATTTCTCTTTGAATTCAACCCTGATACTCGAGCTTGTATTCAGTTTCAGCAGGCTGGCTGCATTGCCGTTCCGTATGGCAATTTCGAGGAGCCCGGCGGAATTGAAAATAGCCAGAAGTTCGCCCGGCGGGGTTTCATGATAATGGTGGTTGATCTGATTGATCATGTAATGTTTGCTCTGTACGAATATCTGAAATGCCTGTCCGTGACCTACCCGATCAAACAACTCTTTCGAGATATTGGTGATGGCGTTCGAATAGGAATCAATATAAATAACGCTGCCGGTAATGGTGTTGTTTTCTATGACCGCCCTCAGGGGAACCTGTCTTTCATACTGTCCGGCCGTTTCTCCCATTTCTTCAAGGGGTTTCCCGGCCGCAAGGTCGCAAGCTGCACCGGCAAACACGCCAAGGGAAACAAAACTGGCCTGCTGGTCAGCCGGAAGCGCTTTAAGTGCGACAACCAGATCGGGCTCCGGATCCCCCAGCAATCCCAGCAGCCCGTTGTCGGCGCAGAGAAAGAAATGGTTGTTCTTCCTGGCTGCAAGCAGCTGTCCCCCGATTCCCGGCTCCGTACTGACGGCAATGATGTGGACCGACCCTTCCGGGAACCTGTGAAAGCTGTTCCGGACCACGAAGGCGGCCTGGGCCGTGTTGAATGGCCTGATCCGGTGACTGATATCAATGATTGTGGCTTCTGGACAGCGGGACAGGATGCTGCCCTTGACCGAAGCAACGTAGTAATCATGTTCAGTCCAATCGGACGTCAGTGTGATGATGTGCATGGGTTTCCAGTAAGGATTTCTTATTGGAATGTTGGAAAAAACAGCTTAATTTGCGTATCCAAAAGTAGTGATTATAATTTAATTTATGGCGGAAAGGCTGATCTATTTGGAAGGTGTAGACCCGGTTGATTTTTATGGTGTGAACAACGTCCGCTTCAATAAATTCCTGGAAACATATCCTGATCTGAAAATCGTTTCAAGAGGCCATGAAATAAGGGCTTCGGGAGATGAGGAGCGGCTCACTGACTTTGAGGAAAAAGTAGATCTGTTTATCCGTTATCTCAGGAAATTCCAGACCGTAAGCCTGCCCGATATGGAAGATCTCCTCGTGGGTGCGGCAGACCATAAAATGGAGGCACCCGGACCGGATGAAGAGGTGATGCTCTTCGGGGAAAGCGGGAGGAAGATCAGGGCCATCACAGTCAACCAGAAGAAACTGGTCGAAGAGGGAAAGGAGAATGACCTGCTGATCGCGGTGGGACCGGCAGGGACAGGGAAGACCTATACCGCCATTGCCATGGCCGTGAAAGCACTGAAGGAGCGGACCGTGAGAAGGATCATCCTTACCAGACCGGCCGTGGAAGCAGGTGAAAAACTGGGGTTTCTGCCGGGCGATTACAAGGAAAAGCTGGATCCCTACTTACAACCGCTCTACGATGCCCTCAGGGACATGATCCCGGCTAAAAAACTGATCCAGTTCATTGAGGACGGCACCATCCAGATCGCGCCGCTGGCTTACATGAGGGGCCGCACCCTCGATCATGCGTTCGTGATCCTGGACGAGGCCCAGAATGCCACTCCCAACCAGTTCAAGATGTTTCTTACAAGGATGGGTCCCAGTGCCAGGTTTATAGTCACGGGAGACGATTCCCAGGTGGATCTGCCCCGGCGTGAGGATTCCGGACTGGTTCAGGCCTTGCGGATCCTGCGGGGTATCAGGGGCATAGCC
>JAXGMU010000038.1:35321-39748 GCA_040768485.1 Bacteroidales bacterium
ATCATCAGGCACCGTCTCGTGAAGTCGATTGTGGATGCATATAACGGCAAGGAACGCCGGCACCATAATTCTTCATAATAAAAACTTACCAGCTATGGCAAATGCGCTCATCGAAACCAGATTCGACCTGCCCGGACAGACAAGCCTTTACAAGGGCAAGGTCCGGGATGTTTATTATATAGGGAATGAATACCTGGTCATGGTGGTCAGCGACAGGATCTCGGCATTCGACGTGGTCCTTCCAAAGGGGATCCCTTACAAGGGCCAGGTCCTGAATCAGATCGCATCCCGGTTCCTGGATGCCACCTCCGATATCGTCCCCAACTGGAAAATTGACGAACCCGATCCGAATGTGATGGTGGGACATGTGGCCGATCCGTTCAAGGTGGAAATGGTGATCAGGGGATACCTGACAGGACATGCGTGGCGTGAATACAGTTCGGGCAAACGAACCCTCAGCGGCGCGCCCATGCCAGATGGCATGAGGGAGCATGACCGTTTTCCCGAACCCATCATCACCCCGGCCACCAAGGCAGAGGAGGGTCATGACGAGGATATTTCAAGGGATGAGATCCTCTCGGCGGGACTGGTATCTGAGGAAGATTACCTGCAGCTGGAATCCTACACTAAGAAACTGTTTGCACGTGGTACCGGAATGGCTGCGGAAATGGGACTGATCCTGGTGGATACAAAATATGAATTCGGAAAAAAGGACGGAAAGATCATCCTGATCGATGAGATCCATACCCCGGATTCATCCAGGTATTTCTATGCAGATGGCTATGAGGAGCGCCAGGCAAGGAGAGAGCAGCAGAAACAGCTGTCCAAGGAATTTGTGAGGCAGTGGCTTATCAGCCGTGGCTTCCAGGGAAAAGAAGGCCAGCAGGTGCCTGAAATGCCGGATGAGTTTGTAACTGAGGTTTCCGAAAGATATATCGAGCTGTACGAGCACATCACGGGAACAGCATTCGTCAGGGCCGATACCGACAACATGGAAGAGAGGATCCTAAATCATATCAATGATTTCATTTCAAAATAGAAGGATCCTTTTTTTGCTGCTGGGACTTGCTTTCTCCGGAATGATGCTGTCCCAGGAGCCGGTGCCGGTCGAAAGATCCAACAACAAGGTGATCCTGGAGGGCAAGGTATATTACATTCACATGGTCAAGCCCGGACAAACCCTCTATTCCATCGCAAAGGCTTACGACATCTCCCAGAAGGAAATTGCCATCGAGAATCCCGGGGTTGTATCCGGATTGCAGATCGGACAGGCCCTCAAGATTCCCCTGGAACATGCCCTTGATGAGGAGATCGACACGGCGGAAGAGGTCACTCCGGCTGATTCGCTCCGGTTTCACAGAGTGCGGGCAGGGGAGACGGTCTTCAGCATTTCCCGGATCTATCAGATTGATACAGAATCGATCCTGATCGCCAATCCGGGCATAGACATCAATGACCTCCGGCCGGGGGATCGGCTGATCATCCCGCAGTCTTCACGGAAGGAAAAGGAACCGGTATACAACGAGGAAGGTTTTGCCTATCACCGGGTAAAGCGGAGGGAGACCCTCTATTCCATCGCGGGGTATTATGAGGTATCGGTGGAGGAAATCCGGGAGGTGAATCCGGAACTGGGGTGGGGGGGGCCGAAGACCGGCCAGATCATTCGCATTCCCCTGCGCCAGGTAATAAGTCAGCCCGCAG
Organism: Bacteroidales bacterium; assembly: GCA_040768485.1. Classification (GTDB taxonomy): domain Bacteria; phylum Bacteroidota; class Bacteroidia; order Bacteroidales. Next base: position 37,023 of record JAXGMU010000038.1, read on the forward strand.
CGGCACCCGATACATCCGCATATGATACCGCCATGCGTGCGGATGACATCCTGCCGGAGCCATATCTGTATGAAGATCTGCGGGTTACGCCTGCCGATCCCCGCCGGGTGTACCGGATCGCGTTTTTCATTCCGTTTGATTTCAGGGCGCCGGAGCCGCTGGATTCCCTGATCGCCGATGTGAGATCGGAATCCCAGCGGAACAGGATCATTGAGAAATACAGGATGGACCAGCGAATCCCCCAGTCGGTCAATTTTCTTGAATTTTTCGAGGGATCGCTACTGGCCATCGATTCACTTGCGGAGACCGGGATGAAACTGGATATTCGCTTTTGCGATACCGGGAAAAGTCCACAACAGACAAGAAAGATCCTCAGGGATGAATCGCTGAGAACATTCGATCTGTTCATCGGGCCTTTTTACCGTTCCAATCTGGAACTTGTTTCCGGTTTTGCGAAAGATTACCGAATCCCGCTGGTCACTCCTTTTTACTCCGAACAGGACCTGGTTTCGGAGAATCCGTTCCTTTTCCAGGTCGTTCCTTCCAGGAATGCCGAGTACCGCGAGGCAGCAAGGCTCATTGCCAGCAAATATGATTACAACATTGTGTATGTCAGGGAGGAAGACACCCTGGAAGCAGAAAAACACAGGCTTTTTAAAGAGTACATTTTTGATGAACTTGACAGTTACCACCCGGAGGAACCGGTGGTTTTCAAGGAGGTGGTCCTGCAGCTCTCCAGGACCGATGAAATCATCCAGTCCCTCTCGACCGACAAAAAGAACCTGGTGATCGTTCCCACCCGGAACGAGGCGCTGGCAAGCCGGGTAGTATCCTCGCTCTATTTCAATCTGAAACAGTATGACATCGAATTGCTGGGCACTCCTTACTGGCCCGAATTCACCTCCATCGACTACCGGTATTATCACGACCTGAGGCTCATTTTCTACCATTCGCAATGGATGGACTACCTGGATCCGGAAGTAAGCCGTTTCCTGACCTCTTACAGGAACCGGTTTTATGATGAACCCCGGTCCAGAACCGGCAAGGGGATCAACTACGGAGTGTCAGGTTTTGAAATGGCCTACTATTTTATCAATGCCCTGAGGATTTACGGGCCCCGGTTCATCCTTTCCCTGGACGACTACCATCCGGACCTGGTCTGCGGAGGATTCCGCTTTTCCAGGGTAACCTCTTACGGGGGATATGAAAATGAACAGGTGAACTTTTACCAGTTCACCCCCGGGATGCGGATCGAGAAAATTGAAGTACCGGAACCACCCCGGAGGAGATTCTTTTTCAGACCGCTGGAGGACAGGCGGAGGAGATTTCTGAATGATGAAATTGACTGGAACTAGATTATCCGTTTGTCTGATCCTGGGGATCAATATTCTTGGGGGCGGAACATGCAGTAATAAAGAAGGAAGTCATGACAACTACGTGGTCATGGTTTCATTCGACGGATTCAGGTGGGACTATGCGGACCTGTATGAAACACCCGCCTTTGATGCCATGGCGCGAAACGGGGTCAGGGCGGCACGGATGATCCCTTCGTTCCCCACCCGGACATTCCCGAACCACTATACCCTGGCCACAGGCCTCTATCCCGACCATCACGGGATCATCAACAACAGTTTCTATGCCCCGGAGCTGGGAGGAGTTTACCGGATTTCGGACCGCCGGAAGGTGCAGGATCCTGCCGCTTATTTCGGGGAGCCCATCTGGGTGACCGCGGAAGAGCAGGGAATCCGCACCGCATCCTATTTCTGGGTGGGCAGCGAGGCACCCGTCAGGGGAACACATCCCACCTACTGGAAAACCTACGACGGATCTATTCCCTATATGGAACGGGTCGACACGGTGATCCGCTGGCTGAAGCTTCCCATGGATAAAAGGCCCCGTCTGATCCTCCTTTATTTCGATGAACCGGACCATTCGGGGCACGATTACGGACCGGTGCACCCGGAAATGGGAAAGGTGGTGGAATACCTGGATGAAGTGCTGGCGTACCTGCGGGATGAAATTGCAAACCTCGAATACGGCGACCGGGTGAATCTGATCGTACTTTCTGACCACGGAATGGCATCCATTTCGCCTCAAAGGTATGTGAATCTGTATGACCACATCAAGCCGCGCTGGGTGGAGCATATCACCGGGGGCAGCCCTGTGAGCCTGGTGGATGCAGCGGCCGGGTGCGGGGACTCCATCACGCAATCCCTGAATGGGGTGGAGGGGGTGATGGCCTGGAAGAAGTATGAAATTCCGGCCCGGCTTCATTATGGCAGCAGTGCGCGGTTCCCGGACGTTCTGCTGATGGCTGACAGTGGCTGGAGCATCGGCACCGGAGGCGATCCGTCGGTTTACACCGGCGGGACCCACGGATATGACAACACATTCACACAGATGCACACCATCTTCTATGCAGCGGGACCGGGTTTCAGGAAAGGCTATGTCCAGCCTGCTTTCCCGAATGTGGATGTATATGGCATTGTTGCACGGCTGCTGGAGCTGAAACCGGCCCGGACCGACGGCGATCTTGCCAGGGTCAGCGGCATGTTCTCCACACCTGACTGAGTTCCTGTCGCCGCGGTCTTTCGCAACATACAGTATCGCTGCTGAACCTGCTGCTTCGTACCAGCTCAGGCAGCGTCTCAGCCCTTCCGGGACCGGTCACCGCCGCTACGAACCTCCCTTCGGTCCGGCCCGTCAGGCGGCTCGTTCCCGGTCCC
>JAXGMU010000039.1:0-39640 GCA_040768485.1 Bacteroidales bacterium
AATCAAATCTGGATGGCTGAGAATCTGGATGTAGCCACATTTCTTAACGGTGATACGATTCTGGAAATCAAAAACAGAAAAGAGGGTATAAAAGCCAACAACCACAAGCAGGCATTTTTCAGTTTTTATATGCATGAAGCAACAAACGGGGATGTATATGGCAAACTCTACAACTGGTTTGCCATCAATGATCCAAGAGGTATAGCACCTGAAGGCTGGAGAATTCCGGACAGGTCAGACTGGGATACCCTGATTGCTTATATTGGCGGATCTTCGAAAATCGCAATAGATAAATTAAAAAGCAAAAGCGGTTGGATAAAAGACGGAAATGGGACAGATGAGACTGGTTTCTCGGCCCTGCCAGGTGGTGGCCGCGATCTGGGAGGCGGTTTTGCCGGAATGGGTGGCTACGGGTACTGGTGGAGTTCAACGGAGATAAACAGAAGTTATGCGTATCATATTGGATTGGCATCCGACCATCATGACCTTTATGAAAGCTTTAAAGGTATTTTTCTGCTTTCTGGTCCTGCCTTGAAAGAGTGTGCTTTCTCAGTAAGATGTGTTAAAAATGAATGAGGTGATCGAATGCGTTGTTGTTTATCATGGATCGAAGGGCGCCGTCCACAAATGGCTGACCTGGCAGGATGCGCTCAGGGATTCTGCCCCCGGGGACTGCTCAGGTACTCACTTCCACCCCGCGATCCGCGCCCAGAGGTGCCAGGCGGCATAGGCTTTCATATTCGCGTTCAGCGGCTGGCTGTGGGCCGAGCCGCACTGGTACCAGTCCACCCCCTCGGTATGTGAATTCTGCCAGTCGATCGCCCAGTTGGATTCGCGGCTGCCGTTGCCGTCGCTGTCGTAATTACAGCCGTCGTCGGCGTTCTTATCCAGGTAGTAGTTACCGTCGGGATCATAGGATTCGATATCGGCGAAATCGAACAGGAATTTTTCATATGTGATGCAGTGGTTCCGGATCTGTTCGTTCCGGATATGCAGGTTGCCGGTGACCCCTGTTCCGTCCAGGTGACCGGTCATGTAGACAAAGGTGACATCCGGGTAATCAGCCTCCAATCCTGACATCAGGTCGAGGTATGTATTGATATTTTGTTCCGAAGCACCGGATACCTGTCCGCACCAGGACCAGATGATCACGTTCACACCGGGATGGTCTTTCAGATAGTTCCTGGTTTCCTTCTCCCAGTTCGTGAAATCCGGATTCCCCAGATCCCCGCTCATGGCGTAATCGTGCAGATCCAGCGCCCCGCCTGTTCCGCCGTTGTTCCATGCATATTTGTCCCCTTTGAATTCTGCCAGTCCCGTCATCCCGGATGTGAGCTGACTGCCATGCGAGGTGTGGCCGTACGCGATATGGAGATTTTCCTTTGCATTTTCTATCCATTCATCCGGTATGGAAGACAGGTCGGTACCCGAGTGGTTGATGATCATTCCGTCCCCGGGAACCGGGTCGTCTTTTGTGCATGAGGTGCTTAAGAACATGACCAGCAATGCAAGCGCCCATAACTTTCTCATGATCAAAAAGGTTTGCTTTGTATGGAGAGGACTTCCAACCTGTCGTAATGGTTGCAGCTGATGACGGAAAATCATATATTGGTCCCACCTAAAATCTACGAACATGTTTTGCAACCAGTGTCAGGAAACAGCCAAAAATTCTGGCTGTACCATCAGGGGAGTTTGCGGGAAAACCGAAGAAACGTCCAACATCCAGGACCTGCTTGTGTATGCCTGCCAGGGACTATCGTATCTGACCCTCGAAGCCCGGAAACAGGGCATTGATACGAACCAGGAGAGCAAGCACATCGTCAACAGCCTCTTTACCACGATCACGAATGCCAATTTCGATGACACATCCATCATCCGGGCGATCAGGGATTGCATCGATTTTCGTGATCAGCTGAAATCGAAGGTGACACTTTCCGGGGACCATTCCTCCATTCACTGGAAAGGCGGCTCGGACGCCGACCTTTATGCAAAGGCAGCGGAGGTGGGGACGCTCACCTACGACACCGATGAGGACATCCGTGGCCTTAAACAGTATATACTGTTTGGCGTAAAGGGGATGTCCGCCTACACGGAGCATGCCTTCAATCTCGGTTTCGAGGAACAGGAACTCTACGATTTCATCGAGGAAAGCCTGATCATGATCACCAGGCCCATTGCGCTGAACGATGCCCTGGACTGGCTGCTTCGCACCGGTGAACACGGGGTGAAGGTCATGGCATTGTTGGACAGGGCAAACACTTCTGTCTACGGAAATCCGGAAATGACCAGGGTGAAGATCGGCGTCGGGAAAAACCCCGGAATCCTGGTGAGCGGTCACGACCTGAGAGACCTGGAACAGCTGTTGATCCAGACCGAGGGGACGGGAATCGACGTGTACACCCATTCGGAAATGCTGCCCGCAAATGCCTACCCGAACCTGAAAAAATACAAACACCTGGCCGGCAATTACGGCAATGCCTGGCACCGACAGCTGGAGGAGTTCGAGTCATTCAACGGTCCCATCCTGTTCACCACGAACTGCCTGGTACCCCCGAGGAAAGCAACTACCTACAACGACCGGGTTTTTACCACCGGGGCAACAGGGATGCCGGAATGGAAACGCATTGAAAAGAGATTGCCCAGCGGACATAAAGATTTCTCTGAGGTCATCGAACTGGCAAAAAAGTGTCCCCCGCCGTCACAGATCGAGAACGGGGAAATCACCATCGGATTCGCGCACGAGCAGGTGCTCAAACTTGCCGGCAAGATCCTTGAAGCCGTCAATTCGGGTGCCATCAGAAAGCTGGTGGTCATGTCGGGCTGCGACGCACGGCAAAAGACGCGTGAATATTACACGGAGTTTGCAAAGCAGTTACCCGGTGACACGGTGATCCTCACATCGGGATGCGCCAAGTACCGTTACAATAAACTGGATCTTGGCTCGATCGACGGCATTCCGAGGGTACTGGATGCCGGTCAGTGCAACGACAGTTACTCGTGGGCGTTTGTGGCGCTGAAGCTGAAAGAAGTGCTGAAACTGGATGACATCAACCAGCTCCCGATCGTTTTCAATATTGCCTGGTACGAGCAGAAAGCCATCATCGTGCACCTCGCATTGCTTTCCCTGGGGATTAAGAACACCCACATCGGGCCGACGCTGCCTGCGTTCCTGACGCCGAACCTGCTGAAGACCGTGCAGGATCTGTTCGGCGTTCAGGTGATTCAGACGGTGGAAGAGGATATGAAGGTTTTCGAGCTTGCATAGATGTCCGGCAGGTGATCATCACCGGATCACTGTTGCCCGTCCCTCGAAAATGACCAGGGGAGATCCGCTCCCCTGGTTCCGCGCTGCCGGTTGGGCGTGCCACCCATTACGAAATCAATTACGGCTCCCCCCATCAGCTCCGGGAAACGGAAGTAGTTTGCGGTGTATTCCGTTCCGTTCAGTTCGATCCTTTCGATGTACCGGTTTTCATCACTGTTCGATGGTGCGTTGATCTCGATCCGGTTCCCGTTTTCCAGGGAGAGGGTGATCTTTTTGAAGAGGGGACTGCCGATCACGTACTCATCTGTGGCCGGGCAGACCGGGTAAAATCCCATGGAGCTGAACACGTACCAGGCGGAAGTCTGCCCGTTGTCCTCATCCCCGCAGTAGCCGTCCGGTGCGGGGGAGTATAACCGGTTCATGGCTTCCCTGACCCGGTACTGGGACTTCCATGGGGCTCCCGCATAATTGTACAGGTAGATCATGTGCTGCGCGGGCTGGTTGCCGTGGGCATAGTTCCCCATGTTCATCACCTGCATCTCGCGGATCTCGTGGATAACCTGGCCATAATAGGAATCGTCGAACACCGGCGGCACGGCGAATACCGAATCCAGCATGGAGATGAACGACTCCCTGCCCCCCATCAGATTGATCAGTCCCTCCACATCATGGAAGACCGACCATGTGTAGTGCCAGCTGTTCCCCTCGGTAAAGGCATCGCCCCATTTGAACGGATTGAAGGGGGACTGAAAACTGCCGTCCCTGTTCCTTCCCCGCATCAGGCGGGATTCACTGTCAAAGACGTTGCGGTAATTCTGCGATCGATTGGCGAACACCCCGATCTCGCTTTCCGGTTTTCCCAGAGCCTTCCCCAGCTTGTATATGCAGAAATCGGCATACGCATACTCCAGGGTCCGGGCAACGTTCTCGTTGATACCTGCATCGTATGGCACATAGCCCAGCTGGTTGTAGTGCTTCACTCCGTACCTTCCCACCGATGAGACGGGGCCTTCGTTCTCGGTATTCTTCAGGACCGCCTCGTAGAGCGTTTCGATGTCGTACCCGCGGCACCCCTTCAGGTAGGCATCCGCGATCAGCACCGCCGAATTGGAACCGATCATGCAGTCGCGGTGACCCGGGCTGGCCCACTCCGGCAGCCATCCGCTTTCGCGGTACGCATTCACCAGTCCCTCCTGGATCTTCTCGTTCAGCGAGGGATACATCAGGTTGAAAAACGGGAAGACCGCCCGGAAGGTATCCCAGAATCCGTTGTCCGTGAACATATACCCCGGAAGCACTTCCCCGTTGTAAGGGCTGTAGTGGACCACCTCTCCCCTTTCATTGATCTCATAGAATTTCCGCGGGAAAAGTAATACGCGGTAGAGGCAGGAATAAAAGGTCCGTGCCTGATCAACGGTCCCTCCCTCCACGCGGATCCTGGACAGTTCCCTGTTCCAGGCGGTCCTGCCCTTTTCCTTTATTTCGCCGAAGGAGTCCTCTCCCAGCTCACCCAGGTTGCGCTCGGCCTGTTCGAAACCGATGAACGAGGATGCCACCCTGACATGTACCTGCTCCCCTTTTTCCGTTTGGAAACGAACCGCGGCCCCCACGTGGTCATCTTTCCATTCCAGGCTATTCTCCATCAGGTTGTCCCCGCTCCATGCCGCACCGAAGGCGAAAGGCCTGTCGAACAGGATCACGAAGTAGTTCCTGAAATTGTCGGGTACGCCCCCGCTGTTGCGGGTTGTGTAACCGATGATTTTGTTCTCCCCGGGAATAATCCTCACATAGGAGCCCCTGTCAAAGGCATCCACCAGGATCCATGCGTCTTCGCTTTCCGGAAAGGTGAACCGGAACATGGCCGCCCGTTCCGTGGGGGTTATCTCCGCGGTCACATGGTAATCGGCCAGGTAGACGCTGTAGTAGTGCGGGGCGGCGGTCTCGGCCTTATGGGAGAACCAGCTGGCACGTTCTTCCTCACCGATCTTCAGCTCCCCTGTCATCGGGAAGAGGGAGAACTGGCCGTAATCATTGATCCAGGGACTGGGCTGGTGGGTCTGCTTGAATCCGCGAATTTTATAGGCATCATAGGTGTACACCCATCCATTTCCTATTTTCCCGGTCTGCGGGGTCCAGAAGTTCATTCCCCAGGGCAGGGCGATCGCCGGGTAGGTGTTCCCGCTTGAAAGGATGTACTCCGAGTCGGTGCCCATCAGCGGATTGACATAGTCCACGGGCTCCGGCTCCCCGGCACTGGCATGCGCGGCGGAGCCTGCAGCGAGGATCGTGAGCAGGATGATCTTGAATAATTTCATGATGTATACAGAAAGCCGGCTGTCAGAAGGTGTCACTGTTCCATCCGAACATGTGCCGGGGCGAATCCGAGAATTCGATATACACCCTTTCTGGAGAAATTCCAAGACGCCGGTGAAGCAACCCGCAGATCGCTTCGGATAATTGCGGGGTACTGTCAGGCGGGAACCCGATGCTCTTCAACTCCACGAAGGCGGCGGGACCATCACTGCCGTCGAAATAGATGTCGGTGACCGGCTCAATGCTGATCATAATGTACTTTTCAGGCTTTTTCAGCAGATCCGCAAGGAGGGCTGTCATCTCCTTCATCAACAGTCCTTTGTCGGCGATTTCCTTGTTTGACTGAATTTTAAGATAGGGCATGGTGCTGTTTTTGGTAAATATAGTGATTTCGGGATTGGAGGAAAATGAAAACGGATCACCAGCGATTATTTTCAAATTTTTTGGATAATAATTCCAATATTATCGGTTATTTTTGGACATTTCCTCCAAAATTATCTGATTTTTATTAAATTTGTCTGAAAAGCCCGACATGTATATTCAACGTAACATCCACAACGTTATACGAAATCACTTAAGACGAAAGGAGTACACCATTATCACCGGGCCCCGGCAAAGCGGTAAAACATCCCTGTTGCAGGCATTATTTATGGAAATAAAAGAAGAAGGAAGGGAAGTAAATTATATCACGTTTGAAGATTCTGATATCCTGTCAGCGATCAATATCCATCCGGAAGAAGTCTTCTTGTTCTGTCCCCGTCCAGGGAAAAGCCTGAATGGGAGAGATGAAGTTGTCCAGCCTCATTTCCTTTTCATTGATGAAGTTCAGCATGCCTCGGATCCATCTAATTTCCTGAAATACATGTACGATACGTATGGCAGGGATCTGAAAATTGTTGCAACTGGAAGCAGTGCCTTTTATATGGACCAGAAATTCAATGACTCCCTCTCGGGAAGGAAACGAATCTTTGAGCTGAAAACACTTTCGTTTGATGAATGGCTGATCTTCAAAAACCTGGGGCATATGAAGGATGAATTAATAAAAATCCGGCAACATGAAAAATATATCTCCGCCTCCTACAGGGAAATCCTGGAACTATTCAACGATTATCTCATTTTTGGAGGTTACCCGGAGATTGCCCTGGAAAGTGACAGAGAAGAGAAAATAATGTTACTGAAAGAGTTAAGAGATTCATTCCTGAGAAAGGACATGAATGATGCCGGGATCAGTACTCCTGACAAGTTTTATCTCTTTTTCTCAGTTCTGGCAGGGCAGACAGGCAACCTGTTAAATAAAAATGAAATGGCTGCGACCATTGGTGTAGATAACAAAACGATTGATAAGTATATACATGTTTTGCAGAACAGCTTTCATATTGAACTGGTAAAACCCTTTTACTCAAATATCAGGAAGGAACTTACCAAAATGCCAAAGGTATATTTTAAGGACACAGGCATGAGGAACATCGCACTCAACCGTTTTTTTGACTGGAGAAACCGTGAGGACCAGGGTGCGCTGCTCGAGAATTTTGTTTACCGGCGATTGACAGAAAACTATGACAGGAATGCCATTCATTTCTGGCGCACCACTGATAAGAAAGAAATCGATTTTATCGTCAATACCTCGGGGAATGAAGGTCTTGCTTATGAAGTAAAAGTTAGCTGCAGGAAAGCAAAACAAGTATTCAAATCAAAGTTCACCGAATTTTATCCCGGGTATACCCTGGAAATTGTTTCTTATGAGTTTGGGGAAGATTGCAGGTGGGTGTTAAAGATTTGAATTGCATGGTTTCAGGTAACATCGGACCGATCTGATAGTACAACCGTCAACTTTTCTTTCAGCCGCCTGAACTGTGGCGAGTCCGCACTACGCTTTGATTCCGGACAACATCCGGGGCTTCTCTCCCGCACATTAAACAATGATACATTTTGATGGATATTTTGTAATTTGTTAAGAAATAAACCTCATGATTCTTTCCGACCATGACCATCCCCGGATTCAATCCGAAGCAGCCCGGCTGACATCGGCAAAAATGAACCAGATGGAAAAGGTAGAAGCCATATTTCATTTCGTCAGGGATGATATCAGATTTGGCTTCCCACCAAAATGGGATGTGGTAAAAGCCTCTGAAACCCTCGATTACCAGCTGGGTTACTGCAACACGAAAGCAACTCTTTTTCACGCCCTGTGCAAGGCCACCGGGATCAACTCCCGCATTCATACCGGGCGTATTGATATTACCATCATGAGGGGGATCTTTCCTTCCTTTGCATTTCCCTTTTTACCCGAATCCGGCGGACACACCTGGACGGAAATCAGGATTGACGGGGAATGGAAACCGGTCGACTCTTACATCAATGATCGGCCCTTCTACGAAAATGCGAGGAAACGTCTTCACGAAAGCGGGAAACCGACCGCATTTTCCGTTTCAGAAGCAAAGGGGCCCAGCAGCTGCGAGTTCAACTTCGGCGATAAGGGATTTGTTCACATGGGAGCTGTCGTCGAGGACCACGGATCATGGGAAGACTATTCTGAATATATGGCATCGGACAGGTACCTGGCCATGAACAGGCTGCAGCTGATGTCCTATCCGGTTATCGCACGGATCGCCAATCGCACCATTTCCAGGATCAGGATTGGTCAATGATCGTGGTGGTGGGCCTCCTCCGCCTCCCCGTAAGTGCTGTGCATGGTTCCCTTGCCATGCTCGGAAGTGCGCTGCACCCGCTGAAACATTTTGTCCTGCGGGTTGTTAATGGATCATGAAAAGCACAGCAGCTATCCTATTTCTATTGATCATTCAGACTTTCAATGTCATGGCTACAGAAAAACAGACCTACCGGGTCCTTAATGCGGAAAAAGAATTCGAGATCAGGTTTTACCCCTCTGCCATTCTGGCAACCATCCATTCGCAGGCCCGGTCTTACCGGGAGCTTTCCGTCCCGGGATTCAGGCAACTCGCGGGCTACATTTTCGGAGGGAACGAATCGGGCACCAAGATCTCCATGACCTCCCCAGTCCACATGGATATCAACGACTCCCTGTCATCGATGAGCTTTGTCATGCCTTCCACTTATTCAATGGAAAAACTGCCAGCCCCGGATAACACCCGGATTGAGTTGGAGAAAACCACTGATGAGTATGTGGCCGTACTGCGATTCGGGGGCTTTGCATCGGACAAACGCATTCAAAAATTTTCGGCGGAATTAAGGAAACTGCTGGAGGAAAGGAACATCCCCCACGAAGACCGTTTCAGGTATCTGGGCTACAATCCTCCCTATCAACCGTTCGGCAGAAGAAACGAGATCATCGTATCCGTTGAATGGTCTGAATAGCAGCGGATCGCAGACGGATATGTCTCCCGTGAACTGTATCAGGACAATCAGGGTATCATCGATCTGTGAAGGTACCCGAGCAACTTCTCCTTCAGCTTCTTAAACTGCGGCGAGTCCGCCCTGCGCTTTTCAACGGGTTCGTGAAACCGTTCATGGGCCAGGATACGCACCGGGGGGTGGCTGAACACCACGATCTCGTCGCCCAGCAGAAGGGCCTCGTCAATGTCGTGGGTCACGAAGATCACGGTCCGCCGGTCCGACTCCCAGATCTGCGTGAACCAGCGGATCATGTTTTTCTTCAGGGCAACGTCCAGCCCGTTCAGCGGCTCATCCATCAGGATAATATCGGAGTGAGAGGCGAATGCACGTGCAATGGATACGCGCTGTCTCATGCCACCGCTCAGCTGCGCAGGGTAATAATCTTCAAAATTCCCGAGTTCCACCAGCCTGATGAGCCTGGCGGCTTTTTCCTTTCTTTCTGCGGCAGGTATGGTCCTGCTCATGACGAATTCGATATTCCCCCGGACCGTCTTCCATGGCAGCAGCCTGGGATCCTGGAAGATATAGGAGAACAGCTTCTCCCCGAAACCGATGAGTTCGCCGCTGTCGCGGGGAACCGTCTTCCCCAGGATATTCAACAGGGTTGTTTTCCCGCACCCCGACGGTCCCAGGATACACGTGATGCGGTCCTCCAGGAAGGTGATGTGAAAGTCCCTGAAGAGGGTCACTCCGTTGAATTTCTTGTTCAGATGTTTGATATGCAGGCCCATGATCAGATTTTCCAGACGACAATCATCCGTTCACCCAGACGGATAAGGTGTTCAAAACCGTAACTGATCAGCACGGCGACCAGGGTCCAGGCGATGAGCGCATCCACGTTCAGAAACGTCTGGGCTTCCTGCATCCTCGTGCCGATGCCGTAAAACGGCTGACTGAGCACTTCACCGATGATGATCGCCCGCCAGCCGATCCCCATGGCGCTCGATGCCCCGCTGATAATGAAAGGGACGATGGCCGGAATGTACACCTCCCGGATAATCCTGCCGCCGGGCACCCTGTACAGCCGGGCCATTTCCGTCAGATCCGGATCCACGCTCCTGATGCCGTCGCTCACATTGGTGCAGATAAATGGGAACATGGTGAGCATGGCGATGAAAACCGGGACGGCATCCGGGGTGAACCAGATGAGCGCCAGAAGGATAAGGGAAATCACCGGGACAGAGCGGATGGTGACCAGCCAGGGAGTGATAAAAGCATTGAACCCGGGGCTGATCCCCGCCAGGATCCCCACCCCCAATCCCAGGATCCCCGAGATGACAAACCCGATGATCCCGCGTAATACGGTGGTGCCCACCACCGCCAGGAATCCGCCATCGGTGAAAAGCCTCAGGACGGTGACGAGCGTGTCCTCGGGATGAGGCAGCACGAAAGCAGAATCGAAATACAGTGCCAGGATCTTCCAGATCGCCAGCATCGTGAGGACCGACCCAACACCGATGTACTGTTTTTTAGTAAATGAAATCTTCATCGGGCATTTTCCCTCCGATAATATCCGGATTCAACTGATAAAAAACCTCCAGGTACTCCGCCACCTCTGACCGGATACTGCCGGCCCGTACAAAATTGAGATTGGATCGCGGGATGGACCTGAGGGCCACTTCCACATCGGGCAGGATGTTGTACTTCACAATCAGCACCGCCGCACTGTCGGGATACTGATTGACCCAGCGGGTTGACTTTTCGTAAGCCGCAATGAGCCGTTCCACCTGTCCGGGATCCTCCAGTGCTTCAGCGCTGCCCAGGAAGGCCGTCTGGGCCATGGGGATCCCCTGCAGCCGTTCCCACTCCCGGTTCAGATCGAAGACGGGCCGAACATTGTTGTTGCGATGCATCACCAGGCTCACCAGCGGTTCGGATATCACGGCAAGTTCTGCCTGCCCCGCAGCCACAGCATTCGCCAGGTCAACGTGGGTGGGAAAGCTGTAGTCGAGGGTGACGTCTGTATCCGGACTGATCCCGTTCTTCTGCAGCAGGTGACGGAACAGCACATCGGGAGTCATCCCCCTGGCCATGACGTATATTCTTTTGCCCCGGAGGTCCTCCCACCGGGTGATGGTGGTATCTGCTCCGAACAGGTAGAGCGTCCCCCATACAGGAATCGCGATCAGTCTGTAGTCCAGTCCCTTGTTGTAAAGGATGGCCGCCATGGTGGTGGGAAGGATGGCATAATCCGCACTCCCGTCCAGCATCATTTTCCTTACCTGCATGGGCTCGTTCAGGAGCTCGATCCGCATTCCGGGATCATCTGCCCTGCTGATGCTGTCGATCAGCCGGATCATCCCCATGGAGGAGGGCCCCTTCAGCGTGGCGATCGTACAGGTGTGATCAACGCCGGAATCCTTTGCCGGATTGACGCAGCCTGTCAAACCACAGAGAATGAACAGGACAACGATGATGCGCATGGTCTTCATACTTTGAGCAAAAATATCCAAAACACGGGATTTCGGGCACGATTCACGCAGAACTCTTTTTATTGTTAACAAAATAACACTATTTTTGTGCGGCGGTTCATAATCGGGACCACATATGTACTGAGGTTAGGATCTTATTCTTAATCAAGGTTTTATATAGTATTCACATCTAATCCAGAGGTATTCTGATGGAAAAGAGCAAAGAAAGATCATTCACGCTTCCTGAGAGTTTCACACAGATTCGTATTTCAAGACTTTTTACCGGTGCAGCCATCTGCCTGCTCGGATTATCACAGGTCGCCTACGCCCAGGAGACAACCGTGCAGGGTACAACCATGGAAGAAGTGGGTCCGGATTCGACCTCCCTGTTTTCAGATCCCATTCCCCTGGGCGAAGTGGTGGTCTCCAGTCTCCGGATCGACCGGGAAGTAAGAAAAGTTCCGGCCTCCATGGTGGTGGTAAAGCCCCATGACTACCAGAAGCAATCGGCACTTTCCCTCTCCAGTGTCCTGGACAAGGAGCCGGGGATCACCACGGGAGGCGACGGGATCTGGGCCACCAATATCAACATCCGCGGCTTTGGCGAGAACCGCCTTGTATCCCTCATCGACGGGAACAGGGTGGAGACGGCCACCGATCTGACCGCCTCGCTGAGCATGGTGGATGTGAATGACGTGGAACGGGTGGAGATCATCAAAGGCGCACAATCTTCCCTCTATGGCACCGGAGCCATGGGCGGGATCGTGAACATCATCACGAAAGACGGCCATTTTGCCGAAAGGCCCTACCTCTCGGGGAACATCATCTCGGGTATTGCATCGGCCAATACCCTGTTCTCCAACCATGCTGCCGTTGAAACCGGCTCCCGGAGGTGGTATGTCAGGGTGAGCGGTACCCGCAGCGATGCGGATGACATCCGCACCCCGGAAGGCGATTTGCCCAACAGCCAGTATACCATGAACAACATTGCTGCCAAAGCGGGCGTGAAACCTTTTGCCAATCACCTCCTGAAAATACAGTACCAGCGCAACTGGTCAACCGGCGTGGGAATCCCGGGCGGGGATGCCTTCCCCGGACCGGCCGAAGCCACCTACACGGATATCAGCAGGGACCTTCTTGCCGCCAGCTATGAGATCACCAACCTCACGGAAAGACTCTCATCGGTCAGACTGAACTATTTCACGCAGTACATCTACCGCGATGTTTCCATGATACCGAACACGGTGTCGGAATCGACCCTGCCCAACGGGAACATCCAGCGCACCACGCCCGAACTGATCACCCCCCTGGGGATACACCTCACAAACGGAATGCAGCTGCAAAGCACCTGGAATTTTACAGAAACAAATACGCTCATCGCGGGAATCGACATCTGGGGGCGCAATCTCCGCACCGAGCGACAGAAATACATCCTGGTCGAGGTACTGAATCCCGACCGGGAGGTCCTCCTCACAAACCACCTTGAGCGCGGCGAAACGCCGATCCCCGCGTCAAGCTTTCAGAGTGCGGGGATCTTCCTGCAGGACGAGGTCCACCTGCTGAACGACCGGCTCACCCTCGTTGCGGGCGGACGGCTGGATGAGATCATGGTGAAAAACGAGGCGGGTTACGATGTGGATTACCTGGTCGTAAACGGCACCCGGAACGATTCACCGCCCACCCGGCGGGTGACTTTCGAGGAGAACAGCGAACAAAACCTTTCGTGGAGTGCCAGCGCAGGAGCGCTGTACCAGGTGCACAGGGACATCAACCTTTCGCTGAACGTGGCACGCTCGTTCAGGTCACCCTCCCTGGAGGAGCGGTACAAATACATTGACCTGGGAAATTTCGTCCGGCTGGGGGACCCCTCCCTGGATCCTGAAAAAGGAATTTCTGCCGATCTGGGAGTGCGGATGTGGAACCCCGGCTTCAGTTTTCAGTCAGCCGTTTTCATGAACCGGATCACGGACATGATCGTGGAGAGCCCGGGGGAATTCGTCTATACCCTCGCCTCGGGATCCGAACCGGATACGATCCCCGCACTGGTCAATTCAAATGTGAGCAAAGCGTTGCTCTACGGCTGGGATATCAATTTCGAGTATCACGCATATAAAAACCTCGTCCTGTTCGGGTCAGGTTCCTTTGTACGCGGGAGAGATACGGAGGCGGACGAAGACCTGCCCCTGATCCCGCCCCTGAACGGACGGGCGGGTGTGCGTTATACGAACCCGAAGGCAGGATCGGTGGAGCTTTCCCTGCGGGGTGCGGCCAGACAGGACAAGATCGCCGAAGGGGAAACCGAAACCGGCGGGTACGCCCGCCTGGATATTTCCCTGAGCTCGAAGGAGTTCAACCTGGCCGTCGCCCGGCTGCAGGTGTTCCTGGGCATCGACAACATCACCAACACGAGCTATACGAACCACCTCTCGACCAACAGGGGGGCCATCAGCATCGAACCCGGGCGCAATATTTTCGTGCGTCTGAAGGTGGGATTCTAAGAGTTGCCAATAGTATGTAACTTCTCTTGCCTGAATTTTGTACCTTCGTAGACATATGAAAACAAGAGATCAAATATTACTTTTTCTGTCAACAAACAGAAACCTCCTCAGGGAAAGGTTTCACATTATAAAAATTGGACTTTTTGGATCATACGCGAGAGAGGAACAAAATAGCAGAAGTGACATTGACCTGATTGTTGAATTCGAGGAAAACACTCAAAACCTATACGAACTTAAGATCCAATTGAAGGATTTTATTAAAAGCAATCTTGGACTCGAGGTAGATATCTGCCGTGAAAAGTATATTAAACCCAGAATCAAGAAGGCAATTCTCAAAGAAACTGAATATGTTAATTAAGGATCAGCATTGTCTGGAAACTATTCTGGAAGCCATTGATAAAATCCTTGAATACACCTCAGGATTTGAAAATGCTGATGAATTCAATGACGATTCTAGAAATTTCGACGCTACGATGATGAATTTCGTTGTAATCGGTGAAATGGTCGAGAAATTATCTGATGATTTTATTCACAACAGCCCTGGTATAGAGTGGCAGAAAATCAAGGGACTAAGGAATATCGTCGCACACAACTACTTCGGAATTGATGCAGAGGAAGTATGGCAGATTATTCAAAGCAAAATTCCCAGTCTAAAGACAGATATCCGAAATCTTATTCAAGAAAACTAGTTACTCTCTAAAATGAAGTCTGCTGGCGGAAAGAGTGACTGCCAGCGGATTTATTGATTCGTGATGAGTTCAACGCCCAGGATCAGGATATCATCGATCTGTTCCCGGCCCCCGCGCCATATCTCGATTTCCTCCCTCAGGACGGAGTGCTGTTCCTCCATGGACATGTGGCTGGTTTCCGTGAGCAATCTTTTGAACCTCACGCTTTTGAACGTTTTCCTGTCCAGTCCCCCGATCTGGTCCACATACCCGTCGGAGAACAGGTAGATCCTGTCCCCTTCCCTGAAAGGGACCTCGCGGATGCTGAACGGCGCCCGTTCCTCCTCGTAAATACCGACGGGCATCCGGTCGCCGTTGACCACGCTGAGCTCGCTCCCGCTGACCAGGTACATGGGCCGGAATGCACCGGCGAACTGCAGCATACTGCGCCGGAAGTCAACGATGCATACGGCCATCTCCATCCCCTCCCTGGCCTCGTCCCTTTTCCCGGTCTGACCGAGCGCCCTGATGACCATTTCCCGGAGTATGTTCAAAATTCCGTTCGCCTGCGGGGTGTCCGTTTTGCTGACGATCTCATTCAGAAAGCTGATCCCCAAAATGCTCATGAAGGCCCCGGGGACCCCGTGTCCGGTGCAGTCGGCCACCACGAGGATCAGCCGGTCGCCCTGCCTTGACACCCAGTAGAAATCTCCGCTGACAATGTCCTTTGGTTTGTTCAGGATGAAATAGGGTGGCAGGATCCTGTCCAGTTCCTCCGGTGAAACCATCAGGGCGTTCTGGATCCGGGTCGCATAGTGCAGGCTGTCCGTAATGTTCATCCTCTGCCGCTCAATCTCCCTCGTCCGCTCCATCACTTTCTGCTCCAGGTTCCGTTTGGCCTCCTCCATGGATCTGATCAGGTCCCTGTTCTGGACCTTCAGGTTATACATCTCCATGGCACTGTCGATGGTCATCTTCAGATCTTCCGTCTTCCATGGTTTTGCCACATACCGGAAGATGTAGCCCCTGTCGAATGCCTTCATGATCTCGTCGTGATCGCCCCTGCCGGTCATGATCATCCGCATGCAGTCGGGATACCGGTACATGATCTGTTCCAGGAAATCTATCCCGCTCATATCAGGCAGTTGCTGAACGGTGATCACCACCTGGATGGTCCTTTGCTCCATGATCTTCAGCCCGTCCCCTCCCGATCTCGCGGTATGGATGTGGTAATCCCGGCTGAATGCAGATTCGAAGCTTTTCAGGTTCTGCGCTGATTCGTCCAGGTAAAGGACCGAGTATAAGGGGTTGAAAGACATCAGCGATCACACATTATTCATCAGGCCATTCGCTTTTCAACAGAAAATGATAGGTGCTGTTGCGGGAAAAGTCAATGCTGCCTTCTACCGTCGGATATTCATAGGGGACCGGGTACACGGGGATGCGTCCCGGCGCATCCTCCTGGGCGACAACCATGATGCTGAAGAACAAGAATATGAGTGATGTGAAGCAGTGCCTGATCGCTTTCATGAGATGATGTGTTTATCTGATCTGATTGAGATATACTTCCAGCATGGTGTACCCACCCTCGCCGGCCTGGTTCCTGTCGCCCGGATCACCGGGATCCAGCCCCTGCGCTTTCTCCCATGCATCGGGCATGCCATCATGATCGGTGTCCGCCGGGGCAGCGGCGCTTTCAAAGACGGGCCATCCCCCCACATCCTCCTGCGAATCGATGATCCCGCATTTCCTGGCCGGATCGGCCACCCGGTGTTCCTTTTCGTAACTTCTGCCCTCAAAGGTGGCGTACCCGCCCCGGACTTCTTCGATGATCCGGCGGTCCGCCGCATCTCTTGCGGGCAGGGTCGCCCCTGCCTGACCGAGGACCAGTTCATATGCCTCTTCAGCTTTTTGTTGACGCACCGGCATGGACGGCCAGGGTTCTTCACGTTTGATCTTATCCGCGGAGATGTCCGTCTGCACACCCCCGTCCCAGTTATCCGCTGTCACTTTTGCATGACCCTCAACCACATTTTCCGCAATATACCACCTCCCGAAGTCATCTTTCCCGTTCCGGAAGGAAGGATTGGCAATGCGGTATGACACCTCTCCCGGTTCAGTGGCGGGACCGGGCTTGTAATAGTTCGCCACCATGTTGAACTCCGAGAAATTGAACTTTTCCATTCCCGGCTGTTGTCCTTCTCCGCCGTAGCAACTGTTGAACCCCCAGTTGTATATCACATTGTTCCTGTAATCGGTATATCCGGAACCGGATGCCATCCGGGGATTCCGGCTGCTGTGATGCGCCAGCAGGTTGTGATGGTAGGTGCCGTAGTTGCTTCCCCAGATGCCGCCGTAACCATGTGAACCTTTGATATGGTTGGACCTGCTCAGGCTTTCCGAAACCATGCACCACTGCACCGTGATGCTGTCACACTGGTATACCGATACGCATTCATCCACGCTCCAGCTTGCAGAAATATGATCCAGGATGATGTGCTTCACAAACCTGCCGGAGACCGCATCATGGTCACCACCCGATTCATCCCCCGGTCTGACCCGCAGGTACCGGATGATCACATGGTCCGCATCGATGATGAGGGGGTGCTTCCGGAGGCAGATCCCGCCGCCGGGTGCCGTCTGCCCGGCGATGGTGAGATACGGATTCTCTATCCGCAATGGGCTCTCAAGGATGATGGTCCCCGAAACCCTGAACACGACCGTCCTGGGTCCGGAGGCCTCCACCGCGGCCCGCAGGCTGCCGGGTCCGGAATCATCCAGGCTGGTCACTTCGTAAACCACTCCGCCACGTCCGCCCCTGGAATATTTCCCGTACCCTTCGGCAGAAGGAAAAGCCAGTTGCCGGTCTGGTTTTACACGAATGATCACACGCTGATAGCGGGTCAATTGCGGTGTCCCGTTGTCCCTCACCTCACAGATGACATGAATGGTAACATTGCGGTCGATATCTTCAGGAACCTGGAAGGACACTCCTTCAGATCCTGCATTTTCAATCTCGATTTTTCTGTCATAACTGTCCGCCTCCCCATATTGCCACCAGCGATATGTCAGCTGATCCCCGTCAGGATCAAAGGTATCTTCAGCGCTGAGCCTGATGGTGCTGCCGGGGTTTGCATCAATGTCCAGCGGGTTTTTCAGAACGACCACCGGCGGATGATTGGCCTCGCCGACCGATTTCACGCACCAGTCGGCCCGCGCCGCAAAATCATTCTGGAAGGCATCCGACCAGCGCCAGACGGGTTTGAAATACTCCCTGTACAGGCTGTCCGTTTCGGTTGTGGCGCCTTCCCTGGTTTTGTTCATCCCCCACGCGGACCCTCCATACCAGCGTCCATCGGGATGGGTGTATCCCCTGACGGGAACAGGATCCAGCCAGGTGTTCCCACGCACCTGCACATAGCGACCACCCCATCCCCCGTAGTCGGGCGATTCCATATTCCTCAGCCCGGTTCCGATGGCATGCATAAAGGACGGCGAATCCCCTTCGGACCGGAAATTCCCTTCGTCAAATTCTTCGCTTTCGCCTGTATGGGCCCTGTAGAGCGCGCATAACGGACCGTGGTCCTGCAGGATGTGTTCTTTCATCCAGGTCCCTGTAAAATAATCCTGCATCTCTTCGGGCTGGATCCTTTTCCAGCGGTAGGCAATGGCTTCGAACTGGTCGGAAATAATCGTCAGGATGTTGTATTTTCCCCAGCTGGGACGGATATAAGACTGGTAGGTGGAATCCTGCTCCCAGATAAAGAAGAAGCGGATCTTACCTGCCACGTATTCCATCTCCTCCGGGTGTTCCTCCTGGATGGTCTTCAGGGCACGGGCTATGGTGTTGGTCCCGCCCCAGGCCTGGATCCAGACTGGCCGGTCGTCGGAGCGGTCCAGCAGCACCTTCGCGATGTGCTGCGATCCGGGTGTAATGGAATCCATCTCGCCCTCGGCCTCCACATTGCCCAGGAAAGTGACGGACTTCAGATACTCCGGTGTCGGATAATCTGCATCATGCATCACGAGGTTGGGATAGACTTCCGAATAGGCTTCCAGGTATGGATCGATCCAGTCGTCCCCCGCCCAGTTGTGCCCGTGCCAGTGATACTGCGAACTGGAGGTGATGATCCCCTCCACCTCGAACTCGCTGGCATAGAGCAGGAACCGGACCATGGAACATTCATCGTCGATCTCCCCGTCGGAAGTGACGATGACCCTCGGCCTGTCGTTCAGTGCCTGGCTGTCTGCCCGTTTGCAGCCTGAAGCGGCGATTGTAATGAACATCGCCGTGATGACCATTGCTGCTGCCGGTAACCGATATTTTTTCACTCGCTTCATGGTTCCTGTTTTCTGTACAGATGATATGACTTCCCTGCCTCGGTCTCCAGATCCACCAGGACCGTTTCCGGGAGACCGGGAGAAGGCAGTCCGGATACTGCGTGGTTCAGCGGGTCTTTGATCCCTGGTTTCCTGTAAAACGGGTTCGGATTCTCCTCTCCCGGCTGTACGTCTTTCAGGGCCGCCTCCCGGCATTCCATGTCGTTGGGAAGCCTCAGCCGGCAGTTGCCCCCCAGGCCGGAATGGACGGTCAACTCTTCCAGCTGCATCGCCTCCCAGCTGAAATCCACCGTGAACCCGCCGCGGGCCCGGAGCCCTTTCACGCTTCCTTTGGGCCATGCATCCGGCAGGGCTGGCAGAAGAAATATGGCTCCGTCGTGGCTCTGCATCAGCATTTCGGCGATCCCCGCCGCACATCCGAAATTCCCGTCGATCTGGAACGGGGGATGCGCATCGAACAGGTTGGGATAGGTGCCCCCGTGCTGACCCCAGCCCTCCATGGGTGCAGGCGAGAGCTGGTCCGTGATCAGTTTATAAGCGCGGTTCCCGTCCAGCAGGCGCGCCCACAGGTTGACCTTCCATCCCATGGACCATCCGGTGGATTCATCGCCCCGGTACTCCAGGGAGGTTCTTGCAGCCCGGAACAATTCCGGGTGACCGAAAGGTGAGATCTGGTTGCCTGGATACAGGCCGTACAGGTGGGAAACATGCCTGTGGCGGTCATCCTCCCTGTCCCAGTCCGCCATCCACTCCTGCAGCTGACCGAGCCTCCCGATCTGCATGGGAGGAAGCATCTCCCTGAGCTGCCTGACACTGTCGGCGAATGCGTGGTCCCTCTCCAGGATGCCAGCGGCATCCGACAGGTTGGAAAACACATCGAAAACCAGCTGGTTGTCCATGGTCGTTCCCGCCGCCATCCTGGCTCCCATCGGGTGGGTGTTTTCGGGCGACATCGAGGGGTTGACCACCAGCCAGCCATGCTCCGGCTCCCTCTGGAGCACATCCGCGTAAAACATGGCGGCACCCTTCAGCACCGGGTAGATCTCCGCCAGGAACGCCCTGTCCCCGCCGTACAGGTAATGCTGCCACAGGTGCTGGGAAAGCCATGCCCCTCCCATGGGCCACATGCCGTAGGATGCGCCGTCCACCGGACCTGCGATCCGCCACAGGTCCGTGTTGTGGTGCACCACCCAGCCCCTTGCCCCGTACATCTCCCGGGCCGCATCGCTTCCGGTCACCGCCAGTTCCTTCACCATGCTGAACAGGGATTGGTGCATCTCCGGGAGGGCGGTCAGTTCGGCCGGCCAGTAATTCATCTCGGTGTTGATGTTGACGGTGTATTTGCTGTCCCACGGCGGAGCGACCCGGTCGTTCCAGATACCCTGCAGGTTGGCCGGCTGACCGCCGGGCCTGGAAGAGGAAATCAGCAGGTACCTCCCGAACTGGAAATAGAGCGCGGCCAGGTGGGGATCGTTCCCGGCAGCAAAATCCGCGACCCTCCGGTCTGTCGTGTTCCAAACCGAATCGGTCACGCCCAGGTCCAGTCGCACCCTGTCGAAGTATTTCCTGTAGTCACGGATGTGCGCCGACCGGATCGCTGCCGGATCCTTCCCCGCCGCCGCCGCCAGGAGCGCGTCCGCCCTCCGTCCTGCATCCCCCGTGATGTCCCTGTAATTGTTGAAGTTCGTACCGATGCTCACCAGCAGGGTCACCGCATCGGCACCGGTGACCGTCAGGCTGTCGCCCGCCTCTGTGACCGTTCCCCCCTCGGCCAGGGGGATTACCCTGATCCCGAACCGCACCCGGCCCCGCTTGTTGTCCTGGTCGCCCGACACCGCGTCCAGGACCAGGACCCCCTGGTCCACCCCTATTTCCCACTTTTCATGCGGACTGTCCAGGGTCATGGAGCAGCTGATCATGCCTTTTTTACCAGCCGTGAGCCGGACCATGATCACCTGGTCCGCCGTCGTGGCCAGGTATTCCCTCGTATACGTGACCTGATCGATGGCATAGGTGACCTTTGCCAGCGCATTGCCGATATCCAGTTCCCTCCGGTAATCCGTCGCCATGCCGTGACCCGGAAAAGTGATCCGCAGGTTCCCCGCAGGCTGGTAAGCCATGCCGTAGTTGTTGTCCGGGGGCGGATTCCTGGGGATTCGCGTCATGGCCAGTTCCTCTGCTTCCCTGTATTTTCCCTCGAAGACCAGTCTCCGCACCTCCGGGAGCACCTCCCGGAAACCGCCGGGAATGTTGTTGCCCGGTTCTCCGGCCCAGATGGTTTCCTCGTTGAGCTGCAGCAGTTCCTTTCCGGTGCCGCCGAAGATCATGGCTCCCAGTCGCCCGTTCCCGATGGGCAGGGCTTCCTCCCACCGCTCTGCGGGACGGTCATACCACAGCATATTTCGGGATTCCCCTCCGGGTACCTGTCCGGATTCCCCGCACGATACCAGGCAGATGAAAATCCCGGAGAGGATTACAAAGCGTTTCTTCATACCACCGGTTTTTTTTACTTCCGCCAATAAATGTACCTTTAAAACATGACTTTCAAAAATCCGACAAACCTTGCTTTTATGAAATTCGGACACCTGTTTTTGATCCCTGTCGCCACCTGCATCACGATCAGCCTCTGCGCCCAGTCCTGGCAGAGCGACCGGGGCGACGGCACCTATCAGAATCCGGTCATTTATGCGGATTATTCCGATCCGGATGTAATCCGCACAGGGGAGGATTTCTACATGGTCTCCTCCAGCTTCAACTGCGTGCCGGGCCTTCCGGTACTGCATTCGAAGGACCTGGTGAACTGGAAGATCGTGAACCACGTGTTCGACCGGATGCCGCCGGAGGAATTTTTCTCACGCCCGCAGCACGGCAACGGCTGCTGGGCACCCTCGATCCGCTACCACGAAGGCATGTATTATGTATTTTTCGGGGACCCGGACCACGGGATCTACATGAGCAGGGCGAAGGATCCCGAGGGGGAATGGTCTCCGCTGAAACTGGTGCATGAAGCCAGGGGATGGATCGATCCCTGTCCCCTCTGGGATGAGGACGGGAAGGCCTACCTGGTGCATGCCTTCGCGGGGAGCCGGTCCGGGATCAAAAGCATCCTCGTGGTCCACCGCATGGAGCCGGACGGATCGGCCCTGACCGGCGAAGGCGTGCTTGTCTATGACGGTCACGGGGTGAATCCCACCATCGAGGGACCCAAATTCTACAAGCGGAACGGATATTATTACATCTTCGCTCCCGCGGGGGGTGTCACCCCGGGCTGGCAGACGGTCCTCCGGAGCAAAGACCCCTTCGGCCCCTACGAGATCCGGACGGTGATGCACCAGGGGACCACCGACATCAACGGTCCCCACCAGGGCGGCTGGGTGGAACTGGAAAACGGGGAGTCCTGGTTTATCCATTTTCAGGACAAGGGTGCCTACGGCAGGATCGTCCACCTGAATCCCCTCACCTGGAAGAATGACTGGCCACTCATCGGGATCGATATCGACGGGGACGGGATTGGCGAGCCGGTGACCGTGCACAGCAAATCCTCCGTGAATGTGCGGGTAAAGCCCCACGGTCCGCAGGCAACCGATGAGTTCAACGGCACCCGGCCCGGTCCCCAGTGGCAATGGCACGCCAATCCCCGGCAGGAATGGATGTTCCATTCGGGGAACCTGGGATTCCTGCGGCTGTACTGCACCCTGTTGCCTGAAGGGCACAGGAACCACTGGGATACCCCGAATTTGTTCCTGCAGAAGTTCCCCGCTCCGGATTTTACAGCCACCGCAAAGGTGGACTTCCACGGGCAGATGGAGGGCGACCGGACCGGTCTGATCGTCATGGGAGAGGACTACGCCGGCCTGGTCCTGGAGAAATCCGGCGATCAGCTCTATCTCTCCCAGGTTTCCTGCATGGATGCGGAGAGCGGATCGGCCGAGCATGTGCATGACCGGGTCGAAGTGCAGCCGGGCAGCATCCACCTGCGGGTTGAAGTGCGTGAGCCCACAACCGGTGAGGGAGCCCTCTGCAGTTTCGAATACAGCGCCGACGGGAAACGGTACAAAAAGCTGGGGGAAGAATTCACCGCAGCCCCGGGCAGGTGGATCGGGGCCAAGGTGGGGCTGTTCGCCACCAGCAGGGAGCGGACCAACGACAGCGGGTATGCAGACTATGACTGGTTCCGGTTTTAGTTTCACACCATTTAAATACAACTGTCAACCAAATGTTTACAACAATACGTGCCACCGTAATCACCCTCGCCGGACTGCTGCTCCTGGCTGCATGCGGGGACGAGCCCCTGGATCCCCTCACCGTCCACCTGGTGGGTGACTCCACCATGGCCGACAAGCCGGATCCGGAAAACAACCCGGAACGGGGATGGGGACAGCTTCTCCCGGAGTACTTCAACGACCTGGTCACCGTGAAAAACCATGCCGTCAACGGGCGGAGCACGACGAGCTTCATCGGTGAAGGGAACTGGACCAGCGTGATGCAATCGGTCCGGCCCGGGGACTATGTACTGATCCAGTTCGGGCACAACGACCAGAAAGAGTATGACCCGGACCGCTACAGCAATGCCTACAGCGATTACCGGAGGAACCTGGAACAGATGGCGGCGGAGGTCCGGGACAAGGGAGCCCGTCCCGTCCTGCTGAGCTCCATTGTCCGCCGGAACTTCAACGATGCGGGAACCCTGGTGGACACCCACGGCCCCTACCCTTTCGTAGCCCGGAGCGTGGCAGCCGGGCTTCAGATCCCGTTCATTGACCTGCAGCAGATGACCGCGGATCTTGTCACCGGGCTGGGACCGGACCGGTCGGCCGGGCTCTACATGATCCTGGAACCGGGCGCATGGGAGATGTACCCGGAGGGAAGGGTGGACAACACCCACCTGAATGAGCGCGGGGCCAGGGAGGTGGCCGGAATGGTGGCCCGGTCGGTCCGGGAGATGGGACTTCCCCTGGCCGGTTATCTGGACCCGGACCATATCGCCCCCCGGATCCTGGCAGTGACGGGTGGCCACAGTTACGATACGACCGAATTTGACCACATGCTCGGCAGCCTGTCAGTCTTTCATTTCGATTCCATTTCTCACCCGGACGCACGCCGAATGCTGGCCTCGGAGCACATCTATTCCTACGATGCGGTCATGTTCTATGATTATATCCCTGAGATGCCGCTGAAGGATTCCGCCATCTACCTGAACCTGGCCCGCAGGGGCATGCCCATGCTGTTCCTGCATCACGCCGTCTGCACATTCCAGCAGTGGGATGGCTACGGGGAGCTTATCGGCGGAAAATACATCATGGAGGGATACGGGAACGATCCGCCGGAGTTGTCGGCTTACAGGCACGACCTGGACCTGGATATCCGCGTTCTTGACAGGCGGCACCCGGTGACCCGTGACATGGAAGATTTCACGATCCGTGATGAAGGGTATTCGAACTTGTGGATCCGCGAAGGGGTGAAGCCCCTGCTAAAGACCGGTCACCCGGATTGTTCGGATACGGTTGCCTGGGTCAACCGGTTCGGCCAATCGGATGTTGTTTATCTCATTTTCGGTCACGACAGCCGGGCATACGCCAGCGGATCTTTCCGCCAACTCCTGGAAAACGCGCTGAACTGGCTGACGGACACTTCCCGTGCGTGAAAAATTATTAAGTTTGTGTTTTATCAACAAAAAAATACAATGAAAGGAATTTTCAAATCATCAGTCAGCATGATTGCTGCCATCACCCTGCTATCCTCCTGCAATGGATCCCCTGAAAACGGGATCGGTATCCAGCTGTGGTCCGTCAGGAACGACATGGGCAAAGATCCCGTGGCCACCATCGAGCAGATCGGTGCCATGGGGTATGATTATGTGGAACCCGCCGGATACGGCGACGGCAAGTTTTACGGTATGGAACCGGCTGAATTCAGGGCACTGGTCGAAGATAACGGAATGGTGATCCTCGGATCGCACACCACCATGGCAATTCCCGACTCAGGTTCCTGGGAAGCCCTGATGCCCTGGTGGGACCAGTGTATTGCGGCTCACAAGGCGGCTGGGGTGGAATATATCGTTGCCCCATCCATGGGACGGTCGGCCTACCGGAGCCTGGACGGACTGGCCGATTATTGTGAATATTTCAATGCCGTGGGCGAAAAATGCAATGAAGCGGGGATCAAATTCGGCTATCACAACCACAACCAGGAGTTTTCCGAGCTAGAGGGAGAAAGGATCTACGACTTCATGCTCCGGAACACGGACCCGGAGAAGGTGGGGTTCCAGCTGGATATATACTGGATCTACGAAGGAGGAGGCGATCCCATGGCCTACTTCGAATCACATCCGGACCGCTTCCTTTCCATTCACATCAAAGACGAGAAAGAGCTTGGCGAGAGCGGGGAGATCGATTTTCTGCCCGTCCTCGAAAAGGCCATGGATATTGGTGCCCAATACTTCGTAGTCGAAGTAGAAAGGTATAATTATGAGCCCCTTGTGAGCGTTGAAAAAAGCCTGGAATACCTGAAGGAGATCGGGTTTATCAAGTAGTCGAAAGTCGAAAGTCAAGTAGTCGAAAGTCGAAAGTCGAGAGTCGGGAGTCGGGAGTCGGGAGTCGGGACATCCGGCCGGATATGCTATTTGATCTGCTTTTACTCATAACATTGAGCAAATCTGCTCAATACGATGAGTAGTATGTATTTTATGGAATTTCGTAGATCCGTGCATCCTTTCAGAGAAAAGCATCAAAACAAATAAAGATGTACCGCTTATCGGGATTCTTGATCGCTCTCTGCATCACGATCTTTGCATGTTCCGCAATTATTTCACAGCCGGAGACATACTTTCTCCATGACCTTCAGGAAGATTTCGTTCAATTCAGGGAGATCCTCGAACAGGAGCATTGCTGCCTCTATGAATATACCCCGGAACCATTGATGGACAGTGTTTTCAATTCGCACTTCAGCCTCATTGAAGACGGGATGAGACTGGAAGAATTCTTCATGCTGCTGGCCCCCGTCACCGCCAGGATCGGGTGTATGCACACCGCCACCTGGATGCCGGGAAGGTTCTTTGTTTCAAAACCCGGCATGATGTTCCCGCTTACACTGAAACGAATTGACAATCTGGTCGTTGTCACCGGAAGTTATCTTGATTCAATTGAGGTGCCACGGGGGAGCATCATCCTGGAGATCAACGGGAGACCTATCAAAGAGGTATGGGAACATCTGAGGAAGATCACTTCGGCGGATGCCCTGAACCCCCATTTCACCGATGCGCAGGTGACGAATCGTTTTTCCATGTTCTATGCCAGTGTATACGGGTTGCCCGATCAATACACGGTCAGCTATATCCCACCGGGTCACACCAGCCCGGAAAGGAAGGTCCTGTCCCCGGCGGACGACGAATCGGTCCGGAAAGTGGTCTTCGCCCATTTCAACCATCCCCTTCCCCGGTTTGAGATCCTTGAGGAGAAAAACACGGCACTAATGACCGTCCCCACCTTCATCTATTATGACAGGGTGGAAGATTTCCGCCACCTGATGGATTCCTGTTTCCACCTGATCCGCACCCGGGGGATCGGTCACCTGATCCTTGATGTCCGGGGCAACGGAGGCGGCGATCCTTTCTGTTCATCCGCACTGCTGGCATACCTGCAGAAGAGACCGGTGCCCTATTTTGCCGAACCCTACGGCCGGTACGATACCCTGTCACAACCGCTGCCCCTGCCGGAAGATCATTTTGAAGGCCGGCTCTATACCCTGATCGATGGCAGCTGCGGTTCAACCAACGGGCATTTCTGCGCGCTGCTGAAATACCATCATATCGGCAGGTTCATCGGCACACCAAGTGGGGCCACTTATAAATGCAATGCCGGCAGAGATACAGAGTTCCGCCTGGAGCATACGCAGCTGATCCTGACCATCGGGCGTTCCACCTATTCCGCAGCGGTCAGCAACATGGAGAAAACAGCGATCCTGCCGGATATCGAGGCGCGTGAAACCCTCGGCGATTTTCTCGAAAACAGGGACATTTTCCTGGAAACAGCGTTGCATCAGATCGAACTCGACAGAAAATTGGAAAGCCATGACAGATTCTGATCTCAATTTTCCGGTCAGGCCGGACCTGAAGCCCGTGCATGTGAACACATTGATCCTGGTCATCCTGATGGCAGGAGTTTCAATCGCCGGCGTGGCATATCCGCATGAAATGTACCCGGATGAGGAAGCATCCCTGGCCTTTGTCCCCACCGACCTGCTGAACCTGGTTCTGGGGATCCCCGTGATATTGCTGTCCATGTACCTGGCCCGCAAGCAAAAGCTCATCGGCCTGCTGTGTTACCCCGGCGCGTTGTTCTATGTCACCTACATATACACTACCTACCTGCCGGGATTGCCTCCCGGTATCCTGTTCATCCCATACCTGATACTGGTCGCCCTCAGCATCCTGACCATTTTCATGCTATTCAACCGCACTGACAGCCATCAGATCGGGAAAAGACTGAAAGGCCATGTCCCGTTAAAAAATGCCGGGTATATCATTTTCATCATTGCCGGCCTGATCGTGGTGTACCAGGTATTTTCAATCATCCTGTCTCTGATGCAGGATGACCCGGTGGACCGGGTAACGATCGGGCAGTGGGTCGCTGACCTGGCGGTCGGATCACCTGCCTTGCTCACCGCGGGCATATGGATGATCAAACGAAAAGATGCCGGCTACCTGGCGGGGACCGGTGCCCTTCTCCTGCTATGCATCCTCTTCATCGGCCTCATCCCCGTGATGATCGTGGAGGGATCCATGTCAGGAACTCCTGTGAATGTGCCGGATATCCTGATCATCTCTGTCTCGAGCCTGATCTGCCTGGTCCCCTTTGCGCTGTTTGTGAAGGGCATCGTCAAAATGAGGAATTGAAATAGGGTATTTACCCTTTCGCGCATCATAATGATATCTGTACGCAATTCCATGAAGGTTTTTTCCTCCATCTGTCGCCGGGTATTCATGCGGGTATTCATGCGGGTATTCATGCTTGTGTCTCTTTTCCTGCCCGGACCGGTTACGGGGAACCTCCTGGCCCAGGATTATGATGTGAAGTTTTACGGGCTGGATGTGGAGGTGGATAACACGTCGGATGATATCCGAGGGGTGGCCACCATTCTTGCAGAGGTGCAAGGCCAGCCGCTGGATGTACTCGCCCTGGACCTGTATGAAGGGCTGGAAGTGGAGCAGGTGGAAGTGAACGGGTCCGGGGCGGGATTCAGCCACCAGGGGGACCTGTTGCAGGTCACCCTTGCGGAAATCGCAGCAGCCGGCAGCCTCCTCTCTATCAGGGTCCGGTACAGCGGCAACACCGGCGGCGGGATGGTCCGGGAGATCGACCAGGACTGGAACGTCCCGGTCACCTATACCAGCACGGAACCTTTCTACGCAAAAGACTGGTTCCCCTGCAAACAGGACCTGGAGGACAAAGCCGATTCGGTCCACGTCAGCATCACCACCCCTTTCCATCTGAAGGGTGTCAGCCAGGGCCTGCTGACCGCCACCACCTACTTTCCCAACGGGAAGGTACGGTATGAATGGAAATCCCGGTACCCCACCGCCTATTACCTGATCTCCATTGCGGTGGCCGATTATGTGGAATACAACGTGGAAGCGCATCCCCCGGGACTCTCCTCTCCCATTTTCATACAGAACTTCGTCTACGACAGGCCCGGCTGCCTGGAGACCTTCCGGGAAAATATCGATGTGACGGTTCCCATCATGGAGCTCTTCTGTGAACGGTTCGGTCCCTACCCCTTCCGGGATGAAAAATACGGGCACTACCTCTGGCCCCGGGGGGGCGGGATGGAACACCAGACCATGACCGGCATGGGGAATTTCGACTTCTACCTGGTGGCCCACGAACTGGGACATTCCTGGTTCGGCAACTACGTCACCTGCCAGACATGGCAGGATATCTGGATCAACGAAGGATTTGCCACCTTTGCCGGCTACATGGCCACGGAGGCCCTGGGCCCCGAATATGCACCCGGTGAACGGGACTACCGGTTCAACAGCGCCCTGGAGGAACCCGACGGAACCATATATATCCCCGTTGCGCAGGCGCAGGACTACAGGAGGATCTTCAGCGGGAGCCTCTCATATAACAAGGGGATGGCCATGATCTACATGATGCGTTACGAGTTGCAGGATGACGAACTTTTTTACGGGATCCTCAGGGAGTTCCTTGCACGGCATGCCAATGGCACAGCGACAGGCCTGGATTTCAAGGCGGTGCTGGAAGAAATTTCCGGGATGGATTTTACGGATTTCTTCGACCAGTGGTACTTCGGAGCGGGATTCCCCATCTACGGTGCCACCTGGGAACAGGAAGGATCACAGGTCACCCTGCATGTGACCCAGCGCGGATCCTCCGTCCAGACCCCGCTTTTCAAAATGTCCATGGAATACCGGCTCTCATGGGTGGGCGGGGACACCACCGTTCGGGTATTTCAGGACCAGGAGGAGGAAAGCTACGTTTTCTACATACCCGGGGAGGTCACCGGCATTGAGATCGATCCCGATAACCACGTGCTGAACCGGGTGGAGGGAACCGCACAGAAGAAGTCCGCACCGGATGTGGAAATCTATCCCAACCCGGTGGAGGACTACTTCAGCTTTTCTGTGGGCGGTGAACAGCTGACCGATATCCGGCTGGAGCTTTACACTTTCTCCGGCCAGCTGGTCCACAGCAGCATCCATGAAAGGGTCATGCCCGGTCAACCGAATGAGATCCACACGGGTAAGCTGGAGGCGGGCATCTACTTCGTACGGATCACATACGGGCAGCACTCCGGAACAAAAAAGATCATCGTGAAATGACACCCAGGCATCCAATAACTTGCAGGCATATAACAGGGCGCGGTTCGGTCCTTAGTTCGCTGGCCGTGCTCTCCGGTGTAGTGGTCATGCTCACCGGGGCGGTGGGCCTGCAGGCACAGCCTCAGATGAGCCTGGGGGTGAAAGCAGGGCTCTCCCTTACCAACCAGAGGGTGGTCTTCACCCTTCCCAACGGCAATTACCGGATGGAAACCGGCTCCATTGCCGGTACCGCCGCTTCTTTCGTTTTGGAATTTACCCGGGGCGGACGCTGGGATATCCGGCTGGACGCCGGTTACCTCCCGATGGGAAGCAGCACCACGACCGGATCCATCACGGTCTACCACCTGGAAAACAACCGGATCGTCGAGAACAAGGGTGACCTCACACGCAGCAGCTTCCATTACCTCTCTCTGTCCCCGGAGCTGAAATACAGACCACTACCCGGCAGACTCAGCCCTTACCTGCTGGCCGGACCCAGGATCGATGTCCTCCTGGGTTACAACAACGGAACCGGTTATCAGCTGGAGGACCAGAACAAGCTCATCCCGGGAGTGAGCGCCGGGGGCGGTGTTGAATTCACTCCGGGCCGGTTTGGCCTTTTCCTGGAAGGACTGTACCTGGCCGGTCTGCCTGTTACCGGTACCGATCCCGTCCACATCAGCAACCGCGGTTGCCTCTTCACCATCGGCCTGCGCTATATAAAGTGAATTTGGAAAAAAGTGATTGCGGGCAACCGGGTGCTATTGCTTTGCACAATACTATGTAATACATTTACACTCAGGAACTAATTCCTCCAGCCATGAAAAAACCAGTAAAAGTATTGCTGCTTGTTTTAGCAGGAATCGCTGTCATCGTTCTTGCAATTGTAATCTTTATCAGTACGGCAAAGATCCCGGAATTCGAGGTCGAATATCCGGACCTTTCGGTCGAGGTGACACCGGAACGCGTTGCCGAAGGCGAGAGAATTGCCTCGGTGATATGCATGCAGTGCCACGCATCCCCGGATGGAAAGCTGGGCGGAGCCTATATGGCAGATGCGCAGGACTTCGGGGAAATTTACGCTTCAAACATCACCCAACACCCGGATGTCGGAATCGCCGGGTACACGGACGGAGAACTGGCATACCTGATCCGTTCCGGAGTCGACAGGGATGGAAAATATATCCCCCCCTGGATGCCGAAATTCCCCCTGCTATCGGATGAAGACCTTTACAGTGTGATTGCCTTTCTGAAATCAGACCATCCGATGGTCCAGCCATCTGACCTGGAACAACCGGACCCCAAACCAAGTTTCTTTGCAAAATTCCTCCTGAGGACAGGACTGGAGCCGCTTCCCTATCCCGACGAGCCCGTGATCGCTCCGCCACCATCCGATCAGGTTGCCTATGGCAGATACCTGGCTGTTGGTAAGTTTGATTGTTACAGCTGCCACAGTGCCAGTTTTGCCAAGATGGATCCCCTGCAGCCGGAAAACTCCAAGGGTTATTTCGGGGGAGGAAATGTGCTTTACGATAAGGAAATGAACAAGGTGTACTCATCCAACCTTACCATGGATGAAGAAACCGGGATCGGATCCTGGACCAGGGAAGAGTTTGTCATGGCACTCCGTTTCGGCAGGAAACCTGACGGAACCACCGTTCAGCCGCCCATGGCGCCGGCCCCGGGGATCACCGATGAAGAGGCTTCGGCCATCTGGGCCTATCTGCAGACCATCCCGGTAATCCGGAACGATATGGAATGATCCGGATCGCTGCTGACCGGCTAGCCGGAGATTGTTTTGTGCCGGAACATGCTGTCACACTAGGCTTCCGATCCCTTGAAGTTGAATCCTACCCGGGTCTGCAATTCGCTTACCCCTGAGAAGATCTTTTTCAGGGTGCCCTGTTCGATGCGTGAGAGCTTTTTGATGTTGGCCATGTTCCCGGGTGGCTCATTGCGGGTGATGCTGTCTACCTGTGACCTCAGACGCAGCATGGTCAGGAAGCTCCATGCCTGGATGATTTCTTCATATGTCTCGTGATCGATGATCTTCCCGGACAGGAGCAGGCCGGCCCGCTCCATTGAATTTGTTGCATCGATCTTTTCCCTGATCGAATAAAGCCGCAGGAAAGAAATGACCGGGAACAGGATCTTCTTGCTGTCCAGTAAAAGTTCATCTGCTTCAGAATCATTTCCAACGATATGTCCGAAAATATTCAGCGGGGGCTTGAATTTCAATACCGACTGCGCCATGTGATAAAAAAATACGGCCTTGTTTTCGGAAGTGTCGCTGATATGATCCCTGAGCTCGCGGATCAGGGCTTCATCCCCGTACACGGACCTGAAATCGAAAAAGATGTTTGCCTCCATGATCGCGTGGGGATCACTGGTATTGATCCACCCGTTGAACTGCTCCTTCCATTGAGCGAGGGATTGGGTCCATTTTGGATTTCGTGCCATCACATCACCCCTGCAGTAATGATACCCCGCATCGTGCAGGTCCCTGTTCACCCGCTCCCCGAGTGACAGGAAATAGGCCTTCATATCCTCCTCCTTCTGATTGTCCGCATGCTCAAAAACGATCCCGTTGTCCTGGTCGGTGGCCAGGGTCTGCTCCCTCCTACCCTCGCTTCCGAAGACCATGAACGAGAACCTGCAGGGGGGAGCGCCCAGGTCCTCAACGGCCAGTTGAATGATCCTCCCGTGCACCGCATCATTGACCGAGGTGATGATATTCGTAAGGCTGATTGTCCTGGATCCGCTTTCGATCAGCGCACTGATCAGAACGGGGAGCCGTTTATATGTGGCCTTGATCCCCGCCATGTTTTCAGCAATTTCAATCTCCCTGATCATGAAACTGATGGCATTGTGCTGGAATTCAGAAAGATCTTTATAACCGATCACCCCGCTGACCCGATCGTCCGCACCCAGGGTGACCAGGTGGGAGACCTGGTGGCTCTTCATTTTGAGAAGGGCTTCATACATCGGCGCATCCTCAGATATGTAAAGGACTGGCGAAGTCATGAATTCCACCACAGGTCTTTCCGGGCTGGCATTTTCTGCCAGAACCCTCTTCATCAGGTCTCTGTCGCTGATCACCCCGATGATGTTTTCCTCCTGGCTGATAAACAGTACGTTTTTCTGCTTTCGTGTCATAATGGAAGCAGCTTCACGGACAGGGGTCTGAGGCGGGCATGTTTTTATTTCCCCGATGAGGGATCTGATTGGCTGATCCATCAGCAGCAGGGACGTCTGAAGCTCCCGGGAAAGAAACTCGTTCTCCTTTTCGAATTTTCGCCGGGCGCTGATCTCTTTCAATATGATGACATACCCTGTATCATCGGCATAGGGGATCCTTGATGCAGTAACGACAACCTCTTTCGCGGAACCGTCCTGGCACTTCAGGCGCGTTTCGAATGAGACAGACTTTTTGGGATCAGTGAAGGTACCGACCAGTTCGTCCCAGCTTGTTTCAAACAGCTCCCCGAAACTGAGTTTCCGGATCTCAAAGGGATCGTAACCGCTGATATCGCTGACTTTGATGTTGGAGAAGATGATCTCCCCTTTCTGGAACATCAGGGTTCCTTCGGTGGAGGATTCCACCAGTGATTTGTATTTGAGGCGCGACTTCTGCAGGTTGGCCTCTGCCTGCTTTCTTTTATTCTCGATACCGAGGCTCTGGCGGATGATGAATGATAGAATGATACTGATGATGAGTGTGATCAGCAATGACATCCAGAGGATCCGGCTCCTGAGTGTGCGGATCTCTTCGCGGACATCCTCCAGGTAGATCCCTGTGCCCACCACCCAGCCCCATGGTTCATATGCCTTGACGAAAGAGAGCTTGGGAACGATCCGGGTTGAATCGTCCTTCCACTGCCACATGTAGTCAATGTAGCCCTCGCCCTCCCCCTCGGAGATCCTGACAGCCTCCACGAAAAGCAACTTGCCCTCAGGATCCTCGTAGTCGCTCAGGTCCTTCCCGATCAGCTCCGTTCTGTAAGGATGCATGATCATCACCGGCTGCATGTCGATGATCCAGAAATAATCCTTGTAATCATCCCCGTACCGGATCTCCCTGACCCTGTCTGCCGCGAGATGTTTGGCGGAATCCTCCTGCATGTTCCCGGTCACCGCCTCCCTGTGGTATTCGTCCAGCAGGCTCCAGGCTGTATTGGTAAGCTCGGAGATCATCTCTTTTTTCACCTCCATGATGTTCCTTTCGAAGGAAGGCAGGATGATGATGAATATGGAAAGAATGAAAAAACCGATCGCCAGGATGGATGGCAATACGATGGAGATAAAGAAGCGTCTGAGGCTCTTCTCCGGCATAGTCAGCTTTTTATCGCCTGTAATTGTAAACTGTCCGTATCAAAGATACA
The DNA here is from genome assembly GCA_040768485.1 of Bacteroidales bacterium. Taxonomy (GTDB): domain Bacteria; phylum Bacteroidota; class Bacteroidia; order Bacteroidales. The sequence continues at coordinate 34,073 of JAXGMU010000039.1, forward strand.
AAATCCGCTTCTCTTTTTATGGCTTGTAACCGGGTGAACTCCAATGCAAACCGGGAAAGTATCCAGTTGATGCCTGCGGTAGCGGTAATGCCTGAAATGACCGGGTGTGACCACGTAAAACCCCCTCACGTGGGCGTGTCCCGTGAACCCGGTCCTGCAGCCCTTCTGTTTCATGAAATCGAAATGGGGCCGGAATTCTTTTTCCTGTATGTAAAAACCCTGCTTCAGACCCGATAGATTGGGATAGGCATAGTGACTGAAAAGGATGTTCCCCTTCCCGGTTTCCAACACGTGATATTCCGGCAGTGAGCGAAGGAATTCCAGATCCTCTTCCCGGTACAGGGGATCCAGGTCATCCGTCTCATGCAGCCAGATCTCACCCTTCGCGAGCCGGACCCTCTCTCTGTGGTCCAGTTCGTACCAGTCGGAGGGAAAATCAAAGACCGCCGAATGCGCGGGGATCCTGCGGGCCGCATGGAAATCGTGGTTGCCGGGGACAATGATACTGCATTTTTCCCTTACCAGCGATAGACATTCATGGGCGTTCCGTGTTCTGTGGTATTTGTAGTACGGGTGACTGAACCCGGAAATATCGCCGAGACAGACCATCTGGTCATAACCGCTCTTCCCGGTCCTGCCGATGATCTTCCTGAGGTTTTCAATGTCCTCGTGGATGTCTGAAATGATCGCGATTCTCAAGACACCGTTCTTTAAGAGCTTAAAAGAAGTAATAGACGGCAAGCAGGAAGCGGTTGTTCACCACCAGGCTCAGGTCCCCGGGGATCCCCATGCTGCTGATCGAATCCCCGTAATATGCACCGGTGTGCTCCAGCTCAAAAGCAAAACGTGTTTTCCCGCTGTTGACAATGATGCGGGGGGAAACGCGGTACAGCATCGCGATGTCATGTCCCCTTGCGTAGAGGGATAATTTGCCCGCATCCTCCACCGCCTCTCCGGTACCGAGGTTCTTTGAATAGCCGGCGAAAATGCCGACCTGGATCCCCTCCCCGTTGGAGTGAATATCCGTCCACAGATTGAGTGTATTGATGGTCGTGTATTCCCGGTAATCGCGCACAGGATCCGTAACGGACCGCACGGCATATCCCCCGATGGAGAGCCCGTCATAGCCGTTCTGCAGGTATGTCGCCTGAAATTTGCAGGTGACCGGGCCGGTTGCGATCTTCAGGAATGCTTCCCCGGAGAATCCCCCGATCGCCGTGGATGTTTTATAGAGGCTGTCGGTTTTGATCCTGGGCACCACATTTTTATATCCGGCGGTAAGTCCCGCAAGCAGGTGACCGGTGCTGTAGGTGACTTGTCCCTGCAGATCGGGCATGATTGAATTTCTCAGCACATCGGAACCACCCGGGCTGGAGAAATCCCGCTGCGCGGCTACCATGGCGGCGATGCTGAGATCCCCCATCCGGTGGGTGATCCGCGCCTGGGGATTCCGTGAGAAAAACTGGAACGGGGCGCCTGTATTGAAAGAGACCGTTCCCGGGAAGCCTTCGGTGATGAACATCATGTGCCAGTATTGCCCGAAGAGCAGCTCCGTTTTTGTCCAGTTCAGTCTGACGAACGCATGCCTGAGCCGGAACCCGTTCACGTCCGCATTGGCCGTTCCGAAAAAGGCGCCTTCAACCACCCCGGAGGTTTTTGCCCCGAAAGCATCCGGACCGGTGATCTTCCCGGTGAGCCGGGTCTGGATGGCCAAAAAGTTGAAGCTGGCCCGCGCATTGATGTCCTCCCCGTTCCTGTCAGGCAATTCATCGGCCGGGTACAGAAGAAAATGCCCTTCCCTGATGGATACGGTCTGCCGGGTATCAAAGAAAAAATCATTTTTCACAAACCCGCTGAAGGTGATCCCGAAGTTTTGTTCTTCATCCTGTGCATGTGACGGGAAACTCAGACAAACGCCCGTGATCACAGACAGCAGCAGTATTGTTCGCTTCATCATTCTCTGGTTGTTTTGATTCAACATGGGAGATTATTTTTCGGGTGGAAAAAGTTTTTGAATAAGGCCCTGCTTTTTCAGGGGCCGGTTGAGCAGGATATTCAGGTTGTTCTCGGCGGTGAGGTTCCTGTCCCAGAGATCGATCGCCTCCAGGTAACAGGCGGCGGCCGAGTCATACTGCTGCTGGTGCCGCTTGATGATCCCCAGGTTTGTATAACTCACCGAGAGTCTCCGCAGGTTCTCTGTCTGGGCCTCGATGATCTCCTCCACCCTCTTGTCGAGGAACTCTTCCTGTTCTTCCGGGCTGTACTGGTCCAGGCCAGTCAGGAAATCATCTGCAATGTTCTCCCGGATCTCAGCCTCGTCCAGTCCCCCGAATGTATCGAACCACTCCTTGTACATCCGGAGACTCGTACGGACTGCGTTTTCAGCCTTCGATATGAAAACAGCCGTATCGCCGATCAGTATCTCATTTCCCGGCTGCATGAAGAGGGACAGGTACGCAGCCGCCCTGTTGTTGTAAAGTACGGCAATTTCAAAACCATCCCTGTAATGACCGAAGGAACCGTACACCCCTTCAATTTTATCCATCAGCCGGAAAATGGAATCATACCGGCTCTCCTGGGCGAACTGGTTGTATTTTTCGTATAACTCCCGGGCACCCCTGATCCTGGGATCGACCGACCGGTTGATCCCCCCGTAGTAAATCCATGCGATCACAATACCGGCAAAAACCAGGACCGTCATCACGATGATGAGGACCCTGGTTTTATTATCCTTCATCTGCATCATTAAGAATGAACGTTTTCGATCAGGAATTTCCGGATCTCAACCGGGGTGGGTTTGGTCAGTTTTGCCACCACGATATGCACGATGATCGACAGCGGAGCGCCGAAAATGGCAAAATACCATGCCTCCAGCCAGTAACTGATAAAGTCGTGGAACGGAAGCTCCAGCCCTTCCCTTCCCGCGATGAAATAGGTGATGGCAACCACCGATACCAGTCCCCCGGCAATCAGCCCCGCGATGGCCCCCTGCTTGTTCGAGCCGCTCCACCAGATCCCCAGCAGGAACAGGGGGAAGATGGTGCATCCGGCCAGGGAGAAGGCCACGGCAACCAGCTGGCCGATCAGGGCCCAGTTCTTCAGCGCAAGCAGGGTGACGATCACCGCCATGAGGATTGTTCCCAGGCGGGCCGCGATCAGCTGGCTTTTGGGCCGTGCCGTCGGACGGATCACCTTCACGTACAGATCGTGCGCAAAAGCCGAAGAGCCTGCCACGAGCAAACCGGATACAGTGGAAAAGGCAGCCGATACGCCTCCCGCTGCCAGGAGCCCCACGATCAGCGGATGCACGGAGCCCAGCTGGGCGGTATACACCACGATCGCATCCTTGGCCAGCTTCCCCACCTCCGGATTGGCCGACAGGATCGTTCCGAAAGCAGCATATGCGGGAGCACTCCAGTAAAGGATACAGATGAAGAACAATCCCCACACCACCGACCAACGGGCATCACTGGACTTGGGAACCACGTAGAAACGCTGGATGACATGGGGAAGACCTGCCGTACCGATCATCAGTGAGAAGGCGATGGCGATCCACTGGAAAAAAGTCTGACCGGTGGCAGGGTCCCAGGGCATGGCAAACTCGGGAGCCGGGACCATGGCAAACTCGTGGCCGAGGGAATTGACGAGCTGACTGCTTTCGGACAGCGGGACTCCCTGGATCACATCGGTGACCACCGAGCCGTAGCCGATCTGTGGCAGAAGCCAGAAATAATCAAACTTTGCTGTCAAAATGAACAGCGGGATCAGGAACGACAGGATGATGATCACATACTGGACCTGCATGTTCTTGGTCACTCCCAGCATGCCCGAGATCAGGGTGTAAGTCAGAACGACAGCCCCTCCGATAATCACCGACAATCCGTAGTTCAGACCCAGGATCCAGCGGAACATCAGGCCGATGCCGCCGAATTGCCCTACGCAGTAGGCAATTGAGATCAAAATGGCGATCACCGCCCCCACCGCCCTGAGCGATTGAGAGTAGTAGCGGTCACCGATAAAGTCGGCGGCGGTGTACTTGCCATACCTGCGGATCTGGCCCGCCATCAGGATCAGCAGAAGCACATACCCGCCGGTCCACCCGACCACATAGGCCAGTCCGTGGTAACCGGATCCGTACATCAGCGCGGCCATCCCAAGGAAAGAAGCCGCGCTCATCCAGTTGGAAGCGATGGCCATCCCCGAGCCGACCCTGGATATGCTTCTGCCGGCGGCATAAAAATCGGTGGTGTCTTTGGCCCTGAAGAAGATCCCGATCATCACAAACAGGACCAGGATGGCTATCAGGATGATCGCCGGGCCGACCTTGAAGCTCCCCTCAAGCTCGGTGGCTACCGTTGCAGCCTGCAGTGCGGAGGGGACGAACGCCAGAAGCAATGGAATATATCTCTTTTTCATCTTTCAGAATCTTTGGAGGGTTAATCGGAAAATCCCAGTTTCTTGTTCCTGGCATCGATTCTCACACAGTAAATCCAGCAAAGGCCGACGAACAATATCAGCAGGAATACCGCTGTGTAGAAATAGTGAAAGGGAAACCCCAGGAATTTGATATCGGTAAGGACCGACTGGTTATGGACCAGGTATTTTTCCATAACCGCCGGCAACTCCATTTCCGTTCCGGAGTTCAGTTCACCCATCCCCTCCGCTTCCAGGGCAAAAGGAATAATATTCCTCCTTGCATCATATTCTGAAATGCCGAGCAGGGGACTGATCTTAGCCGACAGGAAGGATTTTGACCGGATATATTCTGGATCCTCGATCGTACTGATTCCCGCACTGATTTCCCGGTAATCTGCAATCTCGCTGACGAGATCCTGCCGTGTCCCCTCCGGGGTGAGGTGGTACACACACCAGCTGAATGCATCGTCCAGGACCGGTTTGTCTTCCGGGGCCAGGGTGATCTTTCCCAGGACCGAGAGACAGGATGAACCCATTTCTTTCAGGTCTCCTTCTGCGGGATCGGTCATGTCAATATTGCTCCAGGCTTTTCCGAAACCGGTGTACTCAGCCTGGGGAACAGGTTTCCCGGTGACTTTTAAGAGGATCTGGAATCCAAAGATCGCAATGAACCAAATGGAAACGAGCCAGATCACCATGTTCCGGTTGTGTCTGGCCCGTTCGGTCGTTGGTTTGAAGAAGCTAATGTGATAGCCTTCGGAGGAATTTTCCATAGACGTTTCAGGGTTTAGAGATTTAAAACGCCCACAATATATATCAAATAAACAAAAACCAATACCGGTCACTTTTTATTTTTCGATCAGGGACAAAGTATTCGCCGCATTGAGGTAACTCTTCAAATCACCTGCCGTGAATTTGTCATGGCGCAATCTGACAGTTAGGGATTTTAGAGTTACCTTTGTAATGAATAAGTTAAGATTTTATAAAAGAATGATTCTTTGAGAAAAATGATCCCTGCAGGCATGACAACGATCTTCTCACATATCCGGCATTTCATCTCACTTTCAGGACCGCTGATCTTTCTATGGCTGATCGTGGCCTGTGAACATGAACAGGACATTGTCACCCCTGAAACAGCACTGGAAGACTATA
>JAXGMU010000040.1:0-38078 GCA_040768485.1 Bacteroidales bacterium
CTCCAGGATGGGTTCGGGAGGCAGCGGGATGTACAGGTGCTTCAGAGGGGGATCCTTTTCTTCCCAGGTGAGCAGCCAGCTCATCTCAATTCCGTTTTCGTCCATTCTGCGGAGGATGGCCGGAAGGTCAACATCCGCCAGGCCCAGGTGCATATGTGAATCGATCATGTTCATGTTTACTCCATTCCCAAAAGGACGGTCCCCCCGGGTGTGTCCAGGACCACCCTGCCCTTTCTGACCATGGTCCGGGTACCCGAGTAGTAGTCGGTCAGCAAAGTGCCGTCGCTGAACATGCCTTCCAGCTTCAGTTTCTTTCTGCCGGTGGACAGTTCCAGTCCCACCACCACCCGGTCAACATACCCCTCTTCGGCATAGATTCTGGAAAAAAGGTAAGGGCTGCGGGAGAGCTGCCTGTGGGTCCCTGCACCCACGGCAGGGTGGTCCTTTCTGAACCGGCCCAGCCTTCGGTAATGCTCCAGTACATCCCGGATGGGGATACCGTTCCTGGATCCGTCCCCTTCAATCTCGTCCCAGTTCATGGGACCGCGGAGGTTGGCATCACCCACCGCACCCGGTACCTCGAGCATCCGGCTGCTCTCGTCCCCGTAATAGATCTGCGATGATCCGGGACAGAGCAGGAGTTTGGTTCCGGCTTCCATGGGCCTGCTCCGTTCCCTGTCGAAAGGGCCGCCGTCATCATGGGAAGCGATGTAGTTCAGCACGCTCTTTCCTTCCAGGACACCCTCCAGCGTCGACGAGTAGGAGGAAAAGAGCTCCTCAAAGGGCTGGTTGCAATTGTTCTTGAATTCAAAATTGATCAGGCCCTGCATGCCGTGGGAAAAATAATCCACCTGCCGGTCCCCGAAATCAAAGTCCCTGCCCGTTGAGATCCCGTACCCGTAAACTTCCCCCACCATAAAGAATTCATTGTCATCCAGCACCAGGTCCGGATATTCCCGTTTCCATTCCCCGAATGCCGCACGTGCCTCCTCACCCAGTTCGCTCCACACGGATTCCTCCACATGTTTGGCCGTATCCAGCCTGTATCCGTCAATTCCGTAACGGCGGACCAGGTCGGTGAGCCATTTGATGATGAAAAACCTGGGTGCCCTGGGAAAGCCGGTCCTTTCAAAGAAAGCTTCCAGTTCTGCCAGTTCCTCCCCGAGCCTTCCTTCCTGCTCCCATTTGAGGAGCAGGTGCGCCGGCAGCTCCACCGGATGGTCCGATCCGGTCCGGATGTCCGGAAGATTTTCCACCAGGGTGCAGGAGACCGTGGTTTCATAGCTGTTGAACCGGCAGGGGGGACCGGTGCGAACCCATTCTTCGGGCCAGACGGGGTCCTGTTCGGTAACCGGTCCGGTGTGGTTGATCACCACGTCCATCAGGATCCGGATCCCGCGTTCATGGGCCTTCCGGATCAGTTCCTCCAGTTCGGCTTCGGTCCCGTAATTGGGATCCATCCGGGTCCAGTCACGGGTCCAGTATCCGTGATAGCCATATGTCAGCCCGGTCCCCTCATCCGTGGAACCGTGCACCTGTTCGAAAAAGGGGGTCAGCCAGAGGGCGGTGATCCCCAGGCTGTCAAAGTATCCTTCCTCCAGTTTCCGGATGACCCCCCTGAAATCGCCTCCCTCAAATCCCCTCATGACGGCCGTCTCTTCCGTCCTGTCAAAGTTCACATCGTTGGAGGGATCGCCGTTCAGGAACCGGTCGGTCAGTAAAAAATAGACACTGGCATTCTCCCACAGGAATGGAGCCCCTGCCACAACCTCCTCCCGGTGACGGGTGCCTGCTCCTTCGGTCATTTCCCTCAGGAGAGTGGCCATGGCTGCTGTTCTTTCAGGATGCACATTGCTTAGATCGTTGTTTTCTCCCACATCCGATGCCAGGTGAAACAGCTGCGGATCCTGCCGGCCGGGTTCGGCATCCGGTCCAGGTGCAATGTATTTCCAGTCACCATTCCTGAGGGATAGTGCGTTCCCTTCCCCGATCAGGTACTGTCTCCCGGATGCTTTCTTGCCAAGCCAGGTATTCAGCAGCGGATGGCTGTCCGGGGCCTCACCAGGCTCCAGTTCCTGCCCGGTCAGTTCCGCCAGGGATGCATACAGGTCCACCTGGCTGACCAGCGCGTCACTGATGCCCGGCTGGACCGTTCCCGGCCAGCAGACGATGGTGGGAACCCTTGTGCCTCCCTCGTAATTACTGGCCCGGCCGCCCCGGAAGGGGCCGGCGGGCCGGAGCGCATCCGGCTGCCCGGGCCGGTCCGGCCATGCCTCATCCGTTACTGGTCCGCCGGTCGAAGTGAAAATAATGAGTGTCTTCTTCAGCAGCCTGCGTTTTTTGAGCGACCGGAGCAGCTGACCGGTGCACCAGTCCATCTTCTCGATGGCATCAATCCGGGATTCGGTGCGGCCGCTATGCCCAACACCGGAATCCCCATCGCCGATTTCCCCGGCGCCGCGATCCCCATTCCCGGCAACATATGGTTCACTGCATGAAAAATAGAGGAAGAAGGGTTTCTTCCTGTTCTTTTGAACGAATGCATCTGCCTTTTCAGTCAGCATCTCCGCTCCGTCGCAGGCGAGCGAAAGATCGAACCCGGTTTCCGGAAGTACGGTCCGGGATTCAGCATCCGGACCGGCGGATCCGTTGCCCGGATAAGCGGGACCATCGCCCGCTCCTGCGTGCCATGACCCGATAACCGCCGTGGTGTATCCCGCCCTCTTCAGCATGCCGGGAAGGGCAGAGGTTCCACTGTTCCTGAAAGCATGGGAGCCCGTCAGCATGGAATACCGGGAAAGCAAGCAGACGGATGCGGTACTGTGTGCGTCCTGGAACCGCACTCCCATGCGGTCCAGCTGGTTGATGTACGGTGTTTTCACTCCCAGCGCACCATAAGGCTCCACCTCCGAATAACCCAGCTCCTCCACGCAGATAAGGACGATGTTGGGCAGTCTGGCAGCGCCCGGGTCCCGCCGCCGGCCATGACCGGGGAGGGAGCATGCAAGGAGCAAAGCGAGCGCCGCGAGCAGCAGCCAGGGTCTTCTGTTTTTCATTTGTTTCATTTTTTTACTTTCAGCAGGATCTTTCCGGCGGACATATGGTCCCTGTAAAACTGGATGGCCTCCTGCGCCTGTTCCAGGGGCATCGTCCTGTTGACGGGAGAGGCAAGCGTGCCCGAAAGCATTCGTCCGATCCGGTTCACGGACCTCATCCTGGAAACAAGGCTTCTGGATTGCAGCCAGCTGCCCAGGAAAAAACCCGACAGCTCTTTTCCTTCCCTGATCAGTTGTCCCGGTTCAATCTTGATCTTTTCCCCGGAGAGCCTTCCGTAGACGACCAGTGTCGAACGGTGAGGTGCGGCTTCCAGCAGCAGGGAGGTCTGCTGACCGGCGATCGCATCAAGTACGAGCGTGGCACCGAGCTCGCGGGTAACCCTGTGCAATTCTTCACGGAAACCGGGATCACTGCTGTTCAGCACATACCGGGCTCCCATCCGCCTTAAATCCTCCGCCTGCTCCTCCCTCCTGACGATGCTGATGAGCGGGATCCCGTATTTGACGGAGAGCCTGATCAGCATCTTCCCCAGTGCACCGGCGGCAGCATTGTTCACGATGCCCCTGTGTTTTCCCTTTTTTGCCATCTCAATGAATGCAAGGGCAGTCATGGGATTGACCAGCATCATGGAACCCTGTTCGGAAGAGATGTGTCCGGGCAGGGGGGTGCATCGGAGGGCCCCGGTGACCATGTACTCCGCCCAGGTGCCGTCTGTTCCCGGAACGGGCGTGCAGGCGACCCGTTTTCCCTTTCTCAGTGCCGGAAAGAGTCCCCTGCCCGCTTTCACCACGGTCCCGCTCCCTTCCAGTCCGGGGGTAAAAGGATAGTGAGATACGGGGGAATTACCGAGGATCATGGAAAGGTCCGAAAAGTTGATGGGGGATGCATGCATTTTGATCAGCACCTCACCGGGTCCCGGCACGGGGACGGGAACCGTTTCCATCACCAGTTTTCCTCCGGGACCATGCTGCCTGACGGCGCGCATGGATCCGGATGCTGTTTCTTTTTCAATATGGGTAGTCATTCTGCAGCAATTCGTTTCATTAAATGCTCAACCAGGGATCCGGCCAGTTTTTCCCTGGCCTGGCGATCCATCCGGGGAGCGGCACGGAACACGTTTTTTTCGGGAATCCCCCATTTCTCCCGCACCTGTTCAACCACCCCGTCCCTGGCCATCCAGAGCTGGGGGATCGATTCCATGCGGGACAGCTCCTCCAGCAGTCCGTACCAGCCTGTGCCTTCGAGCTCCATCGGTCCCGCTTCGTCGATCACGATCAGGGCGGGCTGCTCCTCAAGGCTGGCCAGCACCATGTTTTCTGCCTGCTCCATGGTGGCAGGGTTGAAATAAAAACGCCTGTACCTGGACCAGCCCTCCCGGCAGTCCACCGTGGCCAGCGGCATCCCGGTGCCGGAGATCAGTTCCCTCAGCGTGAAGGAATCCCTTTCCCCGTTCCTGAATGTGCCTTCACACAGGAAACCGGCCACACGGAGGCCCTTTCCGGTCAGGGCCCCGACCACCTCCCCCGCAATTGTTGTCTTCCCGCCCTGCACCCTCCCGGTGAGGAGTGCGATATGGGAGCCGGGTTCCGCTTTCACCCGGTTTTCACTCTGCTTCCTTTTCCACATAGAAGTAGGCGGTTGAAAGCCTTCCCGATCTCTTCGAGTAGGTACGGGGAGCGATATGCACCATGTTCCCGTAGCCTGAAAGAATGGTGAACATGCTACCCAGCGTAAATTTGTTTACATGCTCCCGGTTCCTGTCCCTGAGACCTTTCACAGGTACGGAAACCAGCAAAGTGCCTCCTCTCTTCAGCCTGCCCCATAACTGGTCAAGGCAGGCTTTATAAGCGGTGATGTGCTCCAGCACCTCGATGGAGATGACAAGGTCTGCCGAATCACCGGGTACAGTGGACAGGTCCAGGTGGTAACTGAAGCTGTTGCCCCTGTCGTCTTTTTCACCCAGAAGTTGCTCCCTGCCGAACCGGAGGGAAACCTCACTGTGATCCACCAGATGGAAGTGCCTGTTTTCAAGCATTTCTGCCAGATACTGCACGTTGCCACCCAGCCCCGCGCCGAAGTCAAGGATGGTGGATGACCTCCGGAAGATGGGCATGAATTTATCGAGATGACTTCCGTCGGTCATGACGGCTGACCGGCCGATCTTCCCCATGTATTTCCGGTCCCAGTACCGGACCGTATTCGGATTGAGATATTGCAGGATTCTGTTCATCGGATCTCCTTTGCCGCCTGCAGGATCTCTTCCAGCGCCCGGTCCACATGCACCTCATCCACGTAGGTTTGCGCGAACAGGATCCTGAGTGCGTACATTCCCCTGATCTTGGTATGGGTGAGGAAGATCTTTCCCCGGCTGTTGATCGATTCCAGCAATTGCCGGTTCAGCCTGTCTGCAGATTCCGTATCCCCGGCAATGTCAGGCTTCAGCCTGAAACAGGTGAAATTCAGGAAGGGTGGGAGGAGCAGTTCGAATGCCTCCTGCCGGCCCATTTCTTCCGCGAACCTTTCGTTCAGCCGGATATGTTTTCTGAGCTTTTCCCGGATGCCTTCCAGCCCCATGCTCCGCAGTACGAACCAGAGCTTCAGCGCCCTGAACCGCCTTCCCAGGGGGACACCCCAGTCCCTGTAATCGTTCACCATCCCCCTGGTTCCGGTCTTCAGGTACTCGGGAAGGATTTCGAAGGTCCGGACCAGCAACCCGGGATCTTTCACAAAATAGACCGAACAATCAAAATTGGTGAACATCCACTTATGCGGATTGAACACGAAACTGTCCACATGTGCCATGCCCTCGCCCATCCACCTGTACTCGGGCAGCAGGAGGGCGCTTCCCGCAAAGGCAGCATCCACATGGAGCCAGAGATTGTATTTTTCACTTATGCGTCCGATCTCCGGCAGCGGATCCACCGAAACGGTCCCCGTTGTCCCCAGGGTAGCCACCACCGCACAGGGGACAAACCCCAGATTCCGGTCTTCGGTGATCCTCTGCTCCAGCTGCCCGGGAAGAAGCCTCAGCCGGTCGTCCGTTGCGATCCTGACCAGGTTGTTCCGGCCCAGTCCGCAGATTCCCATGGCCTTCTCGATGGAAGAATGTGCTTCCGAAGAGCAGTATACCCTGAATTTGCCGGATACCCCGTCCAGATTGGAGCTGAAACCGGTCCTCACCTCCCTGGCCGTGAGCAGTGCAGCCAGCGAGGCCGAGGAGGCACTGTCCTGGATCACCCCCTCCATGTAAGGGGGAAGTCCCATGGTGTCTCGCAGCCACTCGGTCATGCGCTGCTCCAGTTCGGCAGCCGCCGGGGAGGTGTCCCACATCATGCACTGGGCACCGATGGCCGCGGTAATGAATTCAGCGAAGACCGATTCAACGGAGTTGTTCGCCGGGAAATAGCCGTGAAAATTGGGATGCTGCCAGTGGGTGATTCCCGGAAGGATGATCTCATCCAGGTCCTTCATGATCTCATCCAGCTTTTCGGGCTGCTCGGGGGCCTGCCGGGGAAGTTTGCGGAGGATCTCGCCGGGTTTGACGCGCGATTTCACGGGAAAGGAGGAGACATGGTTCAAATAGGAGTCTATCCATTCCATGATCCCGGCCGAAGCCGGCTTGAATTTTGCAGGATCAAGTGTCATGTCGTCAAATTTAATCATTTTAAGGGATCCTCACCGGATGGCATGCCGGCGCACCACCTCCAGGATCTGCTGATAGGTGATGTGCTGCTGGTCGCGTATCTTCCCGGCGCCAAGCTCATATGCCTTTTTGTGACCGCCCGTGTAGTACCGGTAGAACCAGGTCAGGAGGAAGAGGGTTCCGTCCAGGATGCTGTAAGTGACCATGGTATGATATGAATAGACCCCGATTCCGCCCAGCAGCAGTATTGAGTTCAGACCGTTCTTGAGATCCCCCGCCACCAGCTGTCCCAGTCCGGGTAAAAATATGCTCATCAGCTGCAACTTGTCGGGATCATATTTTTTTTCGAACCTTTTCAGATCCCCGATCAGGGTGCTGATCTCCTCCATCCCCGCAGAATCAACAACCCCGGTAAAATACCCGAGGGACCGGTCGGTTTCTCCGAGTCCGAAGTGGCAGACCGCGGCATAAAGGTTTTTCTTTGCTTCAAAATAGGGGGATAATATTTCGGGCAGGTCATACAGATCCGACAGGCCGAGCAAAAACCGCTGTTGCCTGAACTGGCAAAGGATCCTGCTGAAGGAATACTCCAGTTTCAGGCTGTCGGACGAGACAGCCTTGCGGGCAAAGTCGTAATACACGATGGCATTTTCATCATCCCCGAGGGCGACATAGATGTCCGCGATATCCCCGTAGACCTGGCTGTAGCGGTTGTCCTCGTCAAAGAGCAGAACGCGCTGGTATTCCTTCAGTGCGGTGCGAAAATTTCCCGCCAGGAACTGTTCGTCCGCATGCTCCTTCAGCTGCCGGATGGGCTGGGAGATGAGGGCAGGGGAGAAGAGACAGCTAAAAAGAATGATGGATAAGACGTTCCGCATCGCTGTGGTACTGGTTCCTGACCTGATCATTGAAATTCCGGGCGGCTTTGAAAGACCCGTAAAGGTTGCTGGCATAAAAGCTGAAGGCAACCCCCCCGAAGAGCCACCCGTTAAAGCTGCCGATCCCTTTTTGCTTGAAAGCGCGATAGGAGGCGTAGGCGCCGGATGTCACGAACAGGAACGAAATGGCCGCATCTCCCCACCTTTTGCAGTAGGCTTTCCCGCTGCCCGGCACAATGGCTGACATGGCCAGTGCCAGTGCCGGTTTCTTGTATCGCTGGTTCTCAAAATCATTGGTGAGCGAGAACAGTTCCGGGTATGAGGCGGAAATGATCCCGCTCTGCCGCTGGTTGATGGCAAAGAGGGAATCGTACTGCCGCTGGGTCCAGTAGTATCCGAGACTGTACAGGGCATTCTCCTGTTCTGTCATCCTGGAGGCCACGTCGAAGTAAAGGGGATGGTCGATCCGGCAGGTGAGGCAGAACCGCAGATACTCCCGGGCCATGGGACCGCTGCCATATAGCCTGTCTTTTTCAGAGAGGAGCCGGAATGACCGCGGAAACTGGTCACAGTCGCTGCCCAGGCGGTAGGCCCTGACCAGTTCCAGGATCACGGTGGTATCGTCGGGCCACAGGAAGTTGAGCCTTTCATATTCCTGGGCGGCAAAATCATACTGCCGGGTATTCACCAGGTACCGGGCAAATTTCAGGGTATGGTCATAATCCATCAGATCCTCCTGTGCAAGTGCCGTTCCTGAGGCCAGTGTGCCCAGGAACATACCGATCAATGTGAATCTAGTCAACCGGATCTTCATAGCGCATCTTCTCTGTATCAAAACTGTAGTGAGCGGGATTGACCAGCCCGTGGCACCGCGACAGGCGGTCGAATGTCTTCAGCCATCCCAGCACAAGACCGTACCTGTGGAAAGCCTCCACGGCATACTCCGAACAGGAGGGAGTGAACACGCAGGAGGGATTGTCCTGTGAAGAGATGAATACCTTGTACACGAGGAAGGCGGCCGAGGCGATGACCGAAACATCATTTCCGGCTGCCCGGAGCGGTGCGGCGAAGTCACGGCTGACGGTATCCCGGTCGACCATCACTTCCGCCAGCCCCTCATCAACAATTGACTGGGGGTGCAGGGACCCCGCCGTGAGCAGCAGTCCCGCAAAAAGCAGCGCGATTTTACCAATCAGGGCCATGCCTTCGGTCGGGTGCGGATCCGCTGTGGCGGAACAGGTGTTCGTTCTCCATATCATTGACCACCACATTCTTAAATTCGGTTACCTGGTAGTTGTCATTGCCGGCCTCATCGGGAATGATCTGCACGATCTGCCGGGGGAATTCAAATGCCCCGATATTCAGGTAATCCCTGTAAAACTGCCGGCTGAGGATCCTGTTTTCCTCTCCCACCATGATGACGCTTTCCAGGCGGTTGTCCTTTTTTGCCACGATCACATGGTCGATGGTGGATTGGGCCTGCTCGGGGATCTTCCAGTAGGTCAGGACCATTCCGTTCCTCTTCTCTACCCTGGAAGCTTTGAACATCGCTTTTTTCAGACCGAAATCACTCATCCCTGCGTTCAAACTCAGGTGGAATACTGTGAATTCATTTACCGAGGGAATGGAAACCCTGTCATACAGGGTGTCTGCCCTGTATTTGAAAATGGAGGTGTCCTCGATGACCCAGACCTCCGGCTGGGGAAGGAGATCCTGTAGATCAGTTCCCGGATGTTCTTGTCATAATAGACGGTTCCCCTGGTCAGGTTCATTGTGCTGTCGCTCCGCCTGATCTTCACCGTAAAATCGGCATTCATCCTGTAATATTCCTGTCCCTTCAAGGGTTGCAGAAACAGCAGGCATGCAAAGCAGATCAAGATCGCCGTTCCGGCCGGCAGGTTCCGCTGCAGTTCCTCATACTCTTTCTTCATGGGATCGCTTTATGGTTTAATGATAGCAAAAAAAATGCCCCCGATCATGACCAGGGACATTTTTTTTAGGGATCGGGTCAGCGTGCTGCTAATACCAGGCTGCTCCCCAGGACCACAATCCGATATTCAGGATGATCACGACACCTACCCAGACCAGCATTCCCCAGAGGGCTTTCTTGGTCTCGGATTTGTCCCCGTCCGTCAGGATGTAAACAAGCAGGATTCCCAGGAGTCCGAGAATACATCCCCACAGGAAGGAAGGAATCCCCAGCGGGGGCTCGTTCTCCTGGTCCATTCCCAGCGGTGAGGTGGAATTGTCCACATTCAGGATCAGGTCACTGCCACTGGCTTCCAGATCCGCATAGGTGACCGATTCATTCTCACTGAGGAACTGGTCCAGTTCATTCAATTCCGCCATGGCTTCATTCAGGGCCGCTTCATCCAGCATCAAAGCAGATTCGTCGACACTCGGCATGACTGCAACGGAGGGCCTGGCAGAGAGGCTCAGGGTCTGTGTGAACAGCATCAGTACGGACATAAATACAGCCGTGCTCTTCAGAAGGATACTTTTTTTCATATGCACAAGATTTGGTTAAATATAAGACTCGGGTTATAATTATATTATATCAAGGGGCGACTTCACAGCTTGAGTGAGATCCCCAGGGTGAGGTAGGAGATCCCGTATCCCAGTTCGGCAAAGGCGGCGAATTTTTCCGCAAAATAGTAACGGGCTCCCAAGTACCCTGCAAAGGCGATCCCTCCCGAATCGGGATCTGTATCCGCCCCCCAGGGTCCCCAGCTTTTTGAAATGGTAATTCTGTACCCCAGCAAAACACCCAGGTAGGTATCCAGTTTATCCACAAAGGGATAGTGAAAATTTCCCCGTGCCCCTATGATGATGTCTGTATATTTCCAGCCATAATCACTGAGGTAATAGGTATACTTATACGCCCTGTACCCGGCATATGCCCCTACTCCGATCACACCCTTTTCGATGATCTCATCCACGATCGCTTTCTCATAGGAAAGGGAGATGGGCGGAACCGTGGTACTGTAATACGAGCTGAAGGCATAATGAGAACCCAGACCGATCCCGATGTTCACGACCTGGTCCCCCAGGTTGAACGTGCTTTCCTGGGCTTTCAGTGCAGGAAGTAGGAAAACGGACAGAAAAATGATGGCAGCGATTTTTTTCATATGATTTGGTTTTTAGGTGAACGATTGATATCCCCGGTCCATTCAATTCAGCCCATAAATTTATTCTTTATACGCAATGCACAGGTAATGTTACCTCACAATTTTGGTAAAAATGAGAAAAAAAATGATAAAAACCGAATCATTCAGGATGCACGGAGGCTTCCTTCATCCAGGGTGAGGATGTGATCGGCCAGGCAGGCATGCCTGGACTGGTGTGTGATCATCAGGATGGTCTGGCCCTTTTCCTTCAGTGCCAGCAGCAACCTGGTCACATAATATTCCGACCCGGGATCCAGGGATGAGGTGGCCTCGTCAAGGATCAGCAGGGAGGGTTTCCGGTAGAGGGCGCGGACCAGTGCCAGTCGCTGCCGTTCCCCGCCGGAGAGGTTGTCACCGTTTCCCCTGAGCACGGAATCCAGCCCCTCCGGAAGGGATTCCACCAGCGGCAGGAGTCCCACCACATCCAGCAGGTGAATGATCTTCTTCATCTCCGGGTCCCGGACCCCCGGTGCGACGTTCTCGAGAATGGAGCCGGTGAGGAAGGTAACCTGCTGGGGGACGGTCCCGATCAGTGCGCGGATACTTTTCGTGGAAAAATACCGGGTGTCATATCCGTTGATGGTGATGCTACCGGCATCCAATGGATATAGATGCTGGATCAGGGCGGCAATGGTGGATTTGCCCGATCCGCTCGGGCCGGTGATCAGGGTGACCTTCCCGGAGGGGATCCTGAGGTTCAGATCCCTGAACAGGTGGCCCCTGGTCCCGTAAGCAAATGAGACGTTTCTGAGTACCACGTCGCCGAATTCTTCCGTTGGGAAATCACGCTTCCCGCCCGGATCTTCCGGTTCCAGGTGAAATATCTCGAATAGCCGGTCTGCCGCGATCATTGCGTTCTGGTAGGCTTTGTTTGCCCCGATGAGCCCGCTCACCGGTCCCGTAAAATAACCCGTCAGGGCATAGAAGGTGAGCAACCTGCCCGGAGTGATCTCCTGGCCGATCACGAAAAAAGAGCCTGTCCAAAGCAGGACAATGGTAAAAAGACGGCTCACCAGCTCGGTTCCCCCAAGCGCGGTGATGGAATTGATCCCTGACTGGAAAACGCTGTCCAGCAGCCGGTTCATTCTGTTTTCAGTCCGGAGGGAACTGTTCTCCTGTAGGTTGAACTGCCTGATGTGTGCGCTGGCCTGGAGCGATTCCACAAGCTGGCTCTCCAGGGAAGCCGATTGTTCCATGGTCCGGCGCTCCACACGCCTGTTCCTGCGATTGAAAAACCAGTAGATGACCGCATAGAGGGGGATCACTGCGAGCATGAGCAGTGCCAGTTTCCAGTGCAGGAAGAACATCAGACCGAAGGAGAACAGCAGGATCAGAAAATTCACCAGGATCCCGATGGCCGCATCATTGATGAATCCCCGGATCTTGATGGCATCATTGATCCGGGAAATGATCTCCCCGGTCCTGATCCCGTCAAAGAATCGTTGCGGCAGCCTGAACAGGTGGCGGTAATAGGAGAGGACCAGCTGGTTGTCGATCACCTGTCCGGTTTTCAGTACATTCAGGTTCCTGACGACATACATGAAGATCATCAGGAGGGTGATCAGCACCATGGTAAGGCTCATCAGGTTCAGCAGGCCGGTGTTCCGGCTTACGAACACATGGTCGGTCAAATTCCCCACATAAAGCGAGGTGGAGAGGCCCAGTATGGTGTATATGACCGCGGCAAAGATGGCCTGCAGCACCGGTTTCCAGACCGGTTCCAGGAGGGAGATGATGCGGGTTGACCGACCACTGTTTGCCTTCAGTTTGCTGCTGCTGATCCCCCGTACCATGGCAACCACCGCACCGCTCCACCTTTTATGAAAAAAATCCCGGCTCCAACTGCGCAACCGTCCTTCCGCCGGATCCATCACCCTCAGGTATCTGCCGTTCACCCTGTAAACGCAGACATAATGGGGCATCCCGCTTTCCAGTTCCACATGGGCGATAAAGGGAACGGGGAGTGCACCCAGGTGCTCCATGGACCCTTGCAGCCCTTTTGCTTCGAATTCCAGCTGTTCCAGGGCCCTGATCACCCCGTACATGGAGGTCCCCTCCCTGTCCGTTCCCGCCATCTGCCTGATCCTGGCCAGCGGAATGCGGGTTCCGTAAAAGGCCATGACGGAAGCGATGCAGGCAGGACCGCAATCGGATGAGTCATGCTGCCTGATGCCGACTTTTCTTGCAATATTCATGTGTCCGGGGTTGTCCCGGCCGGGTTTACCCGGCGGTTCAGGCGTTCTGTGATCAAAGAGAAAAGCGACCGCCGGAAAAGCACCATGCTTGCCGAAAAGGTCATTCCTTTTACTACCGGAATTTTTTTCCCGTCTGTTTCAATGAAACCGGACGGCTCCAGGGTGCACCTGACCCGGTAAAAAGGTCTTCCGTTGATCATCACCACCTCTTTCTCGATATGATCCACCGCTGTCTCCATCTGGGCTTTCATCTGAAAGCCGGATCCTTCAAATCTGAGCCGCACCGGGGTGCCGAGCGTGATCCCCTGGATCCTGGCCGGATCCAGAAAACACTCGGCCACCAGGTCCCCCGCCGGAGAGACGGTCCCCATCTCCATTCCCGACCGGATCACCGATCCCGCCGTCAGTCCCGGACAGCCGTGCAGGGTGCCTGTCACAGGTGCCACGATATAATAGTCACGAAGTGTGGAGAGGGTCAGGGCGATCTCTTTCCGGCAGGCCCTGTTCTCCTGCCCGAGCCTGTAAAGTTCCTCTTCGAGCTGGTTCCGGTAATTCTCCCGGAGATCTTTGATGTCTGCAAGGAGAAGCTGGTACCGGGATTCAGCCTGCTCATACTCGTGCAGCGGGATCACCTCTGACCGGTACAATTGGGCTGCGGTCATGTACTCTCCCTGCAGAAAGTCTTTCCTGATCTGAAGCCTGTTCAGGTCTGCCAGGTGATTCCGGCAGGATTGGATATAACGGCCCGTTTCCACAGCTTCTTTCCCCTCCATGATCCGTTTGATGTCCCTGATCTGGGCGAGGTTCGCTCTGATCTGGGCTGTATTTTCCCCGATCCTGGTCTCGGGATGGTCCCTGCGGAACCATCCGAGGGTATCACCCTGGTGCACTGCCATGTTATTCGCCAGGACGGTACTGTCCAGCACCCCCGTCATGGGAGCCAGGATCATGACCGGTTCCAGCAGGGGCCTGACCATGCCGGCAGCGGTGGTGATCACATCCACCCTGACCAGGGGGAGCGCTGCCAGCATTGCCAGGACCGAGCCCATGACCACATAGCCCGGGATGAAGGAACGGACACGCCGCCTTTGGATCAGGTCAATGGTGCTGTCTTCCAGCTCAACCATCATGTAAGGATCCCGGCGATGAACTCCTTGATCTCGTCCCAGAAAGAGAAGATCAGCGTAAAAACAATGAGCGTCACCACCAGGATCATGATATCACGCCGGCTGGGTTTTTTAAGTTTCATTGTACATAGGTTGATATTCAGTTGTTTGCAGCGTCATTCAACTCGGCATTAACCTGCCAGTCTATGATGGCAAGGTTCACTGTCGAAAAGTTTTGCCCGCACAATGATATGAATCTGAGCACCCGTCCCACATCGTAGGCGAAACCGCCCCCGTTCACCTGCCTCAGTCTTTCAGCATCCATGGTGCTGAATGGTCCGGAATTTGTAATTGGTGTAAGATTTTTCATGATTTCGGATGTTTTGTTGATGTAGTTATTTCTCTTCCGGTTTTCCGGTGAGCCCGTTCTTAAAATTGTCCCAGTCGGAAATGATCTCCGCAAAAGCTGCAATCCCGATCCCCACCAGTAACGCAGGCAGGAATCCCCCGTTCAGCTTTTGCTGCTCCGTGACGGGAATTTCACGGAAGTCAGTCGTCAATCGTTCAGTTTTCATTTGTCTTTTTCGTTTTTGTCATACCTACTCTGTTCAGTGGCTTTTCGGTATCCGCCTTTGCATAGAGCCCTGTGCTTTCACTGTTAATGTGGTTAAGCAGTGGATATCAGTCAGCGACACGGAATAATTCCTATCTTTAATCCCTGAACAGAAAGAAAATCCTGTATGAACATTGAGAGAGAACATTTCGGCACGCTGCCAGGCGGGGAGGAGGTTTCCCGATATACCCTGGAAAACAGAAACGGAATGCAGGTTCGGGTGATGGACTACGGAGCCACGATCACCCACCTGTTTGTGCCCGGCCGGGAGAACGATCCCGGTGATGTGGTGCTCGGATTCGACCGGCTGGAGGATTACCTGGGCGACCAGCCCTACTTCGGTGCCGTCTGCGGAAGGTTCTGCAACCGCATCGGGGGCAGTTCCTTTGTCATCGACGGCACCCGGTACAGTCTGTCTGCCAATGAAGGTGCCAATCATCTTCACGGCGGATTCAGGGGCTTTGACAAGCAGCTATGGCAGGTGCATACGGATATCTCGGCAGATGAAGCAAGCCTGGTGATGACATATGAAAGCCGGGACGGGGAGGAAGGATACCCGGGCAACCTCACCGCCGGGGTGACCTACTCCCTGAATGAGAACAATGAACTGGGGATCAGCTTCAGGGCAACGACCGACCGGTCCACCCATGTGAACCTGACCAACCACAGTTATTTCAACCTGAACGGTTGCAGGGGAACGATCCTGCAGCATGAGCTGACCCTGTATGCGGACAGATACACGGTCCTGGACAGCGAGAACATTCCCACAGGTGAGATCGCACTGGTGCGGGATACCCCTTTTGATTTCAGAAAGGCCAGGCACCTGGGTGAAAGATTAGAGCAGGTGGCGCCGGGCTATGATCTCAATTTTATGCTTGCCGCGGTTCCGGGGGAACTGACCCCGGCGGCAATCCTGCACGACCCTGCATCGGGCCGCACCATGGAGGTGCTGACCACACTCCCCGGGATACAGCTGTACACCGCCAATTATGTGAAGGGGATCCGGGGGAAGGAGGGGCTTGTCTACGAACCCCATTCGGCTGTCTGCCTGGAGACCCAGTATTTCCCGGACAGTCCCAACCGGGAACACTTCCCCTCCACGCTTCTGAAACCCGGCGAAACCTTTGCAGCAAAGACCGTGTTCCGCTTCAGCATGTAGCATGAACCGGCTTGCCATTTGTCTCCTCCTGGCGTTCAGCGCACTGTCCGCCACAGCCCAGCTCCACAGCCAGGGTTGTGGGGGGATTGTGGATGCTGCAGGGTATCAGAACCCGCTCCACGCACAGTGGCTTTCGGCCTACGATATCAGATATTACCACCTGGTCCTCCGGGTGACCAACGAAAGCACCCTGATCGACGGCAGCGCCACGGTCCTGGTGGAAGCCGTTAGGGAGCTGGATACCCTGGTCCTGGAGCTGCAGGATTCCCTGGAGGTGACCGGAGTGGAGATTGTGGAATTCGATTCCCTTTCCGGTCCGGGGATTCAGGCGGGCTACATTCACCGGGAGAATGCCGTTTTTGTGGCACTGGACGGTTACAGGTTACCCGGAGAGGAATTTGCAGTAAGAATGTCTTACCGGGGCAAGGCGGGCAGGGACAGGGGATTTTTTGCGGGGATCACTTCCGCCAGGGACCTGGATTACGGATTCCAGGTGACCTATACCCTTTCGGAGCCGCTAAATGCGAAGGACTGGTTCCCGGTGAAGCAGGTGCTGACGGACAAGATCGACTCGGTCCGCATGGACCTCATCTGTGACAACCACCTGATGGCAGCTTCCAACGGGATCCTTGAGGAAGTGGAGGAGCTGCCCGGAAATTCCCGGCTTTTCAGATGGCGGACCAGGTACCCCATGGCCTATTACCTGCTGTTCTTCACAGTGGCGGATTACACAGATTATTCGTTCAGGGCACCGCTCACGGGGGAAGGCGACTCGGTGCTGGTCCAGAATTATATCTATGATGACCCCCGGGTGCTGGGGGACTGGGAAAACGGCATTCTCGAAACGGGCCGCCTTATCCGTGCTTATTCGGAACTGCTGGGGGATTATCCCTTTGCATCTGAAAAATACGGACATGCGATGGCTCCCATGGGAGGGGGGATGGAGCACCAGACCATGACCACCATCCAGGATTTCGATTTTTTCCTGGTGGCCCATGAGCTGGCACACCAGTGGTTCGGTGATCATGTGACCTGCGGGAGCTGGCAGGATATCTGGATCAATGAGGGCTTCGCTTCATACATGGAGTATGTTTCGGCACAACAGCTCCTGGGACAGCAGATGGCAGATGACTGGATGAACCATGCCATGAGTGTCGCCCTGGGAAAAACTTCCGGATCCGTCTTTGTCCCCGAAGAGCAATCCGGCGATCCGTTCCGCCTATTTGACAACGGACTCAGCTATAAGAAAGGAGCCGTTTTGCTGCATATGATCCGGCACGTACTCGACGATGATGCGCTTTTCTTCCAGGTACTCAGGACCTACCTCGGACTCTACGGGAACGCGGTTGCCACCGGGGAGGATTTCAGGCATGTGCTTGAAACGGAAAGCGGGACGGACTTTTCCTCCTTTTTCGAACAGTGGTATTACGGAGAAGGCTATCCGCTGTATACGGTGACATGGTACCAGGAAGGCGATTCCCTCTATCTGAGAAGCGAGCAGCGCACCACATCACCGGGCACGCCGCTGTTTACCATGCCGTTCGAGGTGGAAATCTTCCTGGCTGACGGATCCGTGTTCCGTGAGAGGCTGCTGCAGGATGAAGCGGTGGAGATGTTCCGCATTCCGGTAGGGGGACCGGTGCAGCAGGTGGTCTTCGACCCGGACAATGATCTCCTGAAGACGGTCAGCCTGATCCGCACCACCCCGTCGGAGGGCTCATTCAGTTTCGGTCCCAATCCTGTGAAGGACCAGCTCTATGTGGAACTGTTCCAGAGGGGACCGGTCCGGGAGATCACCATTTACAGCTACAGTGGCCAGGAGGTTTTCAGGATGACGGATCCTCCCAATCCCGTCACCATTGACGTGAACCGGCTGGCCAGCGGTCCGTACCTGCTCATGCTGCGCGACGGAACCCGGACATACATGGAACGGATCGTGAAGATTTCGGAGTAAAGCGCTGTTTTGTTATCAGTGCCGTTTTGTTATCTTTAAGGCCCCATGACCACGATCATCCGACAACTTCTTAATAAAACCTTCTGATTATGAAATATGCAAGAGTACTGACCGTGTTCCTTCTGGGCGCAATTTTTGCGTGCAGTCCACCCGTTGAATTTCCTTACCAGGATACCAGGCTCGCCTTCGAGGAGCGGGCAAAAGACCTGGTCTCCAGGATGACAGTGGAAGAGAAGGTGAGCCAGCTGACCAATGCGGCCGCAGCTGTGGAGCGACTGGGGATCCCGCAGTATGACTGGTGGAACGAATGCCTGCACGGAGTGGCAAGGGCCGGGAAAGCCACCGTCTTTCCCCAGGCCATCGGAATGGCTGCCACCTTCGACCGTGAACTGATGTTCCGCATGGCTGACATCACCTCCACGGAGGCCAGGGCCAAGTACAATGATTTCATATCCAGGGGCAGCCGGGAGCGTTACCAGGGACTCACCTTCTGGTCGCCCAACATCAATATTTTCAGGGACCCCAGGTGGGGCAGGGGACATGAGACCTATGGCGAGGATCCCTACCTGACAGGGGAACTGGGCGTGCAGTTCATCAGGGGGCTCCAGGGGGATGATGACCGCTATTTCAAGGTGGTGGCCACCTCGAAGCATTATGCGGTGCACAGCGGGCCCGAACCCCTCAGGCATGAATTCGATGCTGTGACCAGTGAACGGGATTTCAGGGATACATACCTTCCGGCTTTTAAAAAGACGGTGGAGGAGGGGAAGGTCTATTCGGTCATGTGCGCATACAACCGGTACATGGGTGAGCCCTGCTGCGGAAGCGGCTGGCTGCAGGAGGAACTCCTGCGGGGTGAACTGGGATTCGATGGATACATCGTATCAGACTGCGGGGCCATCCGGGATTTTCATTCCGGGCATGATGTGGTCGGCACCAGGGAGGAAGCCGCCGCACTGGGGGTCCTTTCCGGAACCGATCTCAATTGCGGAAATGTCTACCCGGCACTGGTCGAGGCCGTCAGCAAGGGACTGATCACCGAAGAGCAGATCGATGTTTCGGTGGAACGGCTGATGCTGGCCAGGATGAAACTCGGGATGTTCGATCCCGACGAAATGGTACCCTGGTCCGATGTCCCTTATGAGGTGGTTTCCAGTCCAGAACACCGGCTGGTGGCACTTGAAATGGCCAGGAAATCCATTGTCCTTCTGAAAAATGAAAACGGGGCGCTGCCCCTGGAAAGGAACCTCAGAAAAGTGGCCGTGATCGGTCCCAATGCGGACAATGTGTCCACCCAGTACGGGAACTACAACGGGTTCCCGGTAAATCCGGTGAGTGTCTATCAGGGGATCAAAACCAAACTGGGTGAAGGTGGAGAGGTCCGCTACGCGCTGGGAAGCCCTTTTCACCAGGACATGCCATTTCCGGTCCCGGTTCCGGGGGAGGTCCTTTACACCGATGAAGCACTTTCGGAGCAGGGGGTCACCGGCAGCTATTATCCGGAGCTGGAAGGGGAAGCGGAACCGGTGGCCGAGCGGACCGATCCGGCGATCGATGTTTACTGGTGGGACGGACAGCCTCCGGTGGAAGGGCTCACGGATGACGCCTACCGGGTGGAGTGGAGCGGTTACCTGGTCCCCCTTAAAAACGGACTGCATTCCATCGGAACGGAAGGCCGGGGCGCGCAGCTGATCTTTGACGGCGACACCCTCAGGGGGCGCCGTGGAATGGGGCGGATGGAACGGGAACTCAGGGCCGGTCAGCCCTATCCCTTCAAGGTGGTCCTCCGCGACCGCAGGGGCGACGCCACCTGCACACTGAACTGGCTGGAGCCGGACAGGAACCTGATGCAGGAAGCCCTGCAGCTGGCCGGCTGGGCCGAGCACGTGGTGCTTGTGATGGGGCTGAATGCCCGCATGGAAGGGGAAGAGATGAGGGGCTTTCACGTGGATGGGTTTGAAGGGGGCGACAGAACATCCCTGGATCTGCCGGAGGTACAACAGCAACTCATCCGCCGCATGGCCGCCACCGGGAAGCCGGTCACCCTGGTCCTCATGTCCGGATCCGCCCTGTCCGTCAACTGGGAAAACGAACACCTGGACGGCATCCTTCAGGCATGGTATCCCGGCGAAGCCGGGGGAACAGCCGTGGCGGATGTGCTCTTCGGAGATTACAATCCCGCGGGAAGACTGCCGGTCACCTTCTACAAATCCGTCAGCGACCTTCCTGATTTCGAGGATTATGCGATGGAGGGAAGGACATACAGGTACTTCGAAGGGGAAGTATTGTATCCTTTCGGATACGGATTGAGCTATACCACCTTTGCATATGAAAACCTGATCCTCGAAAAGGATGAGATCTCCCCTTCGGAGGAGGTTACGGTCAGCGTGGATGTGACCAACACGGGGACATCGGGCGGTGAGGAGGTGGTCCAGCTGTACGTCAGGGATGTGGAGTCCGATGTGCCAAGACCGCTGAAGGACCTTCGCGGATTCGATAGGGTATGGATCGATGCCGGGGAAACGGTGACCGTCACCATGACACTGGGTCCGGACGAGCTGGCATACTACGACACCGGGCAGGGGGAATACATGGTGGAACCGGGGGTGTTTAACATTCTTGTGGGACCCTCCTCCGCTGGGGAGGGGCAACTGTCAGCCAGCCTGACCGTCCGCTGACCTGCTCAGGATTCCATCCGTTTTGAACCGTCCCCGATCTCGGCCACGTAGAAATCGGCCTGGAGCCCGGTCTTTTCCGCATAGCCGGCACCCACATCCCGGATGAAGCCTTCCACGGCATTTTCGTCGACGATGCTGACGGTACATCCGCCAAATCCGGCGCCCGTCATCCTGCTTCCGACGGTTCCGTCGATTTTCGCGGCTTCTTCCACCAGTGTATCGAGTTCGCGGCCGGTGACCTCATAATCATCCCTCAGGGATTGGTGGGACTGGTACATAAGCTTCCCGAAGGTGGCGATGTCGCTTTTGTTCAGGGCGTCCACCGCGGCAAGGGTCCGGCTGTTCTCTGAGATCACGTGCCGTGCCCTTTTCAGAACCACTTCATCGGGGATCAGGTGGGCATGTTTTTCGAACTCCTCCATGGTCAGGTCACTCAGGTGCCGGATGGATTTTCCCCGGCGAAGGGCCTCCACGGCTGCCTCGCACTGTGCCCTTCGCTCGTTGTATTTCGAGTCGGCCAGTCCCCTTCTCTTATTTGTATTTGCGATCACGATCTTCAACCCTTCAAGTCTGAACGGCACCCTTTCGTACTCCAGGGTGTCGCAGTTAAGGAACAGGGCATGGTCCTTCAGGCCCAGCCCGGAAGCAAACTGATCCATGATCCCGCAGTTTACCCCTACGAAGAGGTTCTCGGCCCTCTGGGAAAGCCTGGCCAGGGACATGCGGTCCATTCCGAACCGGTACAGATCGTTCATGGCAAAGGCGGTGGCCATCTCGATGGATGCCGAGGAGGAAAGTCCCGCACCGTTGGGGATGTCGCCCGAATAGAGCAGATCCATTCCTTCCACTTCCAGTGCCAGTTTCCTGAATTCGTTCAGGACACCGACCGGATAGTTGATCCAGGACTTTCCTTCCCTCTCGAAAGGTTCGTTCAGATGTACCTCGCCCCTGTGGTCAAAATTGGTTGTGGCGAAACGCACCCTCCTGCTTCCGTTTTTCCTGACCATAAGATAGGTGCCGAAGGTGAGGGCGCACGGAAACACATATCCCCCGTTGTAATCGGTATGTTCGCCGATCAGGTTGACCCTTCCGGGTGAGAAATAGAACCATACGGGATCATCCGATGCGCCGTAGAGCCTGTTCATGGTCGTTTTAAGTTCCTCTGGATTCATCTGCTCCATTTTTGGTGTGAAGCCAAAAGTAAAAAAAATATTGATTTCCCTATCTGTGCGCCAATTTTACTACTTTTGGGCGATCCATACACACCGGACTGACATGGAACGAAATATTTTCCGAAAGGATCTGTATACCAATACATTTCTTATCGTGTCCCTGGTCCTGATCCTGGCTGCGGTGGTCCTCTGCCTGGCACTTCCCAGGGAAACGGTCCATCTGGCGGTCAACAGCTTCCACAGCCGTTTCCTGGATTTCCTTTTCAGGGGATGGACCCTGCTGGGAAGCGGGGCAGGAGCCCTGGTGATCATCCTGGTCACACTGTTCTACAGGATCCGGTACACCCTGATCCTTCTTGCGGGATTTGCCATCTCCGGAATTTCCGTGCAGCTGCTGAAGCACCTCTTCTTCAGAGGGGCCGCCAGACCGGTCAAATACTTCGAACTTGCAGGTTCGGGCGCCGACCTGTACCTGGTGCCAGGGGTGGATCTCCACTCATGGTACAGTTTTCCTTCGGGTCACAGTGCCACCGCCTTTGCGCTGTTTTTCGGAATATCATTAATTTTGAAAAACAACTGGGTACGTATGCTGGCCATGGTCCTGGCAGCGGGAGTGGCATACTCCCGGATCTATCTGTCACAGCACTTCCTGATCGATGTGACCGGGGGTGCAGTGATCGGTTTGCTGGCAGGGTACCTGGGCTGGTGGTGGATCAACAGGTATAACCGCAGGTGGCTCCGGCAGTCCCTGCCTGAAGCAATACGTCGATGAGGGTAAAGAACAAACCGGTGCTCGTTTACCTCGGAATACTTGCTTTTTCGCTTGCGTTCCTGCTGCCCTTTCTGGGTGCCGTGCACCTTTTTGACTGGGATGAGATCAATTTCGCCGAATCGGCGCGGGAAATGATCGTTACCGGCGATTATGTGACCGTCCAGATCGACTATGAGCCTTTCTGGGAGAAGCCGCCGCTCTTTTTCTGGCTGCAGGTGCTTTCCATGAAGCTTTTCGGGATCAACGAATTTGCCGCCCGGTTCCCCAATTTTCTTTGCGGGATCGCATCGCTTGCAGTCCTGTTCTACCTGGGGAAGCGCCTGTACGGGGACCGTTTCGGGATCCTGTGGGCGCTCTCCTACGGTGCGGCCATCCTGCCATTCTTTTATTTCAAGTCGGGGATCATCGATCCCTGGTTCAACCTTTTCATCTTCATGGGGATTGCCTGGTTCGTGTTTTACCTGGACCCGGACCGGAATCAGAGAAGGGTCCGGAACATCATCCTCTCGGCCTTCTTTTTCGGGCTGGCGGTACTGACCAAGGGTCCCGTGGCCATCCTGGTGTTCCTGATCTGTTTTCTGGTCTTTTTGATCTTCAGGCGTTTCAGGCTGTCAACCACAGCAGGGCATGTGGGATTGTTCATCCTGGTGCTCACCCTGACCGGAGGCACCTGGTTCCTGCTCCAGGTGATGAACGGTAACAGCCACATCCTCAGGGATTTCATAGACTATCAGATCCGGTTGTTCTCCACCTATGATGCCGGACACAGCGGATTTTTCGCCTATCACCTGGTGGTGGTCCTGCTGGGCGTCTTCCCCGCATCGGTGATCGCCATGAAAAGTTTCACGAAAAAATCGGAGAGCATGGAGGTGCAGCGGATCTTCCGGCAGTGGATGTCCATCATGTTCTGGGTGGTGCTGATCCTTTTCTCCATCGTAAAGACCAAGATCCTCCACTACAGCTCACTGACCTATTTCCCGCTCACCTTCCTGTCCGCCTGGGTATGGGACAAATGGCTGGACAGGAAGCTGGAGATCGGAACCTGGCAGGTGATCCTCCTCTGGATGATCGCACTTCTTTACGGAGCGGCTGCCATTGCGCTCCCCCTGGCAGTAACCCATCCGGGATGGCTGACAGAAAGAGGATTCGGATTCCTGGATGAATTTACCCGGAGCGCACTCCAGGCCGAGGTGCACTGGAGCGGATACGAATGGCTGATCGGGATCTTCCTGCTTGCCGGGATCACCTTTTCCCTGATCCAGATCCTCAGGAGGAATCCCGTCGGAATGGTGTTGCTTCACGTTGTCACGCTCCTCTTTGTGGCCGCTTCCATGTACCTGTTCACCGACCGGATCGAAGGCTATACCCAGCGGACCGCTGTGAAATTTTTCAAGGAGCTCAAAGGCCGTGATGTGTATGTTAACACCCTGGGTTACAAGAGCTATGCCCATTTGTTCTACTTCGGGAAACAACCTCCGGAAGACCCGGAAAAGGACCGGGCGGAATGGTTGCTCAACCATGTGCCGGACAAGGATGCCTATTTTGTGATCAGGGTGGACAAAAAGGAACAGTACCTCGAACGATACCCCGAGCTGGAGGTGCTTCGTGAGAAGAACGGATTCGTTTTTACGGTGAAAAGAGCCGGGAGGGACCATGATTGACGGGAAAAAAATCACCGTCGTGCTGCCTGCATTCAATGCGGCAAAAACGCTGGAGGCCACCTACCGGGAGATCCCGCTTGGGATCGTGGACCATGTGATCCTGGTGGATGACCTGAGCAGCGATGGCACAGTCGGCCTCGCGGAGAAGCTGGGGATCAGGCACATTGTCAGACACACGGAGAACCAGGGATACGGAGGCAACCAGAAAAGCTGTTACCGGAAGGCACTGGAACTGGATTCGGACATTGTGGTCATGCTCCATCCCGATTACCAGTACACACCCAGGCTCATTCCCTCCATGTGTCATCTCATTGCCGGCGGGGTGTACCAGGTGGTGCTTGGCTCCCGGATCCTGGGGAAAGGCGCATTGAGGGGGGGGATGCCCCTGTACAAGTATCTGGCAAACCGGATCCTCACGTTCATTCAGAATTTGCTGCTTGGGCAGAAACTTTCGGAATACCACAGCGGATACCGCGCATTTTCGCGTGAAGTGCTCGAATCCATCAATTTCCGGGCGAATTCAGACAATTTTGTGTTCGATAACCAGATGCTTGCCCAGATCTTCTTCCGGGGATACGAGATCGCGGAGATCACATGTCCCACCCGTTATTTTGAGGAAGCTTCCTCCATCGATCTCAAAAACAGCATTGCATACGGGCTCGGCGTATTGAGGGTGTCCATGCAGTACAGGCTTCAAAAAGCCGGACTGGGCAGATCCGGAATTTTCGATCCGCCCCCGGCCGGCCGATGAACAACGTGATCTTTATAATTTTACACCGGGAAAAGTTTTAAAAATGAGACAACCGGATCATCCGGATATGAAAACAGCCTACCGTCAGATCCGGTCCATGGGCACCACCATGGACCTGGTGCTGCCTGGAACAGGGGATGCCCCGGCCGATCTGCTGGTGGAAGAGATCACATCGGAGCTGGACCGGATCGAGCAGCGGCTTTCGGTGTACAGGCCTGATTCGGACATCTCCGTGATCAACCGTGCCGCCTTCAGGCATCCGGTCCCCCTCGATCATGAAATGCACGTCATTTTTACCGAACTGGTGGAATACCACCGGGAGACCCGGGGATTCTTCGACGTGACCCTGAAGGCAGTGCTGGATCATTACCTGGAGCACGGGACGGAGGCCGGGATCCTTCCGCAGCGGATCGCCGGTTCGGCGGGCATGGAGCACCTGGTTCTGGAAGGGGACCGGATCAGGTTCCTGAAGGAAGGGATGCAAATTGATCTCGGAGGCTATGGCAAGGGATATGCCATGAGACGCATCCTGAAGATCATCTCCGGCCGGGGTGTTGAAAAAGCCCTGGTCAGCTTCGGGGGGAGCCTGGTATACGGACTCGGTTCCCATCCCTACGGAGATTGCTGGAAAGTATCGGTCCCCCTTCCGGGAACGACCGAACCCCTTGTGTTCGATCTGAAGAATGAGACCCTTTCCACCAGCGGAAATTCTTTGAACAACCAAAAAAAATTCGGAAATTCGGGCCATATTGTGAATCCGGAAACACTTCACACCAGGAGAGGGAAGGGAGTGGTGAGCGTAACAGCCGGCGATCCTGTGAGGGCTGAAGTATTCTCAACAGCTTTATTCAGTGCAGGCAACCAGCGCGCCATGGAAATTGCCGGTCAGTTTCCCGACCTGAAGGTCAGGTGTTTTTTCATGTAGAAAAACAACCACGATCACATATCAAAAAAGATTAGATGGAAACAGACAGGAGAGATTTTATCAAAGCTTTTACTGCCCTGGCGGCGGCAGGAATCTTCTCGGCCAGGATGCCCTGGCTGAGCAGTCTCTATGCCCAGGAATACCTGCCGACGGTAAAGCTGGGGATCATCGGTGTGGGATCGCGCGGATCGCTGCTGCTCACCCATCTCCAGGAGGTGCCCGGTGTGGAGATTTCATGTTTCTGTGACGATTATGAACCAAATTTTGACAGGGCACAGCAGATGATCGGTATGGAAGCCAGGGGTTACAGGGATTACAGGAGGATGCTGGACCAGGAACAGATCGACGGGGTGGTGATTGCAACACCCCTGGACAGGCATGCCCGGATGAGCATCGATGCACTGGATGCGGGACTGCACGTTTTTTGTGAAAAGGCCATGGCGAAAACCTACGAGGAATGCGATCTGATGCTCCAGGCCCACCGGCGGAACAACAGGATCCTGTATATCGGTCACCAGCGCCTGTTCAGTGCCAGGACCCTGAAGGGGGTCAGGGAAATAGAAAAGGGATCCATCGGAGATATCACCCAGATCAGGGCTTACTGGCACCGGAACGATGACTGGCGGAGACCGGTCCCCTCGCCCGGACTGGAAAGGAAGATCAACTGGAGGCTGTACCGGGAGTTCTCCTGCGGACTGATGACAGAACTGGCCAGTCACCACCTGCAGGTGGCCAACTGGATCCTGAAGGAAAATCCGGATTATGCATGGGGATCGGGGAGCATCAACCACTGGAAGGACGGGAGGGAAGTGTATGACAACGTGAATGTGGTCTACCATTACCCTTCAGGGACGCACCTGGTGTATGACTCGCTGATCAGCAACAAGAAGTACGGCATGCAGATCGAGGTACAGGGTCCGCTGGGCACCATTGAACTGGAAACAGGGTATCTCTTCAAAGAGTTCCCCGAACCTGCGCCCGGGATCATGCAGCTGTTGAACAGTATTGAGAAACGGGTATTTGATGTGGTCCCCGTGGGGGGGCCCACCTGGGTGCCCGAAGATCCTTCGGAGGACAAGGGAACCTATCTGCTGGACAGGATCATCAAATCGGACGGGACCGATATCCAGATGGCATCATTTGTCTCGGATGTGAGAAACAACAGGGTCGATCCCTGGCTCACGGAACAGGGATTCAGTTCGGGCATCGCCACCCTGATGGGATATGAATCCATGTGGTCAAACCGAATCGTTTCCTGGCCCGGGGGCCTTTCGCTTTAAAACCTGAATGTGATGAAAGATACGATCATTACGGCAGCCATGAAAAAACGGGAACTGATCATCTTCCTGCTCTGCTTTTCGGTGGCTTACGCCATGAACATCATCGGCATCATCAAGCATGCTGCACCTGCCAGGGAGCTTGTCACCCAGCTGCACCTGGTCCTCTTGATCGCGCTGATCCTTTACGGGGCGGTCGTCATCCTGAGGTTGTTATATTTTCTCATTTCCCGGCTCTGGGTCCGTAAGAATTAACATGCGGGAATATTCGGCAGATTTTGAAGGGGGAAGGAAGCTTCCGGTGGTTGAAGAGTTTTACTCCATCCAGGGAGAAGGCTTTCATACCGGAAAGGCGGCATATTTTATCCGGATAGGAGGGTGCGACATCGGCTGCAGCTGGTGTGATACAAAACTCTCCTGGGACCCGTCGGTTCATCCGGTGGTTCCCGTGGAACAGATCGTGGCACGTGCGGCCACATATCCTGCCCGGGCGGTGGTGGTGACGGGAGGTGAGCCGCTGATGGCCGACCTGGAGTACCTGACCGGGCTGCTGAAGGAGAAAGGGATGGAGACTTTCCTGGAGACCAGCGGGGCGTATCCGCTCACGGGGATGTGGGACTGGATCTGTCTCTCACCCAAGAAGAATGCACCTCCGCAGAAGGATTTTTATGCCCGGGCGGATGAACTTAAGGTGATTATCTTTGAGGAGGATGACTTCCGGTGGGCCGATGCACAGGCTGAAAAGGTGCACGGGCGTTGCAGGCTTTTCCTTCAGCCGGAATGGAGCCGAAGGGAGGAGATGATGCCAGGGATCATTGCCCGCGTGAAGGATCATCCCCGCTGGCGCATCTCCCTGCAGGTGCACAAATACATGCGAATCCCATAGATACATCCCTGAATGTCAGATCAGAAACCATATCGATCCGGTTCATGAAACACGCCGTTATCATATGCCTGCTGATGCTTTTCAGCGGTTGCGGTGTCGCACAGCAGCAGGGCTCCGTTTCCAGGAGGGCCGAAAGATTGTTTGAAGAGGCCAGGGAACGTTTTGAAGCGCGGGATGATGCCGCAGCGGAGGCATTGCTGCTGAAAGCACTCAGGGCAGACGGGAACTTCAGTGAAGCCTGCCAGATGCTTGCACAGATTTACTATGAGAGGGGACAGTACCCGGAGGCTGTCACATACTATTCCCGGGCCCTCAGGGCAGACAGGGAGGGGAACCCGGACGGTTACCGGCTGCTGGCCGGTCTCACCTTCATGAACGGGGAATACGAGCGCTCCCTCCGTTTGCTGGACACCTTCCTGGCATTTTCCCCGGAACAGGTCAGGAACCGGGATGAAGCATTGCTCCTCCGGGAAAAATGCCAGTTCGCCAGGGAAGCCATCCGGAACCCGGTCCCCTTCCGGCCGGAAAATCTGGGCGATTCGGTAAACTCGGCCCTGAACGAGTACTGGCCCTCCCTATCGGTGGACGGGAAAATGCTCATCTTCACGGTGATGGTGCCTGATCCGGCAGGGGACGAACGAATGGGGACCCATCTCCAGGAGGATTTCTATATTTCCACACGCACGGGCGATTCCTGGGGCCGGAGGAAGAATGCGGGTCCCCCGCTGAACACGGCTGACAACGAAGGTGCCCAGAGCGTCACGGCCGATGGAAAGAGCATGTATTTCACGGCCTGTAACCGGCGCAGCGGACTGGGAAGGTGCGATCTGTACCATTCGGAGCTGACCGGGGAGCGGTGGAGTTCCCCCCGGAATATCGGATCGCCCGTGAACAGCAGGTACAGCGAAAAACACCCGTCGGTTTCGGCCGACGGCAGGGTGCTCTATTTCTCGTCCGACCGTCCGGGCGGGAAGGGATCCTACGACATCTGGATGTCCGTTCGGAGCGACGGGAAATGGGGTGTGCCGGTCAACCTGGGAGATTCGGTCAATACCCCCGGGATGGAGCAATCGCCCTTCATCCATCCTGACGGACAGACCCTCTACTTCTCCTCGGACGGCTGGCCGGGAATGGGACAGGGCGACCTTTTCCTTTCCAGGCTCAGAGGGGACGGTAGCTGGTCCCGGCCGGTGAACCTGGGGTACCCCATCAATACCCGTTACGATGAGGTGGGTCTGGTGATCAATGCCAGGGGAGACCGCGCCTATTTTTCATCTGACAGGCATTCCGGTAAGGATACAGACATTTACACATTCGAGCTCCCGGCGGAGATCAGGCCGGTGGAGGTTTCATACATGACCGGCAGGGTGTACGATTCAAAGAACATGAAAGGATTGAAGGCCCTCATGCAGCTGATTGATCTGGAGAACGGAGAGGTGGTCATGGAACTTGAGTCGGCTGCCGACCGGGGCAGTTACCTGATCGCGCTGCCCACGGACAGTGAATACGCCCTGAATGTGTCGGCCGGGGGTTATCTCTTCTATTCGGAGCACTTCTCCTTCGAGGGGACCCACGGGGTGACGGATCCTTTCCGGAAAGACATTCCCATGGACCGCATCGGTATGGGAAGCAGGGTGGTTCTGAACAACATCTTTTTCGACGTGGATTCCCACACCCTGGATCCAAGGTCGGTCGCTGAGTTGAAAAAGGTGTACGAATTCCTGGTGCGCAATCCCGGGATCGGCGCGGAGATCAGCGGACACACAGATGATACCGGGTCGTCCGCCTACAACCTGGAACTGTCCGAGCGAAGGGCGGAGGTGGTGGTCAGGACCCTGACCGGACTGGGCATTGACGGGGACAGGCTTTCCTGGAAGGGATACGGTGAAACACAGCCTGTGGCAGAGAACAGCACGCCGGAAGGCAGGGCACAGAACCGGAGGACGGAACTGCGGATCGTCCGGGTCGGGAGCCCCGGGGGAATGTAACAAGATCCGTTTCACCATGAAGATCTTGCTGAAAGAAATTCCCGGCTACCTCAAAGACAGGTCCACCATCATCACCCAGGTGATGTTCGTTTCCGTCTTCGCCCTTGTCTTCATCAACCTGTATTCTCCTTTCAATGCCTCCTCCTGGTTCGAAGTGGGCAGGATCGAATTCTTCTTCTACTCAAGCGCCTTTATCCTGTCCGGCATGCTGATCATTGTCCTCAGCAAGCTCATCTTCATCCTGGTCTGCCGGAAGATCCGGATGACATACCTGCTGTTCGGACTCTGGAACATGGCCGAGATCGTGCTGCTGGCCGGGGCATATCTGGCGGGGGATCTCTGCCTGCTGAAATCGGGGGCGGAACCACTGGAACGGTTTACCGGACTGCTTTTCATCACCCTGCTGGTACTGGCGATCCCCTATTCCATCTCGTGGCTGTGGCTTTCGCTGAAGGATAAAAGGGATACCCTGGAAAAGCTGAGGAAGGATACCTCCGAGGAATTCAGGGAGAAGCGGATGATCACCTTCAGGGATGAAACGGAAAAGCTGCGATTTTCCATCCGGTCGGCCGATATTCTTTACATCGAGTCGACCGATAATTATGTGACCATCCATGTGCAGGAGAAGCAGAAGATCAGGAAGGTCATGCTGAGGAATACGATGAAAAGACTGGAAAAGGAGCTTGAAGGGACCCTCATCCAGCGCTGTCACCGCTCTTTCATGGTCAATTTCGATAACATTAAGCAGGTCAGGCTCATCGG
The DNA here is from genome assembly GCA_040768485.1 of Bacteroidales bacterium. Classification (GTDB taxonomy): domain Bacteria; phylum Bacteroidota; class Bacteroidia; order Bacteroidales. The sequence goes on from JAXGMU010000040.1 coordinate 30,645, forward strand.
GACCAGCCTGTTTATATACATGGATGTTCCGCAGGAGATCCGGATCCCGGTCTCCCGCACCTACGCCGAGCATGTCCACGAGTTCCTGAACAGGGTCTCCCTCTGAGCGGAACAGGTTTTAGGGCAGGTCCGGAAATATGTAAGCGGAAAATTCCTATTTTCACGACCAGTACAAACCAGAACAGGAAAAAATCTGACATGAAACACTGGAAACGAACCGGGGCATGGATCGCTCTCCTGGGAGCCTTCCTCGGCAGCGCACTTTTTGCACAGGAAAAGAATGATGAACAGAAAGAGGGTTATTCCTTTACCCTTGAACACAGCATCCCGGCCACGCCCGTCAAGGACCAGCACCGGTCGGGTACCTGCTGGAGCTTTGCCTCGGTGAGTTTCATTGAATCGGAATTGCTGCGGACCGGAAAAGGGATCCATGACCTGTCCGAAATGTTCTTCGTCCGCCAGGCATACCTGGACAAAGCGGTCAAGTATGTGCGGATGCACGGGACGATCAATTTTGCGGGCGGCGGACTCACACATGATGTGTTCAATATCTGGAAAAGCGACGGATTGGTTCCGGAGTCGGCTTATGACGGATTGCGCACCGGCGATTCATTGCCGGTTCATGGGGAGCTGAATGCGGTACTGAGCGGATATATCGAGCAGGTGGTTAAAAATCCCAACAGGCAGCTCACCCCGGTCTGGAAGGAAGGATTCGAAGGGATCCTGGATGCTTACCTGGGAGCGGTGCCTGACAGGTTTGTTCACGAGGGGGTCACCTACACACCCCGTTCCTTTTCGGATGCGCTGGGTCTTGATCCGGCTGAATATGTGATGATCGGATCCTTTACACACCATCCCTTCTATGAGGATTTCATCATCGAGATCCCGGATAACTGGAGCTGGGGATCCATCATGAATGTGCCCCTGGCTGAGATGATGTCGGTCATGGAGCATGCCCTGACCAGTGGCTACTCGGTATGCTGGGACGCCGATGTGGGGGAGAAGGGATTTGACTGGAAGAAGGGGGTTGCCCTGATCCCGTCGGAGGAGATCGAAGACCTGAGCGGACTGGAAAGGGCCAGGTGGGACGAGCTTTCCGAATCGGAGCGGGAGGCGCTGTTCTATGATTTTTCTTCCCCGAAGAAGGAAAAGGTCATCACACAGGAGTTGCGTCAGCAGGGATTCGACAATTACAGGACCACCGACGACCACCTGATGCACATCACCGGACTGGCAAGGGACCAGCTGGGCAACCGGTTCTTCCAGGTGAAAAATTCATGGGGGACCGGCAACCATATCTACAAAGGCTACATGTATGCATCGGATGCCTATGTGCGGGCCAAGACGATCTTCATCGTGGTGCACAGGGATGCGGTGCCCCGTCAGATCGCCGAAAAGCTTGGACTGTAGCTATCAGTTCCAGCAAATACCCCTTTCCCTGTAGATCCGGATGAAGTTCTCCACGGACCGGTCGTATCCTGCCTCCATGTCATCCGGAAAATAGCAGGCCGGCAGTTCACCCATCCGCCTGTGATAGGCAATGCAGTCACAGCAGATCCCTTTTCTGCTGCAGGGATAGCTGCAGTTGCACGCTGAAAGATTTCTCTCCTTTTTACAGTCCATATTTTGTGTTGCTTTAAGATCTCCCCTCCGAACAGTTGATAGAGATTCTGTCCGATCAAATCCAGGGGAGGCTATTTTGCAACGTGCTAATTTTGCTGACGCAAAAAGATGCCAGGTTGCTTCAATAGCCTCCCCATGGACAGATCGGATATAAATTGAATTGATCGGATCAAAATAGGAAAAAATCCGCTTGTGCCGGATGTTAATAAGTTGATTTTTCCCGCGATCCCATCGGATTAACTTTGTATTGGGTGCCTGACACCGGGCAGAACATGCAGTAACAAAGATGAGGAACAACCTGTTGCAGATCACGGTGCTTGCCATTTTATTCCTGGTTTTCAGCAATCTTCGTCCCGCCGACCGGGAAATCCTGGAGCGGTTCCGCCCGGCTTTCCCGGAAGCGCCCGGATTCCTGGGTGTGGGAACCGCATGGGTGGATTCGGTGATGGAAGAACTATCCCTGGAGGAGCGCATAGCCCAGATGATCATGGTCCAGGCATTTTCCGGCATGGGGGAGGACCACCGGCAGGCCATGGTACGTCTTGTCCGCCGCTACGGGGTGGGGGGGATCCTCTTTTCCCTGGGTGACCCGCTTTCCCAGGCCAGTTTCACCAACCGTCTCCAGGAGGCGGCGCAGGTGCCGCTTCTGATCGCCATGGACGCAGAAAACGGGCTCGGCATGCGGCTCGAACAGGTGATCAGCTACCCGAAGCACATGTGCCTGGGTGCAGTTGCCGACAACCAGATGATCTACGAGCTGGGACGGGACATGGCGACGCAGATGAAAAGGCTGGGTGTGCATCTCAATTTTGCCCCGGTGGCAGATATCAATAACAATCCGGCGAACCAGGTCATCGGAGAGCGATCCTTCGGAGAGGATCGGGAAAATGTTTCCGGCAAGGTGGTGGCCCTGATGAGGGGGATGCAGGACAACGGGGTGCTGACCGCGGCCAAGCATTTCCCGGGTCACGGCGACACGGGTACCGATTCTCATTATGCCCTTCCGGTGGTACCCCATACCGCGGAGAGACTGGATTCCATCGAACTTTTTCCATTCAGGGAGGCGATCCGGAAAGGGCTGTCAGGGATCATGATGGCGCACCTCCACGCGCCTGCGCTGGATGACATGGCCGGCCGGCCCGCAACCCTTTCGCGGTCCGTGGTGACCCGGCTCCTGAAGGAAGAGATGGATTTCCGGGGACTGGTCATCACCGATGCGCTGAACATGAGGGGACTGGATGCTTTCTCCGCTCCGGGCGACAGGGAGGTGGAGGCGGTCAGGGCCGGGAACGACATTCTGCTGATGCCGCTGGATGTGGGAAAAAGCATCAACGCGATCAAGCGGGCGGTCAGAAGCGGGGAGATCAGCCAGGAGGCGATTGATGCAAGCTGCCGGAAAATCCTGATGGCCAAGTACTGGTCAGGACTCCACCGGGTTCAGCCTGTCAGCACCGATTCTCTCCTGGAAGAGCTGAACGACAAACACTTCCGCCAGCACAACAGAAAGCTCCTGGAACATTCGCTGGTGCTGGTCCGCAACAGGGACTCCATCCTTCCCCTCCGGGAGATCCACCAGGCCAGGCTGGCCGTCGTGAACATTTCCGAAGGTGAAAACCAGGCATTCACATCCACATCGGACCTGTACCTGCCTGGAAAGCATTTTCACCTGGCTCCCTCATCGGATCACACTGCCTTTCCAGAACTGCTGACGGAACTGCAGGCTTACAACACGATCATTGTCAACATTACGGGAACGAATCCTTATGCGGGCCGGCAGTTCGGGATCGGGGAAGAGGTCCTGCAGTTCATCGAAAAGATCGGGCCTTCCTCCACCCTGATCCTTCACCTGGCCGGTTCTCCCTATGCGCTTGCCCGGTTTGAGAAACATGAGAACGCGGATGCCCTGATCTTTTCTTTCGGTGATGATCCCCAGAACCAGGAGCTGGCTGCACAGGCTGTTTTCGGCGGGATATCCTTCCGGGGCAGGCTGCCCGTCTCTGCCGGTGCAGCTGCACGGGCGGGAGAAGGGATCCCTACAGGCGCGCCTGTCAGGCTGGGCTATGCGGATCCAGTTGAAGCCGGGCTCAACGAAGATACCCTGCGGAAGATGGAGGCGCTGATCGCCGGGGCGATCAGGGACAGGGCGATGCCGGGTTGCCAGGTACTCGTGGCAAGACACGGGAAAGTGGTCTGGATGAAGGCTTACGGCCATCACACCTACCAGGGCAGGGATCCGGTCCGCCTCACCGATCTCTATGACCTGGCTTCCGTCACCAAAATTGCGGCCACCATGCCGGCACTGATGCGTTTACGGGACCAGGGAAGGTTCCATGAAGATTCACTGCTGGGATCCTTCCTGACTTTGCCCGGATCCAGCAATAAGGGCAACCTGCTGATCAGCGACATTCTCACCCACCAGGCGGGACTGCAGCCCTGGATCCCCTTTTACCTTCGCACGCTGGAGCCACTGGATACCTCCCAGAGCCTGATCTCCGGCAGGTGGTCCCATACCCATGCGCTGCGGATCGGGAACGGTGCCTATGCGAACCGTCACGTGAAGTATGTGGACAGCACCTATGCAAAAACCTATTCTCCGGAATATCCCGTCCAGGTAGCGGAAGATCTGTACCTGCGCAAGGAGGTGCGGGATTCGTTGTATCACTGGATATACACCTCTGAGCTGCTGTCGCCCGAATACAGGTACAGCGATCTGGGATTCTATATGTTACAGCAGGTTATTGAAAGTGTTACTGATACTATGCTGTATCCGTATGTGTGGTATAACTTCTACGCTTCCCTGGGGGCATGGTCCGTGGGTTTTCTGCCCCTGAACCGGTTTCCCCCTGCAATGATCGTTCCCACCGAGAACGACATGTTCTTCAGGCGCCAGCTCCTGAGGGGCCACGTGCATGATCCGGGTGCGGCGATGCTGGGTGGCATTTCGGGACATGCCGGCCTGTTCGCCAGTGCGAACGACCTGGCGAAGGTCATGCAGATGTATCTCAACGGAGGCACCTACGGGGGAAAACGGTACATCCGGCCGGCCACCATCGCCAGGTATACAGGTTGCTTCCATGATGAACGGATCAACCGGAGGGGACTGGGCTTCGACCGCCCTGTGACAAATACACCGGATGAGGGTCCTGCCTGCAATGACGCTTCACCGATCAGCTACGGGCATTCGGGTTTCACGGGGACGATGGTATGGATGGATCCGGCCTACGACCTGCTGTTTATCTTCCTGTCCAACAGGATCCATCCCGACCAGGGCAACACGAAGCTCATCGACATGAATGTCCGGACCGCGATCCAGCAGGTGGTCTACGATGCCATCGAATAATAATCTACAACAGGTTTCATGGAATTTTTGATAATTATCATGTCGAAATCATTCATTAGGGCGTAAATTTAAAGCTTGTCTGAAACCGGCGTGCGGAGCATGCAAAAACATCCATCAAAAGATGAAGATCACACACATTGAACATATTGGGATCGCGGTGAGGAACCTGGAAGAAGCGACCAGGTATTATGAGGAAGTGCTGGGACTGAAATGTTATGCCGTCGAGGAGGTGCGGGACCAGCAGGTGAAAACCGCCTTCTTCCGGGTCGGGGATACCAAGATCGAACTGCTGGAATCGACGGATCCGGAAGGACCGGTGGGCAGGTTCATTGAAAAGAAGGGACCCGGGATGCATCACATGGCTTTTGCCGTGGAGGACGTGGCCGATGCCCTGGAGCAGGTCTCCCGGAAAGGTGCCAGGCTGATCGACAGGGAGCCCCGGAAGGGCGCGGAAGGTCTGCAGATCGGATTCCTCCACCCCGCGTCCACATTCGGTGTGTTGACCGAGTTCTGCGGCAGAGACAAACAAAACACCGGGGAGAAATGAACAATCACGATAAGATCAAACAGCTGATCGACCTGCGCGAAAAAGCCAGGAAAGGAGGCGGGGATGAAAGGGTGCAGACCCAGTATGCCAAAGGCAAGCACACTGCCCGGGAACGCATTCAGATCCTGCTCGATGAAGGCAGTTTCGAGGAGTACGACATGTTCGTCACCCACCGTTCACATGAATTCGGACTGGAGGAACACCAGTACCTGGGGGACGGTGTGATCACCGGGCACGGGACCATCGACGGCCGTGTGATCTATGTGTACGCACAGGATTTTACGGTATTCGGGGGATCCCTCTCCGAAACACACGCCCGGAAAATCTGCAAGATCATGGACCAGGCCATGAAGGTTGGGGCTCCCCTGGTGGGGATTAACGACAGCGGAGGTGCCCGCATCCAGGAAGGGGTCAGGAGCCTTGCCGGTTATGCGGAGATCTTTGAAAGGAACATCCTGGCTTCCGGGGTGATCCCGCAGATCTCGGCCATTTTCGGGCCCTGTGCGGGAGGCGCTGTTTATTCGCCCGCACTGACCGATTTTATCATCATGAGCGAAAAGACCTCCTACATGTTCGTGACCGGTCCGAGGGTCACAAAGACGGTGACCGGCGAAAACATATCCATTGAGGCGCTGGGTGGGGCGCAGATGCATGCTAGCCGTTCCGGCGTGGCGCATATGGTGGCGGATAACGAGGAAGAGGGATTGCTGATGATCAGAAAACTGATCAGCTACATGCCCCAGAACAACCTGGAGGACCCGCCCGTCGGGGAATGCACCGATCCCATCGACCGGATGGAGGACCTGCTGAACGAGGCGATCCCGAACGATCCCAATGAGCCCTACGATGTGAAGGATATCATTTATGCCATTGTGGATCATCACGAGTTTCTGGAGATCCACCGGCAGTATGCCATGAACATCATCGTGGGATTTGCCAAGTTCAACGGCACCCCGGTGGGGATCGTGGCCAACCAGCCCAGCCACATGGCCGGGGTCCTGGACATCGAAGCGTCCCGCAAGGCAGCCCGTTTTGTCCGGTTCTGCGACTGTTTCAACATTCCCCTGGTCACCCTGGTGGATGTACCTGGTTTTCTTCCCGGAAGCGCACAGGAACACGGCGGGATCATCCTGCACGGCGCAAAACTGATGTTCGCTTACGGAGAAGCCACCGTACCCAAGATCGCCATCACCCTGAGAAAGTCATACGGCGGCGCACACGATGTGATGAGTTCCAAACAGCTGAGGGGGGATATGAATTATGCCTGGCCGTCGGCGGAAATCGCGGTGATGGGCCCTAAAGGGGCCATCGAGATCCTTGAGGGCAAGACACTTAAATCCATTGAAGAGCGGGAGGAAATGGTGAAGTTCCTGGAAGAGAAGGAGAAGGAATACAAGGAGAAGTTCGCCAATCCGTACGAGGCAGCAAGGTATGGCTATATCGATGATGTGATCGAACCCAGAAATACCCGGTTCAGGATCATCAGGGCATTACAGACCCTTGCCACAAAAAAGGAGATCAATCCGCCCAAAAAACACGCCAACATCCCACTGTAATGGTTCCATCCGCCATATTGCTCAGCAGCAACATCAACCTGGAGACGCTGGTCATCGCCGTCGTCGGATACCTGATCGTTTTCCTGGCCCTGGTACTTCTTTTCGGGTTCTTCAAACTGGTCCCCATGATTATTACACTGAGGATCAAGAAGAAGCAGATCAGATCGGGTAAGGTTCCTTCCGATACCGGGCGACAGATCTCGGGCGAGGAGACCGCGGCCATTGCCATGGCGATCCATCTCCTGCTGGGTGAGATGCATGACGAGGAGAGCGGCGTGCTGACCATTAAGAAAGTGTCGAAAACCTATTCTCCCTGGAGCTCAAAAATATATGCGGTGAGAAATCAGTTTAACCGGTTGTAATCAAAG
>JAXGMU010000041.1:0-2968 GCA_040768485.1 Bacteroidales bacterium
CTAACGGTTCAGTATAAAAGCCGTTTTAATGGCTTTTATACAATGTTGGCAACAGTTTTATTTTTCATAAATATTATTTGATCTATCTCTATCAGGAGTTAAATCATCACCCAAGACTACTCTTCTAATTGTCTTATCATTTTCAAGATGTATCTTATATTCACTAATTCCGCTTTTCCATACCATCAGGTTTTCGTATACACTCTCCGTTGAGTTATCATTATATGTAATTTCAAGTCTTATTGAGACAGGAATACTGCCTTTCTTTTCAATGATGATTTCTTTCTCTATCACTGATTTAATTCCTAAGTCTGCATAACCATATTCAAAATAACATGGTTTCAGGAACCAATTAATATCATTTTTTGCATGTTTATTGAAGACATTAAAGAAATCATAGGGTGTTGGATGTTTGCCTTTCCAAGTATTTATGAAATCTTTCGTTGCTTCTGAAAACGCTTCCTTCCCCATTAATTCTTCCAGTAACATCAAATTTATTGAAGATTTCGTATAGCTTAGGAACCTTCGGTTAAACATAGTCTCATCCATTGTTGAGCTGAATAAGGGGCGATCATTAATATAACCGGCACTACCGGGATATGAAATAAGATCTTTTTCAAAAAATGAATGATTGTCCCTTTTAAACTTATGTTCGGTGTAATTCACCCAACCTTCGTCCATCCATCCGAAAATGGTCTCATTTAAACCCACATAAAAAGGCATATAGCCATGAAGCAATTCATGAGCAATAGCAGCCTTATGTTCACCGGCTTTCTGGTATATCATGTTATTATTAATCATGGGGAATTCCATGCTAACATCATTTGCGAGCTCATGGAAAAAAGTTGTTGCATGACTGTATGGGAAAGGAATAGCAGGATAACTTTCAGATGCCCATAAAATTAAATCCCTAGCTATCTGTAATGAATTAGATGGCAACATTGCTTCTCGGGGATAAACAATATCAACAAAGACTTTTCTCCCGGTATATCTGTCAACAACTACGGATGTACCGTACCAATCATAATCTTTTGCTGTTGCAAAAGCAAAATCAGGAACCTGCTCAGCAATAAAATGCCAGGGATTCTCTTTAATGGCTTTACTATCATTTTCGGAGGTAAGAATTGCAATTTGAGAATTACTATTCTTTGCTTTATTTAGATTAGTGATTACTCCCTTATTTAATATGTCCACAAGGTTATCACATTCCCCTGTAGCCCAAACCATATAGCCTTTGGGTGCATTTATAGTCACGTCATAATTATTAAAATCATTATAGAATTCCTGATATCCGTAATGCGGAATATTATCCCACCCCAGGACGTCATCATATACGGCAACCTGTGGATACCATTGAGCAATAAAAAAATCATCGCTGTATCTACCCAGTCTTCTCGCCCAGGCTGAAGTTGGCAATGGAAAACTCCATGCTACCTCAATGACACAGAAACTGCCTGATACGATTGAATCAGATAATTCAATACTAACATTGGTTGTGAGTCTATTGATACGATCTTGATCAATAACTTTGTTGGAATAGATATATGGTATATCGTTAATTAATAAACTGTCAATAAAGGTTCCGGAATGCATGTCCTGGGGCAATAATGGTATATTCCGCATAGAACCAATTTTATATATATCCTGGTAAAGCCTTATATGAAGATTTTTCAATGTTTTTGGACTATTATTGTGATAGACTATAGTACCATGTCCTTTCAATATATTGGATGATTTATCAATCGACACTTCAAGCGTATAATCGGAAGAGTTCTGCCAATATTTTTCCCCGGGAATTCCGGTTTCTGTTCTTGTTTCATTCTCCACAGCCTTCTGAAACTCGGGTATTTCATACAGTACAGTGTTTTGGGCCAGTAGGGTTGAGGACAAAGCGATTAGTAAAAAAGTAAAAAGTGTTTTCATTGTTGGATTTTATTCAATTATTACAATATTATGTACAACCTTGATAATCCATCTGTATGGGTTTAATTGTTGCCAATGCTGCGCTAAACGAAGTTCCGCACTGAGGGCGATTCCGCCAGAGCTTGCTCTGAAGCGGAAGGAAAGCCCGCAAGGGCGGGACCAAATTGCGTTTAGCGACAATGTTCTGGTACGTTTTGGCTCGAAGCCCGGTTAAAGCTGATATTTTACATAAAGTTAGAAAAGCAATTTGGTTTAGCGCAGCATTCAGGCACATTTCCAAAATACCGGGAGTGCGCAGCACGTAGGGATTTTGGTCAGCTTTAGCTGAATGTGCCTGAACGTATGTGCAAATCTAAATTACGTTTATTTTATAGATTAATAGTTACTTAAGTTGTTTTAATTTAACGGAATATGATTTGAAGGTGGCGAATGTTGGGTATCAGTGCTGCAAAAATTATGTTATAATGATAGATAGTCGTAAAACATCGTTTTAAATTCGAGAAAATTTGGGTACAGGAAAGGTTCTCAACGGATAATAAACTTGCAGAGCTGGTATCCATCAGGATGCCTGAAACGGACAAAATAGGTCCCCTGTGGCAATCCGTCGAGCGGGATGACCATACGGCCTAAGGCCTGATCCACCGATCTCACTGTCCGACCCATCAGATCGCTGATAACCAGATCGCCCATCAGCGGTACATCCACAGTGAGCAGGTCATGGGCCGGGTTGGGATACATTCTGAAAGGCGGGGCGGCAGGATGCCGCGGAATCGATAGGGCCGGGTCCAGGGTGACCGTTACAGTCCATTCTTGCGTGGCCAGACCGTCTTCTGCGGTAACAGTATAGACCACATCATTCGAGAAATCGGTTGCTACTTCTCCGGGAGGATCCACGGTCGCCCCGGGTGAAACCTCTATGTGAGGTACCAGCGATGTGAGGCCTGCATCTTTTTCAACTTCAATGCTGATACTGGCATTTTCATTGTCGATCAGCGCCGGACCCGTCTGCTCGTTGAATGAGAAGGCGAGAATTTCAGTTTCCGTG
>JAXGMU010000041.1:2978-37947 GCA_040768485.1 Bacteroidales bacterium
CACGATAACTGTCCAATTCTGAAACGTCACTCCATCCTCTGCCGTTACTGTGAAAAGCACAGGATTGGTAAAGTCTACAGGCGAACCGCCGGCCGGATCCACAACAGCACCCGGCGATACTTCGATCAGTGGTACCAGGGCATCCACAACCGTTCCATAGGGTACTGCATAGGTAACGAGATGAGATACCGTATCGATCGCCATTGCACCATCCAGACCTTCGATGGAGAAAGATGTGATATCTGTTTCTTCGGAAGGCTCGGCCACTTTCACGTAAACGGTCCATTCCTGCATCGTTTTTCCATCCTCGGCAATGACCATATAGACCACCGGGAATGTAAAATCGTACGTTGTACGATCCGTTGACTCGATCCAGGCGCCTTCAGAGACCCTGATCACAGGAGAGAGTGCGGTCAGGTCGGTCCCATATTTTACCTCGACATGAACTTCATGGCTGGCGGTATCAATGTCAGCAGGGCCCGTCTCTTCCGGCACAGAGAATTCAAGGATGTCCGTCTCTGTACTCGGAGGCAGGAGAACGGTGATAATCCAGTGCTGTGTGGTCATTTCATCCTGTGCGGTCACGGTGTATGTCACCGGCTCTGTGAAATCCACCGGGACCCCGGCTTCCGGGACCACGGTAGCTCCCCGGGAAAGGAGGATCCGGTCCGGTGCCAGGGATGTAATATCCGTTCCCCCGGGAACGTCCAGGGTGATCGTACCTTTTTCCGGATCAATCATGGCCGGTCTCACCTGTTCCGGGATTGAAAAATCAATAATCTCCGTCTCCTTGTTATCGGGGAGCCGGACCACCGAAAGATCATCAAACAGTATCCTCCCAACGGTGGCAGGAGGCATCTTGCCTGCCCGCATGCCCAGGCACAGGTACCCGTCTGCAAATTCAGATTCAGGAGTAATGGTGTCCACGACAAGGAACCATTCAGGGGTGGTGATCGGGTCCGGATTCCCCGCATAAAGGATTGACCTGTTCATTGAATTGTTCCAGTAAATGGACAAACTTGCTCCCTTTCCCTGCTCCAGGACCTTTATCCAGCCTGAAATCTTGTAGGTTTTGTTCGCGGTGAATAATATGGGTGCGTTAACGCTGTCCGAGTACATGTAGGTCCACATGTTTGACTTGTCATTTCTCAATTCCAGGCTTCTGGACCCGGTGTGGAAAACGGTGGTATTCGGCATGGCAACCGCAGTGGAAGTGGAAGGATCGGTGTATGAAAGCACCCAGAGGCTGTCCCACTTGGTAAATGCTTCAAAACCCGGATTCTTTACGAGATTCTGGGAATGTGCGTACACCGACAAAAATAACAAAATAACGACGGTACTTCCTGCGTTTTTCATGGCTGCCCTCCGTAAAATCTGACCTGCCGGACCATATAATTCCCAGTTTATGAATATACGGCCGTTCCAACTACATTTCCATTCAACTTATTAACAGGTATTTTCAATGCCATTTCATGATGAACAGGGGAGTTTATCCTCCGTATATTACGTTGTACGGCAATGAGATGGAACAGGTTACACGGACAGTCATTTACAATCCCAGGAACTGGATGCCCACCCCGGAGAAAAGGATTATCAGGCCGGCAAAAAGATGCAGCTGGTGCTCACGCCCTTCAAACTTCAGCAGGGAGAGCCCCTGGTACCCGAGAAGGACCACCAGCATCATGGTAAGTATCGTAGCCGCTCCAAAAACCAGGGCGACCAGGAATACTCCTGACATGCTCTTTTCGGCAGCCGGATAAATCAACATTGGGATCAGCACCTCGCAGGGACCGAATACAAAGATCAGGAACAGGATCCAGGGAGTGAGGCTGCCTGCGTCCTGGTCATCCGGGTCATGGATATCCAGGTGGAGACTTCTGTTCCGCAGGGAAGGTGGAAGCAGAAATGAAGGAAGATGCACATGGGCTCCCCGCCTGAGGAATCTGTATAAGCCATAAGCACTGTACAGGATACCGAATGCGATCAGCATCCATCCCACCAGGTTTCCCCGGCCTGCCTCGATGGACTCCAGCCTGCTCAGGCTGATCCCCAGAGCGATACCCGCCAGACCGAGAAGCACAGAACTTCCCACATGCCCCACACCTGAAATGAAAGTAATCCAGAGGGTCCTTGACCTGGTCCACCCCCGCGCCGTGATGAGAACAATAAAGTGAAGGTAGTGGTCTGGGCAGAGCAGGGTATGGACCACTCCCAGGGTGGCTGCAGTAATGACATGAAGTGTGATTTCATCCATTCTGTAATCAGTTTATGACAGCTTAATGTATATCAGTCAAACCTGGTCATGATCAGTCTCCCGTGCAGAACCCCCTTTTCAGAAATCAGCCTGTCGGATAGTTCTGTCAGCTTTGCGGAGATCCCTTTCACGGCAATCACCTCCAGGGAGTGACCATCGTTGAGGGTGAAACGCTGCACCGAGAGCACCTCTTCCGGGTATTCCCTTTCAATCCCTGCAATGTGTGTGGCGATCTCCCGCCGGTGGTGATCGTAGACCAGGGTGATCGCTCCTGCCACCCGGTTGTTGCACAGCCATTTTTTCTCAACAATATGTTTGCTGACAAGCTGCCTGAGCGCCTGGGAACGGTTGGTGAACCTGTTCTCCTTCACGTACTCGTCCAGTGCATCCAGAATGTCCTGTTCAAATGAAACCCCGAATCTAACTACCGACATCGTATGCGTTTTTAGTCACCTGTGTGATGGCCGGACAATTTACAGATAATTTCCGTGGAAGAAAAACAGTGACCTGGCCTGTTTTTGTTTTCCTGTAGAACCGCCGGCAGGAGAATCTTTTTAGTCACTCGTATCTCAGGCTGTTCACCGGATTCAGGCGTGCGACCCGGTAGGCGTGAAATACCACGGTGACCAGGGATATCAGTACTGAAAGCAAAAAAACCAGGATGAATACCTGTGCCTTCAGGTCCACGCTGTAACTGAAGAACTGGAGGATCCGCCGCATGACCAGGTATGCCGCAGGCAGCGCGATCAGGTTGGAAAGGATCACCAGTTTCAGGAATTCCGAAAGCAGGAGCCTCAGGATGATCCCGGTATGCGCGCCCATGGCCTTGCGGATCCCCACTTCCTTTGTCCGCCTGTTGCTGTTGAAGATGGACAGCCCGACCAGACCCATGATGGCGATCAGGATGGTCAGGAAGGTGAATATCCTGAAGACAAGCATGATCCCATCAGAATTCTCCAGGGCTTGGTAGGTATAGTCGCTCACAAACTCATATTCAAATTCGTAGCCGGGATTGTGCTCCCGGAACACCTCCCCGATGGTGGCAATCTGATCTGCCGATATGCCCCTGGCGACCCTGATAAAAATATAATCCTGTACCGGATTGAATATGTATATAAGGGCCTGATCACTGAACAGCTCGATATTGAAGGGGAAAAAATTGATATTTTCCGTCACACCCAGCACCGTACGGTCTTCTCCCCACAGGTAGAAGGTGTGTCCCACCGGCTCTTCCCAGCCCAGAAGCTCCATTGCTGAACGGTTGATCACCACATACGTGCTGTTCAGGCTGTCATTGCCTTCCCGGTAGTAAGCCCCTTCGAGCATTTCGATCTCGAATGTGGAAAGGAAGCCGGCGTCGGTCCGCAGGATGACGGCCAGTTTGTTATGCGCTCCTTCCCTTTCCCCCCAATCGATTTCGCCGCTGTTCACCATGACAGGAACCGCCGAGCCGGAAGCGACCTGCTCCACGAAATGCAGTCGGGCCAGATCCTGTTTGAGTGCAGGGTAATTATTCCATATCTTTCCCTTTGTCCGGACGTATATCACGTCTTCCCGGTTAAATCCCAGGTCCGCTTCCTTCAGGTAAATAAACTGCCGGTTGGTAAATATAATGAGGATGATGAAAAAGACTGAAAATGTGAACTGGACCACGGTCAGCACCTTTCGGGACCTTCTTCCGCCCCTGTATCCGTTGGTTGACATTCCCTTTAGGAACGCAGGGGGACGGAATCCGGCAATCTTCACCGCAGGGTACAGTCCCGCCAGCAGACCGGTTCCCGCATAAATCAATAATACTTTCAACCAGTATTCGGAACCTGAACGGTCTGCTTCCAGGCTGACCCCGAACGTTCTGGAGATCGCCGGACCCATCTGTTCTTCCAGGAAGAATCCGAGGTACAATGCCACCAGCAGCAGGATATATGTCTCTGCCATGAACTGGATGATCAACTGCACTTTGCCGGCACCGGCACTTTTCCGGATGGCAATCTCTTTCAGCCGCCTGGATGAGTAGGCGGTAGTCAGGTTCACAAAATTGATGCAGGCGATACAGAGGATCACAACCGCCATGATCATGTTGATATAGATACCGATGTAACCCCTGCTTTCTCCGTATGTGTGCAGCCTCGTAAGGGGATCCAGGTAAAACCAGGCATCAAAGTCTGCTTCGAAATGGTCTTTCACATACATATTGATCTTCCTGTTGAGCACCTCCAGGTCAGTCCCCTCCGCAACCTTGAAATTGCTGTGGTAAATGGTGCCTCCGTATCCGTTCACAGGGTAACCCAGCTCTTCCATGATATGAAATCCGAGCAGTGCCCGGAACTGATAGGAGGAATTTTCGGGAGGATCCGCAGCCACACCCGCCACCTCGAAATAGCCCCCCTCCCCGATCCGGATGGTCTTTCCCACCGCAGTACTATCCCCGAACAGTTTCCCGGCCAGGCTCTCTGTAATTACAATGTGATTTCTTTCCGAGAAGAGCTCATCCCTGATTCCCTGTAGCAGCCTGAAGGAGAAGAAATCAAAGAAGGTGCTGTCCACTGCCAGCACTTCATCCTCGTGGAAATAGCGCATTGATTCCCCGTTCTCGCTATTTTCCGCGGGGATGCCCAGCTCAAAATCAAGCGGCGAACTCACCCGGCAGCTGGTATATATCGACGGAAACTGCTCTGGCAGCACACGGGCAAAGATCCCGCCTGTGCGGTCGGCATCATATTCGGACCCATTCATGGTCAGTCTGGCTCTCAGGAAATACATCCGTTCGATATCCTCGTGGAAACGATCAAAACCAAGATCATACCTGGTCCATGTCCAGAAGCCAAGGAACAGGCCGAAACCCACGGCCATACCCGCCAGGTTGATCAGTGTGGCCACCTTGTTCCTCCAGAGGCTCCGGAGCGCAATCACGATATAATTACGGATCATGAACGTTGTTTCCCTGTTCTGTCACAATTCCGTGCCAATAACCTCAAACGATTGATATGCAATAAATTAGATCAATCTAGGTTTAGAAATATTGTCGTAAAATACGACATATGGTGTCCACGATCGCGACAGTGAAGCAAATTTACGACAGAATTGCATCCGTTCAAATAATACAAAGGGATTGAAATGCTGGCCAGTTATTCCTACCGAAGACTTTCCACGGGATTCGGTGGATGGATCGAAGCGGATAATATGAAGGAGAATGATTAGGAGAATGATTAATTGAGGTGGGTTATCCTTATATTTGACATCCATAATGACCTGACACCTATGAAGCTGATGGCTGCATTACCGATTCCGTACCTGTTGATTTTCCTGAACATTTCCTGTGCGCTGGCCCAGGAACAGATGCCTGTTACCGAACGGGTAAAGCTTCCCTGCTGGACCCATTTCCGGGGAAGTCACCTGGACGGGATCTCAGATGAAAAAAACCTGCCGGTCATCTGGAACGACAGCACCCGAGTGACCTGGAAGACGCCCATCGATGGAAAGGGCTGGTCCTCGCCGGTTGTATGCGGGAACCAGGTCTGGCTTACCACGGCTACCCTGGAGGGCAGGGAAATGCGGGCGGTATGCCTGGACCTGCGCTCAGGGAAGATCCTGCATAACCTGGTCATATTCAGACCCGACACCCTGTACAGGATCCATGCGGTCAACTCATACGCCACACCAACTTCCGCCATTGAGGAGGGTTTTCTTTATGTGCATTTCGGACGGTACGGGACAGGTTGTGTGGATACCGGGAACGGCAGCATCGTATGGAAGAGGACCGACCTGCAGTGCGAACATGTCCAGGGGCCGGGTTCTTCACTCCTGCTGTACAGGGATAAACTGATCGTACACCTGGAAGGAACAGATGTCCAGCAGATCCTTGCGCTGGACAAGCGGACCGGGGAGATTATCTGGAAAACGGAACGCCCGAAGGAATGCTATGAGCCACTGGATGAAATCGGGAAAAAAGCTTACGTTACGCCCCTGATTGTGAACGCCGGCGGACGAGACCTGATGATCAGCAACGGGTCAGCGGTTTGCATCGCCTATGATCCCGATACCGGCGAAGAGGTATGGCGGATCGTCAGGGGGGAAGATTCCACCATCGCCATGCCCGTGGAATATGAAGGGACCGTCTTTTATTTTACCAGTTTTGTTACCGGATCGAACGGAAGAAAGCACGCGGAATTGGTGGCCGTGGACCCGGACGGGAACGGGGACATTGCCGGAACCCATATCCTCTGGACAAGGGATTTTCCAATCCTGCAACTGCTCACCCCGGTGATCCGGGAGGGGATCCTGTACACGGTCGATTCCGGGGGGATGCTCAGCTGCCTGGACACAAAGACCGGCAATACCCTGTGGTCCGAGCGACTGAAAGGCAAGTACAACGCATCTCCAGTTTATGCTGATGGTCATGTCTATTTCTGTTCCACCAACGGGAGGACCGTAGTACTGAAAACAGGGCCGGAACCGGAAATTGTGGCGGAGAACCAGCTGGATGGTGATATCTGGGCCACTCCTGCCATTCTCGGCGGGGCACTCCTGATTCGTACCAGCGGGTATCTGTACAAGATACAATGAATGACCAAACCGTACAGTGGAGCAAATTTACCACAGGATGGCATCCGCTCAATACGAAGGAATTGCAATGGTGGTCAGCTATTCGTACCGTAGACTGTTCACGGGATTCGACCGGGCGGTCCGGTATGCATTGAATGCGACCGTCAACATCGAGACAAGCAGGGAAAGCAGGAAAGCCAGGATGAACACCTGCACCTTGAGGTCCACGCTGTAGCTGAAGAACTGCAGGATCCGCCTCATCACAAGGTAGGCCAGCGGCAGGGCGATCAGGTTGGAGAGGATCACCATTCCCATGAATTCCGAAAGAAGGAGCCTCATGATGATCCCCGTATGCGCTCCCATGGCCTTGCGGATCCCCACCTCCTTTGTCCGCCTGGTGTTGTTGAATATGGAAAGCCCGATCAGACCCATGATGGCGATGAGGATGGCCATGCATGAAAATATGAGAAAGACAAGCTCGATGCCATCGGCGTTTTCCAGGGCCTCATAGGTGAAGTTGTCCATAAAATCGAACTCGAACTCATAACCCGGATTATGCCGGCGGAATATTGCCTCTATTGCAGCGATGTGGTCTGCCGGAATGCCATGTGCCAGCCTGATGAAGATATACTCCCGTACATCGTCGTACAGGTAAATAAGGGCCTCATTCCCCAGTGCCTCCACATGAAAGGGGAAAAAATGAATGTCTTCCGTCACACCAAGGATACGGCGGTCTTCTCCCCAAAGGTAGAATGTATGCCCCACCGGTTCCTCCAAGCCCAGAAGGTCAACCATGGACCGGTTGATCACGACATATTTTGCATTCAGGCTGTCATGGCCTTCCTCATAGTAGGCTCCTTCCACCAGTTCAATGTCAAAGGTTGAAATAAAATCAGCATCTGTCCACAGCAAATGGGCCAGCCTGTTATGATCCCCTTCCCGCTCACCCCAGTCAATTTCTCCATTCGTGACCAGCACAGGGATCTCAGAACCCGAAGACACCCCTTTCACAAAATGCAGCCTGCCCAGTTCCTGTTTAATTTCCGGGTATGTATCCCATGCTTTCCCCTTGGTCCGTATATACATCACATCTTCACGGGTGAAACCCAGATCGGCCTCTCTCAGGTAAACGAACTGCCGGCCGGTAAAGATGGTAATGATAATGAAGAAGACCGAGAATGAGAATTGAGCCACGATCAGGATCTTCCTGGATCTCCTGCCCCCCCTGTATCCACCGGACGACATTCCCTGGAGGAAGGCAGGGGGCCTGAATCCGGCGATCTTCACGGCCGGGTATAGTCCGGCCAGCAATCCGGTGACCAGGAAGATCCCTGACACCTGCAACCAGAACCCGATCCCGGTAAGGTCCATCGGTATCTTTACATCAAACGACCTGGAGAGCAACGGCGCGATCTGCTCTGCCAGGAAAAATCCAAGATAGAGATCTCCTTCAGTCTGCCGAAGGAGGAGGCAGTGGTCAGGTTTATAAAATTGATGCAGGCGATACACAGGATTACCACTGCCATGATGATGTTTATATACATTCCGATGATGCTCCTGCTCTCTCCATACATGTGAAGTCTGGTCAGTGGATCCAGGTGGAACCTGGCATCCATATCCGATACATAGAATTCTTTCACATAATCATTGATCTCCTTGTTAAGTAATTGTATATCTGTGCCTTCATCCACTTAAAAATTGTTGTAATAGATATTCCCGCCATAACCGTCCACGGGATAATCCAGTTTTTCCATGATATGGAATCCCAGCAGTGCCCGGAACTGATATGACGAATTCACAGGCGGATCCTCCGTCACTCCAAGCTCAAAATCCAGGGGCGAGCTTACCCGGCAGCTGGCATAAATCAGGGGGAATTGCTCCGGCAGCAATGAGGCATAGATCCCCCCGGTCCGGTCGGCATCATAATCCGACCCGCTGAGGGTCAGCTTCACCCTTAGAAAATACATGCGGTCGATATCCTCATGGAAGCGGTCATAGCTAAGGTCGAACCTGCTTCAGCTCCAGAATACAAGGAAAAGCCCGAACCCCACGGACATTCCCACCAGGTTGATCAGGGTAATTGTTCTGTTCCTCCAGAGGCTGCGCAGTGCTGTCAGGATGTAATTACGGATCATACGTGGTATTTCCGGCTCCTTTGATAATTTCGTGCCAACCTAATCTAAATGCTGACATACAGATTTTTACGCATGACAGAGTGAAAATGCAGTGTCGGAAATTCCGACAAATCGTGTCCATGATCACGACAATGAAGTAAATTTACGACAGAATAACATCTCTGCAAGTGCCACAAAAAGAAGGGACCATCCTGGTAGTGGATGACAACAACGATCTGCTGATCGCATTGCGCGTATTCCTTTCACGCCACTTTGCCAGGGTTATCACGCTCAGGAATCCCAACCTGATCCCTGAAACACTGGAAAAACAAACCTGTGATGTCATCCTGCTGGACATGAATTTCCGCGCCGGTATTGCTTCGGGGAATGAAGGGATCTACTGGCTGCACCGGATCCTTGAAGCGGACCCCGATGCCACCGTGGTCTTTATCACTGCCTTCGGGGATGTGGAACTGGCCGTAAAATCGATGAAAGAAGGGGCCGCCGATTTTATCATGAAATCGTGGGATGAGCAGAAGATCCTTTCCACCGTGATGTCCGCCTTTGAGCTGAGAAAGAGCAGGCTTCAGGTGGCCCTTCTGAAAAAGAAGCAGGCACACCTGAGCAGGGAACTGGAAAAGGATCTGCATGTCTGCTACTGCCAGTCGGCTGCCATGAAAGAACTGAATGAAATGGTCCGCAAGGTAGCCGGTACCGATGCGAATGTCCTGGTGCTCGGGGAGAACGGGACCGGCAAGGAAATTATGGCCAGGGAGATCCACAGGCTGTCGAAACGCAGCGGTGAGATCTTCGTCAGGGTGGACCTGGGTTCACTTCCCGAAACACTATTTGAAAGTGAACTTTTCGGTCACCGGAAGGGCGCTTTCACCGATGCCAGGGAGGATCGCGACGGACGCTTTGTGATTGCATCCGGCGGGAGCATATTCCTGGATGAAATCGGCAACCTCCCGCTGTCGCTGCAGAGCAAGCTTCTTTCCGTGATCCAGAGCCGGGAATTGTATCCCGTGGGATCCTCCACTCCCACCACCGTGGATGTGCGGATCATATCGGCCACCAATATGCCCATCAGGGAAATGGTCGCAAGTAACCGGTTCCGGGAAGACCTGTACTACCGGATCAACGCCATTCAGCTGGAGATCCCGCCCCTGCGTGACAGGAAGGAGGATATCCCCGTCCTGGCCCGTTTCTTTCTCAGGAAATACAGTCTCCAGTACGAAAAACCGGAACTGAAGCTGACCGAGAAGGCCTTAAAACGCCTGACGGACCACCACTGGCCGGGGAACATCAGGGAACTGGAGCATGCCGTCGAAAAAGCCGTGATCCTATCCGAGGAAAGGACCATCTCTGCGGACCACCTGTTTGCCCGGTCACAACCTGCAAATCCGGATCAGATGCCCCTCAGCCTGAACCTGGAGGCACAGGAGAAACTGACCATCGCCCGCGCCATGAGGCAGGAAAAAGGTAACATCAGCTCAGCAGCAAAAAAACTGGGGATCAACCGCTCAACGCTCTATATGAAATTGAAGAAGTATGGTATTTAGCCGCTTCATATGGATTTCCCTGATCCTGGTGGTGACCATTCTGATTACCTCTGTTGCACTGGGTATTTTCCTTCAAAAGCCGGATTTTCCCGTTACTGTCTCCCTGCTGTGCGGCCTGCTGGCACTTCTGACCTTTCTGATGATCCACCACCTTTTCAGGATTCGAAGGGATCTGATCCGGATGGTGGACGCACTTCGGAACGGGGACGCCACGGTCCAGTTTTCAAAATATTCGGGCGATCCGTATTTCAGCAGGATCCATGAAGGATTTAACGATATTATCAAAAATTTCATGCTCATCAGGCTGGACAGGGAGGCGGAACACCAGTTCTTCAGGGCCACGGTTGACCACATCCGTTTCGGGATGATCGCTTTCGACTGGGAAGGAAGGGTGGAAATGGTGAACCGGTCGTTTCTCGAGCTATTTCAAATGACCGGAATTACAAGGATTGCAGAAATGGGCAAGGTGGCCGAGAATCTGCCCGGGTTCCTGGAACAGTTGCCCGGAACCGGGGAAGCGCTGAAGCGGATCCGGATGAACGGCAGCCATCATCACCTGATCTTTCTGGCTTCCCGTTTCCGGCTGATGCACCGGGAGATCACCCTGGTCTCGGTCAGGGATATCAGCAGGGAAATTGACCGGAATGAGCTCGAAGCATGGCAGAAACTGATGCGGGTGATGCGGCACGAGATCCTGAACTCCATCACGCCCATCAAAATCCTTGCAGGAAACCTGTCCAGGGTGCTTCAGGCCGATGAGGAATCCAGGGCACTCAATGACCTGAGCGAATCTGAACTGGCTGATATCCGGGAAGGGCTGAAAACCATTCACCGGAGGGCCACCGGTCTATCCGGATTCCTGGACGCATATTCGAACCTTTACCGCTCCCCCGAACCAAAAATGGAAAAAGTGGAGGTGCCGGAGCTGCTTAATAGGATCCACCTGCTCTTCGGTGAGCAATTCCTTGAGGAGGGCGTGAACTGCAGTTTGGAATGCACCGGGGGGGAGCTGGAACTGGAAATGGATGAAAAAATGGTGGAACATGTCCTGATCAACCTAGTGAAAAATGCGCTGCAGGCCATGGGGTCCGCTCGTGAAAAGACGCTGGTGTTGTCAGCAACCAGGACAGGACGGGATCTGGTCATCGCTGTGAAGGACAACGGAACAGGGATACCGGAAGAACAGCTGGACAGTATTTTTATCCCTTTCTATTCCACCAGGGAAGGGGGCAGCGGGATCGGCCTCAGTTTTTCACAGCATGTGATGCGCCTGCACGGCGGATATGTGGATGTGCATTCCGAATCCGGCAAGGGGAGCACCTTCCGGCTTGTATTCAGGGATCAGCCGCAGAAATAATACAAAGATTTCATTAAATTTACCGCCATGAGGTTCAGATTTTACAATGGTGGGTATATCGAAGACCTGGAATCCTACATCAGGCAATACATTGCCGAACACCCTGATGTGGAAATTTATATTGGCACCGATTCAGCAAAAGCGGGCAGCGCAGGAAAAGAACTGACGACCGTGTTCGTGACCACCATCTGTTTCAGGCACCCCGGAAACGGTGTTCACTATATCTACAGCAAAGAAAAAAGGCCCAGGATCGGGGACCTCTTCACAAAGATCTGGTCGGAGATCGAGAGGACCAACGAAGTGGCCGCATTTGTGAAGCCCCTTATCGGTGAAAGGACCCTGTTCCTCGACCTGGATATTAACAGTGTGAAACAGTACGGTTCCAGCATTGCGTATGCAGCCGCCAACGGTTACCTGATCGGGCAGGGTTACAGCGTCAGATCTAAACCGCAGGCCTGGGCCGCCCATGCGGCGGACTGGCTGCTGAAATAGAAGGACCGCCAGCCAAATTCATAATGAAAAAGAAAATCCATCCACGCCACATCACGGTAATAAGCATGGTACCGGTACTGCTGGTGCTGGCCGTCATGGGATCCTCCTGTTCAGGGAAACGTAACCGGCAGGATCTTCAAAACCCGGAGGAATCGCGGCAGATCACTGAAAACAAGCCTGTTCCGCTCATCTTCGACACGGATGCAAACAACGAGCTGGACGACCAGCACGCACTGGCTTACCTGTTGCTGAACGGGGATTACTTCCGGGTGCTCGGGATCACCGTGAATTCTACCCAATACGGGGGAGGGATCGAAGGACATTACCGGGAGGCCGAGCGGATCCTCACCCTGTGCGGTCGCCTGGGCGAGATCCCCATCTTCAGAGGTGCCGAAGGCAGCTTCGGAGAGATTCGCGCACATACCGGAAATCCGGAATTTGACGGATCAGACGCAGTCCATTTCATCATCGAACAGGCCCACACGGATAGAGCGGAACCGCTCCTGGTGATCGCAGTAGGAAAGCTCACCAACCTGGCCCTCGCCGTGCAGAAGGACACTGCTCTGGTCAAACTGATCCGCATCGTTTGGCTGGGATCCAATTATCCTGAGCCGGGAGAGTACAACCAGGACAATGACACGGCGGCCCTCGGTTTCCTGCTCCGCACGAATGTTCAATTCGAAATGGTGACGGTCCGCGGCGGCAAACCATCCGGTACGGCAGCTGTCACCGTCACCCGCCAGGAGATCAACGAACGGATGCCGGGGCTCGGTCCGCGGACCGGCCGGACGGTTACCGGGCGACATGGCGGAACCTTTGACAACTTCGGGGATTACTCGGTCAGTCTCTTTGAACACATTGATTACGACGGGGTACCACAGAAACGGTCGCTTTTCGACATGGCGGCAGTGGCCATTGTCAAAAATCCCGCCTGGGCCTCCCGAAAGGAGATCCCGTGCCCGGCACTAATCAATAACCGCTGGATCGAACAACCGGACAATCCGCGGACAATCATGATCTGGGAAGATTTTCACAGGGATGAGATCATCGGTGATTTTTTCAGGACACTTGAAAACAGTCATCAAAACGAATCAGAATGAAAAGAAGAAGATTTATAGGGATTTCCGCCATGTCGGCACCCCTGATCAGCATGTTCCCGGCAGAACTTACCTCCCTGGTACGGGAACACGGCAAAGGCAGACTGGAGAAACGCTCCCTGGGCCAGACCGGGGAAAAACTTTCCATCATCGGTTTCGGGGGCATCGTGGTGATGAATGCGACCACCGAACAGGCTTCGGCCCGCGTGAAAGAAGCCATCGACTTCGGGGTCAATTATTTCGACGTGGCTCCCAGTTACGGGAATGCCGAGCAGATGCTGGGGCCTGCGCTGAAACCTTACCGGAAAGATGTATTCCTTGCCTGCAAAACAGGTGAAAGGAAAAAGGAAGGTGCCAGACGGGAACTGGAACAATCCCTTGAAAACATGCAGACCGGTCATTTCGACCTGTACCAGCTGCATGCGGTGACCTCCCTGGAGGATGTGGATACCATCTTCAGCAAAGGAGGTGCCATGGAAACCTTTTTGGAAGCCCGGAATGAAGGGAAGGTACGCTTCCTGGGATTCTCGGCCCACTCGGTGGAAGCTGCCATGGCGTTGATGGACCGGTTCGATTTCGACACCATCCTGTTCCCCTTTAATTTTGCCACCTGGCATGCAGGGAACTTCGGTCCCCAGGTGATGGAGCGGGCAAAAGAAAAGAAAATGGGTATTCTTGCGTTGAAGGCCATGGCATGGCGTCCATGGAAAGAGGGTGAGGAGCGGACAAACGGGAAAACATGGTACAAGCCGCTACCCGATGAGAAAGAAGCCGCCAAAGGACTCAGGTTTACCCTCTCGCACCCGGTCACCGCCGCGATCCCCCCGGGCCACGAGGATTTCTTTTCCTTGGGACTCCGGCTCGCACTGGACTTCAAGCCACTGCGCAAGGAAGAGATCAGGGAGATCAAGGAGTTAGGGCTTGCTACCGAACCCTTATTCCGGTATCCCATGGAATCATAACTTTTAACAGAAATTGCTGCGATGGACCGGTTTTTTTTGTTTTACTTAGCGCCGAATCATTAAAGCTGACGGATCATGAAAGAAAGTGATGCTCTCAGGACATCGGAAGAATACAGGGAAGCACTGAAGAAGATGAAACCCTGCATCATCAAGCAGAAACAGCTGGAAAACCCTTACGAAGACGAGGATATTCAGAAGGGGATGAATGTGGTCTCCCTCAGCTACGATCTTGCCAGGGATGAAGAATACAGGGATATGATGACCGTCACCTCGCCCTACACCGGCAAGGTCATCAACCGTTACAACCACATCCCGGTCACGAAGGAGGATCTCAGAAAAAAGCAGCAGATGATCCATACCCTGGCCAGGGAAGTTTTCTGCGCCCAGCGCTGCGTGGGCAGCGATGCCCTGCACACCCTGTTCATGGGAACACACAAGGTGGATAAGAGCAACGATTTCAAAACCGACTACCATGAAAGGTTTAAAAAATACCTGAAATACATCCAGGAGAACGATATCTCCCCCTGTGGCGCTGTCACCGATGCCAAAGGCGACAGGAGCCTGTTCCCCGCGGATCAGCAGGAGAAGGACAGCTATGTGCACATCGTGAAGGAGACCGACGACGGGATCTATGTGAGCGGGATCAAGATCCCCATCACCATGAGCCCGTATACCGAAGAGATCATTGTCATTCCCGGTCTGCAGTTCAACAAGGACAATGCAGATTGCGCGGTTGCTTTTGCGGTACCGGCTGACACTGAAGGGGTTGAGATTTTTGTGCTGGGCCCGGAGATCAAGTCGCTGAAGGGAAAGCTGAGCCCCACCCACGGCAGGAAATACCTGAACAAGGAAGGCATGGTGGTCTTCAACAACGTGTTCGTCCCCCGGGAACGGGTATTCCTTTGCGGGGAATACCGTTTTGCTGCCACTTTTGCGAACATGTTCGCCACCCTTCACAGGTTTGCCTACACCGCATGCAAGCCGGCAGTTTATGAGAACATGACCGGAGCGGGCATGCTTATCCAGGAGTATAACGGGACAAAGGGGGAGTATTTCCTGAGTAACAATTCGGAGAAGGTATTCGAAATCTATAAGACCGCCATCACGGTGAGAGGACTGTGCAAGGCTGCCATCGATGATGCGCAGGAAACGGAAAGCGGGGCGATGATGCCCGACCCGGTCTTCGCAAACATGGGAAAATATATTTCGAGCGAGAATTTTCAAAAGGCCATCAGCACCCTCCAGGATATGGCCGGGGGACTTCCACCCAATCTTCCCTATGAGGAGTTGCTGGAGAACAAGCAGCTCAGGGACCGGATGGAAAAATTGCTGACCCGTAAAAAGGGCGTGAGCATCGAAGACCAGTATGCCCTCAACGAGCTGATCCGTGCGATGGTTGCCTCCAACGAGGGCGGATTGCTGCAGTTCGGGTCCAAGCACGGCGGCGGGAACAAGGAAGCGGAGAAGGTGGCCATCTACGGGAACAGCCTGAGGGCCATGAACGACTGCAAAAATTCGATACAGCGGATGAGCCGTGAATACCAGTCAGAAAGCAAAGATTGATCCATCCGGGCGCACAATTCAGACAGGAAATACAAACATATCACATCCATGTCCATCGAATTGAAAGAGGTTGTTTCCAGGAGGGAACTGAGACAATTTATACGTTTTTCTTACGCTCATTACAGAAATAGCCTTTACTGGATCCCTCCCCTGCTATCCGGGGAGAAGAACACGCTGAACCCCAAAAAAAATCCGGCATTCGAACACTGTGATTCCAGATTCCTGCTCGCTTTCAAGGACGGTAAACCAGCCGGCAGGATCGCAGGGATCATCAACCACCGGTACGTGGAACAATGGAATAAAAAAGACGCCAGGTTCTGCTGGTTCGAAACCGTGGATGACCGGGAAGTATCCGGCCGGTTGCTGGGGGCGGTGGAGGAATGGGCCCGGTCAAAGGGAATGGAAAGAGTGATCGGCCCCATGGGATTTACCACCTTCGAGCGACAGGGGATCCTCGTGCAGGGTTTTGAAGAAATGCCCACCTTCTCAGGAACCTATAATTTTCCCTATTACCCCGAACACCTGGAAGCCCACGGGTATTCGAAAGAGTTCGATTATGTGGAATACGAAGTGAAGGTCCCTGAGCAGATACCGGAAAAAGCACTGAAGCTTAGGGATTTGATCGTGGAACGGTACAAGGTGCATACGCTGAAGGCAGATTCCACTAAAGAGATGCTTCCCTATGCGGATGCTGTGTTCCGGGTCATCAACGAAGCCTACAAACCACTCTACGGATTCACCACGCTCACCGAGAAACAGATCGCATACTTCGTAAAACGGTATTTCTCATTCGTCAAACCCGATTATGTAACCGCCGTTCTGGACGAACAGGACCGGGTTCTGGGATTCCAGATCTCCGTCCCCTCCCTTTCCCATGCTTTCCGCAAAGCGAATGGAAGACTGTTCCCCACAGGCTGGTACCATATCATGAAGGCGATGAACCATCCTGAAAGGATCGACATCCTGCTGGTGGGCGTATTGCCGGAATACCAGAGCAAGGGCATCAATTCCATATTCATGACAGATCTGACACAGATCGGGATCGAAAGGGGAATCAAATATGCCGAATCCAACAGCGAACTGGAGGAGAATACGAAGGTCCAGAATTTCTGGCGGTATTTCGACACCAGGCAGCACAGGCGGTCCAGGATCTTCGGCAAAGCCATCGCCTGATCGCATTGCGGTGCAGCGCCGGCATCATGAAAGGATCACACCGCAGGCTTTATTTTCCTGAAAAACAACACGGTGAAAACGATCGTGGCCAGTGCCAGGGCGGCGAAAACGAGGGCCACTGTGAAATCTTCGCTGATATCCCTGATGAAAAGCATGACCACCATGCCGGCCAGCGCGATGGTCAGCAGCACCAGGAATACCAGTGCGACCGAGGCGATCAGGTATCCGGTCCCTTTCCCTTTCCAGAGCAGCACGGCGCCCAGGATCAGCCCGGGAAGCGCAAAGGCGATATCGATCACATGTACCGGATTGACCAGGAGATCGTACTCGGCCACATCCCGGGGCACCGAATCCCTGATAATGGCAGGGACCAGTGCACTCAGCCAGAGGACGTAAAAAATTACCGCCACAAGAAGGAGGTAGCCGGATACCCACCTGGCAGGGGCATCCCCAAACCACTCTTCCACCTTCTCCCTTCTGATCCTTGTCATGAACAGGATGAACGCGTAAAGCGAAAGTCCAAGTGTGGCACAGTAGAGGAGGAACAGCCGGTTGAAATGGACCCCGAAACAATAGATAATGAACGAGTAGAGGATATACAGGAGGGTTCCCCCGTAAATCAGCGCCGCTGTCCGGCTGCCTTTGATGAAGAAGAAAAATGAGACCAGCAGCAGCGGAACCACCAGGAACAGATCCACCAGGTCCTGTCCGGTCCCCTGCGCGGCCATGGATGCCGCGTCGCGTTCATACGTCGCCGGAACAAATCCCCCGAATATGGAAACGGTGGTCAGCGACGCCGCGAGCAGCAGCGTCAGGATCATCAGATTTTGCAGTTGTTTTGATCTCATATGCAGGATTCTTTGGGCACAAAGTTAACGGTTTGCGGGAGAATGTTAAAGTAAGTTAAAATGTCCGCACCCCATTTAGAGGAAAAAGTCCGGATTTATTATTTTTGTCGCCGTTCAGCAAAAAGACTTTTTTTTACATCACATCCAGAGCCACATGGATATCAGAATCGAGAACCTTACAAAGAAATACGGCGGACAGCGGGCCGTGGACCGGATCTCTTTCGAGGTCAAAACCGGTGAAATCGTTGGCTTCCTTGGTCCCAACGGTGCCGGGAAGACCACCACCATGCGGATGATCACCGGCTTCATCGCACCCACCGAAGGGAGCATCTACATCGGGGGAAAATTACTGGAGGACCATGCAGACGAGATCAAGCGCCACATCGGTTACCTGCCCGAAAACAATCCCCTCTACCCGGACATGCCCGTCATTGATTACCTGGAATATGTGGCGGGACTGCAGGGCATCCCGAAGGAGGAGGTGTTCCCCAGGGTCGTTGAAATGATCCGCATCACCGGCCTCAATCCCGAGAAGCATAAAAAGATCGGCGAGCTTTCCAAGGGATACCGGCAGCGGGTGGGACTGGCACAGGCCATGATCCATGACCCGGATATCCTGATCATGGACGAGCCCACATCGGGACTGGATCCGAACCAGATCGTCGAGATCAGGAAACTCATCAGGGAACTGGGCAGGCAAAAGACCCTCATCCTCAGCACCCATATCCTCCCCGAGGTGGAAGCCACATGTGACCGGATCCTGATCATCAACCGGGGTAAGATCGTGGCGGACGGCACTTCGGATCTGCTCAGGAAACAGGCCTCCGGCGCAGAAATCCTGCGGGTCAGGATCGAGGAAGGTGAACCCAACACCATTTTCAGGGCACTGAAGGGACTTCCCTCCACCGCCCAGGTCGGATTCATCGACGGCCAGCAGGACCGTTTTGAGATCCAGTGCCAGAGTGGATCAGCCGCCGCCAGGGAAGTATTTCAGCTCTGCGTGGAGCAGAATTGGATCCTGACCGAAATGATCCCCTTCGAGACCAAGCTGGAGGATATCTTCAGGAAACTCACCACCAACTGAAACGGAAAAAACCATCAACATGCATACCATCTGGATCGTAACCAAACGGGAATTCAGGTCATTCTTTGACTCCCTGATCGCCTACGTGATGCTGATCCTGTTCCTGGGCATCAGCGGTTTTTTTACCTGGCTTTTCGGGACGGATGTTTTCCTCATCGGCCAGGCCAGCCTGGGGGCTTTTTTCTCCATCGCCTACTGGACGCTCTTCTTTTTCATCCCTGCACTCACCATGCGCCTGCTGGCCGAGGAGTACCGGTCAGGAACCATTGAACTGCTGCTCACCAGGGCGGTGACCGACAGGCAGGTGATCATCGGCAAATTTCTTTCCACCCTCCTGCTGATCACGGTCGCCCTTGCATTCACCGCTCCCTATGTGTTCACCATCGGCGGCATCGGGAACCTGGATGTGGGAGCGGTGATCTGCGGTTACCTGGGGCTGCTCCTCATGAGTGCGGCATACATCAGCGTCGGCATGTGGGCAAGCAGTGTGACCAGGAACCAGATCGTGGCCTACCTGGCCGCTCTATTTATCGGGATCTTCTTTCACCTGTTTTTCGGAATGCTCGCAACGGGTTTCACAGGTTTCGCCGGGAAGCTGTTCCAGAGCCTGAGCATGCGGGAGCATTTCGACAGCATCTCAAGGGGTGTGCTCGACAGCGGGGACCTGGTGTACTTTCTTTCGCTGATCGTGCTGGGACTGTTCCTCTCGGAAGTATCCCTTTCCAGAAGAAACCTCAAAGCTTAAATCCGGGATCGAGATGAAAACAAAGAACCTGACCTTTACCATCGTGCTGTTTGTCCTGATCATTCTGCTGGTGAACCTTCTTTCCGAACAGTATTTTTTCAGACTGGACCTCACCGAGAACAAGCGCTATACACTCAGCAAGGCCACGAAAGAGATCCTGAGGGAGCTGACAGAGCCCATCACCGTCAAAGCCTATTTCAGCGAGGACATCCCTCCCCAGCTGATCAAGACCAGGGATGATTTCCGGGAAATGCTGGTGGAATACGGTAAGATCTCCGGGCAGATGGTGGTCTATGACTTCATCAGTCCCAACGAGGACGAGGAGCTGGAACGGGAAGCCATGCAGAACGGGATCCAGCCGGTGATGATCAATGTGCGTGAGAAGGACCAGATGAAACAGCAGCGGGCCTATATGGGTGCCGTGCTCAGTTTGGGGGACAGGAAAGAGATCATTCCCATTGTGGAGCCCGGACTGGCCATGGAGTACACCCTTTCCACGGCCATCAAGAAACTGGCCGTGGTGGACAAGCCGTCGGTGGGCGTTCTGCAGGGACACGGGGAACCCCCGCTGAACCAGCTGGCCCAGGCCAGGCAGGAACTGGAGATCCTCTACACGGTGGAGGGTGTGACCATCACCGATTCGACCGGGATCCCGTCCCGCATCAGGTCCCTGGCCATTATCCGGCCCAACGATTCCATCCCTCCTCCGGTTTTCAGGCAGCTGGACGAATTCCTGGCACGCGGTGGAAGGCTCCTCGTGGCCATCAACCGGGTGAACGGAGACCTGCAGCAGGGTTTTGGCAGCAGCCTGACCACCGGACTGGAATCCTGGCTCAGGGGAAAAGGGATCCATGTGAATGATAACTTCCTGGTGGATCAGAACTGCGTGCAGGCCACCATGCAGCAGCAGATCGGAAACGCCATCCAGATCTCAAGCATCGCCATTCCCTACATTCCCCGCATCAACCGGTTTTCGGAGCATCCGGTGGCACAGGGACTGGAAGAGGTCATTCTTCCCTTCGCCAGCACCATCGATTTTCTGGGGGATTCCCTGGTCACATTCACCCCGGTCATGTTCAGCTCGGAGCTGTCCGGCACCCAGCCGGCCCCGCTGTATCTGGATTTCCAGCGCAGGTGGACACGGGGCGATTTCCCGTTGCAGGGACAGGTGGTGGGCGCCGTGGTGGAAGGACCCCTGGGGGGAGATGCACCGGGAAAAATGGTGGTCATTGCGGACGGTGATTTTGCTGTCAATGAGAACGGCCAGCAGGTGAACCCGGATAACATCAGCCTTCTGGTGAACAGCATCGACTGGCTCAGCGACGATACCGGGCTGATCGAGCTCCGGACCAAAGGGGTCAGCTCCAGGCCCATCAAGCAGATGGAGGATGCTACAAGGGCCCTGCTCAAATGGCTCAATTTCCTGTTGCCGATCCTCCTGGTACTGATCTACGGAGGGATTCGTTACCAGTACCGAAAAAACCAGCGCGTGAAGCGCATGGAAGCCAATTATGCATAATCCAAAATTCAGATCATGAGTGGTAGATTCAATAACAGATTGCTTCTTTGGATCCTTCTGGGACTGGCAGCCATTTTCGTGGTCACCCGGCTTACCAGGGTAAAGAAATCGGAACGGACGCTTAAAACAGAAGTGGTGGAAGTCGATACCAGCCGGGTATCCGCCATCCTCCTCTATCCCCGGGCAGAGGAGGGAAAAGAGTTGGAATTTACCAGAAAAGGCTCCTCCTGGAATGTGTCCATGGAGGGCCTGGCAGCCCCGGCGAACCGGGAACTGGTGAAAAATATCCTCGCCGAACTGCAGGACTTGAAAGTCGAGCAACTGGTGGCCCGCTCTCCCGGCAGCTGGGACCAGTACCAGGTCAGTGATTCACTGGGAACCAGGATCGTGCTCAGGGAGGGAAAGGACAAGGTCCTTGACCTGGTGGTGGGACGGTTCCATTACCAGCAATCCCCCGGGGGTACCAATATGTACGGACAGAACAGGGGGACCGGCAAAACCTACATCCGCCTCGGCGGCGAAGATGAGGTGTACATGGCGGACGGATTCCTGGCCATGTCCGTCAACCAGGGATTTAACCGCTGGCGGGACCAGACCGTCACCCGGCTGAACACCCCGGCTGTCTCGCGGATCATCTGCGATTACCCTGCCGATACAGGGTTCATCGCCGAAAAGACCGGGACCGGCTGGCTGGTGGGGGGACTCCCCGCTGATTCAGCCTCCATGGATGCTTACCTCCGGGGGGTGGCCCGAAAATCCCATTCAGAATTTTTCGACGGGGACCGGCCTGCCGGCGGGCCGGATTTCAGCGTAACATTCGAGGGAGAGAACATGCCGGCCCGGTCCGTCACGGCCCATCTGCAGCCTGATTCCACCCTGCTGCTCCACAGCAGCATGAATCCGGATACCTGGTTCAGGATTGAGCGGAACGAATTGTTCCGGGACCTGTTCCCCGGAGCCTCCGCACTCCTCGGGTCAGGGGAGTGAACCGGAAAGCGGAAGGTCAATTTTTATGCAGGAGAGCGGAAAAAAGCCGTGAAAATGGTATATTTCACGGTATGAAACTTCCGAAGACAACCCTGCCCTGCCTGCTTGTACTCTGGTTGCTCATCCAGGCCGGTTCCATCCTCACGGCGCAGATGCTGGCAGATTTTGAAACCCCCGGAACAACCCATCCCATCTCTGCCGAAGGGATTGCAGACGTGGTGGACAATCCCGACACAACGGGTATCAATCCCAGTCCGACGGCAGGATACTATCACAAAATCTCCGGGAACTGGCACTACGTCTCCCTCCATTTCCCGGACACCGCACAGATCAGGTACAACAACACCCTTACCTTCAAGCTCCGGACCACCACCAGGGGAAGGATCTTTGCCAAGTTCTGGCTGGGAAGCCAGGTGGTGATCGAGAACTGGTGCCCTTCGTGGAACTACCAGCCCGACCCCGGAGCGTGGGTGGAATGCGAAATGGACATGACCGCTGCCATGGGAAAGGAATTCACCCTGCTTCAGCTTGCCGCATGCGTGGACAACACCGCGGAAGCCGATGTCTGGTTCGATGACGTGAAACTGAGCAACCCGGCCGCGGGGGACGGGAGCCCCCAGCTTTCATTCACCCTGTCGGACATGAAAGTGGTCACTGGTGAGGAGATTACCCTGGATGCTTCCGCCTCCTTCGATTACGACGGGGAAATTGTGGAGTACCAGTGGGATTTCGGCGACGGGAACAGTGCCGCCGGTCCCCTCGTTACGCACGCCTATTCCAGCGACAGCATTTTCACGGTGCGGGTGGCCGTCACGGACAACGAGGGCAAATCGGCCCACGGATCCGAAACGGTCTTCGTGATCGATCCCGGTGATGCATTGAGCAAGCCCCTGTTGATTACAAAAACCCCGGAGATCCGCCGGAAGGTCGAGGCAATCTTCCACTCCAGGGACACATATGTCAATCCTTATGATCCCGACGAGGTGAAAGTGGATGCGGTGATCACGTCCCCCGACGGGGATTCCGCGGTGGTTCCCTGCTTCTTCCAGGTGCCTGCCCGGTATGAAAACGGGGAATGGACAACGGAGCCGAAGTACAGTTCCTGGATGCTGAGATTCACCACGGAACAGATAGGCATTCACGAACTGAGACTGGTGCTGGAAGATGGTGGAGGGCAATGGACTTCCGAGGTCTTCCCCGTGCAGGTGGCAGCAGGAAATGCGAAGGGGATCATCCGGGAAGACCCGGACAACAGGCAGTACTTCCGCCATACATCGGGTGAACCCTTCTACCCGATGGGGATCAACATCGGGTGGAATGACCTGGGTGACTACACCACGATCATCCGCAACCTGTCAGACGGAGGTGCCAATATCTTCCGTTACTGGCACACTCCGTTCGCCTGGCAGGCGCTGGAATGGAGCGAGGAGTATTACTATAATTACGGGGGACTGGGCATCTATAACCAGGAAGCAGCCGCCATGAGCGATTCCCTGCTGGACCTGTGCGATGCGCGGGACATGTACATGCAACTGGTCATCTTCCAGCACGGGATGTTCTCGGAGAATGTGGATGCCATGTGGGACAGCAATCCCTACAACATCAAGAACGGCGGGTATGTGGACCGGGCGGAAGAATTCTTTTACAATGAAAGCTGCAGGGACCAGGCAAAGAAACTGATTCGCTACATGGTGGCAAGGTGGGCCTACTCGAGGAACCTGTTTGCCTGGGAGTTTTTCAACGAGGTGCAGTTCACCGGACTGCATAACAGCCAGAGCGAACAGTGGTGGCCGGGGGTGGTGGACTGGCACAGCGAGATGAGCCGATATGTGGAATCCATCGATCCCTATGACCACCTGCAGACCACCAGTGCTGCGGAGGGACAGCTGGCCGGGCTGGACAGCATCGCCGCCCTGGACAACCTGCAATACCACCTCTATGCGGAAGAGAATGCGCTTCTGGAACGGCAGGTTGAACTGGACCGCAGGTTCCGCAACGAGCTGGAGCAGGTCTCCGTGATCAACGGGGAGTACGGGACCAGGGACGGCGCAGACACTCCGTTCGATATGCAGCGGAACGCCATCTGGAACGGGATCATGACGCAGGTGCCCCGCTACATGTGGATATGGGAGCACTACCTCTCCCCTTCCTGGGCCGGTCTCTTTTCCATGCCGGCAATGTACATGGAAGGGGAAAATTTCGCCCGTGAAGAACATTTGCAGGAATACTCTTTCCGTACGGACCATCCGGTCAGGACCTTCCGGCGATATGGACTCTCGGCCGACACTGCTTTTTACGGCTACCTGTACGATCCCCTGTACACCACGAACCTTTCCGGTGCCACGATCAGACTGGAGAACTTACCCGTAGCCAATTACACCGTTACCTGGTATCTTCCGGTGGAAGGGACCATCCTTAAGCAGGATAGCGTTCCGCTGATCCGGGGCACCCATACATTTGACCTGCCCCAATTCTCAAAAAGCCTGGCCTTCAAGATCATCTACCATTCCGATTATACCCTGCCCATTGCCAGGGCAGGCAACGACACGGTGGTGGCGGTGGGAACACCGGCAACACTGAACGGAGAACGCAGCTCCTCGCCCTTCACGGATACCCTGGAATACCAGTGGACCCTGGTGGAGAAACCCGCGGGCAGTCTGGCTGCCCTTGAAAATGCCGGTAGCGTATCCGCCACACTGGTCCCCGATGTGGCCGGGATCTACCGGATCTCCCTGGTGGTGAGCGACGGAAACGGCAGCAGCAGTCCGGACGAGGTGCTGGTCAGGGGATCCGCTCCGCCCGTGGCTGTGGCAGGTCCCGATACAACGATCACCATCCTGGAAACCCATCTGTACGTGGACGGGTCCGGCAGCTACGATCCGGACGGGGACGCACTCTCCTACCACTGGTCCCTCGTCTCCGCACCCGAGGGGAGCGGATGGCTGCTGGGCGATACGGCATCATCTGCAGCGAAGCTCATCGTGGATGCCGAAGGGGCGTTTGTGCTGGTGCTGACCGTCAGCGACGGCATCTCTGAAAGCGGACCCGACACCGTCATCGTGACCGTGACCGGCGATCCTTCAGGGACCGGGATGGAGAGCCGAACCGGGGATCCCGGGCCTGCCTGGTCGGTGGCTCCCAATCCCACCACGGGGAAGATCCGCATCATTTCCCCCGCAGGCGAGCGGATCCTCGGGATCGAGCTGATCGATCCGGCGGGAAGGGTGCTCCTGCAATATGTCCCCGGCACAAGCTTAGCAGACGGGTGGGAGATGAACCTCCGGGAAGCAGCACCTGTCTCCGGGCCTCTGATCATGCGGATCACCGGTGCGGAACATTCAGAACTCTTGCCCCTGTTGCTCATTGACAGATAGTATTTTCATAAGATGAACCCAAATACTCCATCCCGATGAAAAAGCACATACTTGTCGTTTTGTTATCCGTTTTGCTCACCTCTGCCACGACGGCCCAACCCCGGATCAGCCGGATCTTCCAGCGGGCCGATACGGTGGGATTGTATGAAAAGATTGAACTTTCATTGCAGACAGAAGCGGTGTATGAGAATCCTTTCAATCCGGATGAGGTGGATGTAGTTGCACGTTTTATCGCACCATCAGGAAGAACATGGAAGGTGCCGGCTTTCTATGACGGGTCGGGCAGGGGCGGATTCACGATCCGGTTCTCACCTGTGGAAGCAGGGACCTGGAGCTATACGGTATCGGTGCGGGACAGGAACGGGGAATCCTCCAGTGAAGCGCGCAGGTTCACCGCGGTTCCCTCCGGGTACCACGGCCCCATCCGGATCGCTGCCAACAAACGATACCTGGAACATGCCGACGGTTCGCCCTGGTACGGGGTGGGATTGTGGTACAACGGGAACACCGATCCGGAGGTCCTTGACGAACTGCAGGGACATGGTGTGAATTTCATCAGCAGGCTGATCGCCCCTCTGGAAACATGGGCAACCGGATTGGGAAGGTACGACCAGGTCGCCTGCAGCCAGGTGGACGAACTGCTGGAGGAGCTGGAAAAAAGGGACATGAAGCTGGCCCTGAATTTCTGGTTCCACTCCTTCCTGTCGGAGACGGTCTGGGGCGGGGGGAACATTGCATGGGACAGGCACCCGTACCAGCTGGTCTGCGAGGCAAAAGACTTCTACAGCAGCCAGGAAGCCTGGGAATACCAGGAAAGGCTTTACAGGTACATGATCGCACGCTGGGGATACAGCCGTTCCCTGGCCATCTGGTTCGTGGTGGATGAGGTGAACGGGACCGACGGCTGGGTATCGGGCGACAGCATCGGAGCCGCCCGCTGGGCCCGGAAGGTACACGACTATTTCAGGCAGCATGATCCGTGGCAGCACCTGACCACCGGAACCCGCAGCGGCGGGATCCAGGAATGGTGGGCCCGGGGGTACGAGATCTTCGATATGGCCGGAAGGGAGATCTATGAGGCCCAGGGATTCCCCATCAATACCACCGGGCAGATCGACCAGGATGCGACCCATCCCCTCACCTACAGCTACCGCAATTACCACAGCGAGGTGAAGAAACTGTGGAACGGGTATGAGAAACCGGCCATTATCCCCGAAACGGGGTGGGACCATACCTTCTATGAAATGAGCATGCCCGGTTACAAAGCGCAGTTCCATAATGCCATGTGGGTCTGCCTGGCCTCAGGGACAGCCATGTCGCCCTTCTGGTGGTCCTATTCCCGCGCACTGAACGACAACGTGGTGACCGACCAGCTGCTGAGCATCCGCCGGTTTACCGATGCAATCCCCTTCCCGGAGCTGACCGGACTGGAACCCCTGGATGCAGAAACTCCCGGAGGTGACGCCTATGTCATAGGCAGCGACCAGATCCTCTTCGGATGGGCCGCCAACGCTGATACGGACATGTCAG
Organism: Bacteroidales bacterium; assembly: GCA_040768485.1. Lineage (GTDB taxonomy): Bacteria > Bacteroidota > Bacteroidia > Bacteroidales. The sequence goes on from JAXGMU010000041.1 coordinate 30,182, forward strand.
GAAAAGATATTGCGATCCATGGAATCAAAGATGGCCGGTACCGCCTCAGGCTCTATCATACCTGGCGGGGCAGTTTCCTGGATGATGAAGGACGGGGCAGACGAAGAGGCTCAACGGAAGAACTCACCGCCGAAGGGAATTCCCTCACGTTCCGGATCCCCGTTCTGAAGATCGAGGACGGGCATGCACGGTATATCGGGCAGGATGTGGCATTCATCCTGGAACCTGCCGATTAGGGGGTTCTCCGGAGCCCCGGCCTATTGATTGCCATTATCCTCCTCCTTATCTTTTTTCCGTGCGGATCGCCGGATCCAGATCCAGGCAACCACAAGAAGGACCGGGAATACGATGAAAAGCAGGATGTTTGCCAGGTTGAACCGCACCGGATCGGTACCTGTGGGGTAATGGGTAGGCGTCTGTGCCGTCGCTCCGACAATGGTGAAAAGGAAAACCACAAAGGCAAGCAAACGGTTCTTCAATGTTCCGGACAGAAGAGTCAGTTTTTTCATGAGTATATAGCAATTACCCGTTGTGAATTGTTCAAGCGCAGTTCAGGAATATCCCTCTCCGAAATACTTCTTAGAAGCGTTCAGATCTCCTCGTTGGCCCACACATCACTGATGGCAGACCACGGGATGACCTCGGGTCTGATGAACGTCCTCCTCACAGAATTGATGGCCTCGCCCCTGACTTCCACCTCCTCCAGTCCCACCGGTGTCATCCCGGTCTCAACCGCCAGCCTGAATGCGGGCACCTCCATGGGTTCAAAGCCCATCACGCTGGCCCCCACCATGTCCGTGGCCAGCGGACTGGTCCCGGCAATGACCAGGTCCATCTTCACCAGGCTCCCGTTGCTTGGGCCGTTGCCCTCCATGGCCATTGATCCGTCAATCACTGTGAGTCCCGGTTTGCTCGCCCTGACCATGTCCAGGATCTCAAACGCCACCCCCCGGGATCCATTCTCCCATGCATGATCATGCAGCCAGGACCTGGCGGAGTAGTAGACGGTCCCCGGGTATAGCCCGATCAGGTTTTTCATCCCGAGGGTGACCGTGGCCAGCACATGGGTCTTCATCATGGGAACCGAGCAGAGCATATCGATCTCCTGCAGCGAACGGTGCATGGCGATCCTGTCGAACATCAAACCGCCGGGGACCTCCGCATCGGTCATTTCTCCCGTGTGCAGGTTGATCAACGGTATTTTAAGGGATTCAGCCAGTTCGGTGTAGCCAAGCCGGTCGAAAACGCGCTGTTGCATGCCATTGAGGATCTCCGCCTTCCTGGTTCGGTATACCGTGTAATCCTTTGCATTGAATCCTCCCGCCGCACAGGACCCTTCCCCGATCAGAACCTCCCTGCCATGCCGCTTCATCAGCCTGGCCAGTGCCCGGATCACCCCTGGCTTGGTGGTATCATGGGTAGTTTCTGCCACCAGGTTGGGCTTCAGCATGATGCGGTATTTATTCCTGGCCACCTCCTCCATCCCCCCGAGCAGATCTATGGCCTCCTCCACGGCCCTGTCCACATTCCCCTCCCTGATCCGCACAATGCTGACGATGGGTCTGTCAGCGCTTCCCGTGAGACCGCTGGAGCTAAGGATCCTGGCTCCCGCTGCAAGTCCGAAGGCGGACAGGGATCCTTTTTTGATAAAATCCCGCCGGTTGTGCAGGTGTGGCATAATGATCCTTTTAACAGCTGATTGCATTCCAATATACAAAATCCACACACAGAACCAGCAGGCCGGTGCAGAAAAAACCGATGCCCGTCTCCCGTGAATATTTCATACCTTTATGCATCTGACCAAATATCATCCATATGAAAAAATTATCCCGCTTATTCCCCGTACTGCTGACCGTCCTTTTGTTCTCGTGCCAGACCGACAATAAAGAAGCTGAAGAAACCACGCTGATCTTCAGGAATGACCCGGAACTGGCCTCCGATATCATGACCCCAGAGGTGCTCTGGTCCTTCGGGCGGATCGGCGACGTGCAGGTCTCCCCCTCCGGAAAAAAGATCCTGTACGGTGTTTCATATTACAGCATCGGACAAAATAAAAGCAACAGGGAATTGTTCGTGATGCAAACGGACGGATCAGGGAAGGTTCGCCTTACAGAAACACCCGAAAGCGAATTCAATGCCGTCTGGCATCCGGACGGAGAACGGATCGTCTACCTCTCTTCCGCTTCAGGAGATGTGCAGGCATGGATGATGGACGGGAACGGAGGCGGGAAAAGGCAGATATCCAGGATCGAAGGCGGGATCAGCAGCCTGGCCTTTTCGCCGGCGGGCGACCGTGTGCTCTTCACCAAGGATGTGAAAGTCGACACCACCAGGGCGGACCTCTACCCGGACCTGCCGGAAGCGGATGCAAGGATCATCACCGATTTGATGTACCGGCACTGGGATACCTGGGAGGACGGCGCCTACAGTCATATTTTCATTGCCGGTTTCGACGGTGAAGGGATCTCCGGTGAAACGGACATCATGCCGGGAGAGCCATTTGACACCCCGCTGATGCCCTTCGGGGGAATGGAAGAGATCGCCTGGAGCCCGGACGGAAAACAGGTCGCATACACCTGCAAGAAGCTGTACGGAAAAGAATACACACTGAGCACCAACTCTCAGATCTACCTGTATGACCTGGATGCGGAAGAAACCGTCAACATGACGCAGGGGATGCCCGGGTATGACAAGGCCCCCCTCTTTTCGCCGGACGGAAAACAGCTGTACTGGCTGAGCATGGAGCGGGCGGGATTTGAGGCGGACAGGGACCGGCTCTTCCGGCTGGACCTGGAAACGGGGGAAAAGGAATGCCTCACCCCGGAATTTGACCACAGTCCGTCCGGCCTGACATGGGGCCACGACGGGAAAACCCTCTATTTCGTGGCCGGTGTGATGGCCACCTTCCAGATCTTCCGGCTCGATGTACCCACCGGGATGATCGCGGCTGTCACTTCGGGCGATTATGACTATCATTCCGTGGCCGTGGCCGGCGACCGGCTGATCGCCACGCGGGTGGATATGACAAAACCTGCGGAGATCTACAGTGTGGATCCAGCCACCGGCCAGGATACCGAGATCTCCTTTGAGAACAAACACATCCTGGACCAGCTGACCATGCCCTCGGTTGAAAAACGGTGGATCACCACCACCGACAACAAGCAGATGCTCACCTGGGTCATTTATCCGCCACATTTCGACAGCACCAAACCATATCCCGCACTCCTGTACTGCGAGGGCGGGCCCCAGTCGGCCCTGAGCCAGTTCTGGAGCTACCGATGGAATTTCAGCCAGATGGCTTCCAACGGGTATATCGTGGTGGCTCCCAACCGGCGGGGCGTCACCACCATGGGACAGGAGTGGACCGACCAGATCAGCAGGGACAACAGCGGGCAGGCCATGCGGGACCTGCTGCGTGCCATTGATGTGATGAAGGAGGAACCCTTTATCGATGAGGACAGACTCGGGGCCATCGGGGCCAGCTTCGGAGGATTTTCCGTATTCTGGCTGGCGGGGAACCATGAGGGACGCTTCAAGGCCTTTATCGCCCACTGCGGGGTCTTCAACTCGGAGATGGAATACATGACCACCGATGAGATGTTCTTCGACAACTGGGAGAAGGGAGGCGCCCCATGGGAGACGGACAACCAGGTGGCCATGCGGTCCTACGCGGGCTCACCGCATCATTTCGTCCGGAACTGGGATACACCCATTCTGATCATCCACGGGGAACACGATTACAGGATCCCTTATACCCAGGCCCTGGCCGCTTTCAACTCCGCACAGCTGCTGGGTGTTCCCAGCAGGTTGCTCTTTTTCCCGTCGGAAACGCACTGGGTACTGAGCCCGCAGAACGGGATCCTCTGGCAGCGGGAGTTCAGGGGGTGGCTGGACCGCTGGCTGGTGGGTTGACGGTCCTGGACCATAGTTGCACCTGAGGATTATTCATCAGTCCTCTTCCATCTCCACATCCTGCAGGATCAGCAGCCAGTCGTTCCCCCTCCCCGAGGTCGGCGGGGTATAGGTCTGTATCCCTTTGGTGTGGCTGGCATGGATCCTGTATGTGATCCCGTACCGGGGATCGAACCAGGACTCACTGACTACCTCCCCTGTAAGGAAGCCTTTATCAATGGTGAACTGTGCGCCCCTTGGCGAATAGATAAAGGCAAAGGATCCGTCACCTGCGGCGGCGGCCCGGATTTTGGCACCACCTTCCCGGGGCCCGCCCAGGATGATTTCCCGGGCCGGGGCCAGTTTGTACCATGGCACGGACGTGAACAGCTCTTTCAGGATACCCATTTGAAAAGCTCCGGGATGGTCCATGGCCCTGTACCAGGGCACGGCAGCCCCGAACTGAGGCTCCTTATCTTTTTCCCAGAACTGGAAGATGGAATTGTGCCCGTAGGTATGGCCACAGGCCCCGGCCAGCAGGGACCAGTATGCCGCCTGCCGGCAATCGTAGTCGTCGAAAATATCCAGCCGGTTGTATCCCTGGAAATAAAAACTGACGTTGATGTTCTCGTACCGGGGCTCCCCGTCCACCGTGGGCTTAGCCGGGGTCAGGGCATAATCATGCTCTGCGAAGAGCCCGTTGTCATGGTCATGGGCCGCGTGGGAGGACTGGTACATGTTGAAATCCAGCCACGCTTCCTGGTGCAGATAATCCGAAGAGAGACCAGGTCCCCTGGGATGATAGGTGATCAAATGTTTGCCCCCGTCCCCTTTTTTCAATCCCATGGCCATGGCCTCGATGATTGCTTGCTCATTCTGGGTCCTGATGTTCTCATCCCCTCCCAGGATCCATATGACGGGTTTGCCCGCATAGCGTTTCCCCAGGAATTCCCCGTATATTTCGGCGTTTTCCGGGGTAAATATCGGGTCGGACCCCGACCAGAAATTTCCCCAGGTGGGAAGCATGCCGATGAACAGCCCCAGCTCTTCTGCCTTATCAACCACAAAATCGATGTGTTCGAAATAGGCTTCATTGGGCCGGGTGGGGTCTTCTCCTTCCAGCGGTGTTTTCCCATAGGCATTGGGCCGGGATAACTCCCCGAACAGGACCACTGCCTGGATCACCGTGAATCCTTTTTCCGCCCTGTTGGACAGATACAGGACCGTCTCCTCCCGGTCCAGCGATTTGAAAAGATCCCAGGCGGTATCCCCAAGGTAGAAGAATGGCAGGCCATTCTCCCTGACCAGGTAACGCCCGTTGTCGCTCACCCTCAGGGTCTGTGCATGCATATGCCCGGGAAATGCCAGCAGCATCCCGGCAAGCAGGAGCATCAGTCCGGTTCCAGTCTTCATCTCTTTTTATCTCTTTATCTGGTTAAGATTCCAAATATCATTACACAAAATACATAATATTCCTCATTCATCCGCCGGCGAAATAATATATCCCGTAACTTCAAAGGGCAGGTACCACCCATAAAGATCAAGGAATATGAACAACAGAAGAAATTTCATCAGGTCTTTGACCGGCATGCTGGCGGCAGGAGTGCTGCCCGTCAGTCTGAAAGGCGCAGAAGCTGAAACCGCAGGGAAAAATGAGGGAAAGGGTAATTTCAGATTCTGCCTGAACACCAGTACCATCCGGGGACAGGAACTGGGTTTGTGGGCGGATATCGGGGTGGCCGAAAAAGCCGGGTATGACGGGGTGGAGCTCTGGCTCCGGGACATCCGCAGGTACCTCGACGAAGGAGGAAAATCAATTGATCTGAAAAACAGGATAGCGGACTCGGGAATGGTATTCGAGAATACCATTGCTTTCCCCCAATGGATCGTGGATGATCCGGATACAAGAAGAAATGCCCTGGAGGAGACGAAACGGGACATGGAATTGCTGGCAGAGCTGGGATGCAAAAGGATTGCCGCACCGCCGGCGGGAGCCACGGAAGGGAAAGTGCTGGATCTTTTCCGGGTGGCCGAAAGATACCGTGCCGTGCTGGAGATCGGCGAAGATTTCGGGGTAACCCCGGTCCTGGAGGTCTGGGGTCATTCCGTGAACCTGCATGCACTGGGCCAGGCGGTGTTTGTCATCACCGAATGCAGGCATCCGGATGCCTGTATCCTTCCCGATATCTACCACCTTCACCGCGGAGGTTCTGATTTTTCAGGATTGAAGTTCCTGGGCGGGGAAGCGGTCTCCATGTTCCATATGAACGATTACCCCGCGGCGGCGGACAGAACCACATTGACTGATGCGGACCGGGTCTACCCCGGTGACGGGGCAGCCCCCTTCCCTTTTATCATGAATGAGCTGAATCGGATCAACCCGGAAATGATATTATCCCTGGAACTGTTCAATCCCGCCTACTGGAAAGCAGATGCCCTTGCCGTGGCCAGGCTCGGTCTCCAGAAAATGAAAGAAACGGTTCATCGTCCCTGATTTCCATTCATCCTACTCTGCTGACCGTTCAGGAACTGTTTGTTTGCTCAGCTGTTCTTCTGCAATAGTTTTACTCCCAAGAATGAACAGAACATCAAATAACCCATGCGATGAGAAATCTGATCCTGATCCTGATACCGGCCATTTTCCTGGCGCTGGATACGGCGGCCCAGCAGGAGATCTCGGGGACCATCCTGGACAGGAAGGGGAATCCCGTGGAATACGCCAATATATACCTGGAAGGTTCCTATGACGGGACCACCTCCGACTCCGCCGGGCATTTCAGCCTGCAAACCAGTCTGGGCGGTAGACAGCTCCTGGTGGCCAGTTTCATCGGGTATGAAAGGTTTGCGACTGAGATCATGCTGAGCGGCCGGGATACCACCCTTGCCATCATCATGCGTGAGCAGGTGAGCGAGATAAATGAAGTGGCCATCACCGCCGGGGTGTTCAGCGCCGGTGACCGGAAGAAATCCGCCACACTTTCTTCGTTCGACATTGCCACCACGGCCAGTGCCGTGGGGGATATTTTCGGTGCTTTTGCCACCATGCCGGGCTCGCAGAAGGTGGGCGAGGAAGGGAAGCTTTTCGTCCGAGGCGGGGACAGCCATGAGACAAAGACCTTCATGGACGGCATGTGGGTCCGGTCGCCCTATTTCTCAAAAATGCCGGATGTCCCCACCCGGGGCCGGTTCTCCCCGCTCCTCTTTTCCGAAACGCTTTTCAGCACGGGAGGTTATTCGGCTGAATACGGCGGGGCACTTTCCTCCATCGTGGATCTGACCACCAACGGACTGGAGACGGAGAACAAGGCCAGTGTCTCGCTCATGACAGTGGGTGCCAGTGCATCCCTGGCGCGGAGGTGGGAGAATGCTTCGCTTGCCATGACCGGCATGTATTGCGACAATACACTCCAGCACATCCTTTTCAGGCCCAACATGGACTGGATCAGGGATCCCCTGATGGGTGACGGCATGGTAATGTACCGGCAGAGGATCGGTGAGACCGGCCTGCTGAAATCCTTCTGTTCCTATAATTACGGTTCCATGGAGATGTGGTATGACCAGATCGAACAGGGCACCCTGGACCGGATCGGGATGAACACCCACGCGGTCTGTGCAAATTCAACCTATACCGGGCCACTGGGTGAAAAGTGGCTTGTCAGGGCGGGAGCGGCTTACAGCCTGGACCGGGAAAATATGCGCTATAACGGCAACCCGGTGATAACCTCCAATGATGCATTGCAGGCGAAGATGGTACTGACGCACCCTCTCTCCGAAAAGTTCAAACTCAGGATGGGGGGGGATGTGATCCATGAAAGGTACGACCAACTGGTGGAAATGGAAGGGACCTATCAATTCACTCTCACGGACGAACAGCC
>JAXGMU010000042.1:0-30610 GCA_040768485.1 Bacteroidales bacterium
AACAGGGAATTCATCCGTTTCGTGAAGCGGGATTTCAGGATCGGCAAAAAAGATTCCGGGAATTAGCATACGGCAGCAAAAAAAGGGTTCCCGTCCATTAACAGAAAAAATTCTTCCCTCCGGCGTAGGGTATCCGCATGGTTGTGCATCCTTGGGTTAAATGTCCAATCTACGAACACAACTACGGAAAATGAAAAGAATACAATTGAACAAAGCAACCTGGATCATGGGAGCCATGCTGCTATCATGGAGCGCAGGTTATGCAGCTCCCGCAGGGAATGAAGCTGCAAGCGATACCCTGGATTATGTCACCTACCAGGGGAAGGTGGTGGACGGGGAAACCGGCAGAACGCTTCCCTTTGCGACCATCGAGGCCATGGGAAGCAACGTGGCCACAGTGACCAATATCGACGGGGAGTTCATTATCAAACTGGGAAAAGCCTCCGAAGTGACGGATCTGAAGATCTCTTACATCGGGTACAGCAACAAAACGGTTCCCCTTAATGAGCTCGGGGGAGGAAGAACAAATACGATCTTCCTTGCTCCCACCTCGGTCCAGTTGAGAGAGATCACCATCCGGCCGCAGGACGCCCTGGAGCTGATCAGGAATGTCCTCGGGAACGTCCAGGACAATTACAGTGCGGAGCCAATGATGATGCGCGGGTTCTACAGGGAAACCATCCAGAGGGGAAGGCGTTATGTCTCCATCTCGGAAGCTGTGATCGATATCTTCAAGGGAGCCTACTCAAATGAGTTCCAGATCGACCAGGTCAAATTGTTCAAGGGAAGGAAAAGTGCAGACGTGGAAAAAATGGATACGGTGCTCTTCAAACTTCAGGGTGGACCCAACACCACGATCCTGCTGGATATCGTCAAAAATCCCTATATCCTGCTTTCTTCTGAATATGCCGCGATCTATGATTTTTACCTCAGCGACGTGATCGCCATCAACGACCAGCTGCATTATGTGGTCTCCTTCAACCAGAAATTCTATGTGGATGACCCTTATTACAAGGGGAAACTTTACATCGACATGGAAAAACTGGCCATCACCGAGGCTGAATTCGAACTCAATACGGAAAATGCAGAGGAGGCAGCCAGGCTCTTCATTCGGAGGAAACCTCTGGGAATGACCATCATTCCGGAAAAAGCCGTTTACAGGGCCAAGTACACCATCAGCGAGGACCGGTGGTATTTCAGCTATGCCCGGGCCGAGGTCAGGTTTAAGGTGGACTGGAAGAAGAAGCTCTTCAATACAACCTACTCGACCATGTCCGAACTGGCCATCACCGACCGGACCTACCAGGGCATCGAGCGATTTGCCACCAAGGAGAGGTTCAAGAGCAGCGATGTGATGAATGAAAAGGTATATATATTCTTTGACCAGGATTTCTGGGAAGGGTATAACCTGATTGAACCTGACCAGTCCATCGAAAGCGCCATACAAAGGCTGAACAGGAGATACCTGAGAAGGAACAGCTGACCGGTGCGGAAAGAGTCATCAGATATTTCAAAGCGCTGTCCGGAAGAATTGTGTAACTTTGACATCCCCGTACAAGCCACACAAGGACAGCGCTTTTTACCTATCAACATGGTCCTGAGCGAACAACAGCAGCTGAGAAGGATACGGAAGGGAGACCTGGCCTCCTTCGAGAAGCTCTTTTACAGGTTCTATCCGGGCATGTTCAGTTACGCGGTGAGTCTGGTCAGGAAGGAAGAAGTGGCGGAAGAGGTCGTTCAGGATGTATTCTACAATATCTGGAAGAACAGGGAATCCCTCTGGATCACCACCAGCTGGAAGAGTTACCTGTACCGTGCCGCGTACAACAATTCGATGATGTATTTGCGGAAGCATCGCCGGGAGAGGAGCCTGGATGACACCCGTTCGGTGGAACATGCAACCGGGGCACCTGACCCGCTGGAAGAGATGCAGTACAGGGAGGTATCCGGACTGGTGAGCCGGACCATCGAAGGGCTTCCGGAACGGACCAGGGAAATTTTCCGGCTGAACAGGCAGGAAGGACTGAAATATAAGGAGATCGCCGAAACCTTATCCATCTCGGTGAAAACGGTGGAGGCGCATATGGGGAAAGCGCTGAAAGCGTTAAAGAACAGTTTGGAAAAATACGGGCAATAAACACACCATGAAAAAGGATGCAAGACAATGGAGCGATCTGGCCCGGTACCTGTCCGGGGAAATGGAGACGCAGGAGGAAATGGCTTTCAGGAGAAGTATCGAAAATGATGAACGGGCTATATCAGAATTAGAAGCGATGGAAAAGACGTGGAAATTTTACCATGAGGATACCCCCGGCAACCAAAGAAACACCGGGGAGGCGTGGGACCGGCTTCAGGAGAGACTGAAAGAAGACGGACTGCTGGAAAAAGGGCGGGCTTCATCCAGGGGCAGCCGGATGATGCCGCTGCTCAGGGTGGCGGCCACCATCCTGCTGGTCCTTGCCATCGGGGGACCGGTCCTCTATTTCGGAATTATGAGGAAGCCGGGCGAACCGGGCGTGGAAAGCCGTGCGGCGGACAGGGGAGTAAGTACCGTGGATCTTCCCGACGGGAGCCGGGTGTACCTGAACGAAGGAGCCGAGATCAGCTATCCTTCCGTTTTTGAACAGAACCGTTCTGTGACAATGCGCGGGGAAGCGTTTTTCGAGGTGATGTCCGATCCGGTCAATCCGTTCACGGTCCGCTCTGGCAACGTGGTGGTTTCGGTGCTTGGCACGTCGTTTAACATCAAGCAATCTGCCTCTGACAGAAAGATCGAGGTATATGTGGAAACCGGAAGGGTACGGATGTCTGTGGAAGAATCCCGGCAGTTCATCACCCTGGAGGAAGGTGAACTGGGCAGGACGGAAACCGCCGGAGTTATCCGTTCAGTCCAGGAAGATCCAAACTATATGTCCTGGAAAACAAAAGATTTTAAATTTGTAAATACGGAGCTTGACCGGGTCATCAGCAAACTGGAGGAAGCCTATCATGTGGAGATCAGGGTGGAGGAAGCCGGCCTGCACAATCTGAGGCTCACCTCCACCTACCGTGAACAGAGTATCGAAGCCATCCTTGAGACCATTGCGGCTGCCTTTGGGATGACGGTCCATAAAGAAGCGAAGATATATTATTTAACGAACCAATAAGATCCAGCCATGGGGCACAGAAAAAAAGGAAATCTGCCGGGCCCTCCCATCCTGGCCTTTCTTGTTTTTCTGTCTCTCGCGTGCCTTTCCGCCCCCCTCACCGGTCAGGATACGCTCCCGGAAATCGGCATCACCATTGATGCGAGGAACAGGACCGTCGGGCAGGTGCTGGACGAGATCACCCTTCAGACAGGTTACGATTTCACCTATGATGCCTCGCTGATCAGCACCGAAGAACGGGTGCAGTTCAGGGTGAAGGAAATGCCGCTTGACAGGACCCTGGATTCCCTGTTCCGGCAACCCCGTCTTGCATACCGGATCATTGACCGGAACATTGTCATCTTCCGGAAAAACAGGAGCTCCCCGGCTCCTCTCAATGAACAGATCGACCGCTCGGTCCTCCGCGGGGTGGTGGTGGACAGCAGGTCCGGCAAACCACTGCCGTATGCCACCATCGCACTGTACGGATCCAGCCTCGGATCCATCTCCAACCAGGAAGGCGAATTTTCTTTCAAGTTGCCCGGGGATCTGCCAGATCCCCTGCTGGTATTCTCCTACATGGGTTATGGCAGGAGGTTTGTCCCGGTGAAGTACCCGCTCATGGAACAACTGGTCGTGCGGCTTGAAAAAGAGACCATCCCGCTGCAGGAAGTGGTTATCAGGTATACCGACCCGGAAGTCCTCTGGAAAGAGGCCATGGAGAGGATCCCGCTCAACTACATGGATGGACATGCTTCCATGACCGCCTTCTACAGGGAGTCGGTGAAACGGGATGACCACTATATGATCTATTCCGAGGCCGTGCTTGATGTGGCCAAGGGGCCGTACAGGACTCTGTCGGCGGGCGACCAGGTCAGTATCAGGAAAGGAATGAAAATCACGGATGTCACCACGGAAGATACGGTGATGGTCAAGCTCCGGTCGGGCATCTACACTTCCCTGAGCCTGGATGTGGTCAAGAACCGGCCTGATTTTCTTTCCGATGATTTCCCGGAACTGTACGACCTTGAATTTACGGATATGATGTCCTACGGAGACCGGCTTGTATATGTAATCAGCTTCAGGCAGAAAAGCCATATCACCGATCTACTGTTCAAAGGCCAGCTTTACCTGGACCAGGAAACCCTGGCCATCCTGGCTGCCGATTTCGAATTCAATCCTGAACTGATCCAGCGGGAGCCCGGGCTCTTTCTGGTGAGCAGTTCCCCGAAGATCAGGATCCGCCCCGTCTTTGCCCGTTACCATGCCGACTACAGGGAAATGAACGGACGGTTTCACATCAGCCAGGTCCGGGCCGAACTGGAGATGAAGGTCCGCAAACGCAGGCAATGGATCGGCTCGCGGTATCAAATCACCATCGAAATGGCCATCACCGACGTGGTACCGGGTGAACGTCTGAAGATAAGCCTGTCCGACAGGGTCAGACCGGATCTTGTGATGGCCGACCAGCCCTTCGGGTTTGATCCCGCATTCTGGGGCATCCACAACACCATCGAACCCGAGGCCTCCCTGAAGGATGCCCTTCAGAGAATCGAACGCAGTCTGCTGGAGATCCGGGAGTAATTATTTGTATATTTTTATATGCTATTTTCTTATATATAAAAATATTTTTATATATTTGAGCGATCACATACAGTATAAAGATGAACACAAAAATGATATTCCTGGGATTGCTGACGGCCGGATCTTTGTCTGCCGGTGGCCAGGATATTCAACAGGGTGGGCAGCAGGATGCAAAGACGGGCCATCCACTGACCGGCACATGGGTCAGGATCGGTCATTCAGGTCCGGTCGGCCTGCACTTTAAAAACAACGGACTGGTTGAAGGTGACTTTGGAAATGACGGGTCGGTTGACGTAGTTGACGCATATGAACTTCACGGAGACACCGTCAGGTTCACAGATATGGAAGGGCAAATGTGCCAGGGATATGGTTTGTACAAAATAAGTCAGACAGCGTACTACCTGGCATTGGACCTGATTGAGGATAACTGTGGCGGAAGGATCAACCAGATAATGGGATTCTGGACAAAACCCGATTTCGGGGAGCTGATCGCGACCCTTGACCTGGAAATATCGGATTCGCCGGGGCCGGATTCCTATCTGAACCGGGCAAGGATCTATATGGCACTGGGTCAACCGGAACAGGCAAAAAAAGACTTTGATGTGTACCTTCTGCACGACCCTTCCAACGCGCGTGTTTACGTAAACCGGGCCGGGACAAGATTCCCGGCTGACCTGGAAGGAGTTGTGGATGACTGTGACAAAGCCATCGCAATTGACCCCCGCCTGAAGAATGCCTATTTCCTTCGCGGACTGGCCAGGTATGAGCTGGGGAAAAAAGAAATGGGCTGCGAAGATTTCAGCATGGCGATTGCGCTGGGGTTTTCAGTGCTGAGAATTGCCGAACAGGAAAAATGCGCTTCCTACTGGGATGAAGAATAGAGCGGCGCCATGATCGGGAAAGACCTCATCAAAGGCATGATCAGGCCCATTGTCCTGCATCTTCTCCTGCAAAAAGAGAAGATGTACGGGTATGAGATCACCCAGCTGGTCAGGGAAGAGACAGGCGGCAAGATCAACCTGAGCCTGGGCGCGCTTTACCCCGTGCTGCACAAACTGGAGGCAGAGGGCATCCTGGAAACCTCCACCGAAGCGGTGGACAACCGGTTGAGAAAATATTACATGCTTTCAAAAAAAGGACGGAAAACCGCCCCCGGGAAAACAGAGGAGATGTATGAATTCCTGAATGCACTGCAGGGCTTCTGCCGTCCGTCATCCCCCCGAAACCCATGAGCATCGGACCATCGACAATTGACATGATCAGAAAGGCCCTTGCAAAGCAGGGGATCAGGAACCGCTACATTCAGTCGGAACTGTGCGATCACATCGCCTGTGACATGGAGCATATGATGGACCAGGGGATCGGTGAAGAAGAGGCATGGAACCAGGCTTTCGCAAAAAACCGGGGTGAAGAGATCAGGACCACCGCCAGGCAGTTCCAGGGGATCCTGAATTCGCGGTATTACCGGGTCAAGCTGGTCCTGTGGGCCACCTTCGGGATGTTCGCTGTCAGCTGGTTGTTCTCGTTCCGAACGGGACAGTTCATGTCGGCGGTCTCTTTCATGGCAATGGGGGCAACCCTGATCCTCCTTTCCCTGGACTTTTTCCGCTCCCGCAGGCACCACCCTTCCAATATCTGGCTGGGTGCCGGCAGCCTGCTTTCCGCACTGCTGGTGATGAGCGGATTCATCCTTTTCTTCCTGGTGGTCAATTACGGGGTCAATACACACGGGCACAGCGTGGATCTGATGATCTTCAGCTATGTGCTCTTTTCACTGGTGGCATTTTTCTATTTCTCCAGGCAGCGCAGGCTCGCCGTTGAAAGCAGCAGCACCCGCAGCTACAATTGGTTTGTCATTTTCAGCGCGGTGCAGCTTTTCCTGGCCATCCTCTCATTTCTATCACTTCCCCTGTACGCCTGGGCAGCGGATTATATCTGGATCCTGATCTGGGTAATCCTGGCGGTGGATCTGCTTTCCCTGGCACTGCTGATCTTATTAAGGATCAGGAATATGATATTTTTCGTACTGCTCGCCCTGTCATTCATGATTACTTTCATTCACAGTCCGGTCAGGCGCCTGCTCCCGGCAGGTGAGCCTCCCCGGCCGACACAGGTGGCCGCTGATAACCGGATTGATTACCATGCACCGAGGTTGCTTTCATTCCATCAAACAGTTTTCCCATGAGATCTGCAATCAAGTTTTTCATGATCCTGCTGACCATCTCGGTGATCATTTTTGCCAGGCTGACCCACCGGCTGGAGCAGCCGGCTATCCAGCTGCTCATCCTGGCCCTGATCGTGATGTCGGTGGCAGCTTTTATTGTGATGAATGCTATTGAAGAAAGAGAAAACCGGGCAAGACGAAGGGCAAGGGAATCGGTAAAAAGGGATAAGGAGGCTCCGGATACGGGAAGTGCACTCCGGGACCGGGATAGAAAAAAGGTCAAAAGATCGGATGCTTCCTTCGCCATCGGTGAAAGAAAATCCGGCCTGACCTGGGGGGGAGGAAACATCCTGGCATCCGATGCCACACGGGGGACCCGGCGGAAATTCCTGCGGAAGTAACTCTAAAAAAACGCTTTGTTTTCAAAGGCACCTGTTGTACCTTTGGCGAAATCCCATTCAAACGGCAACAGATGAAAAAAATCGCCATCCTGGTCACCGCAGCAATGATGGTTGCCTGCAGCCAGTCCGACCGGGCAGTAAAACAGTACACCATCGAACAATTCTTCGACAACCTTTCCATCAGCGGGGGCACCTTCTCCGCGGATGAATCCCGGCTGCTTGTGTCCAGCAACCAGACGGGGATCTACAACGCGTTCGCCCTCAGGGTGGACGGATCCGGGGAGGAGCAGCTGACCCGTTCCGACAGTGAGTCCGTGTTTGCCATTTCCTATTTCCCGGAGGATGACCGGTTCCTTTACGCCAGTGACCGGGGAGGCAACGAGATCAGCCACATTTATATGCAGGATGAGGATGGAACCGTGACGGACCTGACCCCGTGGGAGGGGGCGGTCTCTTCTTTCGGGGGATGGGCCCGCGATGGGAAAAGCTTCTTCTTCGTCTCGAACAGGCGGGATCCGCGCTATTTCGACCTCTACGAGACGCGCATCGAAACACTGGAACCGGAGATGATTTACGAGAACCTTGAAAACCTTACCCCCGCACTGATATCGAATAACCGGCGGTACCTGGTGCTTACCAGGCCCGTCACCACTTCCAACGAAGAAATGTACCTCAGGGACCGGGAAACCGGAGAGACCAGGCATATCTCGGCACATGAGGGAGATGCCACTTACTCCCCCACAGATTTCAGCCTGGATGACAGGATGCTTTATTTCCTGACCAACGAGGGGAGCGAATACACCTACCTGGCGGCAATGAACGTGGAAACTGGTGAGAAAGAAGTGGCTTACAAAGATGACTGGGATGTCATGTATGCCTCCAATTCCCACCAGGAAAAGTACAGGGTCATAGGGATCAACGAAGATGCCAGGACCGTGGTGAAGATCTATGATCTCAGCAGCGGAAAGAAGGTCAACCTGCCAGAATTCGAGGGCGGGGATATCACCGGGGTTTCCATTTCCAGATCTGAGGAGCTGATCCGCCTCTCTGTGGGCAGTTCCACTTCCCCCGGAGATATCCACGTGTACAGTTTCAGGGATGGAGGGCTTGCAAAGCTTACCAGCACACTGAATCCGGAGATTGATGAAGCGGACCTGGTGACAGGCGAGGTGGTCCGTTATCCGTCGTTTGACAGCCTGGAGATCCCGGCCATCCTTTACAAGCCGCACCAGGCATCCCGCAGGAACAAGGTTCCGGCCCTGCTCTGGATCCACGGTGGTCCCGGTGGACAGAGCAGGCTGGGATTCAGCAGCCTGATACAGTATTTTGTCAACCAGGGATATGCCATCCTGGCCGTCAACAACCGGGGCAGCTCCGGATACGGAAAAACATTCCATAACATGGACAACAAGAAGCATGGAGAAGACGACCTGCTGGATTGCGTATATGCGAAAAATTACCTGGACGATCTGGGCTATGTGGACATGGATAAAGTTGGAATTATCGGTGGATCCTACGGCGGCTACATGGTCATGGCAGCCCTGGCTTTCCAGCCTGAAGCGTTTGCGGTGGGGGCCAATATCTTCGGTGTTACCAACTGGATCCGGACATTGCGTTCCATCCCGCCCTGGTGGGAGGGACAGAAAAAAGCACTGTATGACGAGCTGGGAGACCCCGGCACGCTCGATTCGGTGCGGCTCTATCGCATCAGTCCGCTGTTCCACGCGGAAAATGTGATCAAACCGCTGATCGTGCTGCAGGGTGCAAATGATCCCAGGGTTCTGAAGATCGAATCGGATGAAATCGTCGAAGCAGTTAAAAAGAACGGCGTTCCGGTGGAATATGTCGTTTTCGACGACGAGGGACACGGATTCAGGAAAAAGGAAAACCAGATTGAAGGATACGGCAGGATCCTTCAATTCCTCGACAGGCATCTGAAAGGCACAGAAGGAACATGACAACCGTTACCGGAAAAACTGCTGACTGATGGATGATCTGCCTGACAGCACCATTGAAAGCTATGTGCGGCAAAAACTGGAAGGAAAGAGTTACAGCGAGATCAAGTCGCAGCTGAGGGAATCGGGACTTTCCGAGGAAGGGGTCAGGGAGATGGTCAGACAGATCGACCGGAAGGTCCTCCAAGCCGAGGTGAACCGTGCCGACCGGAAGCGCGCCAGCCAGTTTTACTGGGCAGGGATCACCCTGGCCATTGCCGGTCTGCTGATCACCCTCGGGTACAATGCGGGGCTTTTCCTGGCCAGCTGGCCCAGACTGCTTGTTTACAGTCCGTTCTTTACAGGCATCATCCTGATGGTCTATGGCCGTATGCTTCAGCGCAGGCAGCCCGATCCTTTTGACATCAGGACGGGAAAGATCAGGAAGAAACGGCCAAACAGGTGGTAAATCCGCAGCGGGATGATTCTGATGATCAAACAGATCTGGCTGGCTTCGCTGCTCATAACCGGGATTGCCCAGACCGGATCCTTGGATACGCTGCCTGACCCGGTGACCATGATCATTATCAGTGATCCCCACTACATCGATCCATCACTGTACGACCGCACATCCCTGTCCGGGGACAGCGCAGGCGGAAACCTGAAACTGCTCGCAGAAAGTGATGAGCTTCTGAAAGAAGCCATTCAGATGGCACTCCGGTCAGGAGCGGAACTTGTCCTGGTCCCGGGCGACCTGACAAAGGACGGAGCCCTGGCCTCCCACACGGGATTTGCCGACCACCTTGCCTGCCTGGAAGAACAGGGTCTGGAAGTTTTCGTGGTTCCGGGGAATCATGACATCAACAACGGACAGTCGTTTGCTTACCGGGACAACAGCACGGTAAAGGTGCAGAACGTGGATCCGCAAAGGTTCGGGGAGATCTATGCACGCTACGGGTACGACCAGGCAATCTTCCGCGATTCGGCAACCCTGAGCTATGTGGCGGAACCGCTGGAAGGACTGTGGCTCATCGGGCTTGACCCCTGCCTCTACGACCTGAATGATGCCGACGGCCCGGCACGGACAGACGGGAAGCTTCCACGGGAAACCCTCCAGTGGCTGGATAAAGTACTGGAAACGCCCAGAGCCGGGGAGGTGAGAAAGATCGCCATGACGCATCACAGTGTCGTGGAACATTTCAAAGGCCAGAACAGGTTTTTCAATGAACAGGTGGTTGACAACCACCATAGAGTGAGCAGGTTGCTTGCCCGGCACGGTGTCCGGGTGGTATTCACCGGCCACTGCCACGCCAGTGATATCGCTCTGAAGGAGTGGAATGACGGCTCATTCCTGTATGACGTGGAGACCGGGTCCCTGGTCACCTACCCCTGTCCGGTCAGAAAGATCTCTCTGACAGCGGACAGCATGCTGATCGAGACCTGGCTCATCCGGTCCATCCCCTCCAGGGAGGATGATCTCCAGGAATATGCAAAAAGCAATGCCACTGAAGCCGTTAACGCTGTGGTCGGACGGTTCCTGCAGAATTTCGGTTTCACACCCGGCGATGCAATGCATGTGGCTTTCCAGGTCGGTGATGCATTCACGGCTCATTGCGCGGGGGATGAGGTCCCCCGTCATCCGCCCCTCGATCTGCGCGGCCTGCCCCTTCTCAACCGGCTCATGATCCAGTTCAGGAAAGGACTTGTCAGGAGCCTTTACCACGATCTCCCTCCGCCTGACAATCAGATCGTGATCGATCTTGATTCGGGCGACTTTCGTTAGTTTGGACTTTCTTCCTACCTTCGCAAAAAACAGCGTATGGTCGAGGAGGAAACCGTCAGGAAGCGATTCCCTTTTTTTGAGGCAGGGCTTCGCAGGGCCATTATCCGGGAGGGTGTATACAGGGAATTCCCGGTCAACCAGGAGCTGATCCGGGAGCAGCAGTACATCAGGTCCTTTCCGATTGTCATTGAAGGACTCATCAAGGTCTGCCGGACAGATGAGGAAGGGAAGGAGTTGTTGCTGTATTACCTGAGGGCCGGAGAAGTGTGCACCGTTTCACTGGTTTGTTGCATGGACAGGACCCGGAGCAGGGTGAAAGCAGTGACCGAAGAGCCGACCTCGGTCATCCTGGTGCCCGTGGAAAAACTGGACAACTGGATATCCGATTTCCAGACCTGGAAAGAGTATGTGATGCATTCCATGCAGAGAAGGTTTGACGAACTGCTGGAAACAATCGAAAGCGTGGCGTTCTTAAAGATGGACGAACGGCTTGAAAAATTTTTTACCGACCGCTTCAGATCCTCCGGTGCAACAGTCTACGAGGGATCCCACCAGAACATTGCCCAAGCCCTGAACAGCTCCAGGGAGGTGATTTCAAGACTCCTGAAGGAGATGGAAAGAAAGGGACTGGTCAGCCTGTCCAGAAACAGGGTCGATTACTCAGCGTTGTGTGATAAAAGTTACTGAATTCCTGGCTTCAGTTTATTACATTTGCGGCCGTTTCCTTCATTGAAAGGCAGAGTCAGCATGAAGACAACGGACACAAGATCCTATGCGGAACTGGAAAAGGCGATTGCCAGGACCGGCAGGTCCTTCCTCTTTTTTTACAGAAAGGATTCCGAGCAGAGTGAATGCGCGCTGAATAACATTCTTCAGGCTGATCCGGGCAACCCCGTTGCTATCTTCACGGTGGATGTGTCGGCTGTCCGGGATGTCCATCCCCGCTTCGGAGTCGATACAGCGCCGAGCCTGCTTCTCCTGCAGCAGGGAAAGCCCGTCAACATCATCAAGGGGTGCCGGTCCGCTTCCTTCTACAGATCCGTTTTTAAAGGAAGGTTCCCGAATCCCGCGCAAACAGATCAGAAAAAGAGGACCAGGCAGGTAACCGTGTACTCCACTCCCACCTGCTCCTGGTGCAACACACTCAAAACCTACCTGAAAACCCGCGGCGTCTCATTCCGCGAGGTGAACGTGGCCGACGATCAGGCCGCTGCGGAGGCCATGGTGAAAAAGAGCGGACAGCAGGGGGTCCCGCAAACTGAAATTGACGGGCAGATCATTGTGGGATTTGACAGGGAGCGGATCAATCAGCTATTGAATATCCAATGAAATCATTTATATAATCAACTAAAATTCAGTAAAAATGAAAGAACTGCAGCCAATTAACCAGCATGTGCTCCTGGAGATCGAAGAAACCGAGGCAAAAACAGCTTCCGGAATCATCATTCCGGATACCGCAAAAGCGAAACCTCAATTTGCCAGGGTACTGGCTATCAGCGGTGTCGAGGATCCCGAGATTTCGGTGGGAGATGTGGTGTTCTACAAGAATTTCACCGGGACAGAGCTGGAGTTTGAAGGAAAGGAGTACCTGATGATGCCCTATGCAGATATCCTGGGCAAGATTGTGGAAACCGACAAGATCTGATCAACCAAAATATGACCCGATGAAAAAACTGATAATCGTCCTCATCGCTGCATCCATTGCCGGCACAGGTTGCAGCGGTGACAAAAAGCAGGCCATGAATCCGTTTTTAACCCAGTACGACACCCCCTTCGGGGTGCCTCCGTTCCACCTGATCGAGAATGGGCATTTCATCCCCGCATTCCAGGCAGGGATTCAACAGCAGGAAGCGGAAATTGATACCATTATCGCCCTGGCGGCCGAACCCGATTTTGAGAATACGATCGCAGCCTTCGATGCCAGCGGGGATATCCTCAGAAAGGTGGGAGGGGTCTTTTACAGGCTGCGGTCGGCTGAGACCAATGATGCACTGGACTCCATTGCAAAGGTACTTGTCCCCATCACTTCGGCGCACCAGAGCAACATGATGCTGAACCAGGATCTTTTCGAAAGGGTGAGGCAGGTTTATGAGAAACGGGATCAGATGGACCTGACCACCGAACAAAGCAGGGTCCTGGAAAAGACCTACCAGCGTTTTGTAAGAGGCGGAGCGAACCTGGATGAAGCCGGGAAGCAGCGGATCCGGGAAATTGATGAAAAGCTGTCCATGCTTTCTCTTCAGTTCGGAGACAACCTGCTGAAGGAAACCAATGCGTATGAACTTGTGATTGAGGATGAGGCTGACCTGGAAGGGCTTCCTGAATCGGTCCGGGCCGCCGCTGCTGAAACGGCTGAGAAGGCAGGACATGCAGGGAAGTGGGTGTTCACCCTCCACAAGCCCAGCTGGATCCCCTTTCTGCAGTATGCCGAAGACCGTTCCCTGCGTGAAGAGCTTTACCGTGCCATGTTCATGCGTTGTAACAGGGACAATGAACTCGATAACAAGGCGATCGTGGCCGAGATGCTGGCATTGAGGATCGAACGCGCCAATCTGCTGGGCTATGACACACATGCCGATTTTGTGCTGAAGGACCGGATGGCAAAAACAGATGAAAATGTGTACGACCTGTTGATGCAGATCTGGGAACCGGCACTGGAAAAAGCCGGGGAAGAGGCCGCCATGATGCAGGAGATGATCCGTCAGGAGGGAGGGGACTTTAAGCTGCAGTCGTGGGACTGGTGGTACTATGCTGAAAAGATCCGGAAAGCCCGGTATGAACTGGACGAGGAAGAGGTGAGGAACTACTTCAGCCTGGAAGCAGTGAAGGATGGGCTGTTCACCGTGGTGAACAAGCTTTACGGGCTCACCTTCGAACCGCGGAATGACCTTCCGGTTTATCATGAGGAGGTGATTGCATATGAAGTGAAAGACCGGGACGGCTCCCATGTGGGGATCCTGTACATGGATTTTCATCCGAGGCCTGGAAAGCGAAGCGGGGCATGGAGCACGAGCATCCGCCAGCAGCACGTCCTCAACGGCGAATTCATTCACCCGGTCCAGCTGATCGTCATGAACTTCACCCGTCCCACCGGCGATCAGCCGGCATTGCTCAGCTTTGACGAAGCGGAGACCTTCTTCCACGAGTTCGGGCACGCCCTTCATTCCCTGCTGTCGGAATGCAATTACCTTTCCGTCTCTGGAACTTCCGTGGCCCGTGACTTCGTGGAACTTCCCTCCCAGATCATGGAAAACTGGCAGTCCCATCCCGATGTGATGAAGGAGTATGCAAAACACTATCTGACAGGAGAACCGATCCCGGCTGAACTGATTGAAAAAATCAAAGCGGCCGGCAAATTCAACCAGGGTTTTGTCACCGTGGAATATCTGGCCGCATCCATCCTGGATATGGATTACCACACCCTCAGGGATGCATCGGGCATTGACATCAACGCATTCGAGGCACGTTCCATGGAAAGGATCGAGCTGATTGATGAAATCATTCCACGATACCGCTCCACCTATTTCCAGCACATCTTCTCAGGAGGATATTCAGCCGGCTATTACAGTTATATCTGGGCGGAGGTCCTGGACCAGGATGCGTTCAATGCGTTTCTGGAAACCAACCTGTTCGACCAGGAGACGGCAA
Organism: Bacteroidales bacterium; assembly: GCA_040768485.1. Taxonomy (GTDB): domain Bacteria; phylum Bacteroidota; class Bacteroidia; order Bacteroidales. Next base: position 14,640 of record JAXGMU010000042.1, read on the forward strand.
TAGCCTTCAGGGAGAACATCCTGGAAAAGGGAGGTTCAGCGGATGAAATGGAACTGTATCTGAAATTCAGGGGCAAGGTACCCTCCATCGAACCGCTCCTGGCGGGAAGGGGGCTGCTCGATTAACTGAAGGGATCACACCCCGCTGCCGCGGATGATGGTAATGGCCGTGTAGAAGAGGATCTTCAGGTCCACGAACAGGGACATGTTTTCAATGTAGAGGATGTCGTATCTCAGCCGCTTGATCATTTCTTCCACATTCTCTGCATACCCGTATTTCACCTGTCCCCATGATGTAATGCCGGGCTTGACTTTTTGCAGGTGCACATAGTGCGGTGCTTTCTGGGTGATCTTCCTGATGAAGTACTCCCTTTCGGGCCTGGGCCCAACCAGGGACATCTCTCCCTTCAGCACGTTGATAAAGTTGGGGATCTCGTCCAGCCGGTGCTTTCTCATGAACTGCCCGAACCTGGTCACACGCGGGTCATGCCGCGAGGAAAGCTCCGGACCGTTCTCCTCTGCATTGTTGTACATGGACCTGAACTTATAGATCCTGAATTTCCTGCCGTACCTTCCCACCCGCTGCTGCTTGTAAAGAACGGGACCCGGAGAGGAAAGCTTCACCCCGATGATCAGGAACAGGATCAGCGGGAGGAGCAGGATGACCGAGACCGTGGAAACGGTGATGTCGAACACCTGCTTCAGGTTCTGCTGCCAGGCAGGCATCAGTTCATGTGTGACCTCTAGCAGTGGGGTTCCGAAGATGGTGGTGCTTTTCACCTTCCCCGTCAGAATATCGGTCATGCTGGGGATGGCACTGATCCGCACATCGAGCATGGACAACCGGTTGACGATGTCCCCGATCTCCTCGTGCTCGGAGGGCTCCAGGGCGATGATCACTTCTTCGGTACCCAGATCCCTCAGGATCGTTTCCATGTGATCGTACCCCCCCAGGTTTTCGATATAATCCGAAAGCTGGTAATGCTCCTTGTGGTGCACGTGGATGAAACCCAGGACCTCATGGCCGCTGGACTTTTTCTGTTCCTTAATGTCCAGGTACACATCCACCGCATTCTCATTACTGCCGATCATCACCGTCCTGAACCCGATCTCCCTGTCATGAACCCTGTTGACGGTCCTCCCTGTGATGATCATCCTGGGGATCAGGGTAAAGGTGAAATGCAGCAGGAAGAGGGTGAAGAAAAGGCTGTAGTAATTGGTGTAATCCAGTATGGTGTCATCCAGGATCAGGATGAAGAATATCACCACCACCCCCAGCAGGCTGGTGAGAAAAGTGCGGAAGAAATCATCCAGCCTTGAACGGCGAAAAACATTGTTGTAGAATCCTGTGAAATAATAGAATACGATCCAGGCCAGGGGCAATCCGACGGCCCCGGTCCAGAACCGGGGGCCCAGGGTGATGGGCACATCCATTCCGAACACCTGGGGTTCGATCTGTACTTTCCTGAAGATGTAGAAAAGAATCCACGCCGCAGACGCAGCCAGGTAATCACACACGATATAGAGCAATCGCTGTTTCCTGTTATTTTTCATTCAAGCAAGCGGCAGACCTCTTCATAGTATAACTACTGACCCTGCCGAATAATTGCATCAGGACCCGAAAAAAACACGGAGATATGTTGAAGAATATGGTTCCTTCGTGCCATTTGAGGATCTTGCCTTGGTTTATCTTTATGCAAATCGATAAATACTGTTAATTTTAGGCTCACATTCGCACTTTTTTGGATAGCTACAGACATAAAGGATTAAGGAAAAAACTGATCGAGTCGATCCGGCAGAAAGGGATCCGGAACGAAGAAGTGCTTGAGGCAATGAACCGGGTGCCCCGCCATGTTTTCATGGACAGCGGTTTTATCAATTTTTCCTACACCGATAAGGCCTTTCCAATCGCCGCAGGCCAGACCATTTCCCAGCCCTATACGGTCGCTTTCCAGACCGAGTTGCTGGATGTGCAGAAGCACATGAAGGTACTGGAGATCGGAACGGGCTCCGGCTACCAGACCGCGGTGCTGCTGGAACTGGGAGCCAGGGTCTATACCATTGAACGGCAGCGTGAACTGTTCCTGGGTGCACAAAAAATCCTGGGGGAGCTGAATTACAAGGCCAGGTTCTTTTTTGGCGACGGATACGAGGGATTGCCGGCCTTTGCGCCTTTCGACAGGATCCTGATCACTGCTGCCGCACCGGAGATCCCGGAGAAACTGCTGGAGCAGCTCGCAGTGGGCGGGATCATGGTGCTTCCGGAGGGAGACCGGTTCGGACAGAAAATGATCCGGGTGGTCCGTGACACGGAAGAAGAGCATACCCGGACCGAACACGGATACTTTTCTTTTGTTCCTTTACTGAGAGGCAAAAACCAGTAGCATGATCAGGATCCGCAGCATGACGTTCAATTCCTTCCAGGTGAATACCTACATCGTGTGGGACGAAACCGGGGACTGCCTGGTGATTGATCCGGCGTTTTACACCCCCGAAGAGCGGGAACAGTTCGAGGGCTTCCTCTCTGACAACCGGCTGCGGATCACCGGGCAGATCAATACGCACTGTCACATTGACCACCTCCTCGGGGTAAACCATATCCGGTCCGGATACGGACAGCCCTTCCGGGCACATGCCGCCGAGGCCAGGCTGGCTGCCAGCGCCCCCCTGATGGGCGAGGTTTTCGGACTGAAAACGGAACCACTCCCCCCGATTGATGCGACTGTTGCCGATGGCGACCAGGTCGCTGCCGGGAAATACATGTTGCAAACATTTCATGTTCCGGGACACTCGCCCGGAAGCCTGGCCTTCTATTCCCCCGAAGGGGCGTTCCTGATCTCGGGTGACGCATTATTCGCCGGCAGCATCGGGCGCACCGACCTTCCGGGAGGTAATTATGACCATCTCATCCGTTCCATCAGGGAAAAATTACTGGTGCTTCCAGAAGAGACTGTTGTCTACCCGGGTCACGGTCCGGCCACCACCATCGGAAAAGAGGTGCTGGAGAATCCCTTCCTGGCCATGGCTGAATAACATGATCCCGCACACCCCAATTCATTTTGTGTTTGACTATATTTGGGCCTCATACAAGACGTTCCCTTTTAGCCTCTAACGAACCAAGCATATGAAACTGGACAATTTTAGCGAACGGCATATCGGTCCCCGGCAGGAAGAAATCGGGCAGATGCTTGAAAAGATCGGAGTCGGCTCCATGAAAGAACTCGTCGAGAAAGCCCTTCCGCCGGAGATCCTGGAAGAAAAACCCCTGGATCTTCCCGGCGGCATGGATGAGCATGCCTACCTGGAGCACATCCGCAGTATTGCAGCGAAGAACAAGCAATACCGGTCCTGCATCGGACTGGGATTCTACAGCGCGATCCTGCCCGCGGTCATCCAGCGGAATATCCTGGAAAATCCCGCCTGGTACACCTCCTATACTCCCTACCAGGCAGAAATCTCCCAGGGCAGGCTGGAGGCGCTGCTGAATTTCCAGACCATGGTGATGGAGCTGACGGGAATGGAGATCGCCAATGCTTCCCTGCTGGATGAATCCACAGCAGCGGCAGAGGCCATGATCATGCTGTTCAATGCCCGATCCCGCGAGGCTGTTCAGGCCGGGAAGGTGAAATTTTTCGTGGATGGGAACATTTTTCCGCAGACCAGGGCAGTGCTTCAGACCAGGGCCGAACCGCTTGGCATTGAACTGGTCCACGGTGATTACCAACAGGACCGCCTGCTTGATTCCATGTTTGGCTGCTTCATCCAGTACCCCGCGGGGGACGGGCAGATCAGGGATTACCGGGAATTTGTCTCATCGGCCCATGAAAAAGAGATCCATGTGGCCGTGGCTGCGGATATCATGGGACTGGTGCTGCTGACCCCTCCCGGTGAATGGGGCGCCGATGTGGTGGTCGGTTCCACGCAGAGATTCGGGATCCCCCTTTTCTACGGGGGACCGCACGCCGCCTATTTCGCGACGAAAGAGACATTTAAAAGGCATATTCCCGGCAGGATCATCGGGGTGTCGGTGGATATGAATGACAATCCCGCCCTGAGGATGGCGCTGCAGACCAGGGAACAGCACATCAAACGGGAGCGTGCCACCTCAAACATCTGCACCGCCCAGGCGCTGCTAGCCAGCATGGCGGGGATGTATGCGGTGTATCACGGACCGGAAGGGTTGCAAAGAATTGCCTCCAACATCCACGCGGGGGCAACCTATCTGGCCGGTATGCTGAAACGGATGGGTTATACAATCGTGCACGAAGACTTCTTCGACACACTTCTTGTCAGGCTGCCCGAAGGGATCTCTTCCCCGAAAGCGAAAGAGCTGGCCGAAGCACACGGGATCAATTTTCATTATCCTTCCGGGTCAACCCTACAGCTCTCCACGGATGAAACCATCCGCGAACGGGAATTGAACGGCATTCTGGAAGTGTTTTCAAAAATCGCGGGCAAAGCGGTCCGTTTTCAGGAATCCATCGAAGACCCCCCGGTCCTGAAGGATCCGTTCAGGAGACAAACCAGTTTCCTGGCGCAGGATGTATTTCATCGCTACAGGTCGGAAACCGACCTGATGCGTTACATCAAAATGCTTGAAAGAAAGGACATCTCCCTCACCCATTCCATGATCTCACTGGGATCATGCACGATGAAACTGAATGCGGCGGTCCAGCTCATGCCTGTCAGCTGGCCTGAGTTCTCCTCGATCCATCCCTTTGTTCCGGTGAGCCAGACCGAGGGATACCACCAGCTGATCAATGAGCTGGAATATGCCCTGAAGGAGATCACCGGGTTTGATGCCGTCTCCTTTCAACCGAACTCGGGAGCCGCCGGCGAATATACGGGCCTGAGGGTCATCCAGGCCTATCATCACGACCGGGGCGAGAAAAACAGGAATGTGGTCCTGATCCCCGCCTCCGCACACGGCACCAATCCGGCGAGCGCGGTCATGGCAGGATTGCAGGTCAAAGTGGTGGACTGCGACGACCACGGGAACATCAGGACCAGCCACCTGAAAGAACTTGCCGGGGCATTCAGCGAATCCCTTTCCTGCATCATGATCACCTATCCTTCCACCCATGGGGTTTTCGAAGAAAACATCAGGGAGATCATCGATATCGTGCACGCGCACGGCGGTCAGGTATACCTGGACGGGGCAAATATGAATGCCATGGTCGGACTCTCCAGTCCGGATTACATCGGAGCGGATGTCTGTCACCTCAACCTGCACAAGACCTTTGCCATCCCCCACGGAGGAGGCGGACCCGGTGTGGGGCCCATCGGTGTGGCCCGCCACCTGGTGGAATACCTTCCCACCCATCCCCTGGTGGAAACCGGGGGGGTGAAGGGGATCAGCAGCGTCTCAGCTGCCCCTTACGGAAGCGCGGGGATCCTTCCCATTTCCCACGCGTATATCCGGATGCTAGGCGGGGAGGGTCTCACGCAGGCTACCCGGACGGCCATCCTGAATGCCAATTACATCTCGGCAGCGCTGAAAGATCACTTCAGGACCCTGTACCGGGGGGCAAGGGGGTTTGTGGCCCATGAAATGATCCTGGATTGCAGGGAATTCAAATCCACTGCCGGAATTACGGAAGCCGATATCGCGAAAAGGCTGATGGATTATGGATTCCACGCACCCACACTGTCCTTCCCCGTACACGGTACCCTGATGGTGGAACCCACAGAGAGTGAGTCCAAACCGGAACTGGACCGTTTTATCCAGGCGATGACGGACATTCACGGGGACATCCGGGAGCTTGAGAAGGGGCATTCGGAAACCGGGAACAGTGTCCTCAGGAATGCTCCCCACACGGCAGCCATGGTGGTGACAGATTCCTGGGAAAATAATTATTCCAGGGAAAAGGCCGCCTTCCCCCTTCCCTGGGTCAGGGAAAATAAGTTCTGGCCCGCGGCGGGACGGATCAATGATGCCTACGGTGACCGGAACCTGGTATGTTCCTGCGAACCCATCGGGGAGTACAGGGACCGGTCCTGATCGTCGCGGCACGTCTTGACTTTTATATCCTCAGTTCGTACCTTTCTCTTTCCATTTCAGTCCGGAAGGGGGATCCTTCCGGGACAACCAACCGGAGGTAATGAAAAGACACGGGTCATACAAACCAGCCGGAAGAACCGGTATCATGGATAAGAACCTGCTGCGGTTTCTTATTCCTCTGATCCTGATCCTCCTCCCCTTCTCATCCAGCGGACAATATGAATTGATCCTGGAAGACTGGCCGGCCCAGCGGCAGAATACCCTGACCCGGTATAACAGGGACACTTTGTTGTTCAGTCTGAACATCGAGTACCTGAACGCGGTGAACGACAACAAATCACCCTACGAGTTGATCCCCATCATCGAGAAGATCCTGGAGATAGACACTTCCCAGTACAATCTCTGGTTCGACCTCGGGATGGAGCACATCAAGATCCACCAGTTCCTGCATGCCATGGATGCGCTGAACAGGGGACTGCGGATGTTCCCTTCGGATCACAGCCACAGCCTGGTCCCCATCTATATCAGTCTGAGCTTTTGTTACCACAGGGTCGGCAGGCACCAGAAAGAACGGGAGATCCTGGAGCGGGCATCCATGATCGATCCGGACAATGCGGGGATCATAGGCAGGTATGCGGTCTGCGCCCACTCGAGGCTCCGGCATACCGAGGCCGACTACTACAAGGGGCAGCTGATCGATGTGCTGCGGGATGAGGGTGTGTCGGAATCTGATATCGCATTCCACCTGGGAAAACTGTTCATGACAACGGATTACCTGGAAGCGGAAAAGTACTTGCGGACCGCCCGGGAATATGACCGGGAGAACGTGGAAAAGATGGCAGCCCTCGCCTGGGTACTGATACGCAACGCGCTGAAGATCAATGAAGGGATGGAACTGATCCACAAAGCGATCGAAGCGGATCCGGAGAATGCGCTCTTTATCCACCAGCAGGGCTACGGGCATTACCTGCAGGGGCACCATGAAGAAGCCCTTCAAAACCTCCGCAGGGCCAGAGAACTCTACCAGGGTTACAGTTACGAGCTGGAAAACCACATCGGCCTGGTGGAAGAAGCGCTTGCCAGCCGGGAGCAATAGTCGTGCCGGAAATCTTTATACGCCTTATCAGCCGATCCCTTATTAGCTGAACCCTTATTTCCCTTCCGGCTGGGGTTCGGCATCCTCACTGTTGTTTCTCGGGGAAAGAAAAAGGAAGTTGTCGCAGATGATCTCCGTACTGTAACGCCTGTTCCCTTCCCGGTCATCCCACGAGCTGGTGGAGATCTTTCCCTCCACGTACAGTGCATCTCCCTTTTTCACATGCTGTTTCACGACCTCGGCCGCTTTGTTCCATACAACGATCCGGTGCCATTCGGTCTTGCGGATCTCCTCCCCCTCCCTGTCGCGCCACACTTCATTGGTCGCCAGCGGAAAATTCGCTACAAAGGCCTCCCCGTCCTTTTCAGATACCCTGGGCACCTCGCCCACATTCCCGACGAGCGTCACCCTGTTCACTCCGTATTTCATTTGATTCACAGATTTGGTTACACGGGTTAATGTGATGATGGAGGTGCGGATCGGTCACGAAAGCTGTTAAAAAATAGTATCTTTATGATCGAATCCCAAACCCGCAGCCGATTAAGAAAACCGGACAAAAGTGATCAAATCAAATATGATCAAATCCAGCTTTCCATCAGACAAACCAAGTAGATATCTGTACAGAGCCGGGGGATGGACCTCCGTGCTGTTCCTGGTTTATTCACTTCTCACCATTATCATCCTCATGTTTCTGGATGGCGGGTATCCCGAAACGGCAGCCGAATGCTTTAACATGTTGAGAGAAAACAGATTCCTGGCCCTGTTAAGGCTGGATATTGTATCTGTCATTGTGATCCCGTTTTATTATTTGTTGTTTTTCAGTATCTATCAGGCACTGAAGACTGATCACGAATTGATCGCCAGAATTGCGCTCTTCTGCACCCTCGCGGGCGTCACGATTTTCATTGCCGGAGTAAACCTGGTATCCATTGTAATCGTCAGTGATAAATATCATGCTGCAGCTTCACCGGAAATCAAACAACACCTGCTCGCTGCATGCGAAGGAATGCTTGCAAGCGATATGTGGATCAATACCGGAGCAATTGTCAGGGGGATACTGATTGAAACTGGAGCGATCATCTTCTCTGTGTTGATGCTGAAAACCTTAATATTCAGCAGGTTGACCGGATGGGTCGGATTACTGACCCATGGATTTGATCTGTCGAGCATCCTTGCGGGATTATTCTATCCCCCGATCAAAGAGATCTTTACCATGGTAGCCGGACCACTGTATATCGCCTGGTTTATTTTAATCGGAATCAGGCTTTTCCAGCTGGGAAAAATCAGACCGGCCTGAGACGAATCAAAAAAATATTGTCAAAACACAACACCACGATGAAATGCTTTATTGTTTTTTCCCTGTGCTTACTGGCCACAGCTGTTTCTTCTCAGGAAGCAGTTAACAAAAAAGACTACTCCGAAGCATTCACTCTGGCTGAAGCGTGGCTGGATGCTCAGAAAGACTACGAACAGCTGCCGGGCCTGAGCGCTGCAGTTGTTCAGGATCAGCAGATCATCTGGGCATATGCCACAGGCATGTCAGGCGTGGAGGAGAATGTGAAGGCGGAAGCATCCACCCTTTACAGCATCTGTTCCATCTCAAAATTATTCACATCTGTGGCGGTGATGAAGCTGTATGATGAAGGCAAACTCAGACTGGATGACCGGATCAGCGACTTGCTGCCTTCCTATTCCCTGGCGCAAAAATATCCCGAAAGCGGGCCGGTCACCGTCAGGTCGCTGCTGACACACTCTTCCGGCTTGCCCAGGGAAGCAGGTTACCCGTACTGGACAGGACCGGATTTCTATTTTCCCACCAGGGAAGAGATCAATGCGGAGCTATCACAACAGGAAACCCTCTATCCCGCATCCACATACTTTCAGTACAGCAACCTGGGGCTCTCCCTTCTGGGAGAGATCGTTGAAGAGGTGTCGGGAATGCCCTACGATGCGTACATTCAGGAACATCTCCTGAAACCGCTCGGGCTTTCAGATACAAGAACATCGCTTCCGGCACAGCTTTACGGGAAGGAACTGGCCATTGGTTACAGTGCAATGACAAGGGAGAACGAACGGGAACGGGTAAACTTTTTTCAGGCCAAAGGGATCACCCCGGCTGCAGGATTCACATCCAATGTGCTTGATTTGTGCAAATTTGCTTCCTGGCAGTTCCGGCTGAGGGATACATCGGTTGCAGAAATTCTCAAGCCATCCACGATCCGGTATATGCATCAGGTGCACTGGACGGATCCTGACTGGGAAACAACCTGGGGTCTGGGCTTCAGGATTTATCAGGGACCGGACGGAAGCACATGGGCAGGCCATGAAGGCTCCTGTCCGGGTTACCGATCAGCACTGGAAATGAACCTGAAGCGCAAAATGGCGTATTCAGTGATGATCAATGCCAGCGGAACCAGTCCGGGGAAATATATCAGAGGGATCTACGGAATCATGAATAAGACGATCCCTGTTGGTGATGAATCCCTCTCGAATACCGAAAAGGATCTTCATGAATATACGGGATATTACAGCCAGATGCCCTGGTGGGGCGAAGTGTTCCTTACAGGCTGGCAGGGGAATCTTGTCTCACTGGATCTGCCTTCGGATCAGCCTGCAGAATCCATGGCTTTTTTCAGGCACATTCAGGGAGATACGTTCAGGAGAATAAGGGATGACGGGGAACTGGGCGAAACATTGGTGTTTGAACGTGATTCACAGGGAAACATCACCCGTTATCAAATGCATGGTAATTATTATGAAAAAACAGGGCCGTGAAAGGTGATCGCCGGCCCTGTGATAAATCTTTCAGTTCCTACACACCTGCCCCCTGATGACCTCACTGCCCGTCCTGATCTCATAAAGATAGACGGCACCGGCCCGGTCTGACAGATCCATCTGAATGGTATTCTCTCCTGCCGGCAGCATACCGGCATCCACAACATCCATCAGTCTGCCTGTAATGTCATAGATGTTGATCGCAACATCTCCGGCTTCGGACTGATTCAGTGAAATGTGAACAATCCCGCCGGTGGGATTCGGCCATACACGCAGGGTCTGCTGCTGCAAATCGTTCACATTCTCCGCTTCATAATCTCCCGTAACCCAAATCAATGAATTGACAACCAGCTCATTGAACTCCTGGGTGGCATAATCACCCAGGCCGGGGGCAATGGTACCGATGATCACCATGTTTGGCAGGGTCACCGAATTATCACTGATCAGGGTGGATCCCTCAGGGATGGCCCATACAGAGGGAAACTCTGCCATCACATCCAGCTGGTATGTGGCGATTGGTACGGCATCGACCACATTTTCATTTAGTTTGCAGCCTGTGACACCCAGGCCGGTGGGATCTTCGGCGGTGGACCAGACCAGCGTATACTGGGGCCCGTAGATGTTTGCGATCCAGTGGTCCACGTCATTGATGATCAGGGTGAGCACGTCCGCATTCAGTTCAGTGCTGCTGGCCTGCTTGAATTGGGTGTCATTGTCCGTAATGAGGTCCCAGCGGTCTACCCTGACGCAATAGCCCTCCGCTGAAACGCATGGGATGGGGAAGCCTGCCGTTTTGAAATTATTGGCACTCGAAGAACCGATGATCTCCGAGATATAGATGGCATCGAATCCATCGTATGCAAAGGCTTCATTGTAAGGAGTTGCGGCTTTAAAATCATCCTCGGTCACGAAAGTGATCGAATATCCCTGTAGATCGAGAAATTCCATCAGTCTTGTATCCGATATTTCATCGGTCTTACCCACAAACAACAGGTTCTTTTGCGCGAACAGTGTACCGCTCACAAAGGAAATTGCCAGGAAAATAAACGTGATCTTGTAAAGTCTCTTCATAATGATGTGATTTAGTTGTTCTTGGATTGAGGATGAAAGATAGCAATTTTTTTTAAGAGATGGACAGCGATAACATTTGCCAAACAATTTGTAAGTTGCATCATTGTAATTTTATCACCAATAAAAAAAAAGATCATGATCAGGTTTTTTGCAGTATTGCTGGCTACCTGCTTCGTTGCTGCGGCAGCCGGGGGACAAACAACCGGGAACCCTGTGACAGAATCCATCCTGTCCGGATACTCCGCCAGGATGTTCACGTCGGAACCTGTATCGGACAGTGACATTGATCTCATCCTGAGATGCGGCATCAAGGCCCCCAGTGCAAGGAACAGCCAGTCTTGGAAGTTTACAGTCGTCAGGGATGATGCCATCAACGAGAGCATTATCCGGGACTTCGCGCCGGGAAATGTTTTAATTTTTATATCCGGTCCTGAATCCGGCCAGGAGGGATCCTTTGTGGACTTTGACTGTGCGCTGGCCACGGAGAATATGTTCATCGCAGCCCAGAGCCTGGGCCTGGGTGCGCGTATATACGGAGGACCGGTCGGACAGGTGAACCAGGAAAGAAAAGAAGAACTGGAGATCCCCGAAGGTTACCGGGTTGTTGTCATCCTCCGCATCGGTCACCTTGAAGAAGGGGTGGATGCCGTATCTTCCGCCTCGACCCGGAAGAGCATGGAGGAGGTGGTGAATTACAAAGACTAGAGGGGTGTTTCCTCCCGGTACAGGGGATTGTCCATATGCCTGAACAGAAGCCATGAAGAAGGCCGTCCTGATTCTGACTTTGTTTGCGATCACATTCCGGATCTTCGGCCAGCCTGCCGATTCCGTCCGTGGGACGATGCCCGAGCGGATCCCGCTCTGGACAATGTTCCTGCCGGGCGGTTCATACTTTTATCAGAAACAATATGTGAAAGGGGCCGTCTTTTCCGTCCTGGAACTGGGGGGATTGTACCTGGGAATGGAGTATGAACAGTCCCTCCGGGAAAACAGCAACTCGCCCTATTACAATTACCCGCTTGCCATCGGTACGATGGCCTACCAGACTGAGAAACTCACCCATGTGAGGAACCAGCTGGAGATCATGAAGTACAGGAGACCGGACTTTCAGTATGATGATATTTCCGACAGGGACCTGTATCTGGCTCCCTTTAAACCTGAAAATTTTCTTACGCCCATTACCGGGGGCATGGTCCTGCTGGCAGGTGTATTCCTGGGGATTGAGAAACACCTGGAAACACACCCCATTTCAGAAGTAAAGCAGATGTACTTCCTGGACCGCTATATCTCCCGAAACAGCGCGCTGCCCGTATTCAGCGCAGCATCCCTGGCCATGAGCTGGGGTGCGGGTGTGAGTGAAGAATATATATTCAGGAACTGGCTGATGCCCGTACTGGATTACCGGTACGGGCCCGGAAAGGGATTGGTTTTCTCCAGCCTGACCTTCGGGGTCCTGCACTTCTTCAATGCATTTGCATCCGAAGAGCCCGATTACGGTGCAGCACTCCTGCAGGTCGGGGAAGCGACCATTGCAGGATATTTTCTGGGAAGGTCCGTCCAGAGAAGGAATTATAACATCGGACCCGCGGTTGCGGCGCACATGTGGTACGACGCGGTCCTGATGATCGGTTCATTCCTGATCAATCCTGAAGATAATTTCCTGGGCGTCAGTATCCAGCTCGGGATTCGCTGATTCCCGACAATTAGCCATTAACAATAGCACTTTTAATAAATAATTAACAACTGCACGCCCAACAATTTCTCAGGCTGGTTGTCTTTTACCCATTTAACATCAAATGGGACAATTTATCTACAAATCAGCCACAGAGCTGGCTCGCCTGATCAGGGCCGGAGAAGCCTCTTCCACGGAAATTGTTCAGGAGCACCTCACACACATTCAAAAGCACAATCCTGGTTTAAATGCAATTGTCGCTCTTCTTGAGGAAGAAGCTCTGAAAGCTGCGGCAGAATGTGACGCTGAAGCGTCCAAGGGTAATTTCAGGGGTCCCCTCCATGGAGTTCCGATGACTGTGAAGGAGCAATATTGGCTTGAAGGGACCAGGTCAACATTGAACTCCAGGCGATTGAAAAATTGGGTGGCACCGGAAGATGCTATCGTTGTTTCACGTCTTAAAAAAGCCGGTGCCATTATAGTGGGAAAATCCAATGTTGCCAAAGATCTGCTTGATTATCAGATTAACGGCGATATATATCCGGAAGGCAAGAATCCGTATAATCAGGCATACTCACCAGGAGGAAGCAGCGGTGGGGCATCTGCGGCACTTGCTTCAGGCATGGTTCCGCTGGAACTGGGTGGCGATTTTGGCGGATCGATCCGGATTCCAGCCAATTTCTGTGGTGTGTATGGACTGAAACCCACTGAAAACACCATACCTGGATATGGGAATGCACCGAAACCAAACGGATCTAGAAGTCATGTCTTTCACATGGCTGTGGCGGGACCGATGGCAAGAACGCCGGATGATCTTGAGCTGGCATGGAATATCATACGTGGCCCCCACAAAAGAGACAGGACTGTGCCGCCCATCTGCTGGAATGAACCGTCCGGTAAACAGCCTTCGGAATACAGGATTGCATGGACTGACCGGTGGCCGGGTTATGAACCCGGGAAAGAAATCCTCAACCTCATCAGAAATTTTACGGAACAGCTGCGTCAGAATGGATTTCAGGTTGAAATGGCTGCACCTGATGAGAGCCTTCATGAGCGTTCACTTGCCGTTTATAAAAAATTGTCATTACAACTGATCTTGCAGGATGTTCCCGTTTTTTTCAAACCACTGATGATCAATTCGCTGAAGCGGGGTTTTCTGAAAGGGATCGGTTCTGTCCAGTGGAAATTGAGGGATTCTTTTCTGGATTATTCCGAATTGATGGGGCAGAAAGCCCGTATCACCGAGGAATGGGAAGGTTTTTTCGAAGATTTCGATCTTTTAATCTGTCCAATGGGTTATGGGCCGGCCTATCCGCGTTCTAAAACCGGAACTCCTTTCTCCCTGAACGGGACCGCCATGCCCTACCTGAACTATGTATGGCCCTATACTGCCTGTTTTAATGCAAGTGGTCACCCTGCAATGAATATTCCACTGGGAATGAATGATCTGGGATTGCCCGTGGGGGTTCAACTGGTAGGACCATATTGGAGTGAACCCGGAATGCTTCGCTTTGCAAAACTGGTATCAGGATTATTTTCAGGGTTTGTACCTCCGGTCAGGTACCAAAAATGAATGCGCGGCGGCCTTCACTGGTTCCGGCCTGCACCAGGCCAAACAGAAAAAATGGCGGCCATCCCCTGTCTTCCGCAACCTTCCATGTGCAGTATCCGTCTTTGAATAAAAACATGAAGAAGTTATTCCTGGTTCCGGTTGTCCTGCTTGCCCTGACCGCCTGTCCTTACGGGCACAAGTATAATACTGGACATTTCGAAGAATCTGTTACAAATTTCGGGGAGGTCAATTCGCAGTATGATGACTATAATATGACCGCTCCATTTATTTATTACCGGTACCTGCTTCACTTTTCATCCAACCGGAACAGTCAGGGGGGTGAATTTGACATCGTCGGAGAGAACATGTTCATCGACTGGGACAAAGATGAAGGAACACTGGAGATCGGGACCGATCCGGCCGATGACATTTTTGACTACCTGTATCCGATGTTCGATTCGGTCAATACCCCATTTAACGAACTGGGGCCGTATGCACTCGGGTACAGTAAGTACCCTAATGATTACGAAGTTTTGTGGACCGAACTGATGATGTATGCCAGCGATTCCGGGGGGAATTTTGATATTAAATTCATCTACAGCGAACGGAAATACTCCGGAGATACAACAACTATAAAAATTCTCAGGCCGGAGAAAATTGCATTTTTAAATTCAGGGGCGAACGAATTGTATCCTGCTTTTTTTGGAAGTGAACTCTCTTTCCCTGATGAATGGGCGGCCAATTACACGGAAAACATTGAAAAAATACTTTACTGCTCCGATAAGGGCGGGGATTTTGATATCTATGAAGTGTCTGTTCCCTCAGATCCGGACGTGATCAGTACGCTGATGTCGAACCTCCCGCATGAACCGGTCCGTTCCTCTGTGAACTCGGATTCGGACGATAAATGTCCGTATGCAAACGGTAAATTACTTGTTTTTGCGTCTGACCGTCCGGGCGGATTCGGCGGATTCGACCTCTATTATTCCATATTCAAAGACGGAAACTGGTCGGACCCGACAAATTTCGGAGAAGCGATCAACAGCAGTTACGATGAGTACAGGCCGATCACCATGCGGTATCATGACTTTGATAACACCCTGTTGCTGTTTTCTTCCAACAGGCCCGGCGGAAAGGGAGGTTTTGACCTGTATTATACAGGGATCGATCCATCGATCAGATGACAGCCGGCCGCACCCGGATCCTGATCATCATAAAAAGGCATACGACCATCATTGCGCTTTTCTATTTTTAATAACTTGCTGACTCATGTCACGGCAGTCAGCAGATACCAGTCCTGAGAAAGCCACAAGGGAGAAAAAGAGGGTCGCATTCACCTCTTTAATCGCAGCTGTGTTCCTGACTGTTTCCAAGCTTCTGGTCGGCATATTGACAGGTAGCCTGGGGATCTTGTCGGAAGCGCTGCACTCGGCACTGGATTTTGTTGCGGCGGGCATTACCTGGGTCGCTGTGCGGCTCTCAGACCGGCCTGCTGACAGGGATCATCATTTCGGGCATGGGAAAATTGAAAATCTCTCCGCGCTGATCGAAAGCCTGTTATTGTTATTGACCTGTATATGGATCATCTACGAAGCGTTGAGCAGGCTGATCTCAGGGGAAACCCATATTCAGGTGACCATCTGGAGTTACATCGTGGTTATCGCTTCCATCATCATTGACATATCCCGGTCCCGTGCCCTGATGCGGGTGGCAAAAAAGCATAACAGCCAGGCCCTGGAAGCCGATGCGTTGCATTTTTCAACCGACATTCTGAGCTCGTCGGTTGTACTGCTCGGCCTGATCTG
>JAXGMU010000043.1:0-29267 GCA_040768485.1 Bacteroidales bacterium
AACAAACTTCGTTCTGAAAACCAGCTTGCTGTATTGAAGTCATTTGCAGAAGAGAATGACAGCACCATTACACAGCATGACAGCTGGGATCAGACACACATCGGGATCGATGACCGGGAAAACATGAAACTCTTTTTTATCAGGGGTACTGCAATCAACGACACCAGGGAAGTGGTCGACCTGAATGAAGTGGAACGATGCCATCTGAAGAAGGAGGTCAGGTCCGTTATCCAGCATAAAGAAAAAATCCTGGTCATTGATAAAATCGAACTGATCCTTTCATTCAGGGATATGAAAAAACCGCCGGCCAAACTGGAATTTTATAACAATGATTACGACTCGCTCACATTGTCCGGGGAATTGCAGATGGCAGAGAAATGGGAGAAAACCATCAATGACACGATCAGCAATTCCCGCAAGAAGGATCCGGCGGATAAAAACCTAACCATAACAGGGTACGGAAAAAAGGTAGTCTAAAGAAAAGAAGATCGCCCAGGCTGAAATGACCGTCGCGCACCCGCATCAGCCGGGGCTTGTGTCAGCGCATGTTCACGATCCGGCGGACCACCGCTCCGTGGCGGTCGCTCAGCCGGACCAGCAGGACTGTTTCCGGGATCCCTTCCAGCGAGACCTTTTCGTCCGATTGAACCCGTCTGGACAGGTACAGCTTCCCGTCCGCACCGAAGATCTCCAGGAGGCGGGGACTGCCGGCATCTTCCAGGTGGAGGATCCCTCCGTTTGCCCACACGTGCGGACCGGCCGGATCAGGGTACGTGGTCCCTTCACCAGTACCGGTGCCTGTGCCTGTGAAATCCGCCCAGATGTCCAGGGTATCGGGGACGGCTGCCCGAAGAGCCTCCTCCACATCCATCCGGTAGAACCTGGCCCGGTAATGCCTGGTATCGTCGTAAATGGGCCAGAAATCGCTGTTGTTGACATTGAACGAGATCAGCAGGTCGTCCCCGGTCCCGAACTGGGGATGGGCGAACAGGTTGTAGGTAAAGTTCTTTTCCGGGCTGTTGATGACTGCGAATTTTTTCTCGATCCCCCCGGATGCAGCCCGGTTCCAGGGTCCGGTCAGCGCATCCGCCTCCAGGATAAAGAGTTCCCCGATCAGCCAGATCTCATGCATGATCAGGTAATATTTGCCGTTCATTTTGTGAACGAAGAACGACTCGCTCATGGGCCTGTCGCCCACGGGCACGGCACTCCGGCAGTCATAGGTCCAGTTACCCTCCCCGGCATAGAACTGCCAGGGTTCATCCACCGTGCTGTCCACCCTGGCGAGCATGGGAACGGGGTATTTCAGTCCGCCGACCACCGTATCCTTCTTCCCGAAGATGTATTTGAACCCGTCTTCCTCCAGCACATGGGTGCCGAACCGCATGGTCGAATCGGTAATAAAGGATACCTCATCGGTCCGGATGTGCTCCATGCCGGGATAGGTAAAGCGGGCCAGGTGGGTGGTCCCCACCCGGAAGTTGAATCCCGGCACGCCGGTATCCTCCATGATGATCCGCACAGCGAAGATCTTCAGGGTATCGTTTTCCACCGTGGCATGCTCCGGCCAGAAAATATCGCCGTCCACGGAAGGGATCAGTGAACCCGGATCCTGCCAGGTGCCTGTGAAGTAAGCCCTGAGGACCCCGTTGTCCTCGATGACCGCCGCATTGTTGATCATCGTGGCGTTTGCATCGTTCACATCGAACGTGGAAACCTTCGTTCCCACGATGCAGTCGCCGAACAACCACAAGGTGGCGCTGTCGGGCAGCAGCAGGGAAATGGTCGCATCGGAGGCGCACCATCCGTTCTCCACCTGGTTGAAAGCATTGAACCGGTCCAGGTCTGCTTCAAGTACCTGCTGGCCGTGCAGGGCACACAGGCAGAAGAGGAGGGCCGCCGTCAGGGTGTATTTCTCAGGAACAGATCTCCACATGGCTTTCTCGTTTTAAGTTCCCTGCAACAGGCCCCCGGGAACCTGTGGACGGGTCAGGTCCGCACGTATGCTTTCACGGTGGCACACTGTTTCCCTGCCGACTCTTCGTGGGGAGTGATGGTATATTCCCCGACCGCGGCGGGGACGATAAAGGTTTCCGCGTAATGCACGACAAATGGTTCGAAGGCGCCCGAGGGACTCTCCACCACCGCTTCCCTGCCTTCCACCAGGTTCAGCACATTCACCCCTCCCCGGGTATGGTGGTGCACCTTTCCGGTGAACCAGTGCCTCCGGGTCTCGATAAACTCCCTGCGGTGCAGCCCGGTTCTTTCTTCCACCCAGCCGTCTCCGCGGTCTACTTCGCTGACCTGGTTGACCAGGTTCTCCCTGACCCAGCTTTCGGTGCGGTCCCACTGGATCACGTTGATCCCGTGCCGGATGTTGATCGGCCGCGGTTTCCCGTCCAGGCCCTTCCTCCCCCAGTCCCACAGCTTAAAGGTGAAGATATAGGGTGTGGAGCTGATCTCCAGTACCATGCCGTTTTTCCCCGAACAGTGGATCGTCCCCGCGGGGATCAGGAAATGGTCGTGTTTGCGGGCGGGCCAGTTCATCACGTACCGGTCCGCGTCGAAGAACCCTCCTGTTTTCTCGGCTTCCTGCAGTTCCCGGATCATCTCCTCCCTGTCGATCCCCTCCCTGAGGCCCAGGAAAACCGAGGCCCCTTCCCCGGCATCCACCAGGTAATAGCTCTCATCCTGGGTGTAATGCATGCCGAAATGTTCCTGGATATATTCGGTGAGGGGATGGACCTGCAGGGAGAGGTTCCCCCCTTCCATGGTGTCGAGAAAGTCGAACCGGATGGGGAATTCGTCACCGAACCTGGCATGGACCGCATCCCCGAGCAGTTTCACTGGATCGGCGAAAACCAGATTGATCGAGGGGGTCTCAAACAACACATCCCCGAATTTCATGTAAACGCTGTTCTCTTCGGGAATACAGTTGAAACACCAGGCGTAATTCTCCGCCTCCCTGTCCAGGTCCAGGTTCTCTTTCATCCACTGTCCCCCCCATGGCCCCGGATCGAAATAGGGCAGCACGCTGAAGGGCCGGGTATAGGCTTGTGAGAGCGCCCGGTTCATGGCCCTGCCGGTAACCATTTTCGGGTGCTCCTTCAGGTTGGTGTCCAGGACATAATCCCACCGGTGCATGAGCTTTTTCTTGAGCCGGTCGCATACCCGCCAGTCCAGGAAAAATCCCCGCTTGTACTGCTGTTCAAAGGTTTCTTCCCGGTTGTCCACTCCCAGGTTGCTCACCTCGTCCCTTCGCATTCGCAGCTGGATCTCCCACCTGGCCATGTCGGCATATACCAGGAGATCCGGATCGGATGCCACAAGCGATGCCCCGTGTCCGTATACCAGGATGGTCCCTGCTCGTTTTTCCTTCAGCACCGTCTGCATGACCTCCAGCATTTCCCGGTCCATGAAATCGATCATGTTCAGGCGCGAGAGATAGCCAAAGATCCGGTCGTCGGTCAGGTCGGGATACACCAGTGCATTGATCTTCTCCTCTGAAAGGAAAATGTCGCGGGTCTGGAATACGGCATCGATGTGGCATCCCGGGACCACGGCTTCCAGGATCTCTTCATCATGCACTCCCTGGTAGGTCTCCAGGACGATCACTTTTTTGCCTTTTCCGGCAGCCGGCAGGGCCCTGTTCAGTTCCCGGGTGATCTCATCCCAACCTGCAAAACATTCCCCGTCCGCTCCACGGACCTGGATATACGGGGATTTATTGAAATTGGGTCTTATGTTCAGTCCGGATGGTGTTTTGTGTTCAAGATTACTCCGCATACCCTTCATTTTGTGTCAGTGCGGGGTTATAGTATCGCTCCTTCTGGGGGATGGGAAACAGGACATGGTGGTCCTTGACGTTTGCCTCGGGCTTGGCGAGCAGGACAGCCTCCTTCAGCTTTCCGAACCTGACCAGGTCGTACCAGCGGTGCCCTTCCATGACCAGCTCCCACCTTCTTTCCTGCAGCAGTGCATCCTTGAAGTCCTGGTATCCGAGCCCCTCGGTCAGGTCCCCGATCCCCGCCCTGTTCCGCACCAGGTTGATGGCATCGTAGGCGGCCTGGTCCGGTCCGCCGCCGATCTCGTTGAGTGCCTCGGCATACATGAGCAGCACGTCGGCATACCGCAGATAGATGAAATCCGCATCCGATTCCCCGTTCTGTTTCCCCGGCTCCGCTTCCCGGTCCCAGTATTTCTGCACGAACGGTTCACCGAATACCTCCCCTTCGAATTCGGTGATGAATGTGGCATCCCGGCGTTTGTCGTCCGGAGAGTAGCTGTTGTACAGATGCTGTGTGGGACGCTCCCAGGCCTGTCCGTTCCGGACCCCGTTGGAAGATTCGGTGGTGGGCATGAGCCTCACAAGGAACTGGTTGGTTGTCCAACCTTCCCCCAGCGTGCCGCTGAAATTGACCGACCACAGGATCTCCCCGCGGTTGGCGTTGGCCAGTTTGAAGATATCCGAAAATTCCGGTTCAAGCTCATATTTGCCGATGACCTTTTCCAGGGATGTTTTTGCCAGGGCGAAATCGGCAGGGTCATCGTTCAGCGCACCGCGGGTCAGGTACACCTTCCCCAGCAGGGCCGCGGCCGTTTCGGAGGTCGGCATACCCAGCACCCTGTCCGGGAACGGATTCACAGCCAGGAGTTGTTCGGCCTGCTCCAGATCGGCGATGATGTGTTCGTACACCTCGGCCACAGGGGTGCGGGCAAGTTTGGTCCCCTCCGCATCGGTGGTGGGGAAGTCCTGGTAGGGAATGTCCCCGAACAGTTTCGCCAGCTCAAAGTAGAGCATTCCCCTCATGAAATAGGCTTCGCCCTGCAGGTGGTTTTTGATCTCGGGACTGGAATAGTTCTCCATCTTTTCGGACTCATGGAGCAGCACATTGGCCGAGTTGATCACAAAATAACACCCCTGCCAGACGAAGCCGGTGACGATGTTGTTCGGATCGAAGGTGAACTTCGACAAATCGTGCATATCCACCGAGGGACCGGTTTCAAAGGCATTGTCCGATGCCAGGTCCTGCAGCACCCAGTAATTGTTGAAGAACAATCCCCCCTGTTCCCACGTCCAGATGATCAGTCCCCCGTACATCCCGTTTGCGAAACGCACCAGGTCGTCCTCCGACCGGAAATAATTGTCATAGTTGTAGGTGGACCGGATGTCCTCGTCGAGGAACCCCTCACAGCCGGCCAGGACAAGGACCAGTAGCGCGATGATGATCTTTCTCATGATCTGCATATGATTCGTTTTAGAAAACCAGGTTCAGTGTGAACATCACACTTCTCGCCATGGGATATGCCCCGTAATCGGCTCCCTTGCCGAATACATTGCCCCCGTAAATGGAAACCTCGGGATCGAATCCCGAGTAGTTGGTAAAGGTCCAGAGATTGTTGCCGCTGAGCGCCACCCGGATGCTGCTGACCGGGATCTCGCTGAACCAGCGGGACGGAAGGTCGTAGGCAAGTGTCACCTCCTTCACCCGCATGTATGATCCGTCCTCCACGATCACGTCCGACATGAAGTTCCCGTGCGGGGATGCGTTGGCCCGGGGATACGCATCGGTCGGATTGCTTTCGGTCCACCGCTCCAGGGCCGTGGCCAGGTTGTTCTGGTACCCGTCAAAACTCTCCAGCTGGAACTTGTTGAAATTGACCAGCTCATTGCCGATGTCCCCCTGCAGGTAAATGTCCAGGGAGATCCCTTTATAGCCGAAATGGTTGCTGAACCCGAAGGTGAAATCCGGATTCACGTTCCCCAGCACGAAGTGATCATCTGTGGTGATCACGCCGTCCTCGTTCCTGTCCACGTATTTCCGGTCGCCGTACCGGATGATCTTGGAGGGGAAGAACGGCTGCGAGGAAGGATCCTCGTCCATCTGCAGGATCCCGTCCGTTTTGTATCCGTAGACCATTCCGACGGGATTGTTTTCGCTGATCCGGGTCCAGTCCAGGATATTCATGATGGGGATCCCGTAGATATCCTGCGATCCGGCCAGGTTGGTCACCGTATTCCTGTTGAAGGCCATGTTCAGCCTGGTCCTCCACTCAAAAGGCGACTGGATATTCACCGTGTTCAGTGAGAATTCGATCCCCCGGTTGCTCATGTCGCCCACATTGGCCCATGCATATTCGAAGCCGGAGGAGCGGTTGATGGGCACATAGAGCAGGAGGTCGGACGTGTGCTTCAGGTATGCCTCCACCGTCAGCATGATCCTGGATTCGAACATGCTCAGGTCGAATCCCGTGTTGTACTGGCGGGTCACCTCCCACTTCAGCTCATTGTTCTTCAGCGAATAGACGTAGGTCCCCACCACCCGCGATGTGGGCATCTCACCGAAGAAGTAGGGCAGTTCACCCATCAGGCTGATGGTGCTGCCCGGGGGGATCCCCTCGTTCCCGACGGTGCCGAAACTTGCCCTGATCTTCAGGCTGTTGACCGCATCCACCGAACTGAAGAAATCTTCCCCGCTGACCCTCCATGCCAGTGAAACGGAAGGGAAAAATCCCCACTTGTTCGCCGTGCCGAACTTGGATGAGCCGTCGGCCCGTCCGGAGAGCGTCACGTAGTATCTGCTGTCGTAGTTGTAGATGGCCCTTCCGATCCCGGACAACATGGCCCAGCTCTGAAATCCCGTGTTGATCGTCTTGTCCAGCCCGAGTCCCAGATTGTAATATCCCAGCCTGTCGTCATCGAACCGTTCGATGGCAATGTCGGTGCTTTCGGAGATGTACTTCTGGGCGGTCTGTCCGACCAGCAGGACCAGGTGGTGTTTGTTCACCTCTTTCGTGTAGGAGAGGGTGTTTTCCATCAGCCATGTGTAGCCCTGCATGTTCACGTTATACCCCTTTCCTTTGTCCTGTCCGCGTTTGATATAACTGGGAATGTACTGCTGTTCCTTGGTGAAGAACGCATCCGCTCCCAGCTTGAACCGGTACTGGAGTCCCGGGATGATGTCCCAGTCCAGGTAAAAGTCACCGATCGCCCTGTTCGAGTTAACGAGCCGGTCCGTTTCATTGATCTCCGCCACGGGGTTCGGGACCCTGTTGATTGTATTGCTCTCGTAGGTATATCCCCCCGGTCCGTCCGGATCATATGGCTCCTGGGCAGGATTGAACATAAGGGCCATGGCCGTTACGCTGGATGAAAAATTGGGCACGCCGGTGATCACCCCATGGCTGATGCTCCGGGTGAAGTTGAGGTTCACCCCGGTCCGCACATTTTCTCCCAGATCGCTGTCCAGGTTGATACGGAATGTCCCCTTGTTGAAGTCCGAGTTGTGGATGATGCCGTCCTGCTGCATCAGGTTGGCCGACATGAAATAGCGTGTCCGCTCCTCTCCCCCGCTCAGGGATACCTGGTGGTTGTGCAGCCACGCCTGTCGGAAGATCTCATCCTGCCAGTCGGTCCCCTCCCCGAACCTGTCCGGGAAAGCGAAATTGTCCCCGTATGCAATATCCGGGTAATACTTCCTCGCTTCTGCGACCGCAGCGTTCCCCAGTTCGGCCAGCTCACGGGCATTCAGCAGGTCCAGCTTTTTCGCCAGGACCTGGAGCCCCACCGTGCTCGAGATGTTCACCTGGGGCTTCCCGGCTTTTCCTTTCCTGGTGGTGATCAAAACCACACCGTTTGCACCCCTGGCCCCGTAGATGGCCGTTGCCGAAGCATCCTTCAGTACCTGGATGGATTCTATGTCGGCCGGATTGATCGAGGAAAGGGGATTGATGTCCGAGCCCTGCACCGTTCCCGTGGTCAGTTCTTCCGCCTTGGTGATGATGGGAATCCCGTCCACCACATACAGGGGCTCATTGGTCCCGTTGATGGAGGTGGTCCCCCGGATCCTGACCGAAACCGGCGCCCCCGGTTTCCCGGTGGACTGCATGACCACCACCCCGGCAGCCTGTCCCTGCAGCGCCTGGTCCAGGGAGGTATGCACCGGGGAACTCACCGCCCCGGCGTCCACCGAGGAAATGGCCACGGTCACATCCCCCCTCCGCTGGGTGCCGTACCCGATGACCACCACATCATCCAGCTCGGTGATCTTCGGTCTCATCGTGATCTCGAAATAGGTGGTCCCGTCCCCGATCCTTCTGGATTCGAGCTCAAATCCCACGCTGGAAAAAAGCAGGACCGCATCCTGCTGCGGATCCACCTCTATCTCGAACTCCCCGTCAAGATTCGTGATGACACCGCGGGTGGTGCCCTCGATATAGACAGATACGCCCGGGAGGGGGATCCCCTCCTGGTCCCTGACAATCCCCGTGAGGGTCACATCCTGGGCTGAAAGGACATGTGCCAGGGATACCAGGATGATCAATATAACGGACCTTTTCATGTTGAAATGATTGGGATAAAAAGTAAAAGTACCAGATCCCGGAATATGGAAATGAACGACCTGCACGAGAGGGCTGCGGCCGGCTCTTTAACAGACAGATCCGGCACATCCCGGGAACCGTCGTCCGGCCCGGGATGTGAGGATCCTGTCCGGTTGTGTTAATCGATGGTCAGCAGGTTTTCGTCGATGTGCGAGCAGTCAAGCACATCCAGCTGGTTCAGAACGGTATCCGCATAAGCTTCCGTCCCGTAAGGCTGGAAAGCGCCTTTGGCCTGGCTCTTAAAGGTCCGCTGGATATCCAGCAATCCCCAGACGGCCAGGTCCCAGTACATGGTCATTTCAGCCTCGGTGGCCGAGGTGATCCTGAAATCGTAGTACTCATCAAGACCCTGGTCGCCCGACAGCAGCCTTCTGACCAGCCTCAGGATGGCAAGGGTATCTCCGTTGTCCGGGGTTTCCTTGTATACCCAGAAGCAGAAGTGATGGTTTTTGCCGGCATGCTCGGGGCTCAGGTCCACCTCGTAGGTCCCGTCCGCATGGAACCGGAACACCTTGGCCGCGTCGTGGGCTGCCAGGACATCGCTCCCGAGCCACTCTTCCGCCGTGATCTTCCAGTCGTATTTCACGAACATCCCCTGCACGGAGAGGTTGGTCGTTACCAGGAGGGCCGCTGTTTTCACCTGAGCCTCGTCGTCGGTCACCTCGAATTCAAAACCCAGGGTCCCCACATCGTCGCCCACCTCCAGGACATACGAAAAGTCATAGGTATAGGTCTTGTCCGATTGCACCAGGTTGGATGTGATGTCGACCGGATAGCCTTTCTCGGTGTCCACAACCTTGTAATAGACACATTTTGTAACCCCCTCAGCCTCGATGGTCACGGTGGCTGTCACGGTCTCACCAATGTCATGCGGCCCTGTCTGCGTCTTGTCCAGGGTGATTGTGGTCGGGACCGGCTCTTCCTCCTTTTTGCAGGAAGAAACCACGAGGACGATCCCAACGGCCAGGATCGCCGGAATGATGAAGATGGAATGAAGCTTTTTCATGGATGATTGGTTAAAGTTTGTAAATAAAGGTAGTTAATGTTTTACAACTGATATGTTCAAATGTATGAACATTTAGTTTCATAAAAATATGCGATTTTCCTTTTAAATGCAAATTAAATTATCACCCTGAATTCACTTCACTTTGAACGGTTTCACTTTCCAGATCTTTTCGCAGTAATCCCGGATGGACCGGTCCGACGAGAACCTTCCGGTCCTGGCAACGTTCATGACCGCCATTGTGTCCCACCGACCTGTGTCCCTCCAGGTACCGGAGACAAGCTCCTGGCAGGCCGTATACAGGGGATAATCGGCCATCAGCATGAACGGGTCATGCCACACGAGTGAATCGGTGATGGATCTGAACAGCGTGCCGTCGCCCCCGGAAAAGGTCCCTGAACTGATCAGGTCGATCACCCTGCGGAGGCCTTCGTTGTAATGGTAGATAAATCCCGGGTCATAGCCGCTTCGCCTGGTCTCCTCCACCTGTCCCGCGGTAAGCCCGAACAAAAAGAAATTTTCCTCTCCCACTTCCTCCCTGATCTCGATGTTCGCACCGTCGAGCGTGCCGATGGTCAGTGCGCCGTTCATGGCAAACTTCATGTTGCCCGTCCCGCTGGCTTCCTTCCCCGCCAGTGAGATCTGTTCCGACAGGTCCGCCGCCGGATAGATATGCTGACCGTTTTTGACGTTGAAATCGGGGAAGAAGACCACTTTGATCCGGTCCTTCACACCGGGGTCGTTGTTGACCACATCCCCCACCGAGGTGATCAGTTTGATCATCCGCTTGGCCGTATCGTATCCCGGGGCGGCTTTTCCGCCGAAAATGAATGTGCGCGGCACCATGTCCATGCCGGGATCGTCCTTGATCCGCAGGTACAGCGAAATGATATGCAGTACATTGAGATGCTGCCTCTTGTATTCGTGGATCCGCTTCACCTGGATGTCGAACATGGAGGACGGATCAACCGCAATGCCCGTTCTTTCCCTGATCAGTTTTGCCAGGTGTTTCTTGTTCTCCAGTTTGACCTTCCTGAACTTCTCCCTGAAAGCGGCATCACCCGCAAAAGGCTCCAGTTTGCGGAGCTCGTCCAGGTTGCCCGGCCACCTGTCCCCGATGGAATCCGTGATGAGCCTGCTCAGGCCGGGATTGCTCAACAGCAGGAAACGGCGCGGCGTGACCCCGTTGGTCACATTATGGAACCGGTGGGGATACATTTCCACCCAGTCGTGCAGCAGATGTTTTTTCAATAGTTCCGTGTGCAGGGCTGCCACCCCGTTGATGGCGGAACTGCCCACGCAGGCCAGGTTAGCCATGCGGACGTACCGCTCCCCGCTCTCATCGATCAGGGACATGCGCGAGAGCCTGCCTTCATCGCCGGGGAACCGACCGCTCACTTCAGCCAGAAAACGGTGGTTGATCTCATAAATGATCTCCAGCAACCGGGGAATCAGGTATCTGAACAGGCCGACCGACCATTTTTCCAGGGCCTCCGGAAGCAGGGTATGGTTCGTATAGTTAAATGTTTTGCAGGTAACTTCCCATGCCGCATCCCAGTCGATCATGTATTCATCCACAAGGATCCGCATCAGTTCGGCCACCGATACCGCCGGATGGGTGTCGTTGAGCTGGACGGCCCAACGCTGATGAAATTCCTCCGGTTTGCCACCCGTTCTCACATGGATATTCATCATGTCCTGCAGGGAACACGAGACGAAAAAGTACTGCTGCTTGAGGCGCAGTTTTTTCCCTTCGATCATCTCATCATTGGGATAGAGCACCTTGCAGATATTTTCCGACTTCACCTGGTACTCCACCGCCCTGTAGTAGTCCCCCTGATTGAAGGAGGAAAAGTCGAATGCTTCCTCCGACTCGGACTGCCACAGGCGGAGAAAGTTGCAGGAATTCACACCGTAACCCATTACGGGAGTGTCCCAGGGCACCCCTTTGACAATATAATCCTGTTTCCATATGACGCAGACACGTCCGGTTGCATCCACATACCGCTCTGTATACCCCCCGAACCGGACGTTCACCGAAAGCTCCGGCCTCGCCGATTCCCAGGGATTTCCGAACCGCAGCCACCTGTCGGCGATCTCCACCTGCCAGCCGTCCCGGATCACCTGGTCGAAGATGCCGAACTCGTAACGGATCCCGTACCCGATGGCGGGGATCTCCTGACCAGCGAGGGAGTTGATATAACAGGCAGCCAGCCTGCCCAGTCCCCCGTTTCCCAGCCCGGGCTCCTCCTCCTGCGCAAGCACCTCATCGAAATCAAACCCGAGCTCCTGAATTGCCTGCTTCATCACATCGTAAATCCCCAGGTTGATCAGGTTGATGCCCAGCTGCGGTCCCAGAAGGAATTCGGCGGACAGGTAGCTGACCAGCCGGGTATTCCTGTTTTCAAACACCGCATTCATGGTCCTGTGCTCGCGCTGCCTGAGCCTGTCACGCACAGCGAACGAAACAGCCATGTACAGGTCGTTCAGGGAAGTGTTCACAATATTCCTGCCCTGCTGGTAAAACAGATGCTCGGTGATGGCAAATTTCAGCGAGTTCACATCCATCCCCGTGCGCACATCGCCGGTTTTCACCGGGGCACGCTTCTGCCCGGGACTGTCCGGACCGGTCTTTTCTGCCATAAGAAATCCTTTACGTGTAACACCTAAAGATACAAATCATCCGCCAGAATGGATCAAGTCCCCGGCAGATACCTCCGGGTGGTGATACCTTCCCCTGGCGGCCGATTTACTGCGCCTGATCTGTATCGCCTGCGCGGGACAGTAGTGGATGCAGGCAAAGCAGAAGAGGCATCCGGTCTGTTTGTCCCAGACCGGCTTGTCCCCCGACATGCGTATCCTGCCCGAGAGGCAGATATCGTTGCAAAGGCCGCAACCGGTGCAATTTGCATCGGCATGGAACCGGTTCTCCAGATTGAAATACCTGGTCCTGTTGTAGAGGAAGATCATGACCGGCCGCATGATATAATACAGGTACATCCCGAACTCTTTCGGGTCGGGTTTCCGGTACCGTTTCCGCCCGTTGAC
Source organism: Bacteroidales bacterium (assembly GCA_040768485.1). Classification (GTDB taxonomy): domain Bacteria; phylum Bacteroidota; class Bacteroidia; order Bacteroidales. Next base: position 12,434 of record JAXGMU010000043.1, read on the forward strand.
CACCGACGCGATGAAATCCATCTCCCCGAGCATCGCCGCCTCCTTGCGCCTGATCTCTTCATCCGTGTCAACCTCGAAAACGGGGAGATAGGTCTCCGGCATCTGCACCGCAAAAGAGGCATCCAGTCTCCTCTCCTGCTTTGACAGCACCCTGTCCACCCTGGAGAACACCTTTACGGAACATTCCCTGGAAGTGACCGCAAACAGGTAGGTTGCCCCCGACAGGTCGATCTTTTCCAGGAAAGCCCTCACGAACAGGGGCACGCACAGGCAATGGATGGGAAAGACAAAACCCACCCTTTCAGCCTCCGCCTTCAGAAGGCCCGATCGTTCCGCCGCGACCATGGAGACAAGGGTGCTGCCGGGCACTCTTTTTTTCAATTGCCGGGCAATGTGCAGGGAGTTCCCCGTCCCCGAGAAATAGTAGATCTGTGTTTTCATCTCAGGCAACCGTTGACAAAGTTAATGATCACAGGAAATCAATCAAGCTGGGAAAACAGGGCCTGCAATCACATGCGGCTCCCCGTTTACCAATAGATTATCTGCTTCAACGTGAAAAAACCACGATTTTTATATTTTTACAGTCCGTACCATAAAAATACCAACTTAAAATCAGGAAACAATGAATCCACGCATGCTGATCCTCACGGGGGTCATGGCCCTTTTTCTGGGGGCCTGCACAACCCAGGAAAAAGAAAGTGAACTGAAAATCGACTTCGAAAAGTACCAGCTCGACAACGGCCTGGATGTGATCCTGCACCGTGACCTGTCCGATCCCATCGTGGCGGTGGCCATCCAGTACCATGTGGGATCCAACCGGGAGGTTCCCGGCCGCACCGGTTTTGCCCACCTGTTCGAACACATGATGTTCCAGCAGTCCGAGAACGTGGGACAGGACCAGTTCTTCAAACTCATCCAGGGTGCCGGCGGGACATTGAACGGAGGCACCAACAAGGACGGCACCATCTATTTCGAAGTGGTGCCCAAAAATGCCCTGGAAATGGTTCTCTGGGCCGAATCCGACCGGATGGGGTACCTGCGGAACACCGTGACCGAATCCGCCTTTGCGAACCAGCAGAACGTGGTGCAGAACGAAAAGAGGCAGAGTTACGACAACAGGCCATACGGCCACACCAGTTACGTGATCGACAAAAACCTGTTCCCGGAGGGCCATCCCTACTCCTGGCAGGTAATCGGTGAGATGGAAGATCTGTTCAACGCCACCGTGGAGGATGTGAAGGAATTCCATGCAACATACTATGTGCCCAACAATGCCACCATGACCATCGCGGGCGATTTCGATCCGCAGGAGGTAAAGGCGCTGGTGGAAAAATATTTCGGTGAGATACCCGGGGGTGAAAAAGTGGCCGATCCGGAACCGCTACCCGTCACCCTCGCGGAGACAAAGAAACTGTACCATGAAGATAATTTTGCACGCACCCCCGAACTGACCATGGTCTGGCCGACCGTGGAACAGTATCACCCCGATGCATATGCGCTCGATTTCCTGGGACAGCTGCTGGGCAGGGGCAAGAAGGCCCCGTTTTACAGGGTGCTTGTAAAGGAGAAAAAGCTGACCTCCAGGGCCCGGGTGTACAACAACTCCTCGGAACTGGCCGGAAAATTCAATATTTCCGTGAATGCTTACCCGGGCTTTTCCCTTGCGGAGGCCGAGGAGGCGGTCTTCGAAGCATTTGCCCTGTTTGAGAAGGAGGGGATCACCGCCAATGACCTGGAAAGGATCAAAGCGGGACTGGAAACCGATTTCTACAACGGCATGAGCTCGGTGCTGGGCAAGTCATTCCAGCTGGCCAGGTACAACGAGTATGCCGGCGACCCGGGATTCGTCACGGAGGACCTGCGCCGGATCCGGGAGGTGACCATCGACGACATTATGAGGGTCTATGAACAATACATCCAGGGGAAACCCTGCGTGGCCACCAGCTTTGTCCCGCGCGGAAAACCCGGACTCGCGGCGGAAGGATCGGTCGATGCCGGTGTGGTCGAGGAGGATGTGCTGCAGGCCACAGAAGTGGACCAGTCGCAGTTCGCCGGGGAAGAAGTCATCGCAAAGACCGAAACCAGTTTTGACAGGTCGTCAGCCCCTGCGATCGGTCCCGATCCGGAGATCACCCTGCCGGAAATATGGACGGGCGAACTGGATAACGGGATCGGGATCTGGGGGATCACCCACGACGAACTGCCGCTTGTCAGGTACACCCTCGAAATTGACGGCTCCCACCTGCTGGAAGACCCGGACAGGGCGGGGACCGCCAGCCTGATGGCCCAGCTGATGAATGAAGGCACCGCCGGCAGGACTCCGGAGGAACTGGAGGAGGCCATCGACCTGCTGGGTGCTTCCATCCGGATCGGTGCCAGGGATGAAGCCATCGTGGTTTCTGTGAATACCCTGTCCAGGAATTTTGAAAAAACGGTGGATCTGGTGGAGGAGATGCTGATGGAGCCCAGGTGGGACAGCGCTGAATTCGTGCTGGCAAAGGAACGGGTGATCAATTCCTTCCCCAGGGACAAAGCAAATCCGGGCTATATGGCATCACGCACCCTTGACAGGCTCATGTACGGAGAGAACCATGTTCTTTCGGTCCCCCTGGGCGGAACCGAGGAAACCGTACCCGGAATCACCATTGAAGATTTGAAAGAATTCTACCACACGAACCTTTCGCCTTCCCTGGCAAGGTTCCATATCGTGGGGGATATCGACAGGGGAAGGGTGGAGACAGCCCTTGCCTCCCTGGAGGAAAGGTGGGAGAAAAAGGATGTCGCCATTCCGGAGATGGAAGTACCGGGGAATCCCGACCGTGCGAAGATCTATTTTGTGGATTTCCCCGGGGCAAAGCAGTCGGTGATCCAGATCGGCAATATCGCCATTCCCAGGACCCATCCGGACTTCTACCCTGCCACGGTTGCCAATTTCAAGCTCGGTGGCTCATTCAACGGGATCGTGAACCTGATCCTAAGGGAGGAGAAAGGATATACCTACGGAGCGCGGACCGGCTTCACGGGAGGGTCATTTGCCGGGACCTTCTCCGCCAGCTCCAGTGTGCGCACCACCGCAACCCTCGAATCGGTGCAGATCTTCAGGGAAGAAATGGAGAAATACAGGGAGGGGATCGCACAGGAGGATATCGAATTCACCAGGGATGCCCTGCTGAAATCCAATGCCAGGGCCTTCGAGACGCAAAGCTCCCTGCTGGACATGCTGAGCACGATCAGCCGGTACGACCTGCCGCACGATTACATCAAGCAGGAAGAGGAATTCGTGCGCAGCCTGACCGCGGAGAAACACAGGGAACTGGTGAACAGGTATATCGATCCTTCCAGGATGTACTACGTGATTGCCGGCGACGCAAAGACCCAGGTGCCCGAGCTGAAAAAACTGGGTCTGGGCGACCCGGTGATGGTTTCCCTGTAGGTCAAGTGACCGGATAATCGCCGGGCCGGAATAAGAACACGCATGAAAATATCGATGCAGAAAAAGATCATTTTCCTGATCCTGATCCTGCTTCCGCTGCATGAAGCTATACATGCCCAGCATGAAGCCTACCGGCAGGTAAGAACCTTCATCAATCCGATCATGCCCGGAGATCATCCCGACCTGACACTGTTCAGGGACGGCGATGATTTTTATGCCTGCGGTTCGTGCTTCCATTTCACCCCTTACCTCCCCGTTCTGCATTCCACCGACCTGGTGCACTGGGAAGAGATCTGCCGGGTGGTCCCCTCCGACTGGAGCGGCCTGATCAGCGACGAACCCCAGGCCGGTATCTGGCAGGGAGCCATCACCTACTTCTACGGCTCCTGGTGGATCTACTTTTCCAACACCGCCGGAGGCGGTCAGTACTTCTGCAGATCGGATCATCCGGCAGGACCCTGGTCAGCTCCCGTAAAGGTGAGGGGCACCGCCTCCACAGGACCGACCGGCTATGACAACTCGGTCTTCGTGGACGAAGACGGAACCCCATACCTGCTGATCAAACCGGGACAGTACAGCAACCGTATCCAGGAGATCGGAACGGACGGACACCTGACCGGGGAGGTGATGAACCTGGACTGGGTAAATGCCGACGGACAGTACAGCTGGGCCGAGGGACCGGTCATGTGCAAACGGGCCGGGTGGTATTATTATTTCATTGCAGGAAATGTGGCGGGCGGCCAGTATGTTCTGCGGTCACAGAGCCTTACAGAAGATCCCGACAGCTGGGAAGCGCTGGGAGATTTTTTTGAGCCGGTCACCGATCCCTCTGCCACCTTCAGGGCACCCAACCACATTTCGCAGCCATTTCAACTGGACGACGGGACATGGTGGACCATCTCACACAGTTATGAAAGGCTTGGCAGCAACGATTGGAGCGGTCAGGGCCGCCAGGGTTTGCTGCACCAGGTCACATGGGACGAAAGCGGGAAACCAACCGGGAAGGCGCCCACCTCAACCCCGCAACCGAAACCCGGCCTGCCCGTTTCGGGAATCCCCTGGAAACTGCCCCGTTCAGATTACTTCGGTAACGATTCGATCGAACTTTCCTGGCATTTTCTCAACCGGACGGCAGCCTCGCAATATTCACTCTCCGAAAGACCCGGCTGGCTGCAGTTGAACCCCGGCAGCGGTACCTGTCACATCCTTCATAAGGAAGGGGGGCATTTCTATTCGCTGGTTACCCTGCTCGATTTCGAAGCAACGGAAAACGGGCAGCAGGCGGGGATATACCTGACCAACGGAAACGAGTCTTTTACGGCGGCGGTATACAGCGGTTACAGCGACGGTAAAAAATTAGGGTTCCGCTTCGGCAGTCACACCGTCGAGGTGGAAAACGGCCTGGGAAATGCTGTATGGCTGAAACTTGAGCGGTACGAGCACCAGCTCGAAGCCTTTTACAGTTCAAACGGCATCTACTGGACGCAAATCGGAGGTGCCGTACAGGCGACCGACCTGGACAAAGCCCAGCCCAGCTACAACTGGTGGGTGGGGACGAGCAACGGATTGTTCGCCAGCAAGAAACAGGCTTATTTTGACCTGTATCTGTTCAGGGACGGGTTTTCTGAACTTCCGGCCGTGGGATACAACAATTACTACGGACTGGAGGCCAGGGGAACCGGCACCGCAAGGGCCATGACCAGCAGCACCGACCAGGGCGGATGGCTGATGATGGGCGGAGTGGACCTCGGCCAGGGGGAACGGGTGCCCGCACAGGTCGAAGTTGAAGCGGCATCGGTCACCGGCGGGACCCTGGAGGTATGGACCGGCGGCCTGGAAACGGAAGGCAGTAAAATTGCCGACATCCACATTCAACCCACCGGAGGAGAGAACAGCTGGCAGAGATTCAGCTCAGAGGTAACCGGTCTTTCGGGGCAGCACGATCTATACCTTCGCTGGAGCGGAGCGGCGAACGCTTTCCGGGTAAAACACATCCGGTTTCTTCCAGGCGACTCCTGGGATGCTTCACTTGCACCGGTCATTCATATCGACATGGATTCAGCGCACCAGGTCATCCGGGGATTCGGAGGCATGAACCATACCACATGGATCAGGGACCTGAATGAAGATAACAGGGAAAAGGCATTTGGCAATGATCCCGGTGAAATCGGACTGAGCATTCTGCGAATTCATCTCGATCCGGATCCCGGCCGCTTCAGTTTGGAGATACCAACGGCATTGCATGCCATCCGGCAGGGAGCCAAAGTGTTTGCCTCTCCCTGGAATGCCCCGGATGAACTGCTGGATCCGGGATCGGACCCGAGCCGGGTGGATCCTGCAAAGTATGGAGCGTATGCAGCCCACCTGAATTCGTTCAATACATTCATGGCAGGTCAAGGGGTTGCATTGCATGCGATCTCCGTTCAGAACGAACCTGACTGGGGGGAGTGGACCCGGTGGACATCGGCTGAAATGGTCGATTTCCTGGCAAATCATGCCGGAACAATAGAGAACAGGGTCATGGCACCGGAGTCTTTCCAGTTCAGGCGCGCATATACCGACCCGATCCTGCATGACGACCAGGCTGCGGCCAACCTGGATATCGTAGGGGGACACATATACGGAGGCGGATTATATGATTACCCGCTGGCACGCGAGAAAGGGAAGGAGGTCTGGATGACCGAACATCTTCTGGGAAGTGATGCACGCGAAATCAACGACTGGGACCTGGCGCTTACCGTCGCACAGGAGATCAGCGACTGTATGAAGGCCAATTTCAACGCTTACGTGTGGTGGTACATCCGGCGTTTTTACGGCCTGATCACCGACGATGGGAACATTGCAGACAAAGGTTACGTCCTCTCGCATTACGCCAAGTTTGTCCGGCCGGGTGCGGTCCGGGTGGAAGTGGACGACCGCGCCCCGGACCAGGTGGACGTGACCGCATATAAAACTGACAGCTCGTTCGCGGTGGTAATCGTGAACAGGAACGATAGCAGTATCTACCTGGATTTCAAGATCTCAGGAGGAATGGCCGGGCCAATCACCCGTTTCACCTCATCGGGGACAAAAAAAATGGTGAATGAAGGGGCGATCGCGGTTTCCAGCGGTTCGTTCTCGGTGGCCGTTGATGCGGAAAGTGTGACAACCCTCACCTCGCATGCAGCGCATGGAGGAAAATACGGGAATACGGCCCCGGTGGCCCGGGCGGTGACGAATGATGATCTGATCGACAGCCTGGGTACCGGCGAGATCACGGTGACTTTGAAAGGAAGTGACAGCTACGATCCCGACGGGGATATTGTCAACCACTCCTGGGCGAAAGATGGCATGCAGATCGCCTGGGAACCCGACCCTGAAGTAACGCTGGCCGTGGGCGATCATGCTTTCACCCTTACGGTTACCGACAACGATGGAGCCAGATCCTCCGATACACTGAAAATGAAAGTCACCAGCCTGAAAACCGTTCATGTGTGGCTCGAAGCAGAATGTACCGAATTGAGCGGCAACTGGGAGATCCACGAAGATGATGCCTGCTCGAACGGGAAATACCTGATGGTGAGGCCCGGCACGGAAGCCCTCGGCGAACCGACCGCCGACACACTGGACCACCTGGTCTATCCCTTTCATATCCCCGAGAACGGTCATTACAGGGTATGGGGGAGGGTGTCCGCCCCGTCACCGGACGACGATTCATTCTGGATCCGGATGGACAATGGGAGCTGGGCCAACTGGAACAGCATCCCGGGTGGCAGTGGATGGGAATGGGACGATGTGCACAACTACTTGAATGATAATCCAATGACATATTATCTGGACACCGGGGTCCACACCCTGACCCTCTGCTTCAGGGAAGACGGCACCGCCATTGACAAGTTTTATCTTACAAATACCGGTGCAAAGCCCTCGGGTCCGGGCGATGAAGCCAGTAATTGTGACACGACCGCAAACCATATCGGAGACAATCAGCTGACCGACAGGACGATCAGCCTATTCCCCAACCCGGTCAGGTCCGGATTCAGGATTGAAAGCAGTGAGCCGTTCTGCTCGCTGGTGATCTACGACCTGAAAGGAAATACGATCTTTCGAAGGACCTACAGGGTAGCGGTGTACGGGGACGAAATACACCTGAATGCTGAAGCGGGAATGTATCTTCTGAAGATCATTGATGAACACCGCCCGGTCATCACGAAATTCATTGTTGAACACTAGACATAACAACAGGAAGCCATGGCGGACCTGAAAATTTTGCTGCTAAGCGTTCTGATGGTTCCGGCGGTTTTATCCGGTCAGGCAACAAACGCTATTGTCGCTGGAGAACGACATACCATCGATTCCGGGATCATGGGCCGGGAGATCGAATACCGGGTTCAACTGCCCGCGGATTATGACCGGGGACTGAACCGGTATCCGGTGCTGTACATCACCGATGGCGGGGAACATTTCTTTCTCGCCTCCGGGACCACGGAGTTCATGGGCTCCCAATTTGTGATCCCCGAGCTGATCGTGGTGGCGATCTTCCATCAGGACCGGAAACATGATCTGACACCGACCCACTGTACCGCAACGAACGACGGATTTGAAAGCGACGGACTGAAGGTCAGCGGCGGTGGCGAAAAATTCCTCCGGTTCATCGGGGAGGAACTCATTCCCGTAATCGAGCGCGATTACAGGACCGCCCCGTACCGCATTCTTTCGGGACATTCACTGGGCGGTTTGCTTGCCGTATATGCATACCTGACCCGCAATGATCTTTTCAACGCATTCATTGCGATGGATCCGGCCCTGAACTGGGATCACCAGCTGTGTGAAAGAATGCTGAAGACCTCTGCCTGTCAATCCGGGGAACTGACCAGCAAATTGTACATGTCATCGGCTCACAACGCACCCTACGGAAAGCGCGACCGCAGTCCCTTCAGGTTGTCCCAGGATTCGTTTTTCAAGGCTTTGAATGCAAAAAATGTCCCCAATACAAAGCATGAATACTTCGAGGACCGGAATCACATGACCGTTCCCTATGAAAGCCTGTATAACGGATTGACCTTCATATTTCCCGGGTTCTATATCCTGGATGATCCCCAATTTGTCCTGGAAGTGCCGTTCATACAGGAATTCTACGAAAAGCAATCCGGTCTGTACGGGATTGAATTCACCCCGCCGGAACGGCTGATGGAGATGCTGGGGAATTATTTCCTGTATGATGTGAATGATTACCACCAGTCAAGAACGTTTTTTGAATTCAACACAGCGTATTATCCGAACTCATCCGGGGCCTTTGAATGCCTGGGCAGGGCAAACCTGGCTGCGGGAGATACAGCGGTGGCGGTGATTCATTTCAGAAAAACACTGGAACTGGATCCCGGGAACAAAGAAATTCAGAAGCTACTGGCCGGACTTCCCTCCCAATAAAAAACCAGAACCCGTTTACAGTTTCGAAGAATCTGTCAACCGGCTGCCGTGGGAAGGATGGCATCGAATGCGGGCTTCGGCCGGCAGTGCCGGTCGAAGAGCATGGGATAATCGGTCCGGCCAATCACAGGCCAGTAATTTCTCCAGGATTGACCGTCATGGACTGCCCAGAAAGTAATCCGCCCGAACAGGTCCCTGTTTTTCCTGAAGTACGAGAACAATTCCGCATAACGGTCTGCCAGTTTTTTTTCCACAGCATCCGGTAATCCATCCGGATAGGGATTGTATTTGTTCTGTGTTTCCGGGTCGAAAGAGGAAATGGGAACGACATCAGCATCGAGCGGATAAAAGGGAAGTACACCTACATCCAGTTCGGTGATCATCAGTTTTACCCCCAGTGTTCTTAATTCACTGACATACCTGTCGAGCAGATCCATATCCGGATAATCCAGGAACCAGTGCCCCTGGATGCCGATACCGTCCACCCGGACACCCCTGTCCTGCAGGTTCCTGATCAGCCTGATGACCCCTTCGGTTTTCGGACCGAATTCATAATCGTACTCATTATAATAAAGTTCTGCATCCGGATCAGCCTCGCGTGCAAACTCAAACGCCTTTTGAACATAGTCCTCACCGATGATCTCCAGCCATTTGCATTTCCTGAAAGAGCCATCCTTCATGATCGCTTCGTTGACAACATCCCAGCCATGTATGCGTCCCTTATAGCGCCCCATCACCGTGAAAATGTGCTCTTTCATCCGTTCCAGAAGTGCCTCCCGGCTCAGGGGACCACCCGATTCATCCCGGAACACCCAGTCCGGCGTCTGATGGAACCAGACCAGGGCATGGGCGATGATATGCATCTGATGCTTTTCACCGAAGTCCACGTACCGGTCCGACGCTTCGAAATTGTACCGTTCCGGTTGCGGATGGATCTCTTCCCACTTCATGATATTTTCCGGAGTGATGCTGTTGAAATGTCCGGCTACCACGTCCATGGCTTCGGGTTCCCCGCCGCAGATCTGCTCCACATTCAGTGCTGCGCCGATGTAAAAATCATTTTGAAAGACATCTTTTAAAAAAGGCCGGTTTCTTTTATCTGTTCGTTTCATGAATGTTTTTCTTCCAATCGTTTATAGACTTCTTCCAGCGTGCCACTGAACGGACCGGGCGTTTCCATTTTGATCGATACCAGGGCTGCTGCAAACTTCAATGATTCTGCAACTTTGTGATCCAACCTGTGGGAAAGGTATGCGGCAAATGTTGTATCGCCCCGGCCGGTCCGGCCCGAGATATTGCTGTTGGAGAACTTCTCATAATATGTCTTCCCTTCAACCCTCGCCAGCACGCCCTCAGAATGTGTGATCATGATCTCGGGACAGCCCCAGGATTCGATGATGATGGCCGCCTTTTCCAGGTCATCCGTGCCTGTCAGCAGGCGGGCCTCCAGGATGTCCAGCTTCAGCTTGTCCATCATCGCCGCGATCTCTTTTTTATCGGCGACGTCACTGTACTCGTGGTTGAGGGTCACCGGGTTGATATGGCGGACGAAACTCTGCATGTCGACCGACAGGCTCGGGTAGTTCCTGGATTTCAATCCCTTCATGAGCGCCATGTCGAATTCGGTATCCGATATCCCTGCCAGGTGGACACACGTCGAGTCCAGTAACGGGACATCGTTGATTGATATCAGCCCGGCCGATCTGACAAGGGTCATTGTCCGTTCATCGACGTTTTCGGACTCGTGCACCACCCTGTTGTACGAGGTCTCTTCGGCCGGGATGAGATAGGTATCGATGCCGATATCCTTCATCGGCTTCAGGATGGACTCGTCCTTCCTGGCCATCTTTACAACGGCGGCAACTTTCCTGCCGACCCTCGCAGCAACCATGGCTCCGCAGAGGACCGCGCTTCCCGGGGCGACATGCGGTTCTCCTCCAAAGGGTACAATCTCGTCATAGCACATGTGCCCCACAAATGTGATGTCATACGTTTTGCTCATACAATGGTCAAAAATTATTGGTTCCTCATCGCGCGTGCCGGTCTATTTATCACCATCCGGACCACCCATCAGCCAGGGGAAGAATGGCATCAGGCCTTCCGGCCCAACCGTCCTGGTCCTGTCCCCGTCCTGCAGGTCCCTGATGTGGTTCAGCACCAGGTGGGTCCAGACAGCGCCGGGCCTGGGATATGCTGCGACAATATAATGTGGACCGGCTTCTGTTTCACCGGCTTCCAGTTCCAGCTCTGCCCGGAGGTTGTCGGGGGTCGTCAGGGTATTTGCATAATCGAAAACCACGCGATCCATATGTTTATAAACCTCTTTGCTTTCCTCCACCATTCCATAATGGTCCAGCAGCTGGGCGAGGACATAATTGGAAGTGGTATAGACATCCTGTCCCTGTTCCGATTCCACTGCTTCACCATCCTTCGTTTTACACATGGCCCAGCCCATGAATGCACGATTCGTGCGATAAATGGTCCTGAGTATCTTCTTCACACGATCTTCCGGAATGGAGGGCACTTCCCCGATGGCGGTCAGGTACCACAAAGCGTCGAGCTGGTTGGTCCAGACATCCGTATTCGTATTTCCGGTTTCAGGATCGAAACAGGTCACATAATATTCCAATTTTTCACCCTTTTTGTTCTGATCTTCCCGCCATAACTGTTCGAAACTGTTCCAGGCTTTGTCATACACTTTCCGGATATGCTCCTCATCTTCCTTTTCGCCGAGCATTTGCGCCATTTTGATCAGCGCCTGGCAGCCACCCAGGAATTGCGTTGCATCATAAGCATCCGCGCCGAAAAGCACCAGGTTGTCGAATGTATTTTTCACATCGTCCGGATGTCCTTCAGGAATTCCGTCGTTATCAAAATCGAGTTTCAGCAGAGATTCCAGGCCGAACTTGAGCGTTTCCCAGTTCGACCTGATAAATTCCATATCACCTGTGAATTTTGCGTTGCGCAATACCCTCATCATCAGTTTGGGATACAGATCGACCCAGTAATTATTATTATACCAGGCATAATCACTGACATTTCGCAGCGGATGGCCTTTTGGCATCATTCCGACATCGTGGGCCACGCTGCCTTTGGTCTTAAAATCATCACGGATCTGTGTCAGGGAGACATCCTCATATTCCTCTGGATTCTCTTCAAAATGCAGCCGGGCTTCCACAAACGATGCATGATAGTGATACCAGCGCGGCGTGGGATCCTCAGCCTGGATGGAATCAATAAATGCCTGGCACAACTCTTTTTCCACTTTTGGAAAGAGCATTAACAGTACCATGGAATACCAGTCCACATCGGAAGGATCGATGTAAGAGTAGTCAAAACATTCCAGGAAACGGGCCCGCTCGCCTTTTTCATCATCGACCCAGACACAGGCGTTGGAGAGCGGAAAATGAAGTTCATTCAGCATCAGCCTTGTTAAACGGAACGCACCTTCGGGATCATTCTGATAAGAAGAGGTCGATGAAATCAGGTTAAAGATCCGTTCCTGGATGGCCACTGTCCGGTTCCACCACTGCGGGTAACTCTCCAGGGCAACCTTCACCAGGTCCAGCGTACGCGATTCCGGGTCCGGGAAGTTTTTGACGTATTTCCGCCCGAATATTGTTCCATCAATGTAATCCTGCTCCGGAAAGTCAAGGACCACAGCTACCGGAACAGTTTTTGATTCATTCGGTTTTAAAGTAAAAGTAAGGCTGACAGCCGCTCCATAATCGCTCCGGATGACCGGTCCCCGTTTTTCATAAAAGCTTCCATCGTCCCTTAAAAGCAGATCACCCGCGTATTTATTGAGACAGAAATAGGGTTGCAGGTCCACCGCAACACCGGGAACAGATGCGACTGCAATGGCCATTCTGTCCCGGGTTTCCGTGCTTCCCATGATCACACCCCGGATCCCTTCCAGCCGGAACTCATCGTGCTTCTGTGCGCTAACCGCTGCGGAACTTACAAAAACGCTGTCCTGATCGGTGGGTTTCAGTTCTTTTTCCTGGAGATTGACCAGGGACGGCCTGGGTACGACGAGTGAGATTTCCCGTACCTCACCGCTTGTGTTTTCCACCACGAATTCCTCAACACCCAGCGGCATCAGCACCTGTTCTCCGCCTGAAAGCAGGGGTGAGATCAACCTTCTGACAACTTTTATACCGTCCAGTCTGTATGCTATTTCCAGGGACGGGGTCGCGATGGTCATTTCAATGTTTTCTTCAGCGACAGGCTCGGGGTAGTAGTTTTTCAGCGCAGGGATATCATCAGGCAACTCTGTCTCGCCGGGCTGCTTCTGGGTCAGTATCCTGGACTCCCCATCAATGCGGATATATGGCGCCGAGCCGAACTGAACCGCTTTCTGGTTCAACATGATCAGGCGGCCTGCGTTGTTCAGCCGGTTATACAGGCCGTAAGGGGAAATCCCGATGGAACAGGTCGGCGCACCCTGCAACGCCACGGTATGCGGGAACTGCAGGCATTTGGACATGCCCTGAAAATGAACCGACATTTTATTGTTTTCATAAATATCGGTAATCCGCGGTCCTTGTATAGTGTAGATATCTTTGATGTTGAACGAACTGGATCCAGACATTTATTCTTCGTTTTTTAATTATTAATACTTCGTAAACAGTTCTGTATCAGCACTTACCTTTCCAGACATTTCCTTTTTTCTTCTCCTTTGCCTTTTCCGGTGCAGCATCAGGCTCTTCCGGCAGTCCCTTTTCAGCACTCAGATCAATGGGCATCTTTGTCGTCGGACTGGGTTCAACCGCACCGAACAGCAAATCCGCGGAAACCCTGATCGAATCGGGAGTGCCGGAGAAATTACAGACCACGGCGTCGGCTGCGGTGGTGGTGCCCTTGCGGTACGGGAAGTTGGTAACCACAACCACATCGTGACCGGCGGCTTTCAACGCTTTGACCAGGTGTGTGTTATTGCCTCTCTTTTCAATGCGGGCATAATAGTTGGTCATGACCACCAGGTCCGCTTCCCTGGCCAGGTTCAAAGCTTCTTCGACCTCATCTTCTTCTGCATGAAAGCTGGTATCATCCAGGATCAGGTTGACAGAATGCCTGGTCATCTGTTCGGAGAACATATGGGCATGACTGTAAAGATCCTTTCCGAGAAACTCGTACGGGATGGTTTGTTCGATCACCAGGATTCTTTTGTCCCTGTCCAGGGGCAGCAATTTTTTATCATCGCGGACAACCAGCAGGGCTTTACGGGCCACTTCCCATGAGAAGTCGATGTTTTCCTTGCTCCTGACAATCGCCGCGGTTTCCTTCGGATCCATTTTGCCTGCTTTTTCGAACAGGCCCTGGTCGTACTTTCTGTTGAGCAGACGGCGAACCGCATCATCCACGCGCGCTTCAGACAGCTCGCCGGTTTCGACAGCCTGTTTAATACCGAACAGGCATTGCGAGCGGGACTCATCATCGGCCTTCAGCAGGATGGTGTCCACGCCGGCTTTGATAGCCAGGGCACATGCCCGGGGAAGGGGCCATTTTTTCAGGATCGCCGCCATGCCGATCGCATCTGAAACAACAATGCCATCAAATCCCATTTCACCTCTCAGAAGATCGGTGAGGATCTTTTTCGAAAGGGTGGCCGGATATTCCTCATCATAGGCCGGGAAAATGGTATGTGCCGTCATCAGTGCCGATGCGCCAGCGTCCACGCCCGCCTGGAAAGCTTTCAGCTCCACATCCTGCATCCTTTTTTTATCTCCGCGGCATACATCGAGCGTATCATGGGCATCCGTCGCCGAATCACCGCGACCCGCAAAGTGCTTGATGGTTGCGGTGATGCCTGCATCCTCATATCCACGGACCGTTGCATCGATGAATCTTGCACACACATCAGGGTCATCGCCAAAGGAACGGACACCGATCTCGGGATTCAGGGGATTGATGTTCACATCGCAGACCGGATGATAGAACTGGGTTACACCCATCGCAGCCATCTGGCGGCCCATCAGGTTTGCGATTTTATAGGCCAGATCCACATCGCCGATTGCGGTGATGCCCATCGGAGGAGGGAACTGCAGCACACGGCCGGCGGTATAGTCGTTCTTAAAATCCCCTTCCATGTCAATCGTAATGTGAAGCGGAATCCCCGAATCCCGGTTCATTGCGATCTCCTGCAGCCTGTTGAGTGCTTCGGTCAGTTCTTCCGGTGTCACACTCACCCCGAAGCCGCGGGAGTCGAAATAGGTATGAGCGATATCGAAATAATCATCCGGCTCCCTGAAGTTGGGATCGATCTGTGAACGTCCCCAGTACAGGTTCTTGCACGTTTCCAGTGCGTATGGTTCCAGGCACAGGCCGCCCGCATGCAATCTGGTGACCTGCTCGATCCCCGATGGCGTCAGGTATGCACCCCGCCAGGTGAATGTGAGCAGCTGGCCGCATTTTTCCAGCAGGCTCATTTTCGCGATTTTCGCAGCTACAAAATCATCTCTTTCTTTTGACATGGTGTATCGATTTGAATTTTTTGTTTTGAATCTCACGGCATAACATGAACCGTGAATTTAACATATTAACATTTATTCGCAATGGTTTTTTCAATAATAATGAATTGATAACAGGCTATAACATTGTATATTAGTCAATAAAACTGCCGAAAGAAAAGAGTCCGGTTGACTCTCCCCGCAGCAAAGCCACGGGGAACCGGGCCTGCGAACTCGTCGCAGCAAATGCGCTAGTGTAAGTCAAAATAATTCCGGATCGAAACATTGTTTTTATCGTCCTGATTGACTAATTTTCAGTCAACTAACGAACATTATATGAATCATGCAGGAG
Source organism: Bacteroidales bacterium (assembly GCA_040768485.1). GTDB lineage: Bacteria > Bacteroidota > Bacteroidia > Bacteroidales. Next base: position 28,080 of record JAXGMU010000043.1, read on the forward strand.
GCCCCGCCAAATGGAACCTTTCCTCCATTGGATTCGGGGGAAAGTACATCCGAGATCTGGCGGCAGACGATCAGACCATATACTGCCTTGCGCCAACCGAGAATGAAGAAGTCCGCCTTTACTTCAGCAAGGATAGCGGCGCAAACTGGTTCAGCACCAAATTCAATGATCTGAAATATATCTGGAAAATCCAGTTGTTTCATAACGGGACACCCCTGCTTTTTGTTTCAACACGCGGGGAGGGTGGAAATCAGTGTCTCGTTCATGAGGCAACAGGCGATAAGTGGTATTACCGGGGCGGAGGTCTGCCCGTCGCATCTTTTATGATCACGGATGCTCTCATTGACCATATGGACAGGCTGTTCATCAAAATATCCGTGGAGGGCCAGAGAGGTCAATCCCTGCTGAAAACAGGAAATTACGGGACAACCTTCAAATCGGTTGCCCAGGGATTGACAGATATCTTTGTTACCGCGAGTGTCCCTTCCCTGGCCATGGAAAACAGGGGAGAACACCAGCTGATCTACTCTTCCAACCACCTTCCGGGAAGCGATCCCAGGAAGGGACATGTCCATATCATCGATCTCAAAAAGAGTGTGCAGCGGGCTGTCCGCATTCCTTTCGAAGAAATGAGCGGCAACCAGTCAGGAAGTGTGATGGTGGACCGCGACCGCGAGGGGACACTGTATGCCACCGGCCTGGAGGGAGGGATCATCTATAAAAGCAAAGACTTTGCCGAGACCTGGAGCAGGATGCCAAAACTGCCCATTGCGAAAAATGCGAAAAGGGTCGTTTTATGGGGATACCCCGGTACCGACCCGTCCCTCCCGCTCCTGTCCGTCGAAGAATCTGGCTCTATCCGGTTGTACCTTTGGAATATAAAAGAGGGGGAGTTCCTGCCTGCCTGCAACCTGCCCGAAGGATGCGACATTCTGAAAATCAAATCACTTTCCGGCGGGAGGATCATACTGGCTACCAACCGCGGCCTGATGCTCGGGAACCCTGCAGCGTAGCTGGCAGGATTTCATTCAATCATATGCCGAACTCTAAATTCCTCTGGCACTGAGATGTACATCAAATATTCTCGTATGATAAAAACAGTCAATCGATGAAAACAGTATTTCTTATCTTGATCACCTGGCTTGTTTTTCAGGTCAATTCAGTTGTAGCTCAATCATTTACAGATAA
>JAXGMU010000044.1:0-28747 GCA_040768485.1 Bacteroidales bacterium
CCTGGTTGGCCTTCTCCCAGAATTCGCCCGCGGAATGGATCCCCAGGTCGGGCAGGGTGGAGATGCCCAGTGCGATGAACATGACCACCATCCAGGGTGCGGCGATGGTGGCAAACCGTGAAACCGCGTCGTACCCCCTTGCCGCGATAACGGAGATGAGCAGGCCCACCAGGAGGACCAGGAGGACCATGGAGAAGCTCTCAGGCAGGATGGCATCCAGGCTGGGCTGCTGGATGGGCAGGAACACGCTCACCGCGGAAGCTGAAACGGAGATCATGGCCCCCGCAATGAAACACCACAGCAATCCGTTCGCCAGGTTGTAGAGGATGACCAGTTTCCTGCCGCCGATCTTTTCCAGGTGAAAATAAAGGGTGAGCCGGTGTTTGATGGCGATGGGGACGGTCAGGTAGCGCCAGCTGAGCACGGCAAGGATGTTGCCCAGGACCAGTCCCACCAGCACATCGAATGCCGCCACGCCGTGCACCACGAAAAGGGGACCGATCAGCAGCTCCGTCCCCGCCACATGTTCACTTGAGAAAAGTCCCCAGAAGGAAGCGGCCGGTTTGGTTTTGTCCTCCGGGACCCGCTCCCTTTCATATTCGATGACCTGGACTTTTTTCCTTTCCGGATCCATGACGCTGAAGATGTATTTATGATGATCTGACGACCGAGCGCTTTTCAACCAGCCTGATCAGATCGCGTGCTTCCTGCTCGGAATTTGCATAGGTGTTCAAAAACAATCCCTTCGAAGAGAGGTGTTCCAGCAGGAATTCAATTTCTTCCGGTTCCACGAGCAAATAGAGCCTTTTTCCCGCCTGCTGGATCTTCCGGAAAATGGGAATGTATTCCTCAAAGGAAGTGGGAGGAGCACCCGCGCCGGGAGTGAACTGGATGCAGTCGATCACCTCCAGTTCCAGGAGCGCGTCGGTGTGCATCATGATGCATTGCTGTCCGTCCAGGTGGAAGGTGGTGTAATCCAGCCAGCCTCCCATTTTGACCAGCTCGGGGAAAAAGAATTCCCGGAACACATCTGTGGAGATCATCGTCGAGAAATCATTGGCCACCTGGTCGTGTTTCCCCGGGGCCCACAGGTTCAGCCACGCCAGAACCCCGCCTCCCTGGTTCTGCTCAACGCACATGGAATGGATCACCTCATGGGTTTCAACCCAGGCACCGGACATCACATCCACCGCCTCATGGAGCACTTCCGGATACAGCAGGGTATCCGTTGCCAGGTCCCCGATGCCCCTGAGCAGAGAGAGATTGTCGGCGGCATTGCCTATCTCGGGGACCCCCAGGAGATAGGATTCATTGTTTCGTTCAATGAACACCTTCATGATTTCCAGGATCAGCTGCCAGTACGCATTGCGGTCCGGATCGAAGTGCCACTCCCACCGGGACCAGTCTTCGATCACCCTGGGAAACCACACCGTGTTTGTATTGAAACCGGGTTCTGCACCCCAGAAGGCGCAGCCTGCCGAGGCTCCCCAGTTGATGTACGTGGAAGGGGCCGCCTCACCCCCGAAGAAGGTATTCTCGAACCACAGCTTCATCCGGCTGTAATTCTGCTCCGGATCGGTCCACCACCGCCTGATCCCCTCCCTGTCCTTCTCACTGAATTTTTCCAGTCCCCCGAGCCACGGACCGTGGGTCAGATGCGGGAAGCGTTTCATTTTTGAACTCTTCCTGGGTGCCAGGATCCCCACCAGGGCCCTGTCGGTTTCCTCACCCGCCCAGAACGCTTCCAGCCGGCCTTTTGCTGCCGGCCAGTCCTCCTTGTAGTACATGAATGAATGAATGATTATACACCGGTAAAAAAAATCAGTGCATAATGATAGGAAAAGAAACGGAAACGATCAATGAATATTTGTCCTCAATCAGTATTTGTCTTCAATGTGTATCTGTCTTCTTTCTGCGGCGCAGGACGAGTCCCGCGACCACAAACAGCACGAACAGCGCGGTAACGACCCAGGTCCAGTAATTGCTGACCTGGGATTCAACCCACATTTCGTAAGGTTCCGCGAGGAAGTACTCGCCGGAAACGGACCACAGCAGGTATTTGTCCCCTCCAGGTTCCGCACCGGTCCCGGCATATCCGTTGGATGCGACAACCTTTCCCGGCATCCGGATCTCCATGGTGTAACCGGCGGTGGATATGAAAGGTTCGATCATGGCTTCCATCATGGTGCCGGCACTGTCAATTTCAGTCCTGAATTCCCTGTAGAACGGTTCTCCCAGGACAGGGATGAGAATCCGGGCCAGTTCATCATCCTCCCCGCCCTCTTCCTGCTCATTCCTGCTGTCGGAGATGATCTGCTCCATCAGCCGTCCCTCCATTGAATGCATTTCTTCACGGCTGATGGAAAGGTCAGGAGCGTCTCCGAAGTTGTCATAGAAAAGCTCCGTCCATTGCCTCACAAAGCTGGTCCACATCCAGATCTCCCCGATGGAATCCGTCCGTTTTTCCAGCTCCCTGTACAGGGTGCTGTCCTTTCCCTCCAGCAAATCCTCCCTCACCTTTTCAGGCAGGTACAGGAACGCAAGTTCCTCTTCATTCAGGAAATCCGACAGCGGACAGGAGACGGTTAATATGGGACGGACCGTTTCGCTGAACCTGAATGTGGTGGTGAACCACCTGAAACGCCTGGAAAATCCCGCACTCCGGTCCAGGTCCCGGTTGACTCCGCTGTCCGCCCGGTACGCTTCATTGATCTCATCCACGCCGGCGAAGTGTTTTTCCGCGGTCAGGATCCACTCCGAATCACCCTCACCGGCAGTATCCTCAATGATCTCTATCTGCCAGGTGCTGTCCACCGGCACCCTGTACTCTGCAGGATCGAATTCCGGTTCCCCGCCTTTCATGATGACCCTTCGGGTGACGGAACCGTCCGCATGCACCATGTTGATCACATGTGTTTCATAGCCGCATGAAAAAAGCAGCATCATGATCCCCATCAGAATGGTTATTCCGGTTTTCTGTTTCATGGCCTTACAGGTTACGTTCTGGTTGTTCCTTTTTATCCCTGTTCCCGGGATCCTCCCGGTTCAGATCCTCCGGTATGATGCCCGGTCCGAGGTACTCCTTCAGGATATCGTAATCCGCACGGAGTTCCATGTACGATTCGAGCAATTCCTCCATATCCGCCCTGGAAACCGTGATGCTGTCACCCGCCGACTGTTCCCTGATCACCAGGTTCAGGAAGGCTTTCTGCATGATCCCCATCCCGGGCTCTGCATGGTGGATCTCGCTTGCGGTGGTGATCAGGCGTTCCTCAAGGTCATTGATCCTTCGGGTGACACTGACCTGCTGGAAAATGAAGATCCCTGTCAGGATCGCCGCAGCAGCAGCCATCGTCCTTCTGATCCAGCCGTATTCGACCCAGGAAAACACATAGTTACCGACCTTCCCGGGAAGTGCGCCCCTGTTGCCGGATGGGCCGATCCTGCCCATGATCCGCTCTTCCAGTCCCTCCCGGTCCTGCAGCACGGGCTCCTGCCGTTTTAAAGTGTCCATGAGGCTGGAATAGGGGTCTTTCTTTTTCATCATCAGATATGGTTTTTGATCCTTTCACCGATTTTTCGCCGTGCATGGTTCAGGTTGCTTTTCACCGAGGTCTTGTTCATGCCCGTGATCTGCGCGATGTCATCATGGCTCAGTCCCTCCAGCTCACCCAGGACGAACACGATTTTCTGCTTCGGGCTCAGGGTGTACGAGATGTGCCTGATGAGCCTGCCCGTTTCTTCATTGGTCAGCAGCGATTCCGGGTTGCTTTCGCTGACCAGTGCGGCCAGGCTCCGGCTTCGCTCCTTGGGACGTACCCATCTCATTCTTTTCCTTTTTCTCAGCATGTCGTAACATTTATTCACGATGATCCGGTATAGCCAGCCGCTGAATTTTTTACCGGGATCGATCTCCCGGATCTTTTCCCACACGGTTATGAACGATTCCTGGACAATGTCTTTCGCATCTTCCTCATCGTTCATGATCCTGAATGCAACGCGGAATGCAAAGTCTGCGTTCTGCCGGATGAGCTGCCTGAATGCCTTCTCATCCCCCCGGATACATGATTGAATGACCTGGATCGTTTCCAATGCGGATCTTCCGGTTTAATAATAATACGGAAGAAGAAAGGTAAGGTAAAATTTAATCAGCCGGTTTCCCGTCATGGCAGAAAATGGCAACAGTCGGATGCCATACATCCCTTGGAACCGGAAAGGAGAAGCTTCCCTACCGGGAGGCGGTGCCGGAATCCCCGTACCAGGTGAGGGTCTGGATGAAGGCATCGGGATAGCCCGATTGGTGGAGCTCGCCCAGCTTCTTCCTGGCTGCCTGGTAACTGCCGAATTCCCCGTGGGTATACCTGTAATAACCATCGGCGCAGACATACTCCTGTATGCGATCGAGACCCCGGAAACGGGTTTTTTTCACCGGACTGTGCGTGGCCATCACCTGGATGGTCAGCCGGCACGAAGCGGTGAATTCCTGTTCCTGTAAACCGCCTTCGGGAAGCAGGCTGGTCGGCACATAGAATTCTGCCACACCGGCCTCCCTGGAGGGAAGGCCCGTGAGGGTGACGATCACCTGGCGGTTCAGGTACCTGCCCAGCGGAGAATCGGTCCCGTCGGGATTCCTGTTGCGGGCCACCGGTGCATTTTCTCCCAGTCCCCGGATCTCAATCCGGTCCGGATCGGCACCCCTATCGATCAGGATCCTGGCCACCCGGTCGGCCCGCTGAAGCGAGAGCAACATGTTGTATTCTTCCTGTCCCGTGTTGTCGGTGTGACCGGTGACAAGGATCCCGATATCCGGATGAACCTCCAGCACATCCATGATCTTTTCAATCTCCACCAGGGCCGCCGTACCGAGTGATCGGTCATTCAAATCGAAAGGGATCCCGGTGTAGATGGTACAGGGCCCGATCTCCGGGAGGGACCATCCCGTCATCTCCCGATCCGGCATTTCACTGACCTCCCCGCCGGCCTCTTCCGCTACCTCTTCCGCCTGTTCATCCGCCTGCACCTGTCCCCGGTTCATGATCTCTTCGATCTCGTCGGTAACGGGCGGCTCAATGGCCTCCACCAGGTCTCCAGGCCCTTCCTCCGGGGACTGAACCACCGGCTCCTCCGGCCGGGAAGCCGGATCACCTGCAGGAAGGTCCGTTTCGGGCTCTTCTGCCTCTTCGTATGCAACCTGCTCTTCCGGCTCCAGTTCGATCACCATGTTGATCACATTGGTGGTGGGGTCGGAAGGCCTTCTGACGGCGTAGTAGCCATCCAGCTCATCCCATCCCGGATTGAAGAAAATATCCTCTCCCGTGGTGCTGACCGGGTAGCCGGCATTGACCGGCTCACCCCAGGAGCCGTCCGGCTGTTTCTCGGAGAAGAACACATCGATCCCGCCGATGGTGGCATGTCCCTGGGAACTGAAGAACAGGATCGAGTCATTTGCTGAAATAAACGGCGTATGCTCCTCGTAGGGGGTGTTGATCACCGGCCCCAGGTTTTCCGGGATTCCCCACTCGCCGTCCCTGTCCAGTCTGGACACATAAATGTCAAAGCTTCCCTGCCCGCCCCTGCGGTCGCTGGTGAAGTACAGCGTTTTGCCATCCCTGGAGATGCTGGCATGGGTCTCGGAAGTCCTCCCGTTGACAGGAGATCTCAGCGCTTCTGCCTCCGTCCATCTCCCCCCCTCGAGACGGGAGACCAGGATATCCGCGTGGGAGTAATAATGATGAACGATATAGAGTTCCTTTCCGTCGTAGGACATGCTCACGGGATAGGTTTCCCCCACCATTCCCAGTTCGCTGTTGATCACCCTCGGCCGGGACCATACCCCGTCGCTTTTGACGGACATCACGATCTTCCTGTCGGACGGATAATCCACCAGGAAGATCATCGTGTTCCCGTCGCCCGAAACGACCGGATTGTTGCTTGAGGGCAGATCCTCGTTAAACCGGTCAAACACGTCGTAGAATTCAAAGGAGGGCGGATTCCCCACCATCGTCCTTGCCCTTTCAGATGCCGCGATCTGCAATTCCGCGTACTTCAGTTGCATGGGGTCCTCATCCGTTCCCATCTCCATGTATTTCTCATAATTCAGGACCGCATCATCAAACTGGTTGTTCAGGTGGTACGCCCTCCCGAGATAAAAGTAAGTCACGACCGGAGCGCCGGATTCCTTGTGCGAATTGGCTTTGTATTTGTAGGTCACCCCGTTCGAGGCTTCCTTCAGGTAAAGGATGGCCTCCTCCTGCAGGCCGGGGATATTGAGGCAGCAGGCCCCGCAGTGGAACAGGATGTTGCTGTTCCCGGGATCCAGCGTGAGCAGGTTCTTGTACCTGTTAAAAGCTTCCTCGTAAAACCCGGTCTCATACAGGTACTCCGCATCAAAAAAGATCCGCTTGAATTCCTTGGTGTACTGTGCGCTGACCGCTGCGGACAGGAACAGGAGCAGGAACATGACATGCCATCTGGTTCGCCTCATATCTCAAAGATATGAAGGATTCGAACCCCTCATTAATGAATTTATCCACAGAGTTTTCGACAGGTCACCGGACGGTATCAGTACATCCTTTTCCTGCAGATGTACCGGTCTGGCCGGGATTGAAGCGTCCCGGAGCGGAACTTCGGGGAACCGGGCCTGCGAGCTCGGTGCAGCCAATGCGCTCGCGTCATTCAAATGGTTTACTGAAGCTGCCGGATCCTGACCTCGGTATCCGGTTCATCCTTCAGCAATGTCACCAGCTCCTTCGGATCTGTATTGCCGTAATGATAAGGATACAGGATGCGGGGGCGGATGGCCCTGGCCACATCGGCCACCATCTCGGGAGTCATCGTATACGGCAGGTTCATGGGCAGAAAGGCGACGTGGATATCTTTCAGGGCCTTCAGTTCGGGGGTATTCTCCGTATCTCCCGCGACCAGGATCCGCGTATCCCCGAAGGTAAGCACATAGCCGTTACCCTCACCCTTCGGATGGAAGGCCGTACCACCCGGTCGCCGATGCACGATGTTGTATGCCGGCACCGCTTCGATCCCGATCCCCAGCACTGAGGTCCTGTCGCCATTCTTCATCACCATGGCTTCAAAATCCTCCAGCTGGTCCAGGCATTTCCGGGTCATCACCACCCGGGTATCGCTTTTCATGATCCGGTCGATGGCCGACAGATCCAGGTGGTCCCCGTGCTCGTGGGTGACCAGGACCAGGTCCGCATCGGGCATTTCATCATAGTCCCCCTCGCGCGACACCGGATCAATATGGATCACAAGGTCGTTGTATTTGAACATGAGTGTGCCGTGTCCCACGAAAAACATTTCCAGCTCGCCGCCGGAGGTGCGGATCACATCACTTTCCATCTGTCCCCTGACAGGATTAAATGTTGCAGCGCACATGGTGAATAAAATTAATAAGGTTTTCATATCATCAGTTTTGGATCATCACTTCTATATAGGTAACGACCTGGGATGGGATACTGTTCACTCCGGGGTGCATGTTGATCTTCCTTCAGAAGGATTCGTTACTGATCTGTTCGACGGTGAGCGTTCCCCTGACCTCCGGGGACTCCTCCAGAAACGCACCGATCTGAAACGTCCCGGCTTTCTTCCCGGAACGGACCAGCGCCGTCCCGATCCCGGCAATGGTGACGACCGGACCCGGATTGACCAGGCGGGCACCCCCGCCGGTCTCAAACCTGACCTCCAGGTCATTCACCGGCACCAGCATCCCCGCCTCATCCAGGACCCGGGCATAGATAAAGATCACATCATTCCCGTCCGCCGCCCAGGGCATTCCCGAATAATCGGCCTCCAGCTCCAGCCTCCGGGGCTCCCCCGGGGTGGACACCCTGTGGAGGGCCACCTCCTCTCCGTCAATATATCCCCTGGCCTCCAGCGTACCCGGCTCGAAACCGGCTGTCCCGAAATAGAAGGGAGGGAATGCCAGGTTTTCGGAGATGCGGTCCCTCCGGGCAGGTTGCCTTCCGAGTGACCTTCCGTTGAGCAGCAGTTCCACTTCCCGGCAATTGCTGAATACCCGGATCTCCGGGGAACTATCCTCCTGCCAGCTGCTGGCAATGCGGACCACGGGCTGACCGAAAGGTTCATCCGGAGCCCGCTGGCTGCGGAAAAACCAGTATGATTGCTTGGGGAGCCTGAAGATGCTCATGATCCCGGAGGCTTCCAGGTCGTCCGCGTAACCCCGGTTGTAATCGAACATGACCCAGTAGGCATCGGCAAATGCATGGGTTCCCAGGTTGTCGTTGTGCGCCTCCTGGACATTGGTGGCCTGCTGGAGCAGCCTTTTCTCCCCGTGGCTGCGCAGCTGCCTGCTGGACCGCTCTTCCGGCAGCAGGTCCCCCCACCGGTCCTGGTTCAGTCCCGCATTCATCGCATAATATTCCCAGTCGCCGTACTCCGAGACAATATAGGGCTTCTGCAGGTACGGATTGAAATGCTGCAGCCTGTGCTGCCGGGCCTGGATGTAAATGTCGTACCCGTATTCCTGCCAGCCAGCCGAAAAACACTGGTCACCCGGATACTCCTCGTGGGCAATCCGGTGGAGCGAATCGATGAAAGCTTCGGGCATCCAGGATTCGTTGAGGGAGACTTCCCATGCCAGGACCGAAGGATGGTTCCGGTCGCGCCTGATCATGTCCCGCGCTGTCTGCAGCACATGGGCCCTGAAGGAACTGTCCTCCCGGTAATACTGCCATCCCAGGATCGCATCCAGGGTGAGCAGTCCCAGCTCGTCACATGCATCCATGAAAGCGGGGGCGTGCGGATAATGGGAGAGGCGCACGAAGTCAAATCCCGCCTCCTTGATCCTGTAAGCATCCCTGTACTGGGCACGGTCAGAAAGCGCATAGCCGATGAAGGGGTATTCCTGGTGCCGGTTCACCCCCCTGAGCACCGTCTTTTCCCCGTTCAGGTAGAAGTCCCTTCCCCTGAACTCCAACTGCCTGATCCCCGTGCGGGTCTCCACCCTGTCCACCGTATCCCCATCCTCCAGGACGGAGGTCCGCAGCAGGTAAAGATAGGGGGAAGCGGGCGACCAGAGCAGCGGGGCCGGAACTTCCATCCGGCTGTTGCAGGTGCATGCTTCGCCCGGCTCCAGGCGGCGGACCGGCTCCAGGACCACCGCCACCGGCATGCCGTCCATCAGCAGTTCATGCAGCAGGGAGAAACTCCGCGCTTCCCGGTCCCCGTTCACAACATGCGCCTGTATCCCGGCAACAGCCTTTTCGGGGGACACTTCCGGGTAGCGGACAAAAATCCCCCCTCCCCCTTTCTTGTCCGCGAGGATGGGATCGGTGATGTGGAGCCGGTCCCTGGTCTCCAGCCGGACATTCCGATAGATCCCCCCGTACATGTTGAAATCCAGCGTCTCCAGCGGTTTCGGACCGGTGACGGGATTGTCCCGGTTGTCCAGCCTGACGGCCATCACATTTTCACTGCCGAAGAGGGCCAGCTCCGTGAAATCGATGGTAAACGGCAGGTACCCGCCCAGATGCTCCCCCGCCTTCTTTCCGTTGATCCATACCTCGGCAGCATTCATGGCGCCCTCGAACCGGAGGTACAGCAGCCGTTCCTCCAGGGACCGGGGAACAGAAAACCGCTTCCGGTACCAGCAGATCCCCTGCCACTGGTCGTTGACCACCAGCGGTTCGATCCGGGGGGTGTGTGGCAGGATGACCGGTTCCCAGCCGGAATCGTCCAGTTCCGGCAGGAAAAACCCCTCTTCACTCCCACCCTCCTCCAGGCGCATGAACAACCATTCATCGTTGAACGAACCACCGCCTGTAGCGGAGGCGACCTCCTTTGTGACACATCCGGGGGATAAAAACAGGATTGCGGCAAGCAGTCCCGCGGAGATGATCGTATTTGAGAAAGGAGGCGTATTTTTATCCGTTTTCACCCCGTCGCTTTCTATATGTATTTTACGATCTCCTCCGTCGCTTTCCGCTTTGAATGGTGCCGGTCGGGATCCGGGCTGTCCAGCGGGTACCCCACCGGCAGCAGGACCACGGGTTCCAGGTGGCCGGGAAGCTCCAGCAGACGGCGGACCTTGTCCGGATCAAAATTACAGATCCAGCAGGTGGCCAGTCCCAGTTCGGCAGCCTGGAGGGTCATGTGGTCCGTGGCAATGGCAATGTCTATGTCACAATGGTCCTTCCCGTCCCTCCGTTTCCAGGACTCCCGGTGATCCCCGCAGATGGCGATGACGCACGGCGCGGTCCGGAACCAATCCCGGTGGTAAGTCCCGTACAGTTTCTCCAGCTCATGCCTGCTCGTGAATACAAAGAACCGCCATGGCTGCAGATTGACCGCAGAAGGGGCGATCCGCCCCGCTTCCAGGATCTGTCCGATCTTTTCCTCCTCCACCGGACGGGGATCATATTTCCTGCAGGAGTATCTTTTCCTTGCCAGTTCGTTGAATGTCATGGTCACTGATTTTTATGTCCACTTCATCTTTGTCCTGTTCATCGTACTCTGAGAGATGCTTTCGAAGCGACCTGGCATCTTTTTGCGCCAGCAAAATTAGCACGTTGCGAGAAAGCATCCCTCAGAGATGGCTTCCTGCAATGATCCGGGCTTTACATTTCCCGGGGCTTTTTCAGCTCCCTGGGCTTTTTGCCCGCCCTCCAGTGCGCATCGATCTCCTCCAGGGTCACCCCCTTGGTCTCCGGGATGAAGTAGTAACCCCACACCAGTCCGATCACCGCAACAGCTGCAAAGATCCAGAACACGCTGCCCACGCAGGTGGGACACACGTCCGAAAGCACTTTCCCTTCCGGGATGACCACATCCTTTGCATTCCCGATGGCACTGGCCATCTTGAAGAATGTCCAGACAACCAGCGTGTTGAATCCCCAGTTCGACAGCGAACCGATGGAGGATCCCAGTCCCCGCACCCGGGTGGGGAACACCTCGGTGATGATCAGCCAGCCCAGGGGGCCCAGGCTGATGGCAAAGAAGGCGATGTAGACCAGCATGGAGATCACCAGGAACCATTTTCCGGCACCCGGAAGCATGAAGCCCAGTCCCATGCAGATCAGGGCCGCTGCGATCCCTGAAACACCGATAAAATAAAGCTTTCTCCTTCCCAGCCTGTCGATGACGAACAGCGAGACGATGGTGAACAGGACGTTCACCACACCCACGATCACCGATGCGGCAATGGCGGCTTCGGCCCCTTCAAATCCGGCTGAAAGGAAGATCTTCGGACTGTAATAGATCACCGTGTTGATTCCCACGAACTGCTGGAAGAACATGATCCCCACGGCAATGATCAGGGCATTCCGCAGCCAGGGTTTGAAGATCTCTTTCCAGCCTGCCTGCCTTTTGTCGATGGCGATCTCCTTTTTCATCTCGGCGATGACCGTGTCGAGCAGTTCCGGATCCTCCGTCCGGGACAGGATTTTCCTGCCCAGCTCTTCTCGCCCTTTGCTCATCAGCCACCGAGGGGTTTCCGGCAGGAAGATCATTCCGATCAGAAGTATCAGGGCGGGAACCACCCCAACATAGAGCATGGGTCGCCAGCTTTCCAGGTTGCTGTTGTCGGCAAATGCCCTGTCGCTCAGGTAGGCGGCGAGGATCCCCACGGTGATCAGCAACTGGAACAGCGACACCAGGGTGCCCCTGATCTTTGTGGGCGCGATCTCGGAGATGTACAGCGGAACGGCGAATGACGAAACACCGATGGCCAGTCCCAGGTAAAAACGGGAGATCATCAGCTGGGGCACCGTGGGAGCCAGTCCGGTCCAGATGGCACCCGTGGCAAAGATCACCGCGGAAGCCAGGATCACCTTCTTGCGTCCCAGGTAATCGGTGAGCCTTCCCGTAAACAGGGCACCCACCACCGCACCGATCAGTCCCAGCGCGGTCACGTTCTCCACCTGGGAATCGGTCAGTTCAAAATAATCCTGGATGAATGGGATCGCACCGGAGATGACCCCGGTGTCGAACCCGAAAAGAAGTCCGCCGGTGGCAGCGATACTGGCAATCACAACCACGACACTCTTCCTGTGTTTGGTTTTTTCGTTCATGGCATTGGTTTGGTTTCAGAATTCTGGTTCATTCCCGAAGGGAAAAGACGTAAATATAATCACTTTCAGGAAAGAGTCATTGTTTTGATTTATATAAAAATTCAGTATATTGCTTTACCGGTGATGACCTATGTAATCCACCCCATCATGAAGATCAAATATGAGCTCGAATATACACTCAACACATCCCCCGCCATATTGTACTCCAGGCTGAGCACCCCGGAAGGCCTCGCCGAGTGGTTCGCGGACAATGTGAACCTGATGAAAGGAAAATTCACCTTTTTCTGGGAGGGGACCAGACAGCAGGCCAGGGTGATCAAGAAAAAAGCCAACAAATTCATCCGGTTTCACTGGCTGGACGATGAAGAAGACGACACCTTCTTCGAATTCAGGATCCGCACCGTTGAGCTCACCGGGGACGTGGCACTGCTGGTCACCGACTTTGCGGAAGAGGATGAAAGAGCCGATGCCATTGATCTCTGGGACACCCAGATCTCGGGACTGAAGCAGGCCATCGGTCTTTAGCGGACAACGTTTGCATCCGGACTTTTTAAGATTTTCAATTATTGCATTCGTAAAAAACTAATTGTACGTTTGTCTACGTTGAAATTCTAGGAGAGAAACAGGGGTTCCGTGAAAAAACTTCACCTGCTGGTCATAAAGTCATTCATCGGTCCTTTCATCCTGACATTCTTTTTCGTCGTTTTCGTGCTTCTGATGCAGTTCCTCTGGAAGTACATCGACGACCTGATAGGGAAGGGACTGGAATGGGATATCATCTCGGAGTTCCTGCTGTACACCAGCGCGAGCCTGGTTCCCATGGCCCTGCCGCTCGCAGTGCTCCTGGCGAGCCTGATGACATTCGGTAACCTGGCTGAGAACCTGGAGCTGCTCGCCTTTAAATCCTCCGGGATCTCGCTGGTACGCATCATGGCACCGCTGATGGTCATCACTTCCCTGATCTCCGTGGCTGCCTTTTTCTTTGCCAATGACGTGATGCCGGTGGCCAACCTGAAAATGCGCTCCCTGCTGTACGATATCCAGCAGCAGCGGCCGGAACTCACCATCCGGCCCGGGGTGTTCGACAACACCCTGGAGGGATATTCAATCCGCATCGGGGAAAGGGACAACCGGACAAACCTGCTCAGGGATATCTGGATCTACGATCATACCGGGGACAAGGGGAATGTGAGCGTAACCGTGGCCGATTCGGGATACATGCGGATGTCGGCCGATGAAAAACACCTGCTGCTGACCCTTTACAACGGAAGGTCTTACATCGAGCTCCAGGATCAGAAAAAGGAGGACCGGCACATCAGGGATTATCCCCACCGGAGGGACCGCTTCGACAAGCAGGAGATGATCATCGAAATGACCGGATTCGGTCTGAACCGGACCGATGAAAGGTTGTTCCGGAACTCCTACGCCATGATGAACCTGTCGCAGCTGCATCATTTCGACGATTCACTCACCGGGGACATGATCAAATTCAATGAAAAGATCCGGAACACGGTGGATCAGTCCCTCACCGGAAAACCCAAAAACGCCCTGCTGGCCCTCCCCCTGCCTTCGAACGATACCGCTGAGGTGGCGGTGGAACAGGAGCCCAGGGTGGTGCATCTCCATGTGGATTCAGCTTTCAACGAACTGACAAAACTGGAACGGAGAAGGGCCATCACCCAGGCCATCAATTTTGCCAGGAGCAGCAAATCATTCGTCAGTTCCAACGCCAGCACGGGGGCCTGGAAAATCAACAGGCTGAGGCGGTACCAGATCGAGATCCACCGCAAGTTCACCCTTTCGCTGCTGTGCCTGATCTTCTTCTTCACCGGTGCCCCGCTGGGGGCCATCATCAGGAAAGGCGGACTGGGCCTGCCGGTGATCGTCAGTGTGCTGCTCTTCCTGATCTATTATATGATCTCCATCACAGGGGAAAAGTTCGTGCGTGAAAACCTCATGCAGCCCTTCTGGGGAATGTGGCTTTCCACATTCATCATGATCCCGGTGAGTATCTTTCTGACGTACAAGGCAGCCAACGATTCGGTGATCATGAACATCGAGACCTATTTCATCTGGTTGAAGAAGCTGAATGACAGTGTCCGGAAATTCCTGCGCATCCCATGAAGATCCTGGTCCTGTCCAACAAGCTTCCCTACCCGCCCCGCGACGGCGGATCCATCGCCACCTTGTACATGCTCACCGGGCTCCGCGATGCGGGGAACCAGGTCACCTGTCTCTCTCTGAACACCAGGAAACATGCATTTCCCGCAGAGCAGATCCCCGGTTCGCTCAGCTCTGCCATCCGGTTCATGGGGGTTGACTGCGATACTTCCATCCGGCCCCTCTCCCTGCTGATCAACCTGCTGTTCTCCCGGAAGCCTTATATCGCTGAAAGATTCCGGGTGGATGACTTCGGCGACCGGCTCGCAGAACTGCTCCGTCAGGAGCAATTTGACCTGATCCAGCTGGAGGGGCCCTACATGGGGCATTACCTGGAGGTGATCAGGAATGCGGGGGAAACATTTGTATCCATGCGGGCGCACAACGTGGAGCACCTGATCTGGCAAAGAAAGGCAGCCGGTGAAAAGGGAGCACTCAGACGCTGGTACCTGCGGGACATGGCGGCAAGGCTGAAGAAGTTCGAGATGCAGGTGGTGCAGCAATCCGATTGCCTGGTGGCCATCAGCGAGGTGGACGAGGCCATCATCCGCTCAGCCGGTTACAGCGGCCCGGCCATCACCATCCCCGCCGGTCTTCATATCGACCGGTACCCGGTCACACTCCTTCCCCCCGATCCTTCGGTCTGTTTCATCGGAGCGCTGGACTGGCTGCCCAACCAGGAAGGGCTGGATTGGTTCCTGGACAACGTGTTTGAAAAGATCACTGCAAAGGTGCCCGGGATCACCTTTCACGTGGCGGGAAGGAATGCACCGGCAACGTTCGCCGGAAAACTGGAGCATCCGCGTGTGGTCTTCCACGGTGAGGTGGAAGATGCTGCAGCCTTCATGCAGGCCCACCGGGTTGTGGTGGCGCCCCTGCTCACTGGAAGCGGGATCAGGGTCAAGATCCTGGAAGCCATGGCCCTGGGACGCCCGGTGGTTACCACCCCTGTGGGGATCGAGGGGATCCCGGCGGAAAACGGCAGGGAAGTCATGATTGCCGGCGATCCGGATGAATTTGCAGATCAAATAGTTACACTGATCAACCAGGACGAGGAAGCAAACCGGATGGTGCGGCATGCCCGCAGCCTTGTTCAGCAAAATTTTGATACCTTTACCCTCTCGGACCGGCTGAGCCGGTTTTTTCAAGCGCAGGTATGATCATCCTTCAGGTAATATTCTGGTTGTGCATTTTCCTGATCTTATTCTCCTACGTCCTTTTCCCGGCGATTTTGCAGGTCCTTGCCAGGGGAAAAAGCCTCGGTGAATCCCGCTTTCTTCCTGAAGAGCTGCCCCTGATCTCGGTGCTGATCGCCGCCTACAATGAGGAGGAGATCATCGGGGAGAAGATCGAGTCCACCCTGCGGTGTTCCTATCCGGCCGGCCGGCTGGAGATCCTTGTGGGATCGGACGCATCCACCGACCGCACCAACCGGATCCTGGAGAAGCTCGGGGACCGCGACACGCGCATCCGTTTGTTCCTCTTTGAAAACAGGACCGGAAAACCGGGTGTGATCAACCACCTGGTAAAGGAGTCCCGTGGCGGGATCCTGATCATCACAGATGCCAATGTGATCCCGGACAAGGAGGCACTCATCCGGATGGCCGGCTTTTTTAAAGATCCGCGCACGGGACTGGTGGACTCCCGGATGATCCATACCCGTGTGAGCAAAGACGGCATTTCCCTGCAGGAAAGTTTTTACATCAGCCGGGAGGTAAAGATCAAGCACCATGAAAGCCTCATCTGGGGGGCAATGATGGGACCGTTCGGGGGGTGCTATGCGGTCCGGAAATCCCTCTACAGCCCGGTCCCGGACAATTTCCTGGTAGACGATTTCTTTGTCAACATGACCGTACTCAAGGCAGGATACCGGTGCATCACCGGCCTGGATGCGAAGGTTTACGAGGACGTGTCCAACAGCCTGGGGGAAGAATTCCGGAGGAAAAAACGGATCTCCGCCGGCAATTTCCAGAACCTGTCCCGTTTCCGCTCGATGCTTTTCTCTCCTCTGCCCGGAGTCTCCTTCTGCTTTTTCTCCCACAAGGTGATCCGCTGGATGGTCCCTTTCCTGGTCATGATCACCCTGGGCACCTCCATCCCGCTGGCGGCGCATTCATCCTTTTACCTGGTCCTGCTCCTGCTCCAGCTACTGGTCCTTGTCATCCCCCTTATTGATCTTTTTCTCAGGAAAATTAAAATCCATCTGTTAACTTTGCGCTTCATTTCACATTTCGTGGTGATGAACATGGCCCTGCTTGCAGGCTTTTTTAGATATATCGGAGGAATAAAGAATAATGTCTGGCAACCCACAAGAAGAAATCAGGTTTAAGCTGAATACCATCGAAGAGGCCCTGGAAGACATCCGCAACGGAAAGATCATCATCGTGGTGGATGACGAAGACAGGGAAAATGAAGGGGATTTCATGGCAGCCGCCGAACTGATCACACCGGAAACGGTCAACTTCATGGCCACCCACGGAAAGGGGCTGATCTGCGCGGCACTGACCGAAGAAAGGTGCACCGAACTGGACCTGCCCATGATGGTGCGGACCAATACAAGTTCATTCTCAACCGCATTCACCGTGTCGGTGGATCTGATCGGACACGGCACCACCACCGGAATATCCGCATCGGACAGGGCAAAGACCCTGCGTGCACTGGTGGACCCGGTCACACACCCCGAAGATCTGGCCCGGCCGGGACACATTTTTCCGCTGAAGGCCAAGCGGCAGGGGGTCCTCAGGCGTGCCGGACATACAGAGGCCGCGGTGGATCTGACGATCATGGCGGGACTGAAGCCGGGGGGTGTGCTGGTGGAGATCATGAATGAGGACGGGAGCATGGCAAGGCTTTCCCAGCTGGTCCGGATCGCGGAGGAGTTCCGCCTGAAGATCATCTCGATCAAGGACCTGATCGCCCACAGGCTGAAAACCGACAGCATCCTTATCAAAGGAAGCAGGGTGAGCCTTCCCACCATTTACGGGGATTTTCAACTGATCCCTTTCATCCAGAAATCCAACGGGATGGAGCATGTGGCGCTCATCAAGGGAAAATGGGAGGAGAACGATCCCGTGCTCGTGAGGGTCCATTCATCATGCGTGACCGGGGATATCTTCGGCAGTTTCCGGTGCGACTGCGGAGAACAGTTGCACGAGGCCATGCGGAAGGTCCAGAAAGAAGGCAGGGGGGTGATCGTCTATCTGAACCAGGAAGGCAGGGGGATAGGGCTCTACAACAAGATCAAGGCCTACAAGCTGCAGGAAGAGGGAAGGGACACGGTGGAAGCCAATCTGGAGCTGGGATTTGCGGAGGACGAACGGGACTACGGCGTGGGCGCCGGAATGCTGCATGCACTGGGGGTGAGGAACATCAGGCTTATGACCAACAATCCGGTGAAGCAGGCCGGACTGGAAGGCTACGGAATGCGGATCGTGGAGGTCATCCCCCTGCAGGTGACCGCCAATGCACACAACAAATTCTACCTGGAAACCAAACGGGACAAAATGGGTCACTTCCTCAACATTGCCAGGTACGATAAGCAGAACAACAATGACAGTTGAAGATCTGCGGATCGTTTACATGGGGACACCTGAATTCGCGCTGGCCCCGCTTGAAAAATTGCTGGATGCGGGCTGCAGGGTGGCGGCGGTGGTCACTGGTCCCGACCGGCCGGCAGGAAGGGGAAGGAAGGTCAGCTTCTCCCCGGTGAAACAATTTGCCCTGAAAATAGGGCTGCCGCTGCTCCAGCCGGAAAACCTGAAGGATCCTGTTTTTGTGGAGAAACTCAAATCGCTGGATCCCCACCTCCAGGTGGTGGTCGCCTTCCGGATGCTCCCCGAGGTGGTCTGGCGGATCCCGATGCTGGGCACCTTCAACCTGCACGCATCGCTCCTGCCCCGGTACCGGGGTGCCGCCCCCATCCATCACGCCATCATGAACGGGGAAAAAGAGACCGGCGTTACCACCTTCCTGATCGATGAGCACATTGATACGGGAAACATCCTGCTGAGGGAAAAAACCGGCATCGGTCCCGAAGAGACAGCCGGGGAGCTGCATGGCCGGCTGATGGTCATGGGGGCTTCGCTGGTGCTGGAAACCGTCAGGCGGCTTGCCGCAGGGGAGATCAGGGCCAGGTCACAGGAAGAGTTCACGGGTGAACATGAAGAACTGAAGAAAGCACCGAAGATCCACAGGGAGGATTGCCTGATCCGCTGGGAGCGGCCGGCCGGACAGGTGTATAACCAGATCCGGGGACTGAGTCCCGTCCCGGGTGCCCATACCCACCTCATCAGACAGGGCGGTGAGAAGGTGCAGTGCAAGGTGTATGCTGCCCGCGTGGAACATCTTTCCCACAAGGATGCCCCCGGAACCATTCAAACCGACGGGAAACGTTTTCTCAAAGTGGCCGCGGAGGACGGCTACCTGCATCTCACGGATATTCAGCAGGAAGGCAAACGGAGGATGGGGATCGGTGAATTCCTGGCCGGATTCAACCCAGCTTCCTTCCGACCCCGCTTTTCCTGAGTTTCCGCAGGTTCAGCTCAACACCCTGGGTCAGCAGGTAATACAGTTTGATGGCATTGATGAACTGCAGTTGGTAGGACCTGGAGTACCTGCCCGAGACAAAAAACTCGAAGTTGTAATCCTCGATCTCACCCATCGTGATCTTCTCCGGCTCCGGATCGTCATAATAATCGAAAAAGCGCTGCATCATAAACGTGTAACTCTTCACTGACTTTTCAGAGTAGCCCTTCTTTCTCAGCTGGCCGGCAAAGACATCCAGCCGTGTTCCCTTTTCTTTTTCGTCATTCCTGAACCAGGACGAGAGGGATTGCCACCATTCCCTTGAATTTTTACGGGTGGTTCGCTGACGGAAAAAATCAATGCGTGTCTGCCTTCCATCGGGGGGAAGGATCATTTTTACGGGGTTGGGACCGGCGTCGGACATGGGATAGGTTTATGACAAAGATATGAAGCGGAAGGATCAATGTAAAGTTTTGATTGTCAAAAACATTAACATGTTTTGAACAGGGAGCTAGAATCCTTCGAACCTGAACTGCATCTCCGCCTGCTCCTCCCGCGGTGCTTCCCCGGGCATCTCTTCCTGAATGATTTCCTCTTTTTTCTTCCTGAGGTACAGTTCCTCTCCGGCCGCCGGCATTGTCCCTTCCGCCAGGAGATTCATGCGGCAGAGGTGCTTCACCTTCACCCCGTAAATCTGGGATATTTCCTCCAGTGTCTCGCCCTCCTGCACCACATGGATGTCGTGGCCGCGCTCAGCCCTTCTCCTTTTGGGCTGGAGATAGATGATCTGACCGGGCTCCAGTTCGGCATCGCGCGGAAGGTTGTTGTATTTGAAGATCTCGTTCTTGTAAAGGTCCAGTTCGTCCCTGAGCGATTCGGGGGTGTCGCCCGGACGGACCACAATGTATTCGATCCGGTTGTTCACCAGGATGGGGCGGGAAGTGGCATACCCGCCGGGCACCACAGATGCGGTGGCCGCTTCTTTCTGACCATCCTCCCGCGCCAGCAGGGGGCCTTCCTCACCGGGCTCAAACAATCCAGCGATCACAAGCTCGTCATACCGGTGCAACTCGTTCTCCTCGATGATCCGGATCAGGTCCTTCGCATACTGGGGGGAAGTTGCGTAACCGGCTTTTTTTAGCCCGTGCGCCCACCCCCTGTAGTCGTCCGGCTCCAGCTGGAAAAGGTCCGCGTACCTGGACCTGCCGGCCAGGAATTCCGAATGGTCCATGTAGGATTCGTAAGCCGAAGGATAAGACCGGAAACATTCCCTCCATGCATCGTCATCCTCGTGGATGGTCCTCCCCTTCCAGTCGTGGCACTTGATCCCGAAATGGTTGTTCCCCTTCTTAGCCAGACGGCTGTTCCCGTTATCGGATTCCAGGCATCCCTGGGCCAGTGTGATGCTGGCAGGGATCCCCACGCGAACCATCTCTCTCATGGCCAGATTGGCGAATGTGGCAATATAATCCTCCCTGGTCAGTTTCATATCCGCCTGCCCGGACACCATGCAAGACATGATGATCCCTGCCTGGATCAGAATCCACCTTCTCATCTCTCTTCTCAGTTCAACGATATTTTCCGTAAAATTAGGGAGTTGAATGCCATTCCCGCCCATAAGTTTTTAACAAAAAGCCCGCGGGCCGTAATGAAAGAACGTCCGGCAACGGCGCGGATTGTCCCCGGTGAAAGAAAATCTGTATTTTTACGGGACCAAATCCCCCTGTATGAAGCAATACGAGATTCCGATCCGCTACACCCTGTATGAAGATCCGGGTGAACTTCCCGGTCAATATGTCAGCCTGGTCCACTCGGCAATAGAGGCGGCCAGAGATGCCTACGCCCCTTATTCCGGTTTCCGCGTGGGAGCCGCTGTGCTGCTCGAAAACGGGGAGGTGATCACCGGCAACAACCAGGAAAATGCAGCCTATCCGTCCGGGCTCTGCGCGGAGCGCGTGGCACTTTTTTATGCCGGTTCCCGGTATCCGGAAGTGGCTGTGGAGGCCATCGCCATCACCGCCCTCCGGGACGGATCAATCCAGGAGGAGCCCGTCACTCCATGCGGCGCCTGCAGGCAGGTGTTGTATGAAACGGAGCAAACCGGGGGCAGATCCATCGATGTGATTCTACACGGAAAGCGAAGGACCCTGCTCATCCAGGGGGCCGCCGATCTCCTGCCCCTCCCGTTCATGCTGAAAAAGGAAGCCTGACCCGGCTTGCGCTGGATTGCGCTGGAATTGAAGCTCTCCGCAAATATGCCGGGGCTAAATATTGCCACCCGTAAATCTTGCCACGGAGAAATCTTGCCACGAAGAAATCTTGCCACGGAGAAATCTTGCCATGAAGAAATATCGCCCGCTGGTCATATTGCCTGTGGGTAATATCCAGGGTAATCGCTAACCGGTTTTGAATACAGGAAAGATATCCACCTTCGGGTAGGGTGCCACGATCTCCAGCCGCTCTTTTTTGACCGGGTGGATGAAGGAAACAGACCTGGCATGCAGGCTGATCCCCCCGTTCTTGTTGGTCCTGGCCGCCCCGTATTTCCGGTCGCCCTTGATGATGCATCCGGCTGCTGCCAGCTGGGCCCGGATCTGGTGGTGCCTTCCGGTCTCCAGTTCGATCTCCAGCAGGTGGTACCGGTCCGATGAGGCCAGTGTGCGGTAGTGCAGCACCGCGTGCCTGGAACCGGAGACCTCCCGGTCATGTGCATAGGATTTGTTCTGTTTCGTGTTCCTGGTCAGGTAATGCTCCAGCGTCCCCGAATCCGGGACCGGGGCCCGGTCCACAATGGCATGGTAGATCTTGATCACCTCCCGCTCCTTGAACAGTTGCGCCATCCGGCTCAGCGCCTTGCTGGTCTTGGCAAAGACCACCACCCCGCTCACGGGCCTGTCCAGCCGGTGGGGGATGCCCAGGAACACCTCCCCCGGCTTGCCGTCCCTTTCTTTAATATAATCCCTCAGGATCCGGTCCAGAGACGGATCCCCCGTCTGGTCCCCCTGCACAATGTCCGAAACGCGCTTGTTCACCACCAGCAGGTGGTTGTCCTCATACAGGATGGGTACAGGTGGTTGTATGGATTTTCTTTCTGACATACCCGATGCAAAAGTAATTTTTTATACCTGAAAAGCCCGGCTGCGGTATTTTAATCCAATTTTAATCTCAACTTCACCCTCTTTTAATCTGCCATTCCTATTTTCCGATGCAATTATTCCCTGTTGCCGCTATTTTGCGGTTCATTTTACAGCTAATAGAAAATCAGCAAGTTATGGAAAGGAGAGAGGTTTTTTTTATATTTTTACAGAATAAGTCATTGTTATGAAAATTCTGCTAGTGGAAGATGAACCAAAAGTGGTTGAATTTATAAAAAAAGGCCTCGAGGAACATGGTCATGAAGTGGACGTTGCATTTGACGGTCAGATGGGTGAAAGACTAAGCTCCAGGGCTGATCACGACCTGATCATCCTGGATGTCATACTGCCTATGCAGAACGGTTACGAGGTATGCAGGAAATTAAGGGAAAAAGGAATCATGATTCCTGTTTTGATGCTGACCGCTCTTGATAGTCTGGCCGACAAAATCAGTGGCTTCGATGCAGGGGCGGATGATTATCTTATAAAACCTTTTGAATTCAAAGAGCTAATTGCCAGGATCAATGCGCTATCAAAAAGGTCATCCGGTGTGATTAAAACTTCTTCAACGGTCAAGATTGCTGATCTGGAGCTGGATACCGATAAAAAAATTGCCAGAAGGGGGAACAGCATGATCGAACTGACCGCGAAGGAATTTTTGCTTCTTGAATATTTAATGAGGAATAAGGGAAGGGTGATATCCCGCGCAGAAATTGCGGAAAAGGTATGGGATATCAATTTTGATACAGGCACCAACGTGGTGGATGTGTATATCAATATCCTCAGAAAAAAAATTGACAGGGATTTCAATCCTAAATTGATACAGACCAGGATTGGTCTCGGGTATTGTATAAATGAACACTAATGGAGATTCGCAAGAGACTTTCCTTACAGTTCATCTTCATCGTAGCGCTGATACTGCTACTGTCATATCTTGCGATTTATGTCTCTTTTTCAGGCTCCCGCCGGGAGGATTTTTTCGACCGGCTGAGCAGCAGGGCCAAAATGACAGCCCAGATGCTGTTCGAGATAGAGGAGATTGATGCTGAACTGCTGAAGAGAATTGAGACGAACAATCCGATGAGCCTCCCCAATGAGAAGATCATTATATATGATTACGAGAATAATATCATTTTCAGCTCGGATGAGAATCGGATCCTGGACATTTCACAGGATTTGATAGACAATGTCAGGCTGAATAATGAGGTCCGGATCAAACAAGGCCAGTATGAGATCCTGGGAGAGTTTTATACCGGGCAGTATGACAGATTTGTGGTGTTTGCAGCAGCGATGGATATTTTTGGGTTAAAAAAACTCAAGCGATTGAGGATCATTTTGATTTCGGTTCTGTTTAGCAGCCTGGTCATTGCATTTTTTTCCGGGAATATTTTTGCAAAAAAGGCCCTCAAACCGATCTCGGATATAATGGCCGATGTGAACGCCATTAAAAGCTCAGACCTCCATAAGAGGATTTCTGAAGGAAACGGAAAGGATGAGCTGTCACGCCTGGCCCGGACATTTAATAAGATGATGGACCGGCTGGAGGATGCATTTAAAACCCAGAAGAATTTCATCGCCAACGCATCTCATGAACTTCGGACACCGTTGACTGCGATTACGCTCCAACTGGAAGTGATCCAGATCAAGGCCCGCAGCAACGAGGAGTACAGGGAAACCATCGACTCGGTGCTGGAGTATTTAAAAAGCCTGAATGAGACCACAAATCGCCTCCTGCTTCTCACCCAGTCCGATTCAGAATTTAACGAATCTGATTTCATTCCCGTCAGGATTGATGATGTGCTGTGGCAGGCCCGAAAAGAGATTATCAGAAGGGATCAGGAATACAATATCCATGTGTTTTTCTCCGACAGGATTGAAAATGAAGAAGCTTTGACAATTAACGGGAATGAACTCCTTCTAAGGACAGCGATCGGCAATCTGATGGATAATGGGTGCAAATATGCACCGGACCATCTGGCAGAAGTGGGACTTGATCATCAGAATGGCCATGTTATCATCACCGTTTCTGATAAGGGGATAGGAATCCCTGATGATGAATCGCAGAAGATATTCCAGCCATTCTACCGTGCCCGGAACGCAAAGTCCTACAAAGGGCACGGGATAGGTCTTTCGCTGGTCCAGAAGGTCATTAAGCTGCATCATGGCACTATCTCCGTTACCTCCAGCCTGATGAATGGAACCACATTCATGATTTCCCTTCCTGTTTTGGGATGATGCATTCCGCCAGGAAGCACGTATGATCCGAAAATCTTAATTGCATTTTAATTCCCTTTTAATTCCCTCCTCATCCCGGCCAGGTAAATTTGCTGCATGTATCACCTAAACAATGTATGAAATGAAAACTAAGATCTTTACATGGAGGAATATCATCTGGGTCCTTGCAGCGGTTCTGATTCTGGGATCCGGTATTTTTTACCTGAACCAAAAGTCCCTGAACAGGAAACTTGATCATGAGAAAATCAAGGCAGAGGCACTGTTGTCCAAAAACCTCGATCTTGAAAAATCCCTGGAAGCCTTGAAAAAAGAGATGGGTACCCTGAAAGGAAAGAATGAAAAGCTTGATCACAAACTTAAAGAGATCTCAGATGAACTTTCAGCCAGGGAGGCACAGATAAAAAAGCTGGCTTCAGCAAACATCACCCTGGAAGAAGTAAAAAGGAAGAACCTTGCCCTGGAAGAATTGCGGAATGAGCTGGAGAAAAAAGTTGCCGGTCTCCATGAAGATATGGATCGTCTCGCAACTGAAAAAGAAGGTTACCTGGAACAACTTGACCAATTACAGGGTGCGAATAAAAAACTGGCTGTGCAAGTAGCATTCCTGGAAACAATGTTGGCAGATAATTACCGGATCGAAGCACTGAAAGGGAAAAGCGAAAAACTGACAGTGGTTGCCAAAAGAGCCAATAAATTAATGGTCAGTTTTGATCTTCCTCCCAATGCCGGTGAGCAGATCTATTTTAAATTGATCACACCTGAAGGCAGAGAAATCTCCAGCCAGAAAGACAGCTTCGCGACCATTACCCGGGCAGATCAGGATGAAAATCTGATGGCCAGCCTGGTGAGTAGCGCAGGGGTGAAAGCTGGATCCCCAGGACGGATTGAGCTGGTATATTCGCCTGATTATAAACTTCAGAAAGGGATCTACCAGTTCAACGTGTACAATGGTCCCGACCACATGGGTAAAGTGCAGCTCAGACTGAAGTAGGAAGCAGCCGGACCCTGTCACAGGTAAGATCAGGATGCAATCGCTGGATAAATTTTTCTATAAGTTTATAAATAAGACAATTATGGAACCGCAGAATAAAACAAAGGTAATTGAGAATGAAATAAGCTCCCGTGCGTTCAACAATACGGATCAGAGGTATCAACAATTTGTATCCCAGTGGGAGTTGAGTAATCCGGGAGGATCATTTCTCGTGAAAGAATTGGGTGAAACCAACTGGTTTTTCGATTTGATACTCTCTTACCAGAACTCCCTATCACTGGAAGGGGTCAGGCTGCAACAATGGAATGTGCGCAAAATCGGAAAGGGAAAACTCCAGATCATATGCAGGGACCACAATGGAGACGTACTGATCGCCAAATTGGCCAGAAAGAAATTTCCGTTGTCAGACCTGACGGTAATGTTCACCAACAACACTGTAGAACACCCGCGAGTAAGCCTGTTGAACAATCAAATAAGATGCTGTGGTTAGAGTTAGAGGTTAAATGTTAGGGTTTAAATGTTAGGGGTTAAATGTTAGGGGTTAGATGTTAGGTGTTAGAATCCTAACCCCCCTAACTTCCTAACTCCTAACTTTTTAATATTGTTCTTTCTCGTTGGGAAAGTTCCTCGACCGCACATCCTCGATGTAGTTCTGCACCGCCCCCTTGATCTCCATCTGCAGGTTGTGGTACCTGCGCAGGAACCTGGGAGAAAACTCCTGGGTGATGCCCAGCATGTCATGGAGCACCAGTACCTGTCCGTCCACCTCGGGACCGGCGCCGATCCCGATGATCGGGATGTTGACCGACCGGGTCACTTCACCGGCCAGTTTTGCGGGGATCTTTTCCAGGACGATCCCGAAACAACCGCTCTTTGCCAGGGCCAGTGCATCCTTTTTCAGCTTTTCAGCTTCATCGCTGTCTGTGGCACGCACCACATAGGTGCCGAATTTGTGGATCGATTGCGGGGTGAGCCCCAGGTGTCCCATCACCGGGATCCCTGCTGAGAGGATCCGGTCCACCGACTCGATGATTTCCTCCCCGCCCTCCAGCTTGATGGCACTGGCCCCGGTCTCTTTCATGATCCGGATGGCTGATGCCAGTGCGCCCATGGGATTTCCCTGGTAGGTCCCGAAAGGGAGGTCCACCACCACCAGTGCGCGGTTCACTGCCCTGACCACGGATGCGGCATGGTAGATCATGTGGTCCAGCGTGATGGGAAGGGTGGTTTCATATCCTGCCATCACATTGGAGGCGGAATCTCCCACCAGGATCACATCAATGCCTGCCTGGTCAAGCAGGCGGGCGTACGAGTAATCGTATGCGGTGAGCATGGCGATCTTCTCGCCTTTCAGCTTCATTGCGCTGAGTACGTGGGTGGTCACGCGTTTCACATTCTTATGAAGGGCCATGGTCTGTTATGATGGTTCTGTACAAAGTTTACAATAAAATTTCTATTCACGGTCAATTTGTCAGTTTATGTGACAATGTCCCCTTCACGGGTGACAGATGACCGGCTATTTCGTGTCATTATAGCACCCGGGGAATAAAAAACCATATTGGCACAATCTATGCGCATTCACACTCCGAGTGCGAAAAATGAAAACGATTAGAAACAGAACCAAATAAAAAACAATTACTGAATTATGAGTAAGATCATCGGAATAGACCTCGGAACCACCAACTCATGCGTGGCCGTCATGGAGGGGAACGAACCTGTTGTGATCCCGAACAGCGAGGGCAAGAGGACTACCCCGTCCATGGTTGCTTTTGTGGAGAACGGAGAAAGAAAAGTGGGGGACCCGGCCAAGCGCCAGGCCATCACCAATTCCCGGAAGACCATCTTCTCCATCAAGCGCTTTATGGGGGAAACCTACGACCGGATGTCCAAGGAAATTGCCAGGGTGCCCTACAAGGTGGTCAAAGGCGAGAACAACACCCCGCGCATACAGGTGGATGACCGACAGTATTCGCCACAGGAGATCTCGGCCATGGTCCTGCAGAAAATGAAAAAAACAGCCGAGGACTACCTGGGACATGAAGTGAAGGAGGCTGTGATCACCGTTCCCGCCTACTTCAGCGATTCCCAGCGTCAGGCCACCAAAGAGGCGGGCGAGATCGCCGGCCTGAAGGTGAAAAGGATCATCAATGAGCCCACGGCCGCATCCCTTGCCTACGGCCTGGATAAGAAAACCTCGGACCTGAAGATCGCCGTGTTTGACCTGGGTGGAGGAACATTTGACATCTCCATCCTGGAACTGGGTGACGGCGTTTTCGAGGTGAAGTCCACCAATGGCGACACCCACCTGGGGGGAGACGACTTCGACCAGGTGATCATGGACTGGCTGGCCGAGGAATTCAAGAAGGATGAAGGCGTGGACCTGAGGAAGGATCCCATGGCACTGCAGCGGCTGAAAGAAGCTGCCGAGAAAGCCAAGATAGAACTTTCCAGTGCCACACAGACAGAGATCAACCTTCCCTACATCATGCCGGTGGACGGAGTCCCGAAACACCTGGTCAAAACCCTTACCAGGGCTAAATTTGAGAGCCTGGCCGATCAGTTGATCCAGGCCACGGTGGAGCCCTGCAAGAAGGCACTGAAAGACTCGGGACTGAGCGCAAAGGACATCAACGAGGTGATCCTGGTTGGAGGCTCCACCCGGATCCCCGCCATCCAGAAAGTTGTGGAGGACTTCTTCGGTAAAAAACCTTCCAAGGGGGTCAATCCGGACGAAGTGGTGGCCGTCGGTGCCGCCATCCAGGGAGGCGTACTCACCGGTGAGGTGAAGGATGTACTCCTGCTGGACGTCACTCCGCTCTCACTGGGTATTGAAACCATGGGAAGTGTGTTCACCAGGCTGATCGAGGCCAACACCACCATTCCCACCAAAAAGACCCAGACATTCACCACCGCGGCCGACAACCAGCCCAGTGTGGAGATCCATGTGCTTCAGGGTGAAAGGGCCATGGCCAAGGACAACAAGACCATCGGGCGCTTCCACCTGGATGGCATCCCGCCCGCACCCCGCGGCATGCCCCAGATCGAGGTCACATTTGACATCGATGCCAACGGGATCCTGAATGTGTCGGCGAGGGACAAGGGGACCGGAAAGGAACAGAGTATCCGGATCGAAGCTTCTTCGGGTCTGACCGACGCCGAAATCGAAAGGATGAAAAAGGAAGCCAAGGAGAACGAAGAGTCGGACAAAAAGGCAAAGGAACGCATTGACAAGCTGAACACTGCCGACAGCCTGATCTTCCAGACGGAAAAACAGATGAAAGATTACGGCGACAAGATCCCTGCCCAGAAGAAAACCGCCATCGAAGAGGCCCTCGGCAAGCTGAAGGAGGCCCATAAGTCAGAAGACCTGGGTGCCATTGATGAAGCCACCACCGCTTTGAACAATGCATGGCAGGCGGCTTCACAGGACATCTACAACGCCAGCCAGCAGGCAGGAGGCCAGGCAGGTCCGGCCGGTGAACCGGGCGGCGAGCCGGGCGGCGAAAAGGCTTCATCCGGCAAAGGAGGTAATGATGATGAAGTGACGGATGTGGACTTCGAGGAAGTAAAATAGAGATAATACCACCAGAATTGGTTTAACTTAGGGAGGCTGTATCAAAAGGTACGGCCTCTTTTTCGTTATACCGGTTCGTCACTTA
>JAXGMU010000045.1:0-15041 GCA_040768485.1 Bacteroidales bacterium
ATTGATATCCTGAACGAAGACACAGGAGGCTATGCGGTGAAGAAGATCCTGGAGATGGATGCCCCGCCGGACGGGATCTTCGCCGCCAACGACTCTTCGGCTGTCTCCGTCATCTGCGAACTGAAGCAGAAAGGTATCCGTGTTCCGGAAGACATCGCCGTGGTTGGGTTCAACAATGTCCACCTGTCCAGGGTAATCGATCCCGGGCTGACCACCATCCATTACCCCGGGATGGAGATGGGAGAAGTGGCCGCCTCCACCCTGATTGAAATGCTTGACCGGGAATCGCCCGTGCTCACAAAGACCATTGTCCTGAGCCACCAGCTCATCATCAGGGCATCATCACTGAAGGGAAAAGAATCACCAGTCGCCGGATGATGATCGGGATTGTCGGAGGAACCGGACCCTATGCCGGACTGGATCTGGTTCGCAAGGTGTTTGACAATACGCTGGCGGGAAGCGACCGGGAGCACCTGGATGTGGTCCTGATGTCCATGCCTTCCGGGATCCCTGACCGCACCGAATTCCTGCTGGGCAAAACCAGGGATAATCCCGCATATGCGATTGCTGAGATCCTGATCAGGCTGGATGCGACCGGTTCCAGGGTGGCCGGCATCGCATGTAACACGGCGCATGCGGACAGGATATTCGGTGTGATCCTTCAAAAGCTCAGGGAAACGGAGTGCCGCATCCGGCTGTTGCACATGATCGATGAGACCATCTCTTATTTGGGCAGGACCCATCCCGGATTATCCAGGATCGGGGTGCTCTCCACCACGGGTACCTATGAGAGTGGTGTGTACCGGAAAGCCCTGGAAAAAAGGGGCTATGAAGCCGTCCGTCCAACGCGTGAAATGCAGGAAAAGCTGATCCATCCCGCGGTGTATGATCCGGAATACGGGATCAAATCCTGTGCGTTTCCCGTCCGCCCGGCGGCCATCGGGAACCTGCTTAGCGGGATCGCTTATCTGGAGCGTGAAGGGGCACAGGCGGTGATCCTGGGATGCACCGAGATCTCCATGGCACTTACCGGGAAGGACACCGGCACATTGGTAACCATTGATCCGGCCCGCATCCTGGCCAGGGCACTGATACGGAACGTTGATGCATCAAAACTGAAACCCGGTAAAAATGAACCTGAATAACATCCTGATCGCTGCCTGGCTGGTCCTGCTCACGGGCACCCTGGCATGTCATGCCCAGGAACGGGCAAGGGCGAGGGACCTGGGAATCAGGCCCGGAATCCTCAGTCCCGGTCCCTGGAATACCATCACCGATGTACCCGGGGTGATGGTGGGACACCGGACACTCATCGAAGGAGAATCGGTGAGGACAGGCGTGACCGTGGTGGTGCCCCACGGAGGGAATCTTTTCACGGAGAAGGTACCCGCTGCCGTCTGCGTGGGAAACGGATTCGGGAAAGCTGTGGGATTTACGCAGGTGGAGGAACTGGGCAACCTGGAAACCCCCATCGGACTGACCAATACCCTGGGCGTTTTCACGGTGGCGAACGGACTGGTGGATGATGCGCTCACCCGCCCCGGGAACGAGGAGGTGCGTTCGGTCAATGCCGTTGCCGGGGAGACCAACGACGGATGGCTGAATGATATCCGGGGACGCCATGTGAACATATCTCATGTGCGCGAGGCCATCGCTTCGGCTGCATCCGGGCCGGTGGCCGAGGGATGCGTCGGAGCGGGAACGGGTACGGTCTGCATGGGATTCAAGGGAGGGATCGGCACCTCCTCCCGGGTACTGCCTGAAGAACTGGGAGGGTATGCGGTGGGGGTGCTCGTGCAATCCAATTTCGGAGGGATCCTGACCATCAACGGGGCGCCGGTAGGGGAGGAACTGGGGAAGCACTACCTGTCAGGAATGCTTCCCGAACAGGTGGATGGTTCATGCATGATCGTCATTGCCACGGATGCCCCGGTTGACGCCAGGAACCTGGAAAGGATGGCAAGAAGGTCGTTCCTTGCCTTCGGAACCGTCGGGGGATTCTCGTCCAACGGGAGCGGTGACTATGCCATTGCATTCAGCACCCATCCGGAGATTCGGATTCCCCACAATTCAAAAGCAACTGTTGAGAACATCCCCCTGCTTCGCAACGAGCACATGACCCCGCTCTTCCTGGCTGTGGTGGAGGCCACAGCGGAGGCGATCTATAACTCCCTCTTCATGGCCACCCGGATGGAAGGATTGTCCGGAAGGGTTGTGGAAGCCCTCCCCCTCGGGAAGACTCTGGAGATCCTGGATCATTATCATGCCCGGCATTAGTGCGACCCTGCCGGGCGCATATGTATAAATGAAAGAGATGAGGCCTTATATTCTTGCAGAGACCAACTGGAAAAGTGTCAGGGATGCGGATTACCGGCTCGCGGTACTGCCCTGGGGGGCCACCGAGGCCCACAACTACCATCTTCCTTACGGAACGGACAATTATGAGACAGAAGCACTGGTGTACGAATCCGCCAGGATTGCCTGGGAAAGGGAGGCCAGGGTGGTGGTCCTGCCCACCATCCCTGTGGGCGTAAACACGGGACAGACCGATATCAGGCTGACCCTGAACCTGTACCCCGGCACGCAGATGGCCATCCTGACCGACCTGGTGCAGAGCCTGGCGGGACATGGCATGGACAGGCTGCTGGTGGTGAACGGACACGGGGGCAACGATTTCAGGCAAATGATCCGGGAGGTGGGCAGGCGGTTCCCGGAAGTGTTCCTCTCCACATGCAACTGGTTTCAGTCGGTGAACAAACAGGAATTTTTCGAAAATGAAGGGGACCATGCGGACGAGATGGAGACCAGCCTGATGCTGTATGTCATGCCACACCTGGTGTTGCCCCTTTCAGAAGCCGGAAGCGGTGCAGCCAGAAAATTCGCGGTCCGTGCGCTGAATGAGCCATGGGCATGGGCGGAAAGGAAATGGAGCAGGGCCACCGCTGACACAGGGGTCGGTAATCCCGTGAAGGCCAGCGCGGAAAAGGGACGGGAATACTTTGAGGCGGTCACCCTCCGGCTGGCCGACCTGATGACGGAACTGGCACAGGTGGATCCGGACCGGCTATACGTTTGAACAAATCGCCGGATTTCCTGTAAAATTGTCTATTTTTGCTTTTTCATGATGCGCTGCCTGTCCCCGCATCCCAACCATCATTTATCATGCAATTCAGATCAGAAGTCGAATCGGTGTTTTACAGGAACTCCGGTTCTCCGCCAATCCACACGAATGTCCCTTACCTGGTGGTGGATAATTTCCCGCTGCTGGGGCTCTTCACCTCACTGAGGTTCCTGGAATGGGCCGGCGGGAATCCCGAAGGGGTCATCAGCCTGCCCACCGGCAAAACCCCCGAATATTTTATCAAGTGGACCACCCACCTGCTGGAGAACTGGGAAAGCAGGAAAGTGAAAACGCTCAGGAGCAAATACGGGATCGGGGAGATGGGAAAACCTGCGCTGAACCGGCTCCGGTTCGTTCAGATGGACGAATTCTATCCCATCAGCTCCCGGCAGCACAACAGCTTCTGCAACTATGTGAAAAAATATTACATCGAAGGGTTCGGACTGGACCCGGCACGGGCACTATTGATCAATTCCGATCAGATCCCCCTGGCGGAAGGACGGCACTTCACGGAGATATTTCCAGGGAACCGGGTGGACCTTTCACTCAGGTACAGGGAGCCGGGAAGCCAGTTCGAAAGGCTGCAGCAGGCTTCCATCTTCTCTATCGACAACTGGTGTATCCGTTATGAGCAGGAGATCCGCGAGCACGGGGGGATCGGTTTTTTCCTGGGCGGGATCGGACCGGACGGGCACATTGCGTTCAATGTGAGGGGATCGGACCACCATTCCACCACCCGGCTTACAGAAACAAATTTCGAGACCCAGGCGGTGGCCGCATCCGATCTGGGGGGGATCGAGATCTCCAGGAACCGGCTGGTGATCACCATCGGGCTGGAGACCATTACACGCAACCGGGATGCGGTGGCCATCATCTTTGCCGCCGGGGAGGCCAAGGCACCCATGGTGCGTGATGCCCTGGAGAGGGAACCTTCGAACCTCTACCCGGCAAGCGCGCTGTCAGCGCTGGAAAATGCCAGGTTCTATCTGACCGGCGGAGCGGCTTCCCAGTTACAGAGCTCGGTGGATGCCTATTACAGCCGGGGGGAGTGGACACAGGAGAAAACCGACAGGGCGGTGGTTGACCTGTGCGTCAAACTGGCCAAATACGGGCACCACCTGACCACGGAAGACCTGAAGGCGGACCGTTACTGCAGGATGATCCCGGGACTGGATGAAACGACGGTCCCCGGAGTGATCGAATCCGTGAAAGACAGGTTCCGCAAGGGAATGTACGCAGAGAGCAACCAGGTCTATTACCATACGGGGCCCCACCACGATGACATCATGCTCGGCATTCTGCCCCACATCCACCGGCTCATGAGGAACGAGACGAACCAGAATTTCTTTTCTGTCCTCACCTCCGGATTCACCGCCGTAACGAACAAATTCATCATCGAGGCGCTGGAGGATACCAGGCATTTTCTGGATACGGGACTGATCCAGATGACCCGGTACCCGGATTTCTTTGAGACCGGTTACAGGTATAAACGGGACAAGGATGTCAACCATTACCTGCTCAAGGTAGCCTCAGGGGAGGAGCATGAACTCAGGCGCGGTCTCGCCCACAGGATCGTGCGTGACATCGTCGGTCTCTATGGCGTGAGGGATGTGGACCAGCTCCGGGATGAGATCAACAACATCCTGATCATCCTGAAGAAAAGCTATGACGGGGAGATTAACCTGCCCGACATCCAGAAACTGAAAGGAATGGTACGGGAGTTTGAAGAAGAGCTGGTATGGGCTTGTTTCGGGATCCAGACAAAAAATGTGCACCACATGCGGCTCGGTTTCTATACGGGGGATGTGTTCACCGAGCAGCCCACCCGGGAACGGGATGTGGAACCCATCCTGGAACAGCTGCGGGCGATCAATCCCACCGTGGTCAGCCTGGCCTTTGATCCGGAAGGCAGCGGTCCGGATACCCATTACAAGGTACTCCAGGTGATCGCCGAAGCACTGCGGATGTGGAGCAAGGAAAAGGACCTGTCCCACCTGCGGATCTGGGGCTACAGGAATGTATGGTACCGGTTCCACCCGGCCGAGGCCAACCGGATCGTGCCGGTCTCCCTGAATGCCATGGGGGTGATGGACAATGCATTCACCAACAGCTACCTGAGCCAGGTAGATGCCTCATTTCCCAGTTACCAGCATGACGGGAAATTCAGCCAGCTTGCCATACGGATCTGGGTGGAGCAACTGAAAATGCTTCAGCTGCTCCTGGGCAAGAACTTTTTCTACCAGCATGAAAGCCCCCGGGTCCGCACCACGCATGGACTGCTGTTCTATAAGGAGATGACCCTGGAAGGGTTCCTGGGCCATGCCCGGGAGCTGGAGAAGTCCATGGAGGGGGTGGTTCTCTGATCTCCCGGAGTCGCTGCCTTTCGCAGCGTCTCAGCCCTTCCGGGACCGGTCACCACCGCTACGAACCTCCCTTCGGTCCGGCCCGTCAGGCGGCTCGTTCCCGGTCCCGATCAGGGTCTGGCCGGGGGCTGGCGTGTCAGAGTTCCTTCAGCTTGATGTTCTTGAACCACACCGCATCCCCGTGGTCCTGCAGCCCGATGTATCCCGTTTTGGCAACACTGGCGAAATCGGGATTGAAATCCGGGAACTTGCTGTCGGCGATCATCCGGTTCCACTCATCGGTCCACAGGTGGAATTCCATCGTGTTTTCCCCGTTCATCTTGAAAACGATCGTTCCGTCATAGGAGATGATCTCCGAATGGTTCCACTCCCCCGCACATTTTGCATTCTGCGGATCCGGCGGGATCAGGTCATACAGGCTCCCGGCCCTCCGGTTCCCGTTCACTCCCAGCGTATTGTCCACGTGGTTGCTGCAATTGTCCAGGATCTGGTATTCGGGGGCGGTGTACCAGATGTTTTTTCCCGGGACCTCCTGTGCCAGGAAAAAGATCCCCGAGTTTCCGCCTTCCGAGATCATCCAGTCCAGCTTCAGGTGGAAATTGGTGAATTCTTTGTCATAGACGATGTCCCCCCCGAAACCGGCTTCCCCCATTCCCGAATCGGAACACTTGATGGCCCCGTTCTCGATGGACCAGCCCGTGTCGGGAAAGACTTCCATGTTGTACTCGCGCCATCCCTCGAAGGTCTCCCCGTCGAAGAGCAGGATCCAGCCTTCTTTCTTTTCCTGGTCGGTCAGGGTGTTGTCGGCCACCTTTTCTGCTGCTTCGGTCGTCCCGGCTTCCTTCTCCTTTTTCCCCGAAGAAGTACAGGCGACCAGTCCGCCGATCATCAGTACCGAGACGAAAAATAAAATATTTCGATGCTTCATTGTCTGATATGTGTTACAGTTTTACATTCGTTATGCTCCCGTCATGCGGGCATATCGGGCAGTTCCCATCCGCCTTCCCTGGGAGTGTGCTTCACCAGTTCCCTGGAGAACGCCTTCGCCGAGAACGGATCGGTCCAGGTCTTGTCGAACGTGGGATGTCCGTCATGGATCTCAAATCCGTCCCTGATGCAGATCTTCAGCTCTTCGCTGTCGCTGATGTTGGTGAACTCCATTTTTTCACCGTCCCACTCAAGCTCCTTGTTCAGTCCCTGCAGGCGCACGGCGTTCACACCCATCACAACCATTTCGTTGAAGGGACCGGCCTCGCTGAAGGGTGAGGCGGTTTCAACACGGTTCTCCGGACTTTCCTTGCAAGCCCGGATCCAGTCCATTTCATGGCTCGTTTCCACCCTGCGTCTTACCTTCGGAGCATCGGGAATCCTGCCTGAGAGCAGCCAGGGATCTTTTCCGTAACATCCGCAGATCAGGGTGTCTTTGGTGCCGTGAAAAAGAACACCGCCGCCAGCATCATTCATGTCCCTACCGGCAGGCCATCCTTCCGGCTTCATGGGCTGCAGGCCGCCGTCGTACCAGGTGACCTCCACTTCGGGGAACTTCACCTTCTTGCCTTTCGGCCTTTCCGGGTAGGTCAGTTTGACCATCTCGGCGTTGGGGGCACTATCGGTGAGCAGAAGGGTGGAGCTTCCCTGGACCCTGGTGGGATATGTCAGCTGCAGTCCCACGAAAACGGGATGAAGGATATGGCAGGCCATATCGCCCAGGGCCCCGGTGCCGTAATCCCACCATCCCCGCCAGTTCCAGGGGGTGTAGATCTCATTGAAGGGCCTCATTTTAGCCGGTCCTATAAAAAGGTCCCAGTTGAGGGTTTCGGGCACCCAGTGCCCCTGCTCGGGCACGTTCAGACCCTGTGGCCAGATGGGCCGGTCGGTGAAGGCTTCCACCTTCCGTACTTCGCCTATCTCTCCATTCAGGATCCATTCCACCACCAGGTTGACCCCTTCCCCGGATGCTCCCTGGTTCCCCATGGAGGTTGCCACCCGGTGCTTCCGGGCCAGTTTGGTCAGCAGCCTGGATTCGTAAACAGAGTGGGTCAGGGGCTTCTGGACGTACACATGTTTGCCCATTGTCATGGCATGTCCCGCCACCAGAGCATGGGTATGGTCGGCCGTGGCCACCACCACCGCATCGATCGACTTGCCCATTTCATCGTACATCTTCCTCCAGTCCCAGTACTTCTTTGCATTGGGATAATCATTGAAACAGGTTTTGGCATATTTCCAGTCCACGTCGCACAGGGCCACGATGTTCTGGTCCCTGATGGCCCTTAGGTTGCTGCGGCCCATTCCTCCCACTCCCACACCGGCGATATTCAGCTTGTCGCTGGGGGGCGTATGGCCCAGTCCGCTCACCACATGGCTGGGGATGATCGTAAATCCTGCAGTTGCAGCGGCAGTGGTTCCGAGGAATCTCCTCCTGGAAATGCCGCCTCCATTGTCTTTGCTCATGATCTTAAAATTTAGTTAGATTTCTGATTGAGGAAATGCTTCATTTGGTTCACAATTTAACAATAAAATTCTTTAGTTGAAATGTGGAGGGGAATTTGATGCACTGATCCGCATGGAGAGCCGGTTGTGTATATTGGACTCATTATAAATAGCAAACGGAGGTAACCCTGAATCGTGAACATTTTTTTATCTTTGAAAAGCACCCTGAAGCATTCGGGATGCCAGGAAAATTGAATTCAATGAAAGCGATGATTCGAACCAGATTACTGACCGTCCTCGCAGCCTTGCTCGGACTGCTCTATACAGGGTGCGATCCGGACGACCGGGAAGATAAATATGCCAGGCCTGACTGGCTGGTGGGGAAAGTATATACACAGCTCAGGGATCAGCCTGATCTTTCCACATTCGCCCTCTGCCTGGAACTCACCGGCTATGATACCATCGTTGACAGATCGGGAAGTTACACTGTATTTGCCCCGACCAACGTCGCATTTTCCGAATACCTTCAGGCACAATCCTACAACAGTGTGGAGGACATTCCCCCGGCTGCGTTGTCGGAGATCGTCAAGTACCATATCGTGCAGAACCCGTGGACGAAGAACCAGCTGAGGACCCTGGATGTTTACGGCTGGATCGATACACTGGATCTGAGGAACAACAAACCCCGCGGATTCAAACGGCAGACATTGCTTCTGGACAGGAACCGGAAACTGGGCGTAACCCAGCGGCAGGGGGGATCGCTGGTGGTGGTGGATACGACGGAGTCGAACTGGCACCGGATCGTCGCCACCGATTCCAGGAAGTATGCACCGATCTTTTTCAGGGAATATTTCGATATCTACGAACTCAGTTCGAATGATTATGAGTTCTATTTCGGCCGTCCCTTCGAAAGCAGCGGGGACATCTATTATGCGGGAGGTAAAATCATGGGCGATGAGATATTCGCCGAAAACGGATTCATTTATATGATCGACAGGGTGGTGGAGCCCCTTCCCAACGCTTTCCAGATCCTGGAATCAGGTGCGGGCGGTGAATCCTACACCGATTTCCTGAACCTGATCAACATGTTCCCGGAATTTGAGTACAACGAGGAGAAGACCTTCGATCAACCGGGCGCGGAACAGGGATTCCAGGTGGATTCCCTGTTTGACATCTTCTATCCGGATCTGACCTTCGATATCCTGAATGAGCAGACCAGTCCCCCGTCAGGAACATTCGGCCTTCCCAACAACGTGACCATCCGCTATCACCACGGACTGGTCGCCCCCACCGATGCTGCATTTGAAGCATTCTGGAATGAGTATTTCGTGGGATCCAACCGTTGGAACACCATCAGCAACACCCCGGATAACATCCTCCGGATCCTGGTCAACACCCACATGTCTGCCAATCCCATCTATCCTACCGATTTCAACCAGGGTTATTACAACGGGGAGATGGACCGGGTGATCATGGACCCGGCGAACATCATCGATGCCCGGTTCGGCAGCAACTGCAGCTTCATCGGTGTGGATCAGGCGGTTGTGCCCCGCGTGTTCAACAGTGTGGCCGGTCCGGTGTACCTGCTGAGGGGGTACTCAAAGGTCATGTACGCTGTGGAAGAGGCGGGACTGCTGTCGGCCCTGAAACGGGAAGGGGAGGACTACATGTTCTTTGTGGAGTCCAACACGAATACGTCCCTGGATTCGTCCCTCATCTATATGAACGGACGCTTTTCACTGTTCACCACCGGACCATCGGTTCGGGAGTATACGATCAACACCAGTTCGTTAAGAACCCTGATCATGAACCACATCGGGGTGCGGAATCCCACCGGGGCCTCCAGGAAGGAGTTCATCAGGAACCTGACGGGGAATTACATCGTCGTGAACAACGAAACAGGCGAGATCAGCGGAACAGCCACCACCACCATTGGCTACCAGGGGCTGATATCCAAACCCAACTATCCTGTTTTAATCAGCACCGATGCAGATAACGGGACCACCTACGACATAGAGAACTGGTTCAGTTTCTCGGCCACCAACATCTTCCAGCGGATCCGCAGCGGATTCCCCCATTTCCACAATCTGTTGCTGCAGGCAGGACTGGGCAACGAGTTCGAGTTGAGGTACACGTTCCTGTCGGAGAACGAGAACTACACGGTGTTTGTCCCCACCGAGACGGCACTGGCCGCATCCGGGGCGGACACCCTGCAGGGAAATGACCTGAAAGATTTTCTGAGGTTCCATTTCATCCAGGGATCCATGATCTTCACCGACGGCAGCAGTCCCCCGGGCTATTATGAAACCGCAAGGGTGGACGAGCGGTCCACACCGTTCACCACCGTCTTTTCAAAGATCTACATTGATCCCGGAGTGGATGTGATCAGGATTCCCGACGCCCAGGGAGCTGATTATGCCTTGGCAGAAGAATCTGCATCCACGAACCTGATGGCAGGAAGAGATGTGGGAGAGGGTACGGAAGTTTTCCGGAACCTGGTCATCATGCAGGTCATCCACGAGATTGACAGGGCACTCATTCACCGGGAGGTGGATACCAATTAAACCAAATCGAGTCTCTCCAAGGTTATGAAGAAAAAGACATTTACAGCCATTCTGATCGCAGCCACACTGCTGGCGGGCCTCCTGGAAGGTTACTCCCAGCAGAGCAGGATCATCAGGGGAAGGGTCACCGACGGCAGTGATAAAACCGCGGTCATCGGTGCCAACATCATTGAATACGATGCTGAGGAACGGATCATCAATGGGACGATCTCGGACGTGAACGGAGACTTCATTCTGGAAATGAAGGACCTTTCCCACAAGGTGCGGGTGAGCGTGATCGGGTACGAAACCCTGGAGATCACTCCCGATCCCGGTACGGTCATGTCCATTGAGCTGGCACCCTCCAATGTGGAGCTCGAAGAGGTGACCATCACGGCCAAGGCTGAATCCAGGTTCAGCCTCACCAACATCGAGGAGCGTGACAAAGCCTCTTCTTCCGTGAAGGTTGATCTGATCGACATGCAGGATTCGGGGGTGCTGTCCGCCACCGATGCGC
This sequence comes from Bacteroidales bacterium, assembly GCA_040768485.1. Taxonomy (GTDB): domain Bacteria; phylum Bacteroidota; class Bacteroidia; order Bacteroidales. Next base: position 10,978 of record JAXGMU010000045.1, read on the forward strand.
TGCAGGGGAAGATCAGCGGGCTGGATATCATCAGTGCTTCCGGCGACCCGGGATCCGGTTCCCAGCTCGTGATCAGGGGACTCAGTTCCATGGGGAACAGTCAGCCCCTGATCGTGGTGGACGGGGTGCCCCAGTTCCGGGTGAGCCGCAACGACATTGACATCAGTTCTGCGGATACGGAAGACCTGGGAAACCTGATCAACATCGCCGTGCAGGATATCAAATCCATCGAGATCCTGAAGGATGCAGCCTCGACAGCGGTGTGGGGTTCACAGGGAGCCGATGGGGTCCTGCTCATCGAGACCCACACGGGAAGGCTCGGCAAGGTGCAGTTCGACTACCAGTACAAGCCCAGCCTCAACATCCAGCCGCCGGCCATCCCGATGCTGGACGGGGATGAATACATCATGCTGCAGCTGGAAGAGTGGCACAACGCCTACGGGGTTTTCGACATCCCGCAGGAGATTGCCTATGACAGGGATTTTTATGATTTCTACAACTATTCCGCCAATACGGACTGGCTGGGGGAGATCACCCAGAATGCATTCACCCAGGACCATTATTTCAAGGTGGCCGGCGGGGGACAGAAGACCAGGTACTTTACCTCTGTCAGCTACGTGAACGAAGGGGGGACCACCATCAATACCGATGCAAGGAGGATCTCCACCCGGGTGAACCTGGATTATTTCCTGTCGCGGAGACTGGTCTTTACGATCCAGTTCAACTATTTCAACAACAATACCAATAACCATATAGAAATCGAAAGGCGGAACGTGCGCCAGATGGCCCTGATCAAGGCGCCCAATATGAGCATCTGGGAATATGACCAGTACGGCAATCCCACCGGTGAATATTTCACCCCCATCAACAGCTACCAGGGATACGGCGGAACCTATTTCAATCCCGTGGCGGTGGCCAACCTGGACAAGAACAACCGGCGGGAAAACCATCTTCAGAACACATTCCGCCTCCGGTATGACATCAATGACTGGATCACAATCAACGAGACGGTCTCTTTCCAGTACAAAGGATACAAGACGCAGAATTATTTGCCTTACAATGCCCTGGGGACGGACTGGCTGGCATGGACGGTCAACAAGGCAGAGGAAAGCAACAACATAGAATCGGCTATCCGGACCGAGACCCAGATCGCCTTTGATTCCCCCTTCCGGAACCAGAACCACACCCTCACCGGGGCGGTCACCTGGATCACCAACCAGAGCCAGTATGAATGGATGAACCTGCAGAGCCACAAGATCCCCAGCACCGACATCCAGGATCCGGCCATTTCTGGTCAGATCAACTGGATCGGGACCGGATCGGGAGAGAAAAGGGAACTGGGGGCCCTGGCCAACCTCAATTATAAATACATGGACAAATACCTGATCCAGACCACCGTCCGGGCCGATGCATCCTCGGTATTCGGGGTGAATTACCGGTGGGGACTGTTCCCGGGGATATCGGTGGGATGGAGGTTTTCCAGCGAATCTTTCATGCAGTCCTTCCAGTGGCTGGACGACAGCATGCTCCGTTTCAGCTGGGGGATTTCCGGGAGACAGCCCGGCCAGGCGTATGCCAGGTTTGCCACCTATGAATCAACGAGCAACGGCCAGTACATGTTCTATCCTGCCATTGTGCCGCAGAGTGTGCAGCTGGATAACCTGAAATGGGAGTCGCAGTCCTCCTATGACATCGGACTGGAGCTGAATCTGTTTAATTACAGGTTTTTCCTTGAGGCAGATGTATACCAGAAAATCACCTCCGACCTGCTGTTCAATCCATACTTCATACCCACCTCTTCCGGCTATGACAGGTTCTCTTCCCTGAACGGAGGGAGACTGGAAAACAAGGGATGGGAACTGATGCTGGATTACAAGATCATCCAGGGGGAGAATTTCAACTGGTCCGTGAACCTGAATACCTCCCAGAATGTGAACGCATTCCTGGATCTGCCGGACAATTTCAACACCGAGCGGTCCACCGCCATCGGGAACGGACAGTATCCGCTCAGGGTCCTGGAGGGCGAACCCATCGGCTCGTTCTTCGGCTTCCGGTACCTGGGGGTGTATCCTTCGGATGCGGATGCCATGGCCAGGGATGCCAACGGGAACATCATCCATGACGAGGAAGGAAACCCGGTTCCCATGACCTACCTGGGTTCATACGTGTTCCGCGGAGGGGATGCAAAATATGAGGATATCAACCACGACGGGAAGATCGACCTGAATGACGTGGTGTTTATCGGAGATTCAAACCCGGATTTTGTAGGAGGTTTCGGGACGGCCTTCGATTACAAGAATTTTGACCTTGCATGCAGCTTTCACTACAGGCTCGGATTTGATATTGTCAACCAGGTGGCCATTGATACGGAGGGGATGAATGACAGGAACAACCAGAGCAAGGCCGTGCTCAGCAGGTGGCGGGTGCAGGGACAGGATGAAGCGGGGATGATCCCCAGGGCCTACCTGAACCATCCTGCAAACAACCTGGGCTCCGACAGGTACGTGGAACCGGGCGACTACCTCCGGCTGATCAACCTGAAACTGGGATACCGGCTGAAGAGCGAGTGGTGCGACAGGCTGAACCTGAGGTCGGTCGTTCTGGCTTTCAGTGCCCGTAAGATACTGACCTTTACCCGGTACTCGGGACAGGACCCGGAGGTGGGACAAAATGCCGCGGATCCGTTCTGGATCGGAGTGGATCGCGCCAACACACCTCCTCCGAAAATATACACCATGAGCGTGGCCATCGGTTTTTAGAAAAACAATTGAAGATGAACCATAAGAACAAAGTAATCATTTTGCTGGCCGCACTGGCACTTTCTGCCGGGTGCGAGAAATGGCTGGATCTCATTCCGCCCCAGGGCCTGATCAGGCAGGAATTCTGGCAAACCAAGGAAGATGTGGAAGCCGTGGTCATGGGTGCCTATGAGACATTTGCCTCCATGGACGACATGCTGTTCAGGTACGGAGAGCTCCGTGCCGACATGGTGACCGGCGACGTAAACCTGGGCGAAGGAGAACGGATGGTGGCCGAGAGCAACATCTATCCGGACAACTGGCTCTGCAACTGGGCGGACTTCTACAAGGTGATCAATTACTGCAACGAGATCATCAAGAATGCCCCGCTGGTCAGGGAAATCGATAACACCTTCACGGACTACCAGCTGCAGGGCTACCTGTCGGAAGCCTATTTCCTCCGGGGCCTGGCCTATTTTTACCTGGTCAGGATCTTCAAGGATGTGCCCTACGTAACGGAACCCACGGAGACGGATGACGCAGATGTCTATCCGGCCAAGATGGCGGGAGATGAGTTGCTGAGGCTGGTCATGGGGGACCTGGATAACATCCGCAGGTTTGCAACCACCGACGGCTACCAGACGCTGGCAGAGATCAGGGGACGGGCCACCAAGGCATCCATCGATGCCCTCATGGCAGACATCTCCCTGTGGCTGTTCGAATACGAGGATGTGATCACCTATGTGGAGAGGATCGAGGCCAACGAGGAGTATGAGTTACTGCCCAGTGCCAGGTGGTTCGAGCTCTTCTATCCCGGGAACTCGCTTGAGGGGATTTTCGAGTTTCAGTTCGATGACCAGCTGAACCAGCCCAACAGCCTTTACGGGATGACGCAACGTCTCAGCTACAGCTATGACCCCAGCCAGAAAGCCATCGAGATGTTCGGCATTGAATTCTCAAAGGAGTTTGTGCGGGGACAGGATGCCACCATCCGCAAATACGGGGAGAATGATTTCATTATCTGGAAATATGTTGGCAGAGCCCCGGACGGGGAGACGGTGCGGTCCGGCTCCGTGCAGAGAAGCTGCAACTGGATCGTCTACCGGCTTGCAGATGTATTGCTGATGAAAGCGGAGGCACTTTCCCAGCTGGGCCGGTACGGGGAGGCACTTTCGATCATCAATGAGATCCGGGTCAGGGCGGATGTCACCTCCCTGAGCCTACCGGATTCACCCGTCGCCTACGAGGATGCCATCCTCCAGGAACGGGCTCTTGAGCTGGCATTTGAAGGAAAGCGGTGGTTCGACCTGGTCAGGATGGGAAGCA
>JAXGMU010000045.1:15051-28632 GCA_040768485.1 Bacteroidales bacterium
GCGAGCTGATCGAGATCATCATCAGCAGCGTGCCCTCCACCCAGAAACGGATCCTTGCCACCAAGCTCACCAATCCCCTGGGCTGGTACATGCCCATTTCTGAAACAGAAGTGGAGCGGAATCCCAACCTGGTACAGAACCCGTATTATATCTTTTAACTGATGAAGAAACTGCTTTTTATCACAGGAATGATCGTTTTGTTCGCAGGGACCAGGAGCTGTGAGCCCGAACCGGTTGAGGCCGGTTTTGAAGACATGATCGACATCACGGTCCTTGACTACGTGATGGAAGATTCACTGAGGTTCTCCCATTTTCTGAGGATCCTGGAAGCGGGGGGAATTGACAAGACTGTGGGCGCCTACAATCCCGACAGGGTGGGGTACACCCTCTTTTTGCCTGAAAATCAGGCGGTGGATCGCTTTATCAGCGAAAACGACCGATTCTCCTCACTGGAGGAACTGCTTGCCGACCGGTCATATGTTTCCACCCTGAGCCGTTACCACGTGGTGAACGGGGAGATCAATGCGGATGAATTTCCGTTCGGGGCGCTGCCCGAGCGAACCCTTTCAGAGGATATTCTCACGGTCAGTTTCGTGGTGGAGCCCGACACCTCCTATTACAAGATCAACAACCAGGCTCCGGTAATTGAACCCAACATTGAGACTTCCAACGGATGGGTCCATGTGATCAGCGAGGTCCTCACGCCGATCACATTCACCACCTACGACTGGATGGAGCAGCACCAGGGGTACTCCATATTCAAACAGGCCGCGGATGCCACCGGGCTGAGTGAAACCCTGGACCTGAATGCCAAAGAGGAGGGTGCCACCGCCAGGACATTCACACTGCTGCTGGAACATGACTCGGTCTTCAACCGTAGCGGTTTTCAGACGTTCAGCGAACTGGCCGCTTACATCAGCCCCGAAAACGACAACTATACCGACCCGGGAAATCCGCTCTATAATTTCGTTGCCTACCATATCCTCTCCGAAATGCGGTTCCTGGATGATTTCACGGATATCAGCACCAATTACTCCACCTATTCGGACGTTCCACTGAACATCAACGGTCTCGGCCTGGATCTGATGATCAACAAGGGCAAACAAACCTTCGACACCCTCATTCACCAGGGTGACACGACCATCGTGGATTTCGTGGGATTCTATTATGATGAGAGCAACATCCTGACCCAGAGCGGGGCCATCCATTTCATCGACCAGGTCCTGGAACAGGTCCGCCCCTCCAGGCAAATCATGACCTTTCAGTTCCATGAGGAGCTCCTTTTCAATGAACTGGCACAGGAACCGGGGGAGTACCTGGTGGAGGACCCCGCCAGCCTGGATTATATCACCTGGTCGGGAACGGACCTCTTCTACGTGAAGGAATCCAGTGAGGATTATCCGGCCTGGAGCCAGGACTATCTCTATATGGATGGTGATTTTTCGATTACCTACAGGATCCCCAGGATTGTGCAGGGGAACTACATGGCGCTGTTCGGGGCCGAAGCCTATAATTTCGAGAATGCGCTGGTGGAGGTTTACATTGACGGGAAGAAGCTCGGGGGACTGATCGATCTGACCACGGGTGGAAACGCAGGCAATCCCTATGCCCGGATCGAACTGGGGACCATCAATTTTCTCAGGTATGAAGAACATACCGTCCAAGTCAGGTCGCTGATCCCGGGAAGGTTCAGCTGGGATTATATCAGGTTTGAACCGTATTAGTCGAAAGTCGGGAGTCGAAAGTCGGGAGTCGGGAGGAGTTTGGGAATGGTTAGGTAGCGTTAGAATACTGATAATAAAAGAGAAGAGATGAATATACAAACAAGTTCGATTGCGGCGGTTATTCTGCTCCTGCTGCTCGGTTGTGAGCGGAAAGAGTGGCAGGAACATTACCAGGATCAGCCTGAAACCGTTGATCAGAACATCTGGGAGGTCATCCAGGCCGATGAGGAACTCTCTACGTTTGCCGGTTACATCCGGGAGTTCAAATATGATACCCTGTTCAGAACGAATGATCCCTTTACCCTGTTCATTCCCACAAACGATGCATTCACCGGACTGCTGGATACCGGGAACATGACCAGGACCATCCTGGATTACCACATCTCCCGCCATTTCATGCAATCCGTGAATATCAGCGGGAAAAGGAAAGTACAGACCTTCGGTGAGAAATTCGCCCTGTTTGAACGGTCCGGAAACCGGGTCTACCTGGACGGGATCGAGCTCACTTTCGAGAGTCCCCTTTACAGGAACGGGAAATACTTTATCCTGGACAGGGTGGCGGTGCCCAGACCGAACCTGTACGAATTCTATGCCATCAACAACCCGGTGCTCAGGGATTATATCGACAGCCAGGATTCCATTATCCTGGACAGGGAGAAAAGCCGGCCCATCGGTTTCGATGATTTCGGCAACACCATTTACGATACGGTGGCCATCGAGTATAACAAGTTCGAGGAGGAGTTCTTTCCGGTGAGCGAGGAATTCAGATTCAAGACGGCCACGATCGTCTTTCCTTTGGAGGATGATTACAATGCCGCCCTGGACGAAATGGCGCAGGCACTGGGCGACGTGTACCAGGACCACACCGATATCCCTTTGGAGTGGCAGAACGAGATCCTGATCCCCTACCTGCTGGAACATGGTGTATTCGAGAACATGGTGGAGCCCTCGGAATTCGTCATCCCTCCCAGAAAAGACACCCTGAAGATGAAGAACATCCTGGGCGACAGCGTGGTGATCGAATACAGGCCCACGGACAAGACCATCTGCAGCAACGGCTATGCCTACAACTACATGGATTTCGACGTTCCGGACACCCTGTTCAGAGGATCCTACCGGTTCGAAGGGGAGTGGCTGTTAACGAGGATCGGGCTCAACAAATATGCATGGGATCCGGTGGAAGCCACCGTCATCAGCGATGCCTCCTTCCCGCCCCTCAGGGAACTCGTCCCCACCGCATCGAACGATTCCATTCTCCGGGTGCTCTTTAACAAGGGATACACGGGGACATTCAGCCTGGAATTCAATGTGGAGAACCTGTTCCCCAGGAGATACCTGATGGTGGTCCGTACGCACATGTACGTGGGAGGGATCTATGACATCTATGTGAACGACGAACTGGTGATGACCATGGACTGGTACGATTATGTACGTCGACGGGAGATCTGGTGGAGCGTATATGAAGGGGTGTACCGTCCGGAAGGAGGGTACAACAGGTTTGACTGCTGGATCGAGAACAAGGCAGCTTACGGACAGACGAAGATCAGGTTCGATTACAGGGATCCCGCCGGGGTCGTTAACAACGGACTGGTCATCGATTACATCGAATTCTTTCCCTTTGATGAATAACAAAACAGATAATCAATGAAACAGGCATTCAGGATACAGGATTATTTCATGAGGAGGGGCACCCTGCTGCTGATGCTGGCAATTGCGCTGGGGTGCATTCCGCTGAAGGCCCAGGATACCACGATGGTAACCGGAGTGGTCAAATCAACCAGGAATGAGCCCATTCCCGATGTCTCGGTGAGTATCGAAGGATCAAGCCTGATGCCGGTGGTCACGGGTGAGAACGGGGCATTCGCCATTCCTTCCGTCACGGGCACCGAGCGTCTGATCATCTCCCCGGCAGCCGATTATAAAATGAGACAGGTCTACCTCAACGGGAGGGATGAACTGGTCATCTACCTGACGCCCCAGGAGCTTACCTCGGGGGATGACCAGGTGATGCTGCTCTCCAGGGTGTTCCCGCGACGGGACATTGTCTCCTCGTTCTCAGAGCTTGATATCAGCGACCTTTCACATACTTCATCCGTTTCCGTGGACCAGCACATGCAGGGCAGGGTTCCGGGAATGCATGTGGTCAACCGTTCAGGAATGCCCGGCAGCGGGGCGGTGACGACCCTGCGTGGGGTGAGGTCGCTCCACGCCTCCAATATGCCGCTTTACCTGGTGGACGGCATCCCGCTGGTTTCCCACGGCCTGTTCGGATCCAGCCTGGCGGGCTTTGAATACAATGCACTGATGGGGGTCAATTCTTTTGACATTTCCAGGACCTTTGTCTTCAAGGACCCTTCGGTCGGGTCGGTATTCGGTTCCAGGGGGTCCAACGGGATTATCATGATCGAGACGCTCGATCCCAGTGTGACCCAGACTTCCATTGAGGTGAACCTTCAGACCGGGTATTCATTGAAACCGGCGGAATACATTCCCCAGATGAATGCCATGCAGCACAAAACGCTCATGAATGAGATCCTGTTCACCTCGGGTGAGAACGAAGAGGATATCAGGGAATTCTACCCGACCCTCTTCCTGGAGGAGGATGATGAGCGGTTCATTGACTACCAGCACGACACACACTGGCAGGACCTGATCTTCGATCATTCGCTGCTGTATCACATGAACGTCAAGGTGAAGGGAGGGGATGAGATTGCCCGGTACGGACTCTCCTTCGGATACCTGGACAGTGAAGGGATCATCAGGAACACGGGTTACCAGGGATACAATCTTCGTTTTATCAGCCGGCTGAACATTTTTACCTGGCTGAAGATGGATGCGGGGGTGTCGCTGAATTACAACAACTCGGACCTGAAGGAATCGGCCATGGTGAAAGAGACCAGCCCGGTCATGACCAGCCTGGCAAAATCTCCCCTGCTGAACCCTTACCAGTATGACGTGGAGGAGCGGGAGACAGAGATCCTTGCGGAAGCGGACGAGATCGGGGTCAGCAATCCCCTGGCCACCATCGAGAATTATGAAGCCTACAACAACAATTACAGTTTCACCGCGCACATGGGAGTGGAGGGAACAATCAACCGGGACATTTCCGTGTTCAGCAAGTTCAGCTTCACGTACGATGTGCTGAAGGAAAGGATCTTTCAGCCCAACAGGGGGATGGAGCGATATTACAACGAGGAGGCCATCAACGTATCGAAGGCCACCAACAATGACCTGACTTCCCTGTTCAACAACACCTTCATGATTTTTAACAGGTCCTTCGGTGCAGATCACGAACTCACCTCCAATACCGGATTCTACCTGATGAACAACAGGTACCAGATGGACTGGGGACTGACCAAGAATGCACATGAGAACGATGAATACAGGGACCTCCAGGACGGCCAGAACAACCTGAGGGAGATCGGGGGAGAGAACCGGCTCTGGAATTGGATTTCATTCTATGAGCATCTGACATATGCTTTCAAAGACCGCTACATGCTTACCGCCAGCGTTTCCCTGGACGGATCCTCGCGGGTGGGCAGGGAGGCTGAGAATACCCTGAGGATCGGTGGCATGCCATTCGGTCTGTTCTACAGCGGCGGGGTGGCCTGGAGGGTGTCCGATGAACCGTTCCTGAGGAACCTGGCCTGGCTGGAGGACCTCAGGTTCAGGTTCACCGCAGGCAGAACGGGAAATGATGATTTCGGGGAATCGACCGCCGAAGACTATTATGCAGCGGTCAGGTTCAGGGAAACCGTGGGGCTCTACCCGGCCGTGTTGTCCAATCCGATGCTGACATATGAAACGGTGAATATGCTGAACGGGGGACTGAACCTGTCGCTGATCGGCAACCGGATCACGGTGGACGTGAACTATTTCGTCTCAAACACAAGCAACATGATTATTTTCAGCCCGGTGGAGGCATACCTGGGATATGAGTACAAGGTTGAGAACGGTGGCAGCATGCAGAACCGGGGTTGGGAAGTGGGCAGTTTCCTCAGGTTGGTCAACGGAAGGAGTTTCAACTGGGATTTGAACCTGGTGCTCTCCTCCGTAAAGAACGAGGTCACCCAGATCAAGGGCGACCGGCTGGTATTCGATGTGCCCGGGGGACAAAAGGTGAACCAGACAGGATCTCCGGCAAACAGTTTTTACGGGTATATTTACAAAGGGGTATTCTCCACCAGTGAAGAGGCTGCGGCAGCAAACCTGGTCAACAACAGGAGAATCCCGTTCGGTGCCGGCGATGCGATCTTCGAGGACCTGTCGGGACCGGCCGGTGAGCCTGACGGGGTCATCGACGAATTTGACAAGACCGAGATCGGTTCTCCGATACCGGATTATTTCGGAGGGGTGATCAGTACCTTTTCATACAGGGGATTGACCCTGAGCGCGTCCCTTCATTTTACATACGGGAACGAGGTGTTCAATTATGTCCGGTTTCAGAACGAAAAAATGTCCGGCCTGGAAAACCAGAGCACCCACGTACTCAGCAGGTGGCAGTACGAAAGCCAGGAGACAGATGTCCCGAGGGCCCTGTGGCAGGATCCGGTGGGAAATTCCAGTTTTTCCACCCGCTGGATCGAGGATGGTTCTTTCCTGAGGCTGGGATTCGTTAAACTGAGCTACAGGATCCCTTCACAGTTCCTGATGTTTAAGAATGCGGAATTTTATGTCTCCGCCAACAATGTCTACACCTTCACCGGTTACCTGGGGTATGACCCGGAGTTTTCCTCCTCCTTCTCCAGGGTTTACCAGGGGATTGATTACGGATTGACGCCGGCTCCCAGGCAGTTCCTGCTGGGGATCAACCTGGGATTGTAGTGATCGTTAAAACAAAGAAAGATGAAAGCATTCATACAATACACTTTCCTTCTGATGCTCCCGGGTCTGGCCCTGTTGCTGATGCCTTCCTGTGAGAAATTCCTCGATCCCGAGCAGGAGCTCGAGATCACGGAAGACAGGCTCTATGATGACTGGTACGAATACAGGTCCATTGAAATGGGGATGTACGGACTGCAGCAAAAGCTGGTGGAACAATTGTTCATCCTGGGAGAACTGCGGGGAGACCTGCTGGAAGTGACTCCCAATGCCAGCGCCGATATGGTGGAAATATACAATTTCAACCCCTCCCGGACCAACATGTACGCTTCCCCCATCAACCTGTTCAAGCTCATTTCGGCAACCAACAACTTCATCCTGGTGCTTCAGCGGGAGCACCCGGCGGTCCTGGATCCGGAAAGCCCGGTGGACAACTATGACCGGTTATACGGGGAGGCGCTTTGCATGAGGGCCTGGGCCTATTTCAATGCTGCCAGGATCTACGGAAAGGTGCCCTACATTCACGAGTCACTCACCACCATGGATGAGATCATGAATTACGTTGAGTCTTCCGGGACCTACATTGACAGCGTTCACATCGTCTTTGACAAAGATGGTTACCACAACGATACCACCTTCAATGAATCCATCCCGCTGGAAAAGAATTACTGGGACCTGGACCTGGTGGTCGATCATTTCACCAGTCAGCTGGAAGACCAGGTCAAGGCGGTCGGGGTGAACCATTACATCAACAACAACGACATTACCTGGGAGGTGACCATCTGGAACGAATGGGCCATGCATGCCCTGATGGGACAGATGTACCTGACCCAGGGAGACCTGGTGCAGGCCGCCCGTCATTTCCGCCGGATCATGCATAACACGTCCGAGAATTACCGCTACCACCTGGACGGCAGCTTCAGCTATACGGCATGGCCCACCATCTTCACCGATATCAGCAACGAGGAGCACATCTTTACCATCTGGTTCGGGAAGACCTATTTTCAGCAGAACGAATTCCAGAAGTTCTTTGAGACCTGGACCCCGAACCAGTATATGCTGAAACCCACCTACCAGGCCATCCTGAAATGGGAGTCGGTTTTCAGGAACCAGGTGATCAGCTCCGATCCGTCCCGGCCTGAAAATGCCAGGATGATCAATCCTGGGATCCCGTCCGATTTTTACAGGGGCATCGGCGTGTCCTACCTCTACGTGCGGAAGAACGGTACCAGCATTACGGGCGAAGAGTACGAGGATATGATCATGCTGAGGAGGGATGGCGACGACCGCAGTTCGAGGGCGATCATGGAAGACATGGATACGATCGTATTTAAATACTCCGTGGGGAAGAACCGGTTCAGCCATGACGCAAACTACATCCTCTACCGGGCCGCGGGGATCCACCTCTACATGGCTGAGATTTATACCTACTGGGCGTACGACCAGAACGGCATCATCAGGCAGAATACCACCGCCGCCCTGGGCATCCTGAACGACGGAAGCAATTACACCCTGGATGCGGGAAGGGTCGAGCTGGGAGTGCGGGGAAGGGTCGGACTGGGTGGCAGCAATGACGGGATCTCCGTGCTGAACATCAACTATCTTCACGATCCGTTCACCAATGAGATCACCGGGTATATTGACCTGACAGGGAACTTTCCCGGCAAACAGCGGTACCTGGAGGAGCAGATCCTTGATGAAAAAGCCCGCGAGCTTGCTTTCGAAGGGGAACGGTTCTACGACCTGGTGAGGGTGGCCAAACGGAGGAATGATCCTTCCTTTTTGGCTGAGAAGGTCGCTTCAAAATTCCCGGCAGAAAAACGGGAGATGATGTACAACCTCCTCCTGGATGAGAGCAACTGGTACATCCACTATTTTGACTGACGGGAGCGGAATGGTCGCGGTCAGCGGGAGGTGACCATCGTTTTTACACAATCCATCCGCTGTCCCGATACGGCGCTGATAACGTATATTCCGGGTGCGAGCCCCGGGATTGCCATGCGGGTTTGCTCTTCCGGCTGTATTATCGTCATGGCCACCACCGACCCGGTCAGGTCATGAACGCGGATCACCGAGGCGGATGTCGCCCCGTGATGCCGGATCAACAGGCAACCCTTCCCGTCCTCCGTCACGCTGATCCCTGCTGAAGGGTTCCTATCCGTCATTCCCGGCAGAGATCCTCCGGCAGAGGTAACCGGAGAGAATTCCATTTTATCGAAATTGAATGCAGGCTGGTCGATGACGGTGAACCTGAGGATCTGTTCCCCGGCTTCCAGCGGCATCCGGAATGACACTTTCGTGGTGGTCAGCCAGCTTCCCGAGCGCTTCGATTCCAGGGTGTCGGAGGTGCTGTCTCCCACACGGACGACGAAGCTGCCCCCATCCTGAAGGGCGGCCAGGTGTACATCCACCAGGTATTCCCCTTCCGCATCCACCCGGACCGAGTATTCCAGCCATTCCCCGGGAAGCATGTTCCCGATGTGGTACCCCTCACCCAGCCGGTCGTAGATATCCACCCCTTCATCCGGCCTGAAAGCACCTGCCAGGTTGAGTGCATCCTCATCGTGGTAAGCGATCCCTTCGCCTCCCAGGTCAAAATATTCTGCCTCAATGACCCCGGGGATTGCCAGGGGTTCCCCCATGAAGAATCCCCTCTCCCGTGGCACGTACACAGGCATGAAGATCCTGACAGGCTGCGAATAGAGTCCGCTGTCGCCCGCGTACTGTGCAATGATCCGGTAGTAGTAATAGGTATTCCGGGCAGGAACCGGATCGATGTAAACAGAGCTGTCCGGTGTGAGGGCGGCGATCCGGGAAAATGAAGTCTGGGAGATCTTCCGCTCGATGATGATGCTGTCGGGATCATCCACCCTGTTGGTCCACCCCAGCCGGACCATCGTATCCTGGTGGAGGGAGATCTGCAGATCCGCGGGGGCACCGGCCGTCGTGCGGATCAGGATATCCTTGATCTCGTTCCAGCTGCTGGAAGCCCGCTCCATGATCCTGAAGTTACCGCCGTCATCCCAGGCACAGGGAGTGAACCCGAACTCCCGGCTGAACTCCACATAGGTCCGGTAATGTTTCATCCGCAGGTTATAGTCGGCATCTCTGTGACACCCGAATTCCCCAAGGAAAACGGGTATTCCCGTGGAAAACGACCATTCCTGCACCGCCTGGAATTTGTTCCGGAGCGCTACCAGTTCGGTGTACCCGAACGGACCCTCGCCGGTGAGTCCGAACGGCCAGGGATCGTAGGAGTGGAAGGAACCGATCAGATAATCGTCCTCCGGAACGGACATCTCGATCAGCTCATCTGAACCGCCCCAGTTATGTCCCTGGATGATCACGTTCCGCGCTGGATTGCTCTTCCGGATGATGGAGAGCACCCGCTGGTGCAGTTCGTCGTTCTGTGCCTTGGTCAGGCCGTACGGCTCATTGATGATCTCGAAGAGCAGTTTTTCCGGCTTGTCCCTGAATCGGACCGCGATCTGCGACCAGATGCTGTCGAACCGGTCCCGGTACGCCGGATTGCTGTAATTCTCCTTGATCCAGTCCTCATGATGGGCATTCACCACGATGAACAGGTCCCGCTCCAGGCCCCAGTCCACCACCTCTTCCACCCGGTCCATCCAATCCGGATCCACCCGGTAGGGAGCATCATAGGATGTGTGCCCATCCCACCTGACCGGGATCCTGACCACATCAAAACCAGCCTCTTTGTAAAGATCAAAATAACCTTCCCTTGCAGGAGGATTGTTCCAGCCTCCCTCATCGGGCGGCTCCAGGGTATTGCCCAGGTTGATCCCCTTTTCCATCAGGGAGACCGCTTCCTGCGGTGTGATCTGTGCACCGGCCGTTCCGGCCATGGCGAGGATGGCGCAGAGCCATCCGGTGATGATCCGGTCTTTCATGGTGCCCAATTTAGCAAAACTTTGGCGAAGCCAAACAAGCACGTTGCGAGAAAGCATACCTCAGAAAGAAAAAAAGAGGGTGCCCGCAGGCACCCTCCAAAAAGTGAAGGAATCACGCAGGATTAATGCCTGATCACCTTGTAGCGGTTCACGGCGTCACCATTGCTGACGGTGACGAAGTAAACACCATTGGGCTGGTCTTCCAGTGAAACCTGCTCAACTGCACTGTACGCCATAAAGTCACGCACTGCCACACCCACTGAATTGTACACGCGGATCCGTGTTCCGGGTTCCACTCCGGCAATGTACAGCTGGCCGGAACTCGGGTTCGGGTAGATGCGGATGGTTGCGGCATCCTGCTCGTCAATACCTGTGTAATCCAGGTTAACCTCGTAGAAGACGATGTTGATGCCGTTTGCCGCGGTTACCTGCAAGACGTCATCCTCCGCCATCATGTCGCCGATTGCCTTGTTCAGCCCGCTGGCATCCTGGACCAGCATGGTGGCTCCTTCGGCAGGCGTCAGGTTGGCCAGGAAGTCAGAGACCGAAGTACTTGCGGTTGCACCGAAAATGGTCAGTCCCTCCTGGTCCACCACGTATACATCGGATACCACATACGCCAGGTAGGTGGCCAGTTCCTCAAGCATCGCCAGGTAGTAAGTGTTCGAGTTTGTCTCATCGTAAGAGGTAACCACAAGCCTGTCATCCATCACGACCATGCCCACCGAACGCTCATATCCCAGTTTGTCCAGGAGCTTCATGGTCGCTCCCGTGGACGGCACCAGGTTTCTGAGCAACGCGCTGACGTTGGTCCCTTCGGGGATCAGGCTGATCAGCAGCCTATCCTGGTCCACGTCGAAGACCGACGAGGTCACATAGGCATCCGATGTGGTCCCGTTGGGGATGAGCTGGTATGTGATCATGGTGACCCCGTCTTCTGCGATCACCTCGAAGAACACATTGCTCGATGCAAGCACATCCACGTACAGGGTGTCGAAATTGATGGTCTTGGTCGGCACATAGGCATTGTTCGCATCGATGACGTTCATCGTGGCACCCGCGGGAACATTGACACCTGAAATCACCACCCTCAGGGGGGTGCCGATGTCAAACCCGGTCACCAGCGGGACGGGTTCCAGCATGATGTCATAGATCGCAGAGGTCAGCAATGCGTCATTGCTCAGTGTGCCGTCCGGTGTGACCTCGATCCAGTACCTGGACATATTGGTCCCATCAGCCGAATAAACCACCAGGGAATCCCCGTTTGTCAGCACGGCATCGCCGGTGATCTCAGCACCTCCTGATTTCACGACCAGGGTCTGATCGGGATGCAGCTTGGAAAGCTTGGCCAGGAACTGGTCCACGGTCGTTCCATCCTTCTCGCCCAGGATCGTTTCATCCAGTGAATAACCCTGGCTCACCTTGTGCTGCGTGGATGCAATGGTTGAGATCCCCACGGTCACCGGATCCATATAATGCGATCCGATCCCGTCGGTGATCCTCAGGATGTCCATGGGCCAGCCTACTCCGATGGAGTTGAAATAGGGCCGGTCCACCTTGATCCATTCTGAGGTCTCGGGTGAATCTCCAAAGGATCCTTTGAGCTCCGGATTACCGTGGTAAATTTCCGGCTTCCGGGTAAAACCGGAGGTCTGGTGCAGGGTTTCGCCTGCGATCACAGGAGCTTCCGTCCCTTCTACTCCGATCACGTCCAGCAGCAGGAAGTCATTGGGATCGGTGGCGGGTTTGGTGCCGTTCAATACGGAGTCGCCTCCTTCACCGATGATCTTCCACAGATAATAGTGGCCTCCGACCCACTGCCTGAGGGCGGTCCATGCATTGGGCGGTGACTCCCACGGGCAGGGCTTGATCCCGGTATTGCCGAAGTTGATATCGGTGTTGTTCTCGGCCGGCCAGTTGCCCTGGCCCCATCCGCCGCCGCTGTAAGCCTGGCCTGTGGACCAGATGTCCGCCATGACGAACACATCACCCGGATACACAATGGGATTCACATTCAGGTCTTGCACGCAGATTCCCGGGGTGGCAGCCCAGGTAGTGGTGTCCACCCAGATGTATCCCGGGATGTACTTGCTGTACCTGCCGTCAAAATCATCGGCAGTGGAAGCACTCCTGATGGCTTCCGCAGGGTCGTCGATGTAACCGAAATAGATCATGTAATGGCTCAGGTCAACCTCGGCTGTGGCCGGGTTCACGATCTCCAGGAAGGAGTTGGCCCACTGGTCCTGCCATACGAACTGGGAGAAGAAAGGCTCTCCGAGCCAGGGCTGGATCTCCGAGGGGTCTTTTTCCTTCTCGAGGGTCACCGTGTACTCCTTGATGGTGGTGTCGTTCTCGGCAATGCACGAGAAAGTCACGGTCCGGTCAGCCACCGATCCGAACAGGCTCTTGGCCCTGGTTATCTGCAGGGTTGCATTGGGATCGGCCGTCTTGGCGACCAGTGCCGGAATATCAAGTGCCACCGGGAAGGTAACCGTGTAGTTCTGCACCGCACTTGACCAGTTTGGGATCGTATCGCCCATCCAGCCGTAAATGCCCTTCAGCCACTCGGGAATGTCGGGCCAGGTGATGGAACTCAGATCCGCGTTCCTGGATTCAAAGTAATTATCCAGCTTGAGGAAATAATCCTTCACGGAAGTTCCGTCCTCGGCGGTCACCCTCAGAATATCCCCGTTCATCAGGTCGGTCCGCTCGTTGCCGTCCACCCAGACGATCTCCCAGGAGGCGTTCGGGGCTTTCTCCAGGTACTTCAGGAGGGAATCCACGCGGGTGGCGAAGCCGATGTCCCGGATGGTATCCATCCCGGGCACCCCGTCGGTCACTTCATACGGGATCCCGGCACCCACATAGGTTCCCCTGTTGTTGCCTTCGTAGATCATCTGGTATTTGGGCACCACGATGTTGGCATTCGCGGCCGGGGGTTCCACCTCGAGTGTGAACACCCCGGTTTGCAGGGTGTTCCCGCAGGCGTAGAGGGTCAGCACATCGCCCGTCCTGACGGACGAATAGGCTGAATCCTCGTGGCTGGGGGCATAATCGTAATGCCAGGCAAGACCGGGCACATACTCGAACTGGTACATGATGGAGTCGTCGTTCCGGACTCCCCA
>JAXGMU010000046.1:0-27656 GCA_040768485.1 Bacteroidales bacterium
TCCTGTTTAACATTCTTCGGTCCGTGACATAGTGTCCCTCCCCCGGGATCCGTTCCGAGGAGAACCGCAGCCTGAAGCAGATGCGGTCATCGCTGCCTAAGCTGGTGCGACCGGTCATAAAAAAACCGCCTCTGTAGGGAGACGGTTCCGGATTGTATATTCTGTGGCGCTGGGCTTACTCTGACACGATCTCAAAGGGAATGTCCACTTGCACTTCCCTGTGAAGCTTGATGGTGGCCGAATAGCTCCCGATCTCCTTGATCAGGTCGTCCTTGATGGAAATGTTCTTCCTGTCCACGTCGTATCCTTTCTCCTTCAGCGCCTCAGCGATCTGGATGGTATTCACCGAACCGAAGATCTTCCCTTTGGTGCTGGTTTTGGCCCCGATGGTGAGCGACACCTTTTTCATCTCCCCGGCCAGCTTCATTGCAGCTTCCTTCAACTGCTGTTCCTTATGGGCGCGCTGGCGGAGGATCTCTTCGTGGACCTTGGTCGCTTCCCTGGTTGCGCTGATGGCGAACCCCTGGGGGATCAGATAATTCCTCGCATATCCGTCTTTCACCGTCACGATGTCATCCTTGTGGCCCAGATTGGGGATGTCCTGCTTCAATATCACATTCATTTCCTGGTCCTCCTTTTACTTTAACATATCGGTGACATAGGGCAGCAACGCCAGGTGCCTGGCCCTTTTGATGGCCACGGCCACCTTTCTCTGGTACTTCAGGGAGGTCCCGGTCAGTCTCCTCGGCAGGATCTTTCCCTGTTCGTTCAGGAATTTTTTGAGGAATTCAGGGTCCTTATAGTCAATATATTTGATCCTGTTCTTTCTGAACCGGCAGTATTTCTTCTTTTTGATCTCTACTGTCGGCGGCGTTAAATACCTGATTTCTGTATTATCCTGTGCCATTATTCGGTCTCCTGTGTTTGTTCTGCTGATCTTCTTGCCCGTTTTTTCTCACTGTATGCCACGGCATACTTCTCCATTTTGGTCGTGAGGAACCGGATGATCCTTTCATCCCTGCGGTATTCGGTTTCCAGTTTCGCGATGGCGGCGGGATCAGCCCTGAACTCGATCAGGTGGTAAAAGCCGGTGGATTTTTTCTGAATGGGATAGGCCAGTTTTTTCAGGCCCCAGTCCTCTTCGTGCACGATCTCACCGTTCTCGTCGGTGATGATCTTCTTGAATTTGCTTACCGCTTCCTTCATCTGATTTTCAGACAAAACGGGAGTTGCAATGAAAACGGTCTCGTATTGATTCAACATGGTTTATAATGATGATGTTAAAAAATCGAGTGCAAAAGTAGAAAGTTTTGGAACAACCGCAAAGAAAGCGAACCTTTTTTATCCCTGATCAGATCATTTTCAACTTTGTGGCTAAGTTTCTATCTTTAGACTCGATTTTTGACCTATGGCCACATATATCGTCTCCGCACGCAAATACAGACCCGACAGTTTCAGCGAGGTGGTCGGGCAGCGATCCATTACCACCACGCTGAAGAATTCCATCCTGGGAAAACATCTGGGCCACGCTTACCTGTTCAGTGGTCCCCGCGGTGTGGGCAAAACAACCTGTGCGCGCATCTTTGCCAAAACAATCAACTGTTTTCAGATTACCGAAGATGGAGAAGCATGTAACAACTGCGAGTCGTGCCGGTCGTTCAATGAGAACCGGTCCTACAGCATCCATGAGCTGGATGCCGCTTCCAATAATTCGGTCGACGATATCCGGAAACTGACCGAACAGGTGCGGATCCCGCCGCAGATCGGATCCTACAGCATCTATATCATCGATGAGGTGCACATGCTCTCCCAGTCTGCTTTCAATGCCTTTCTGAAAACCCTGGAGGAGCCTCCCGCACACGCCATATTTATCCTGGCCACCACCGAAAAGCACAAGATCATTCCCACCATACTTTCCCGCTGTCAGATCTATGACTTCAACCGGATCCAGGTGGAGGACATCGTGGAATACCTGAAGCAGATTGCCGGACAGGAGAAAATCGGGTTCGAGGAGGATGCCCTGCATGTGATTGCCCGGAAAGCGGACGGAGCCATGCGGGATGCCCTTTCCATTTTTGACCAGGTGGTCAGTTTTTCAGGGGGGAAGATCACCTACAGGGATGTGATCGCCAATCTGAATATCCTGGATGATGAGTACTATTTTAAAACCACTTCGGCTTTGCTTGACCGGGATGTTTCCACCGTGCTCCTGATCTTTGATGAAATCCTGTCCAGGGGTTTTGACGGGCGCAATTTCATCAACGGCTTTGCGGCCCATCTCCGCGACCTGATGGTCTGCAAGGATCCCGAAACCATGCGCCTGATGGAAGTGGGCGCGGGGATCAGGGAAAAATACCTGGCCAGGTCCGCCGGGATCCCGCTGGATTTCATTTACGGGGGACTGGAAGTATGTAACCAGGCTGACCTGCAGATCAGATCCAGCAGGAACCAGCGGCTGACCATCGAGCTGGCACTGGTCAGGCTTGCGAACCTGGGATCCGGTTCAAAAAAAAAAGTGACGCCTGACAGTGCGGATGGATCCGAAGAATCCCCGGCACCACAACCAGCTGTGTCACCTGTTGCCTCCCAGTCACCGCCGCAACCCGCATCAGCTGCCGATGCCGGGGCATCCGGAGAATCGCCCGGGATTGAGAATCATTCCGGCCGGACCGTGCGGAAGCCTTCCATCTCCATCAAAGAAAGCCTGAAGGGTACTTCCGGAATACCGGAACCCAAGGCGGAGGACGAGATCTACGAACCAGCCGGAAGAACGTCCCCCGGATCCTGTGAACGTCCGCCCGGGCCCGACCCGGACCTGATCCTCAGGGCATGGGATGACTATGCGGCCACCATTGAGAAGAGCCGGCCCCGGATATACAGCACGCTGAAATCCAACAAACCGCTGATCAAGGCGGACGGCAGTGTGCTGGTTCGCCTGAATACGGAGGCGCAGAAGGACCACTTCATCAAACACATCAAGCCACGTCTGGTCAGGTTTTTTTTGGATAAGGCGGGTTTGCCGGAACCCGAAATCTACACGGAGGTGGCTGACCATATTCAGAATGGAAAAAAGATTTATACGGATCAGGACAAACTGGATTTCCTGATGACGAAAAATCCTGAACTCGGACACCTCAAGTCCAGGTTCAATCTTGATTTTGACCATTAAAACAATGAAAAAATGAACGGTGAGAAAATCATAAACCAGCATGGAAAACTGAATGTTCCTGATTTCCCCGTGATCCCTTTCATCGAAGGGGACGGGACCGGTCCCGATATCTGGGCTGCCTCGGTGCGGGTGTTCGATGCGGCGGTGGAGAAGGCCTACGGCGGCAAGCGGAAGATCATGTGGAAGGAGGTCTTTGCGGGAGAAAAAGCATATCACCAGACGGGCAAGTGGCTCCCGGAAGAGACGCTGGACATCCTTTACGAACACCTGATCGCCATCAAGGGCCCTTTAACGACGCCCGTGGGAGGGGGGATCAGGTCGCTGAACGTGGCCCTCAGGCAAATCCTCGATCTGTATGTATGCCTCCGGCCTGTGAAGCATTACAACGGGGTCCCTTCGCCGGTGAAGGACCCCAGCAGGACCGACATGGTCATCTTCCGGGAGAATTCAGAGGATATTTATGCCGGCATCGAATGGATGACCGGAACCGAAGAAGGGGAGAAGATCAAGAATTTCCTGATCGGGGAAATGGGGGTCAAAACAATCCGGTTCCCTGAAACCTCCTCCATCGGGATCAAACCCATCTCCAGGGAGGGAACCTTCCGGCTGGTGCGGGCTGCGATCCAGTATGCGGTTCGTAAAAAACTGCCGTCAGTCACACTTGTGCACAAGGGGAACATTATGAAATATACGGAGGGTCAGTTCAAGCAATGGGGGTATGAACTGGCGGAGCAGGAATTCAGCGATTTGGTTTTCACCTGGAACCAGTATGACAGGATCGCAGAGGAAAAGGGAAAGGAGAAAGCCGATAAAGCACAGGAACTGGCACTGAAAGAGGGCAAGATCCTGGTGAAGGATATGATCGCTGACGCGTTCCTGCAGCAGATCCTGACCCGTCCGGCCGAGTATTCGGTGATCGCCACCATGAACCTGAACGGGGATTATATTTCAGATTCGCTTGCGGCCATCGTGGGGGGGATCGGCATTGCGCCGGGTGCAAACATCAATTATGAGACCGGCCATGCCATTTTCGAGGCCACCCACGGGACGGCTCCCAAATATGCGGGACTGGACAAGGTGAATCCCGGCTCCCTGATCCTGTCGGGGGTAATGATGCTCCAGTACATGGGCTGGGATGAAGCGGCAGGTCTGATCGTCAAAGGGCTTGAAAGTGCCATTAAACAGATGAAGGTGACCTACGATTTTGCCCGGTTGATGGAAAATGCGACCACACTGAAATGCTCCGAGTTCGGAACCGCGATCATCCATTATATGTAAGACCGATTAAAAAAAGTAACTTTGTCGGGCTGGAAAGCGTGACGCCCAACTTAAAAACAGAGCAGATCATGGATGTCGGCAAGATATTGTCAAAGTTTATAGGGAACAAGTCAGACCGGGATATGCGGGAGGTGATGCCTTTCGTACAACAGATCAGGGAAGCATACGAATCCGTCACCGGACTGAGCAATGATGCGCTGCGCGAGCGGTCAGCCGTTCTCAGGAAACGGGTCCGGGAACATGTGGCAGCAGAGCAAGCCACCCTTCAGGAACTGAAGGAGAAGGCGGAAGATCCCGAGGTGAACGTGACGGAGAAGGAGTCCATCTACCATGAAATCGACCGGCTGGAGGGGGAGATCGATGAAAAATTTGAACAGGTTCTGGATGAGATCCTTCCGGAAGCGTTCGCCATCATCAAAGATACTGCCAGGCGCTTCAAGGAAAATGAGATCATTGAAGTGACCGCCCTCGAATATGACCGGACCCTGGCTGCTTCGAGGGAATCCGTTGAGATCAAAGGGGAAAAGGCAGTCTGGAAGAACCGGTGGATGGCCGGGGGAAATGAGATCACCTGGGATATGGTCCATTACGATGTGCAGCTGATCGGCGGAGTGGCCCTGCACAAGGGAAAGATTGCCGAGATGGCGACCGGTGAAGGGAAGACGGTGGTGGCCACCCTTCCCGTCTTTCTGAATGCCCTGACCGGCAAAGGCGTGCATGTGGTCACGGTGAATGACTACCTGGCCAAGCGTGACTCAGAATGGATGGGTCCGATCTATGAATTTCACGGGCTGACGGTGGACTGCATAGACAAGCACCAGCCCAACTCTGAAGCCAGGAGAAAGGCCTATAACTGCGACGTGACCTTCGGGACCAACAATGAATTCGGATTTGATTACCTCCGCGACAACATGGCACACAGTCCGGCCGAGCTGGTCCAGCGGCGGCACAATTATGCCATCGTGGACGAGGTGGATTCCGTGCTCATAGACGATGCCAGGACCCCCCTGATCATCTCAGGTCCGGTACCCAAGGGCGAGCACCACGAGTTCGCCGAATACAGGCCGAAGGTTGAAAAGCTCGTCAATGCACAGCGGCAGCTGGTGAATACCATTTTCACGGATGCCCGCCGGCTGCTGGGTGAAGGCGACACGGAAAAAGCCGGGTTCAAACTGCTGCAGGCACACAAGGGATTGCCCAAGTATAAACCGCTGATCAAGCTGCTCAGCGAGGAGGGGAACAAGGCCCTGATGCTGAAAACCGAGAACCACTATATGCAGGAACAGTCCAAGCATATGCACCTGGTGACGGACGATTTATACTTCATCATCGAAGAGAAACTCAACTCGGTGGAGCTGACCGAAAAGGGCATTGACCTGATCACTGGTGATACGGATGATCCGAATTTCTTCATCATGCCGGATATCGGCAGCGAGGTGGCGGAGATCGAGAAATCCGATCTGCCCGATAAGAAAAAGCTGGAGAAAAAGGACAAACTGCTCCAGGATTATGCGGTCAAGTCAGAGCGCATCCACACGGTGAACCAGCTCCTGAAAGCTTACACCATGTTCGAGAAGGAGGTGGAGTATGTGGTCATTGAAAACAAGGTGAAGATCGTGGATGAGCAGACCGGGAGGATCATGGAGGGACGCAGGTACAGCGACGGGCTCCACCAGGCCATCGAGGCGAAGGAAAACGTGAAGGTGGAGGCGGCCACACAGACCTGGGCCACCATCACCCTGCAGAATTACTTCAGGATGTACCACAAGCTGGCGGGGATGACCGGCACCGCGGAGACCGAGGCCGGTGAGTTCTGGAACATCTACAAGCTGGATGTGATGGTGATCCCCACAAACAAGCCGGTCATCCGGGCCGACCGGGAGGACCTTGTTTACAAGACGAAGCGGGAGAAATACAATGCAGTCATCGATGAACTGGTGCGCCTGAACAAAGAGGGGAGACCGGCACTGGTGGGGACCACCACGGTGGAGGTTTCGGAGCTTCTGTCAAAAATGCTCAAGATCAGGAGGATCGATCATAATGTGCTGAATGCCAAACTGCACCAGCGGGAGGCTGAGGTGGTAGCCCAGGCAGGTAAGCCGGGAACGGTCACCATTGCCACGAACATGGCCGGGCGTGGAACCGACATCAAGCTGACCCCGGAGGTGAGGAAAGCGGGCGGACTGGCCATCATCGGCACCGAGCGGCACGAATCGCGCCGGGTGGACCGGCAGCTGCGAGGGCGTTCGGGCAGGCAGGGGGATCCCGGTTCCTCACAATTCTATGTTTCACTTGAAGATGATCTGATGCGGCTGTTCGGATCTGACCGGATCGCCGGAATGATGGACAGGCTGGGACTGAAGGAAGGGGAGGTGATCCAGCATTCCATGATCACCAGGTCCATCGAACGTGCCCAGAAGAAGGTGGAGGAGAACAACTTCGGGATCCGGAAAAACCTCCTGGAGTATGATGATGTGATGAACGCTCAGCGGGAGGTGATCTACAAAAGGAGGCGCCATGCGCTGTTCGGGGAACGCATCGGACTGGACATAGCCAATATGATGTATGATGTGACCGAGAGCATCGTGAACGCCCATCACACGAGCGCAGATTTTGACGGGTTCAAACTGGATCTGATCCGCTTTCTCTCCATTGAATCACCCGTTCCGGAGGAAGAATTCAAGAAGAAGGACGCCGGCGATCTCATCGAGCAGATTTACGGCATCCTGCTGGAAACCTACAGGCGGAAACAGGAGAGCATTTCCGAACAGGCCATGCCCGTGATCAGCCAGGTATACGAGCACCAGCGGCAGGTCTATGAGAACATCGTGGTGCCCGTATCCGACGGGACCAGGATTTTCCAGGTGCTGGCAAATCTTGAAAAGTGTGTCAAATCGAACGGGAAAGAGCTGGTGCGCGCATACGAGAAAAGCATCATCCTGGTCAGCATTGACCAGTCCTGGCAGGAACATTTGCGGGAGCTGGACGATTTGAGGCAATCGGTCAGGAACGCGGCCTATGAACAGAAAGATCCCCTGCTGATCTACAAGTTCGAGGCATTCGAACTGTTCACGGCCATGATCGATAAGATCAACCGGGATGTGGTCTCCACGCTGATGAAGGCCCACATTCCCCTCCGTGATCCCGAAAGCGTCAGGAAAGCCGAGGCTCCCAAAAGAATGGATCTGAGCAAATTCGAGGCAAACAAGGACGACATGCCCAGGTACAACGATCCGTCGGGAGGGGGACCCGGAAAGGATGGCCGTTCAAGGGCACAACAACCCGTCAGGGTGGAAAAGAAAGTAGGGCGGAATGATCCGTGTCCGTGCGGCAGCGGCAAGAAATATAAAAATTGTCACGGACGTCCCGGGATGAACTAGCGATCCTCCCTGAGCCGGCGGTCCAGCGACCTGATCTCCGCGTAGAGGGCATCTGAAACGGGGATCAGGGGCAGCCTGAGCACATTGTCCACCCATCCCCGTAGTTCCATGGCCGCTTTCACCCCGGCAGGATTCCCCTCCCTGAAGATTGCCTTGATCATTGGGAAAAGCCTGTATTGCAGCTCGCGGGCCTTGTCAAATGAGCTCTCCAGGGCAGCGGCGATCATCGTGGAGAACAGGTCGGGGTAGGCATTGGCTATCACGCTGATGACCCCGTGGCCGCCTGCGGCGATCATCGGAAGCGCGATGGCATCGTCACCCGAAATTACCAGAAAACCTTCCGGCCGGTCCCGGATGATCTCCATGACCTGGTTCAGGTCGCCCGATGCCTCCTTTACAGCCACGATCGTTCCCGGAAAGTCATGGGCGAGCTGGAGGACCGTTCCGGATGCGATGTTCGATCCTGTTCTGCCGGGAACATTGTACAACACAACGGGAACGGGCGATACAGCTGCGATGGCCGAAAAATGCTGGTACATTCCCTCCTGCGTCGGTTTATTATAATAGGGTGCCACACTCAGCAAACAGTCCACCCCGCTCAGATCCATGGACCTGACCGATTCCACGACCGCGCGGGTGTCGTTGCCGCCCGCTCCCACGATGACCGGGACCCTTCCCCCTCCTGCATCCACCACGCTCCGGACCGCTTCCTTTTTTTCACCGGCCGAAAGGGTGGGGGTTTCGGCGGTTGTTCCCAGGACTACCAGGTAATTGACGCCGTTTCTGATGAGCCTGTCGGCATGATCGGCAAGCTTCTGAAGATCCACCTCACCTTTCCGGTTGAAGGGGGTAACCATTGCGACACCTGTTCCTCTGAAATGTTTCTGGGGTACCATGACGTGCTATTTTGAAGGATTCAACATGGAAATGTAGTGCTTTACCTGTTCCGCGAAATATCCAATCTCACATTCCTTCCCGGACAGATTGATCATCAGGTCATAGTCGTTCGGCTGATCGGTGTAGCAGCCGATTTTGAACCTGGCGGTGGATAACCGGACCAGAAACTGCAGTTCCAGGATTACCTGAAAGGTAAAATCGATCAGCATATCCGGATCCTCCCTGAAAAAGGATTCAACAGCCTCGCCCCCGGGTTTCCGGTACCAGTTGAGGTCCTTCCGGGTGATGAAGGAATAATTCTTCCGGAAGAGCATCTCCTGCGGGATCTCCTTTTCGGGCACATAACCGAAGGCGGCGCACCTGATCCCTTTGTCTTCAACAAATTTCCTGAACTGCTTGATGACCGGGAAGGAATTGACATCGCCCGTATGAAACAGGATGACAGCGGATTTTGCCGTATCGAAATTGTGTACGTGGACCACCCGCTCAATTCCTTTCTTCTTCCTGTTCAGGAGATACCAGCCGATTTTCTCCGGGAGTGTTGTCATGATCTGGACAAAAATACAATTTTAAACGATAGCATCCAGGATTAGGAACGGGCGATCATGGACAGGAACGCTTCCTCGGAAATGATGGAAATGCCAAGTTTCCGTGCCTTCTCAAGTTTGCCAGGTCCCATGTTCCTTCCGGCCAGGATGTAATCAGTTTGTTTGCTGACCGATCCCGTGCTTCGGCCCCCGTGCTGCCCGATCAGGGATTTAAGCTCTTCCCTGGAGTGCTTTTCGAACACCCCTGAGATCACGAAAGTCTTTCCTTCAAGTGCATTCCCCGCGGCCTCCTCTTTCTTCTCCATCCTGAACTGCAGACCCTGCTCCTTCAATTCCCCGATCATTTCACGGTTTTGCGGATCCTTGAAGAATGAGACCACCGATTCGGCGATCCGTTCACCGATCTCATCCACCTCGGTCAAACGTTCTTTCCCGGCCTGCATCAGATCCTCCATGCTCCCGAAGGCTTCTGCCAGCTTGCGGGCAACCGTCTCACCAACGTAACGGATCCCCAGGGCATAGAGCACACGGTGGAAGGGGACATGCTTTGAGTCCTGAATGCTCTGAAGCAGTTTTTTTGCCGACTTTTCTGCGAAGCGTTCCATCTGCACCACCGATTCGTAATCCAGATGGTACAAGTCCGACGGCAGACGGACCATTCCTTCCCTGTACAGCAGGTCAATGGTTGCCTCCGCCGCGTTGATATCCATGGCCCTGCGGCTGATAAAATGTTCCAGCCTGTTTTTGATCTGCGGCGGACAACCGGTGATGTTGGGACAGTAGTAAGCTGCTTCATCCTCCTTCTTCTCCAGGGGCGTTCCGCACTCGGGACAGCGGGAAATGAAGTGGAACGGCCGGCTGGCAGGATCCCTTTTCTCCTTCGCGATCGCCACGATCTTGGGAATGATCTCTCCACCCTTTTCCACGTACACATGGTCTCCGATTCTCACATCCAGCAGCTTGATCTGATCGGCATTGTGCAGGGAAGCCCTTTTCACCGTCGTTCCCGCGAGCTGCACCGGCTCCAGGTTTGCCACGGGGGTTACAGCCCCTGTCCGTCCCACCTGGAAATCAATGCTCACAAGCCGGGTGAGTGCCTGCTCAGCCTTGTATTTGTAAGATATGGCCCAGCGCGGAGTTTTGGCCGTGAATCCCAGTTTCTGCTGTTGCCTGATCGAATCCACCTTGATCACCACGCCGTCGATCCCGAACGGAAGATCCTTTCTGGCATGCTCCCAGTGATCAATGTAACCGGAGACTTCCTGCATGCTCCCGGCAGTGCTGTGATAGGGCGGGATCCTGAATCCCCACCGGGTTGCTGTTTCAAGGCTTTCATGGTGTGTGTCGCACCACTCGCCCGCATCCGGAACATGGTAAAAGAAACAATCCAGGGGTCTCCGCGCCACCGCGGAAGAATTCTGCATCTTCAGCGTGCCCGCCGCCGCATTTCTGGGATTGGCGAAAAGTGCCTCCCCGTTTTCCCTCCTTTCCTGGTTCAGTCTCTCGAATACAGGGGTGGATAAAATCACCTCGCCCCTTATCTCGAACAATTCTGGATACCCGGTCCCCTGCAGCTTCAGGGGAATGCTCCTGATGGTCCGGATATTCCTGGTCACATCGTCGCCCCGTGTCCCGTCCCCCCTGGTCAGTGCCCGGACCAGCTGTCCTGCTTCATAGGTCAGGCTGACCGCCACCCCGTCGTACTTCAGTTCGCAGAAATAGGAGATCTCTTCACCTGCCGTCTTCCTGACCCTGCGGTCAAAATCCATCAGCTCCTCTTTGCTGTATGTGTTTCCAAGGGAAAGCATGGGATGGCGGTGGGGAAATGATTCAAACTCCTGGTTCAGGTCGCTGCCCACCCGGCGGGTCGGGGAATTATCGTCCTGAAAATCGGGGAACGTTTCCTCCAGCCGCTGCAGCTCTTTGAGGAGCTGGTCGAATTCGAAATCGGAAATGGTCGGTTCCGACCTCACATAATAATCATAATTGTGGCGGTGCAATTGCTCCCGCAGCTTCTCAATCCTCTGCTTTGCTTCTTCCGGGGACACCTGTTCGGGGTTCGCGTGCTCAGCGGTCATCGGCGCCTTGTTTTAAGCAAACGTACATATAGTTTTTCATGAAAACAATATATGGACTTTATGCCGGAACATGCACGCCTGTTTCCGCCGAATGTGGTATCTTCATCCCCGGGATCCGTTTCCCTCAGGACAGGCATGCAACCAAGGTTAAATCTGCGCTTACTGATTCTGCTGATTCCCCTTCTCTGCGGGAGGGTGACTGCGGAGGCACAGCTGCAACATCCCGGCAGGCCCTTCGGTTTCGAAAGCTCGCTGAAAGCTGCCGAGGTGATGTATGTGCTTCCCCCGCCAGATCCGATGGAGGTGGAGGCGGGCCGGATGGACAATGAGCGGGAAGGAGCCAAAACGATGCGGTTTGCACTGGAGCGGCCGGTGGGTCTTTCTCCGGATTTTCACGGAAGCTGGGAGGAATGCGGGGATACCCGGGTATGGAGGGTCCACATCGTTTCCCCGGAAGCCGTTTCCCTGGGACTGGTTTTCAATGGCTATGCCCTCGCCGATGGGGTGAAGGTGTTCGTGTACGATCCCGGCATGGTGCACACCAGGGGCGCATTCACGGCAGGCAACAACAAATCCTCCGGGGTGCTTGCCGTGGGACATATCCCGGGACAGGAGGTGATCGTGGAAATGCAGGTACCGGTAGGGATAGAAGATTACGGGATCCTGGGCATCGAATCTGTTTCGCATGCATTCCTGCCAACGGGAGCCTGCGGACTGAAAAGAGACATCCGGTTTGGCAGGTCGCAGGACTGCGAGATCGACATCAATTGTGAGGAGGGAGCCGACTGGCAGCTGCACAAGCGGTCCGTCGTTCGGATCTATACCACCCGGGAATACTGCACCGGAGTGCTCATCAACAACACCGGGTACGACGGCACCCCCTACCTACTCACCTCGGAACATTGCATCAACCGGACCTACTATGCGGAACGGTCCGTTTTCGTGTTCAATTATGAGAGCCCCGGTTGTTTCGCAGGGGACGGATCCGTTGAAATGTCCATCTCCGGTTGCGATACAGTGGCGGTGGGGGACAGCATCGATTTCAGCCTGGTCAGGCTTTCCGTCTCCCCGCCTGATTCCTTTGACGTCTTCTATGCGGGCTGGGACCTGAGCAATGTCCAGCCTTCCCCGACCGTTACGATCCACCATCCGGAGGGGGACGTGAAAAAGATCTCGAAGGATTACCAGGCCGTCTCGGTGGTGGAAGAGGCGGGGGATATTCCCCAGGGAGACCTGCGGGATTATTACTACTTCTCATACTGGTGGATCAGGCAGTGGGACGAGGGAAGCACCGAAGGGGGTTCTT
The DNA here is from genome assembly GCA_040768485.1 of Bacteroidales bacterium. Lineage (GTDB taxonomy): Bacteria > Bacteroidota > Bacteroidia > Bacteroidales. Next base: position 12,657 of record JAXGMU010000046.1, read on the forward strand.
CCGGGGCACCGCTGTTCAATTCCCAAAAGCGGATGATCGGCATCCTCACGGGCGGGTATGCCTCCTGCGGGGACTCCATCGGTTATGATCCGCAAACAGACAGGGTGATCTACAACAAAGCCCTGAACCGGAACGATTACTATACCAGGCTGAATGTGGCATGGGATTATTACGGGGAGAGCGGACCTGTCCTGAAGCGGTGGCTCGATCCGTTGAATACAGGGATCACCTCCATCGGCGGGTACCATCCTGCCGGTACGGATACCAGCCTGGTCGGGGAAGATACATGGTACAACATGTACCCAAATCCCGTCCGGGACATCCTCTTCATCGTTCCCCTGAACAACAAACAGGAGCGGACCGGATTTGTCGTCAGTGACCTTACGGGACGGATCCATTTATCGGGAAGCCTGGAACCGGGTGGACAGATGCAGCTGGATGTCCGGTCGCTCAACCCCGGCTTCTATGTGATCGGGTTCGGATCAGCCGGATCCAGGGTGTTTCAGAAATTCGTGGTGGCCAGATGATACTCCCTGCCAGCGCACGATATCTGCCAGTTACCTGCCTCGTTCGCCATCTGTACATGCTGGCGGTCATGATGTTGCTCCTGCTTTCGGTGGGATGTTCCCCCGGAGAAGGAAACAGGGGAACCATCTCTATCCGGGAAGGGGCATCATACACCCGCTATGCCTCCGGTTTTGAGGTGGAACGGCATTCCGGTTATGACCTGGTCCAGGTATTCGATCCGTGGCAGAACAGCAGCCACGTCACCTTTTCCTATCTCCTGGGAGAAGATCCCGCCCGGTTGCCGGATTCATTGCGAAACCTTCCATTCATAACCGTCCCTGTCAACCGTGTGATCACATTCTCCACCACCCATGTGGCCCTCATCCAGGCGCTGGGTGAATCTGTGAAGATCAGGGGCGTTTCCGGTTCTGAACTGATTTATGATCCGGAAATAAATCAGCGGATCCGCAGAGGGGAGGTGGTCAATGTGGGCAATGACCGGGCCCTGGATTATGAGAAGGTCATCTCCCTGAGGCCCGATGTCATGTTTCTTTTCGGAGTGGAGGAGCGGATCAGGGAGATCTCCGATCAGCTCACAGGGATGGGCATTCCGGTGGTGTTCTGCGGTGATTACCTCGAGCGCCATCCCCTGGGGAGGGCCGAGTGGATCAGGTTTTTCGCGCTCTTTTTTCAGAAAGAGCAGGATGCCTTGCGGCTGTTCCGGGGGATTGATTCTTCTTACCGGGCACTGACACGGCTCACGGCAGATCTGGAGGAAAAACCTGCCGTGCTCACGGGATTGCCATGGAAAGACACCTGGTACATGGCAGGGGGGAACAGCTTCACCGCAAAACTGATTGAAGATGCGGGGGGGAGGTTTTTATGGGATGATACGAAGACCTCCCAGGCCATTCCCATGGACATGGAGTCGGTGTTTTCCAGGGCGGTCAGGGCAGATGTGTGGATCAATCCGGGTGAAGTGGAGCGGATGGAGGACCTTGTCAGTTTTGACGGGCGCTTTTCAAAACTGGATGTGGTCGCCAATGGGATGGTGTTCAACAACAATGCCCGGATGGGACCTTCGGGGGGAAACGACTACTGGGAATCGGGCATTGTCCGCCCGGACCTTGTACTGGCTGACCTGATCTCTATTTTTCATCCCGCCCTGATGGAAGATCACCGGCTCATCTATTATAAAAAATTAAAATAATCGTTACATTTGAGAAAACTAACCCAGCGATCAATGGCCAGCATACGACTTCTGAAAAAGGACATCAACAAAATTGCATTTGAACTTTTAAGGGAGTGTTTTGCTTACAGGCACCACCATGAAGACCTGTCCGAGGATAAATTCGATGAGGTAATCAAAAAGATCGTATTCTTAAGGAATGATTTGATCCTCAGAACAAACCACCCGGAGACAGATGCAGGGGCCGAATCCCTCAAGGCCCATTACAAACAGGTCCAGCTGGACCTGCTGAAGATTGCGGATGTGGTGGAAGAACTTAAAAAGTAAGTTGTGAAGCCTGATTCCAGAAGCCTGCTGATCTTCGCGCTGCTGGCCCTGCTTCTGGTTCTCCTTTCACTGCTGGATATCAGACTGGGAAGTGTCAGGATCACCTTTTCCGAGATGCTGGCCCATCTCTCCCATAAACGGTCTCTTTCCCCTGAGCAACTCATCATTCTGAAGAGTTTCAGGCTCCCCCGGCTGGCGGTCGCGCTGCTTGCCGGGGCTGCGCTACCCGTCTGCGGGCTCCAGATGCAAACCCTTTTCAGGAATCCACTGGCTGGGCCCTATGTGCTGGGAATCAGCTCCGGGGCAAGTTTCGGTGCTGCGGTGGTGGTGCTGAGTGCGGGAACAGCGGGCATGGTGGCGGGATGGGGACTGGCGCTCTCCTCATGGGTGGGGGCGGGACTGGTGATGGTCCTGCTGCTCTTCGTCTCATTCCGGATCAGGGATGTGATGACGATCCTGATCCTGGGAATCATGTTTTCCAGCGGTCTGAATGCGGTCATCAGCATCATGCAGTATTTCAGTGATGCCTCCTCACTGAAATCTTTTGTCATCTGGAGCATGGGAAGCCTTGGGAATGTGACAGGCGGAAGGCTGCTCCTCATGTCCGGCACCGTGGTCCCCGTCCTTGCGGTCACGCTCCTGTACCCCAAGACGCTCAACGGCATGATGCTCGGAGAGGAGTATGCGCTGAGCATGGGGATCCGTTTACGCAGATCCAGGATCATCATCTTTGCGACCACCAGCATCCTGGCGGGAACCGTCACGGCCTTCTGCGGTCCGATCGGCTTCATCGGCATTGCGGTCCCGCACATCACGCGGACCTTGCTGAACCGGACCGACCACCGGATCCTGATGCCGGCGACCATGATCGCCGGGATGGTGATCATGCTGTTCAGCGACATTGTCTCACAAATGCCCGGGTCTGACAGGATGCTGCCCATCAATGCGGTCACCTCCCTTGTGGGGATCCCGGTTGTCATCTGGCTGGTGATCCTGAACCGGAAATCAACCTCTTTCTGATGGGAACGCTATCCGGAGAAAAGATCATCAGCCTGACGAACATGGCCATCGGGTATGCAACGGACAGGGTGCTGCTGCGGGACATCAACCTGTCGGTCATGCCCGGTGAAATGGTTGCACTTGCAGGCAGGAACGGATCGGGGAAGAGCACACTGCTCAAATCTCTCCTGGGATTTCTTCCGGTACAGGAGGGAACGTGCCTGCTGTTTGGTATGTCCCCGGATGCCCTGGATGTCAGGAAACGGGCACGCATGGTGAGCTATGTATCCTCCCGTGTTCCCCCCATGCCCTCCATGTCTGTGAGGGAACTGGTCGCACTGGGAAGGATGCCGCATACAGGATGGACGGGCCGGCAGGGACAGGCTGACCGGGAAATTGTCATGAGATCGCTGAAAGAAATGGGTATGGAAGGGTTCTCAGACCGGAAGGTGGATGAGCTCAGCGACGGAGAACGTCATAAAGTGATGATCGCCCGGGCCATGGCACAGGACACATCCCTGATGGTGCTGGATGAGCCCACCGCCTTTCTGGATATCCCGAACAAATATGAGCTGATCCGGATCCTGGGGCGGTACAGGGACAGCGGCAGATCGGTGGTCTATTCCACCCACGACCTGGAATCAGCCTGGCTCTGGGCGGATAAGTTCTGGGTCATTCACCGGAACGAGATCCTGGAAGGTGCTCCCGAAGATCTGGGCATCAGGCATGTCTTTGAGGAGCTGTTTGAAGATTCCGCGATCACTTTTGATCCCTCCGGACGCAGGTTTATCCCCCAACTGGCAAACCGGGGCACCGTGGGACTGGAAGGGGAAAGCAGCGATGCAATGCACTGGACCCGGATCGCCCTTGAACGCATGGGTTTCAGGATTTCGGAAGATCCCGCAGGGACCTCCATCCTGGTATCGGGCAGGGAAGGGAACCATCGCTGGAGGCTGGTGGCGGAGCAGGAGGAGGAAACCTTTCCGGATATCTACTCGTTGGCACGGTACTTGATTCAGGCCAAATAATTCAGTAATTTAACCCGGCTAAAAAACCTGCACAGATGAAAGTTAAAAGAATCATTGCCTATACCCTTGCCGTGATCGTACTGCTTTTCTCCGCGGTGGCGATCCTGGGCATATGGGAGATCATCGATATTGAGGACCTGATCATCCGCATGTTCAAATCACTCATGGTCATCCTCGCCGCAGCGGCTGTGATCGTGCTGATCTTTTCCATCCTCGACCGTCCGGAGCGACACGAGCGAAGGAACGAAGAGGAAGTCAGCTGAGGAGCCTGGCTATTTTTTCTGCGCCGGTCCTGTTGGAGTAATTTGCCAGGACCTTCATCCGGGTCCGGATCTCGGTTTCCGTGAAAGGGATATCCATCAGCTCATTCAGCCTCTCCATGGTATTCCGGTCCCCGTCAACCAGGTGGCACAACTGATCCAGTCCAGTCCCTTCCACCATCGGGGGATTGACAAGGCAATGCCTTCCCGCATGCAGGGCATGCAGCAGTTTCAGCTTCATTCCGGTAGACTGGGAGGTGAAGAGGAGGTTGATGTGGGCGTTCTGCAGGAGGTCGTCCATCCGTTCTTCGGAAGGACCGGCGATCATGGTGATGTTGGGATATTTCCCGGCCAGTCGCCTGAGTCTTTCCGGGGGATCTTTACCTGCCACGATCACCGGGATCCGGGTGCGGGACAGAACCTTTTCAGTCAGACGTGAGAATATTGCCGAGTTTTCAGGCACGCTCAGATTGCCGTGAAATAGAACATAATCGCCGCTGCCGGAAAGGGAGGTCACTTCATTGAACCTGTGAAACGGAGGAATGAAAAGCGCATCATGATATTTCCCGTTAAAATATGCAGTCTCATGCCTGGCGATGCACAACAGATGATCCGCGCGGTCCAGGACGCTTTCATAACGGAGCAGCTTGCCCGATTCGCTCCTGAGGAAGATTTTTCTGAAAGGATTCGTCTCACTCCGCGAAAGCAACCGGTAGTATTGGTGCTCTATATTGTGGGTCCGGACAATCACCTTTTTACCGGCTCCGGCGCAGATGTTCAGCAGGGAGGTGGAATGCAATCCTTCAAAAAGGACCGGAAAAGAATCCCGGAGGAGGTTCCCTGGCATGGATTTTGATGTTCTTGTGGAGACGATGTAGGGTGTTTGCCCGAGAAAATATCTCAACCCGGACCTTCGCGGGTAATAATGGACCCTCAGGCAGACCTCTTCGAGTTCTTTGGCAGGCTTTCGGCCATATGTGTAACAATGGAGGATCACCTGGATTCCAGCCTCTTTCAGGGCCCGGATTTTATAGAACACATCGATCACGCCACCGTAATCGGGGGGATAGGGCACGTTGAAAGAAATAATATGAAGATATTTTTGAGGCATATTAAACCTTTGCTGGTTACTCCGGTCTAAATGTTAAAGATAAATGAAATAATATTAACATTTTTTAGTACTTTTTTTTGATGGTCCGCGCAACAAATCGAAAGATTTCAGCGTTAATTAGTTAAAGAAAGTTTTTTGATTATCAGATAGATAATTTCGTTCTTTTCTCTACATTTCTTTTCATAGATTTAGTTTTAGGGTTAGTTTAGTTTTAAGATCCCCCGGCGCCAGTCGGGGGATCTTTTTTTATCTTTGCACCTCAATGTCCATTGCATATGCAACGAATCGGTCAGATCATACAAACACTTGCTGCGGAAGCAGTCCGGGATCTCTGGGGAGTGATCCCCCCTGTGGACAGGATTCAGATCCAGAAAACCCGCAGGGAGTTCACCGGCGATTTTACGGTGGTCGTTTTCCCGTTGCTTGGGATCTCCAAGCGACCGCCTGAACAAACGGGCAACCAGATGGGTATGCACATGGTGGAGCATTCAGAGATGCTCGAAAGCTTTGAGGTGATCAAGGGCTTCCTGAACCTCACCGTATCCATGACCTACTGGAAACAGCAGCTGGACGGGGACATGCGTTCGCCCCGCTTCGGCTATCTGGATGCTTCACAGGGATCCGCCCGCGTGATGATTGAATTTTCCTCACCCAATACGAACAAACCCCTGCACCTGGGTCATATCCGAAACAACCTGCTTGGCTCCTCCCTTGCGAGGATCATGGAAGCAGCCGGCAGGCAGGTCAGGAAAGTGAACCTGGTCAACGACCGAGGGATCCATATCTGTAAATCCATGCTGGCCTGGCAGAAATGGGGCAGGGGTGAAACTCCGGCTTCCTCAGGAATGAAAGGCGACCACCTGGTGGGGAAATACTATGTGATGTATGACCAGGCCTACAGGCGGGAGGTGGAATCACTCGTGGAAAGGGGAGCATCCAGAAAAGAAGCTGAAGCAGGAGCCCCCATCCTGGAAGAGGCAAGGGAGATGCTCAGGAAATGGGAGGATGAAGACCCGGAGGTCAGGACCCTGTGGGAAACCATGAACAGCTGGGTATACAAGGGATTTGAAGAGACCTACAGGCGGCTGGGTATCACGTTCGACACCATCTACTATGAGTCCGAAACCTTCAGGTTCGGAAAGGAGATCGTACTGAAGGGACTTGCCGACGGCATCCTTTACAGGGAGCCGGATGGTTCCGTGTGGGCGGATCTGACCGCAGAGGGTCTGGATCGTAAACTGCTGCTCCGGTCGGACGGGACATCCGTCTATATGACTCAGGACGTGGGAACTGCCCACCAGAGGTTCGGGGAATACGGATTTGACCTGCACATCTACGTTGTGGGAAATGAGCAGGACTATCATTTCAAGGTCCTTACCCTCGTGCTGAAGAAACTGGGATTTGAATGGGCTGACCGGCTGTACCACCTGTCCTACGGCATGGTGGAGCTGCCGGAAGGCAAAATGAAGTCCAGGGAGGGCACCGTGGTGGATGCGGATGACCTGATGGATGAAATGGAAACAACCGCGCGGGCGATGTCGGAAGAACTTGGCAAACTGGAAGGCTACAGCCCTGAGGAACGGGACAGGATTTGCAGGCAGGTGGGAATGGGAGCACTGAAATATTTCATACTGAAGGTCGATCCGAAAAAGAACATGACCTTCAATCCTGTGGAGTCCATCGATTTCAACGGAAACACGGGTCCGTTCATCCAGTACACCTATGCCCGCATCCAGAGTGTGCTGAGAAAGGGCAACGGCATTGCCATGAAGGTGGGGCGAGGGGAACTGAACGAGAAAGAGATTCAGTTGGTCAGGATGATCCATGACTACCCCGAAATCATCAACGAAGCAGCAGAGGCGCTCAATCCCTCCCTGATCGCCAATTTCCTGTATGACCTGTCCAAAGAGTTCAATCAATTCTATCATGATTTCAGCATCCTGGGAGCCGATACGCCGGACCAGGTCTCCAAAAGGCTATTGCTGGTCAAGGTGGTGGGCCAGGTTGTTGAATCGGGGATGGGATTGCTGGGAATAGAGGTCCCTGAAAGAATGTAAGGTAAAAGGTATGACCAGAGTTTTATTCCTTTCAATTTTCCTGGCAGTGTTCTCTGCGGGGGCGTTCCCGCAGAAAAGCAGGGTGATTTCCGTGTTTCAGCTGATTGAGGCGGAAAAATATGTTGATGCCAGGGATGCCATCGAACAGGCCGTGTGGCATGAAAAGACTTCCAGGTGGCACAGAACCTATTATGCGAAGGGATTGCTCTGTCAGAAGGCTTTTGAAGCAGGATTCGAAAAGGACAATAAGGAGAAGACCGGGCTTTATCCGGACCAGCTTTTTGTGGCTTATGACGCATATGAAAAAGCGCTTGACCTGGACAACAGGAACCGGCTCCGGTCTTCCATTGCCAACCAGTATTACCAGCTTGCCAATGATTTCCAGAAACTGGGGGAAAGACTGTACCGGAAAAAAGAATACGGGAAAGCCCTGGATGCATTTGAACATGCCCTGCTGGTCAGCAAAAGTCCCCTGATCTCAGCTGAAACCGATACCAGCCTGGTCTATAATGCTGCACTTGCAGCTTACGAGGACAGGAACTGGGAAAAGGCGATCAGCTATCTGACGGGACTCAATGAAGATGGTTACGCTCCCGGTACCGCCCTGCTCCTGTTTCGAATCTACCTTGATAAAGGGGATTCTCTGATGGCGGGTGAGGTGCTTTCCGAAGGGGTAGTCCGTTACGAATACGACCAGGACATCGTGCTTGAGCGGGTGGACTTCCTGGTGGAGCGTCAAGAAATGGAGGAGGCCGTCCGTTTGCTGGATACCGCGATGGTCAGAAAACCTGAGAATGTGATCTTTCCGTGGACATCCGGCCTGGTTTATCAGAAAATGGAGGAATACGGGGAAGCCATCCGGCTACTTACGGAAGCAACCGGCAGGGATCCCTCCAATCCGATGATCTATTACCACCTGGGATTGTGTCATTATAACATCGGTGTGGCCATCAACGAAGAGGCCCGGCATATCAGGAATAACGCCAGATACCAGTCAGAGAGGGAGCGGGCGCGGGAACAGTTCGCCAGGGCGGTGGAATGGCTGGAAAAGGCACATGAAATGGATCCAGGACACAGGCCCACCATTGAAAAGCTATACCAGCTGTATCTTCACCTCCAGATGACCGGGAAGCAGAAATCCATGGAACGGCTCCTGGAGTGATCAGAATTTGAAGAGCAGGGACAAACCCACAAACTCCTTGAACTGTGCTTTCGGTGACTTTTTCTCGCTTCCGTCCGGAAGGAGAACGGGCTGATCGTTCTCATCATAGACCGGGAAGCGGACATCATCATCATAGATCAGGTGCAGGTTGAGCCTGACCGTGAAAAACCAGCTGATCTTCTGATCCAGTATCATTTCCCATTCCACATCAATGTTCTGCGGTTTATTCAGGTAATTTGAAAAGAGCCTGACCGAATTGGAGATGGTCATGTCTTCGATGGGACTGATCCTGTTTTTTACCAGGAGCTGGGTTCCCATCTCCTGCTTCGCCCTTTTCCCTTCGGGGATCCCGTGTTTGGTCTGGTCGATCTGTCCCGTATCCAGCACGAACGTGTTCTTGTAGGAGAGCGGGGCCAGGTTGATGGATGTATGCTTGAATGGTTTGTAATCCACGCCGAGACCCACGGTGAGGGAGGCCGGATTCAGGAATTTCGACACCACAACAGAATCGTTCGGATAATTGTATCCCCTGGCGATCTGGTTTTTCATATAAAAAACGGCGCTCACATCGAATTTCCCCCGTATGTTCTTATTCAGCTGGGAGCTGAGTTCCATCTGGTCCGTATTTTTTCGCAGTCCGTGTTCCTGGGTAATGACCGTCCCGTACTTCAGTCTGGCTTCATTGATCCATTGTGTTTTTGCATCGCGGTTTGTATGCGTGGCCGTCCCGGTGATATCGAGCATGCTTGAAAGGGAATTTTCGCCGCCCTTGGACCAGTTCGACAGATAGGTCTGGTTGAATGCGAATGCACTGGCCACCTCATATTCCCAGGAGATGGGATCCGGCTTCAGGACTTCCATCTTTTCCAGAGACCTGTCCGGTTCCCTGATCTTCACCGGGATATATTCCGGCTGGTCGAAGGTCAGGCGGTTCACATCAATGGCATCTTCCAGCAGCAGGCTGATCTCGTTACTCCCCGGATTCCCTATCCAGAGCGTAATGGAGTCATTCTTGTCGTTCTTCACCCAGAAGCGGTAAAAATCCTCTTTTCCCGATGTGAGCCAGAAATGGGTTCTGTCCCCGAACATATCGGAAATGATCAGCTTGGTGGAGTCCCTTTGCTCCGTGAAATGAAACAGTGATTCCACGGCAAGTTGAAGAGAGTCGAGCTGTCCTTCTTCCCCAACAAATCGAAAAGGGGAGGATGGATCGGCCACCCAGAGCGAGATGGTATCGGTGAAGATGATGGATTTCCGGTCACCGCTCACATGCGCCGATCTCCTGTGATCATCATCGTCCAGCCCCGGGATGACCCGGTTCGCAGAGAAACGGTACAGGGGGATCTCCAGAGCCGAAAGCGCGGCGGTGTCAATGCGGAGGACATGCACCGAATCCATCAGTCCGTACTGTGTGAGGATGGAATCGGGGAGGTGTACGGGGTCGGATACGGTGTCGCCAAAGAGCAGACCCGAGAAATCAACCGGACGGGCTGGTTCAACGCTTTTTTTCAGGAACAGATCGGTATTCCATCCCACCGAGTCGATGATGAAAGTGGAATCGTTAAACCACCGCAGTCCCACCGAGTCCCTGACCAGGAAATCCCTGAGCGATACTTCAACAGAACCGAAATCAAATCCCGCAATGCGTTGTTCCACACTGTCATATGGTTCCACAGCATGATGGACCAGACGTTCCAGGTCGCTTCTCAGAAGGGGTTTTCCTTGTCGCCAGGCATCATTATTTTCAGTGAATTCCTTCACGAACTCCCTGGCCTTATCCGGGGGATATGGATCCCCGGGCCGGGTCTGCCCGAATGTCTTCAGGGCGGCCACCAGTGCCACCATGCAAATAATCGTGATTCTCATGACTGTGTAACGGAATGTCAGTGCCGGATATTTTTCCTGGCTGCTCTCAGGGTATTACTCAGGAGGGCCACCCGTGTCATCGGTCCCACTCCTCCCGGAACGGGCGTGATAAAGGAGCATTTTGGGGCGACTTCGTCGAAAAGAACATCCCCCATGAGCCTGAATCCGGACTTTGTTTCTGAAGAGGGGACCCTCGTGGTGCCCACATCAATGACCACGGCCCCTTCTTTGACCATGTGGGCCTTCACAAAGCCGGGAGAACCAAGTGCGGCCACGAGAATATCGGCGGTGGCGCAGAGCTCCTCCAGATCCTGTGTCCGGCTGTGGGCCACCGTGACCGTTGCATTGACGGATTTCTGCGACATCAGGATGCTCAGCGGTCTGCCCACGATGTTGCTTCTGCCGACAATGACGCAGTGTTTTCCTGCCGTTTCGATCCGGTACCTTTTGATCAACTCCACAATTCCGAATGGAGTGGCTGAGACGAATGAAGGAAGGCCGATCACGGTCCGTCCCACATTCACCGGATGAAATCCGTCCACATCCTTCGATGGGTCGATGCTTTCAATGACCGTCTGTTCATTGATGTGATCCGGCAGTGGAAGCTGCACGATAAATCCATCCAGTTCCTGGTCCCGGTTCAGTTCATCGATCTTCTCAAAAAGTGTATCTTCCGCAACATCATCCTCGAACCGGATGAGGGAGGAGCGGAATCCCACCTCCCCGCAATCCCTGATCTTATAGGCCACATAGGTCTCGCTTCCCCCGTCGTGGCCCACCAGGACCGCAGCCAGGTGGGGCCTGCGCTGTCCGGTTGAAACAATCGATTCCACTTCTGCCCTGATCTCTTCTTTGATCTTCCTGGCAGTCTCTTTGCCGTCAATGATCTGCATAACAGAAAAATTTTGTTACCTCCCCTGCATCCGCTGGCCCATTGCCCTGGCCATGGCTTTCCCTTTTCCGGAGGTCATCATTTTCATCATTTTGCGGGTCTCGCCGAATTGTTTGACGAGCCTGTTCACTTCCGGCACGGAAGTGCCGCTTCCATCTGCAATCCTTTTTCTCCTGCTGCCGTTCAGCAGGGCGGGATCGGCCCGTTCGTCGGGTGTCATGGAGTTGATGATCGCTTCGATCCCCCTGAAGGCATCATCATCCATGTCCAGGTCCTTCAGGGCTTTGCCGGCCCCCGGGATCATGGCAGCGAGGTCCTTGACGTTGCCCATTTTCTTGATCTGCTGGATCTGGGACATAAAATCGTTGAAATCAAACTCGTTCCTGGCGATTTTTTTCTGCAGTTTCCTGGCCTCCTCCTGGTCATACTGCTCCTGTGCCTTTTCCACCAGCGAAACGATGTCACCCATGCCCAGGATCCGGTCGGCCATGCGTTTGGGATGAAAAACATCCATCGCATCCAGTTTCTCACCGGTCCCCACAAATTTAATGGGCTTGTTGACCACACTCCGGATCGAAAGGGCCGCACCTCCACGGGTATCCCCGTCGAGCTTCGTAAGGACCACCCCGTCGTAATCGAGCCTTTCGTTAAATTCCCTGGCGGTGTTCACCGCATCCTGACCGGTCATGGAATCCACCACAAACAGGATCTCATGTGGGGTAACCGCCTCCTTGATGGCGGCGATTTCCTTCATCATCTCTTCATCAATGGCCAGTCGGCCTGCCGTATCGATGACCACCGTGTTGAATCCTTTCATACGGGCCTCCCTGACCGCCGCTTTCGCAATCTTCACCGGATGCATGTTCCCTTCTTCCGTGTACACGGGAACCTGCACCTGTTCTCCGATGACTTTCAGCTGTTCGATAGCGGCAGGCCTGTACACGTCACCTGCCACCAGCAATGGATTTTTGCCTTTCTTCTTTTTCAGGAAGGAAGCCAGCTTTCCCGCAAATGTGGTTTTCCCGGAACCCTGCAGTCCGGCGATCAGCACCACGGTGGGATTCCCTTTCAGGTTCATCTCCACGTGTTCGCCACCCATGAGGGAAGCCAGGCGGTCGTGCACGATCTTCACCATCATTTCACCCGGCTTGACCGCTGTGAGGATCTTCTGGCCAAGCGCTTCATCCTTCACCTCATCGGTAAATTGCTTGGCAATCTTAAAATTCACGTCTGCATCCAGGAGGGCACGCCTGACCTCTTTGAGTGTCTCGGCCACATTGATCTCGGTGATCCGCCCCTGGCCCCTGAGCATCCTGAACGAGTGCTCCAGTCTTTCTGATAAATTCTCAAACATTACTGCCGCTTCGAATGATGCGCTGCAAAAATAGCTAAAATCGGACAGACTTAAAAGAAGGGATACGCAACCTTTGGTGAGCCGGGATCATCTTCGGGGAAAGATGATTCCACACATGCAGGATCATCTTTTTATAAAGGCTGATCCGGCAATCCGGATTAGGTTTTCCTCCCGGCCCACTTTTGCATTGTCTGAAGTGGGCCTTATTTTGATCTTTATGCTTTCTTTTTGCGGGTGCCGGACCTGGCAGCTCTTTTTTTCCCGGGGGTTTCCGGCCTTTCGATTTTTGCTGCGTACTCTTTCTTGATTTCACCCGGATTTTCAAACCAGCCTTTCAGGGCAATGTACTTTTCCCGGGTACCGATGGAGAAAGTATCGAGTTTCTGATCCCGGCTCCTGAGCCGGAAAATGACATTCACCACCGCCTGTTTGGTGCTCTTTCTTTTGTTCTCCGGTAATTTGGAGAATGTCATGATTTCATCGGTAAGCTCATCGTAGGTCACCGGTCTGTCCAGCTGGCGGAGTCGTTTCAGGATCAATAATTCCCATTTTGATTTCCTGGCCTTCTTCGGTTTTCTTCTGGTGGTTGTTCCGGCAGCCTTTTTGCCTGCAGTCGAAGCATGGCCGGCTGTTGCTTTCCCCGGCCTGTCAGCTAGCAACTGGGTGATTCCCTCCCGGAGATCTTTTTCTGTGACCCCCATCCTGGCCAACATGTTCTTGATGTGCTGAAGTTTTCGCTCGGTTCTTTCATACTCTTCGGCATAAAACTGTTTCATCTCGGAGAGCTCCGAATCGGGAAGTTTAAGTGTTTCCATTAATAAATTTTAAATTTAACAGATAAAAACGCAGCCGGAAAACAAATTTCCGATGACTGCAAAATATGAGCTGAATATAATCTAAGATGCAGATGATGAAAGAATTATATAATAGATGCGGTGATTGTTTGTTTTTTAATATTTGTAAATATATGTTTTTATCATCGGAGTGCAAAATATAAAACTAAAAAACAATCGGATCCTTAAGGGCTTTTCTGTAGGTTTCAAGGGCCCTGGACCTGGCCTCCCGATGGTCGACCATGGGTGCCGGAGCATCGGAGGTGCCATGCTCCGGGAGCCATTTTTTCACATATTCCATTTGAGGATCGAATTTCCTCATCTGTTCTTCCGGATTGAAAACTCTGAAATAGGGAGCCGCATCGCATCCGGTCCCGGCCGCCCACTGCCAGTTGCCGTTGTTTGATGAAAGTTCGTAGTCCAGGAGCTTCCGGGCGAAATAGGATTCACCCCACCTCCAGTCGATCAGCAGGTGCTTGCATAGAAAACCGGCGGTCACCATCCTGACCCGGTTATGCATATAACCGCTCTGCTCAAGCTGGCGCATGCCGGCATCCACCATCGGGTAGCCGGTAGTGCCCCGGCACCACCGCTCAAACTCATCCTCGCGGTTCCTCCAGGCGATCCCGTTGTACCTGGCCCTGAAATTATGGCTGACCACATGTGGAAAATGAAACAGGATCTGCATGAAAAATTCCCTCCAGATCAGCTCGCTGAGAAATACTCCGTGTGTATCGTCCAGCCGGGAAATGACCCGGCGGATACCGACCGTCCCGAACCTGAGATGGGGACTGAGATAGCTTGTTGCATCCGCTGCCGGAAAATCCCTGGTTTCCTCGTAACGGTCTATGACCGAGAGGTCATATTCCTTCACCTCTATGCGGGACTCCCTGAAGCCGAGTTCTGAAAGTTCCGGAATGGTGTGTCCGGATTTAAGAAAAGCCCTTACGTCGGGATCTTCCCGGACACGGGGGGGCGCTGCCCCAAACTCCTGCAGCCACCTGTTTTTGTATGGTGTAAAGACAGTATAGGGAGTCCCGTCGTTCTTCAGGATCTCATCTTTTTCAAAAATGACCTGGTCTTTGAAGGAGAAGAACCGGATGTTCCTCTGCCGGAGCAACAGTTCCACCTGTTTGTCTCTTTCCAGAGCGTAAGGTTCATAGTCCCGGTTGACAAACACGGACCCGATGACAAGTTCGGCGGTAAGTTTTTTCCAGATCGCCAGGGGGTCCCCGTGACGAACCAGCAGCGAGCTTCCGGCTTTCCTCAGCCTTTGGTGGATGGACTGCAGGTTCCGGTAGATGAAACCCACCCTGGCATCGTCCTGCGGAAGTTCATCCAGGATGTTCCAATCGAAGATGAAGAGGGCCTGCACCGGCAGTCCCGATCTCAAGGCGTGATACAGTGCAGTGTTG
>JAXGMU010000047.1:0-27279 GCA_040768485.1 Bacteroidales bacterium
ATCGTGGTGGTATCCTCCTCCCCCCAGATCCGGTTCCCCGACTGTTACGGGATCGACATGGCAAAGCTGGGAGATTTCATTGCATTCCAGGCGGCCATTCGGCTCATCAGGGAGCATGAGATGGAGCATGTGATCAACGAGGTATACAAGAAGTGCAGCATGCAGAAGGACCTTCCCAGCGAGGAGCAGGTCAATTATGTGAAGGATATCTATAAACCCTTTACCCCCAAGCAGATCAGTGATAAGATCGCTGAAATGATCACAGACAGGAATATCCGGTCAGAGGTAAAGGTCGTATACCAGACCGTTGAGAACCTGCACCGTGCGATCCCCGGTCATACGGGCGACTGGTACTTTACGGGAGATTATCCCACACCGGGCGGGAACAAGGTGGTCACCCGGGCTTTCCTGAATTATATCCACGGCATCAACACCCGTCCCTATCAGGCGGGATTCAATGCCTATTGAAATTGAATCTCCTGAATAACCTCCTGATCTTCAAGTCTCTTCTTCGAATGCTCCTGATTTTCTGCAGCTGTTTTGGAATGTAATTGGCCACATGGCGTTCCACCTTGGCTTTGTAAAGGTCGTTGACGGTGATCATGATCCCGGTCTCCTCCACATCCCCGAATGACCTGTTCAGCACGGTGCCGAAGTTCCGCATGGAGGGCGACAGGTTCATATACGCATTGATCAGGGGGGGGATATTCTCCCCGCATGCGCGGACCTCCCTGGAGAGGATCTTGTAATCCTCGCTGTAATCGCGGCCGGTGAAAATGGCTGTCAGCTTGGCCCTGTCGGTGGCCACCTTCAGTGGTTCTTTGGGGGTGACAAGTTCCTCATGGTCGGGAAAGTGCTTATTCAGAAAGAAAAGGATCATATCCCTGGCCATCTGGTGGTAATGCAGGTACATGGTCACCTTGCCGAACATGTATTTTTTGGAGGGGTAGTCCAGCACCAGGGTCCCCAGACCGTCCCACAGGTTGTCCAGCGCATAAATCCCTTTTCTTCTCAGGGCTGTGGACTGGTACATGGGCTGGACGAAGGAACGCCCCAGCTCGATCATGTGCGGAAGGTATTCCCTGATGAACTGCTCTGAAAAATGAAAGAGCTTGGCAGTGGCCAGCCGGACCTCCCCGTCCCTGAAACATCTGCTCTGTTCGCAGACAAAGAAGCGGTATCCTCCCAGGATGGCTTCTTCATCCGGATCCCACACAATCAGCTGTTCATAGGCATTCTCGCCGGTATCGTATTCATCCAGGTCGCATTCCAGGCCTGTTCCTCCTCCTGCATTGCGGAATGAAAGCTCCCTGAGCCGGCCGATTTCACGCATCACATTGGGCGCATTGCCCGCATTGACCACATAGATCCTGTTTCCGGCCTTGTTGGTTTTCCGGATGAATTTATCCTGGGTAAGCTCTCCCCTGATGATGTCCACAGGGACAGGGGGGATGATCTGCTTCATTTTCATACCTGCTCGCTTTTTTGATTGTGGATGTAAGGGAACCGTTTCGCCGGGTCCTCGGCCAGGGAATAGACCTGCTCCTTCACAAGGGCTGCCCACTCTCCGGCCGTATGCCTGTTGTCAAAGGTATCCCAGGGGATCGGCTGCCCGAAGGTGATCACAAAATGCTTGTTGCGGTGTTTGTAAGTTTCGTTCGGCAACAGGAACATTTCCAGGTTTGCTTTGATCCCCAGGAATTTCCTGACGTTGGACAGGATGTAGAAGAAGCCGGTGTTCCGGCCGGTGACATGGATGGGGACCACGTCCCGCCTGGTCCGGATCGCCTTGGTGATAAAATTCTTCTGCCACTCCACATCCCTGATCACCCCTTTTCTCCTGCGGGATACCAGTCCTGCGGGAAACGTCAGGATCTGCGCGTCCGATTCAAAAATGGCATTGATCCGGCGCACATTTTCCATGGCCTGGGCCCCGTGCTTGTTGATGGGGACAAAAGTCCCTTCCATATTCCTGGCATTCATCAGCAGGTCGTTGACAAGCACCTTCAGGTTGGAATAGACCCGGTCCAGCTCTGTAATGATCATCACACCGTCAAATCCCCCCAGCGGGTGGTTGGACGCAAAAATATACCTCCCCTCAGCGGGCAGGTTCTCCTTTCCGTGTACTTCCATGGTCACTTGAAAGGCTTCCAGGGCGGCCCGGGCAAACTCCGCATCCTTTTTATAGCCGTGATGATACAGGATGGAATTCATGAAATCGATCCGCAGGATACGGGACAGGAGCCTGAACACGAATCCGGGGATCCAGCGTGCCAGCGAGGGATTCTTATCCATGAATAAGTCCCTCAGATTGAATGGCTTAAAGTTCTTCTTATGGGTAGCTTCGTCCATATCAGATCCATCATCCCGCACGCACCTGCAGGTCCATCCACAAAAGTATTAAAAAAATCCCCACCGGTCCTTCGGAGGGAAAAGTTATCAACAAAGTGGGAAAAAGTGGGGTAAAATGGTACAAAGTGGTGAAAAAATACTATTTTTACCTGCAAACCCTGTGGAAACCAAATGATAACCTTTATCGGTGACTATACGGTCAGGCTTGATCCCAAGGGAAGGCTCTCTTTCCCGGCTGCTTTTAAAAAGCAGATCAGGGAAGGCGCGCAGCAAGGTTTTGTACTGAAACGGGATGTATTCGACAGCTGCCTGATCCTCTATCCCATGGAGGAGTGGGAGCGCCAGAACAGGATCATCAGGAGCAAGACGAATCCTTACAACAAGGAGCATGCCCGGTTCCTGAGGATGTTCTATTCAGGGACGGCGGAGGTTTCCCTGGATGCCAGCAACAGGATGCTGATACCGAAGCGCCTCCTGGAGTTTGCCGGGATCGGCGACGAAGTGGTGATGGCGGGTCAGTCGGGCAGGATCGAGATCTGGGCATCTGACCAGTACGGCAGGGTCAGCCAGGCAGATGAGGATTTCGCTGCCATGGCGGAAAAGATACTGGGCGGATCATTTGAGGAACCAGAAACATAATGGGCTATCACAGGCCGGTATTGTTGCAAGAGAGTATCGAGGGATTGAATATCAGACCAGGGGGGATGTATGTGGATCTGACGTTTGGGGGAGGAGGACACTCTCGAGAAGTTCTTAAAAAATTGGGTACACATGGCAGGCTCCTGGCTTTTGACCAGGATCTGGAAGCGGAAGCCAATGTTCCGGATGATGAACGAATCATTTTTATCGGGGCAAACTTCAGATATTTAAGGAATTTCCTGAAATACCATGCCATAGACAAGGTTCACGGAATCCTGGCAGACCTGGGTATTTCATCACATCAAATCAACAGTCCGGAACGGGGGTTTTCTTTCAAATCTGACCAGGCGCTCGATATGCGCATGGATCTGCGAAGCGAAACAAAAGCTTCCCAGGTGCTGAACCGGTATACCGAAGAAGCGCTGGCCGATGTCTTCCGCCGGTACGGGGAGGTGCAGCACGCGAAAGCCATTGCCGCCGCCGTGGTTCGTGCCAGGATGGAGAAGCCTCTGACCACCACCGGTGATCTTGAGGCGGCGATCGGCAGGTTCATTCCCCGGAACCATCCCAGTAAATTTCTGGCACGGCTCTACCAGTCCCTTCGGATCGAAGTGAACCACGAGCTGGATGCGCTGGGAGAGATGCTGCTGCAGACTGCCGGATGTATGGCCGCGGGCGGACGGCTGGTGGTGATCACCTATCACTCCCTGGAGGACCGCATGGTGAAAAATTACATGCGTTCGGGGAACCTGGAGGGGGTCATCGGGAAAGATTTCTACGGGAATGAACAAACGCCCTGGAGGCTGGTGACCCGGAATGTGATCACCCCCTCCCGGGAGGAAACAGAACAGAACCGAAGGGCAAGGAGTGCAAAACTGAGAATCGCAGAAAGGAATTAGATAGATGGCAATGAGGAAGAGAAATATCGAATTTGACCATTCGCTGGAGGACAGGGAGAAGCTGTTTTCCTTCAGGGATCTGATCAATGGGAATGTGTTGACCAAAAAAGCGGTGTTGAGGCAGTCCAGGTTTATCCTCCTGCTGGTTCTGATCGCATTCATTTCCATCGCAAACCGCAATCATGCAGAAAAGACCGTGATCAGGCTCAACAGCCTCCAGGGTGATGTGAAGGAACTGCGGGCCAAATCCATCACCATTTCATCCGACCTGGTGAGGGTCAGCCGGCAGTCGGAGGTGGTGCGGCTGGTGGAAAGCTACGGCCTGGGCCTGGAAGAAAATCTCGAACCGCCAAAAAAACTGAAAGATACCCAGTAACGCCATGTCATTGAAACGGGACATACTGATTCGTGTCTCCCTGATCTATCTGGGAATGCTGCTTACGGGACTGCTGATCCTGGGGAAGGCCCTGCACCTGCAGCTGTTCGAGAAAGAGACCTGGGCAATGGAAGAGAACAGCAGCATCCGCCACAAGGTGATCGAACCCAACCGCGGCAACATCCTCTCCTCGGACGGCCGCCTGCTGGCTGTTTCGGTCCCGTTCTACGAGATCAGGATGGATTTCAGATCGGAGTCCTTTACCCGGGAGATCTTTGACCAAAATGTGGATGCGCTGGCAAAATCGCTTTCAGGGCTGTTCGGCGACCGGCACTGGACCACTTATAAAAGGGAGCTCGTCAGGGCCCGGGAAGAGGGCCACCGGTATTTCCTGGTCAAACGGGATGTCACCTACACCCAGTTGCAGAAGGTGAAGCAGTTTCCCATCTACAACCTGGGAAGGTACCAGGGTGGGGTCATGTATGTGCAGCAGAATAAAAGAATACAGCCCTACGGGAGACTTGCTGCCAGGACCGTGGGATATACCATGACCGGCGATGTGAGCAGCGTGGTGGGGGTGGAAGGTGCCTACGAGAAGGAACTAAAAGGGGTGGAGGGTTACCGGCTGATGAGGAAGATCCGCGGTGATGTCTGGATGCCGGTGAATGATGCCAATGAGATTGAACCGGAAGACGGATATGACATTGTCACCACCATCGACGTGGACCTGCAGGATGTAGCCGAACATGCCCTCCTTGAACAGCTGATCAGGCATGAGGCGGACCACGGCTCGGTCGTGCTGATGGAGGTGAAGTCAGGCCGGGTACGCGCCATTGCCAACCTGGCCAGGGACCGCCTGGGGAACTATTACGAGACGTACAACTTCGCCGTGGGCGAAAGCACCGAACCGGGTTCCACCTTCAAGCTGGCCACCATGATCGCATTGCTCGAGGACGGGATCGTCCGTCCGGATGACATGGTGGATGTGGGCGACGGTATTACCTATTACTACGGTCAGAAGGTGGAGGACAGCGGGGAGAAAGGACTGGGAAAGATCACCGTCAAACGTGCCTTCGAAGTCTCCTCCAACGTGGGGATCTCAAAGATCGTGAACGAACATTACAGGGACAAACCCGAGCAGTTCGTCAACCGGCTGTATGAAATGGGCCTGAACCGGAAGCTGGGGGTTTCCATCAGGGGAGAAGGGAAACCGGACATCAAATACACCGACAGCAAACTATGGTCCGGTCTCTCGCTTCCATTCATGTCCATCGGGTACGAGGTGCGGATGACCCCCCTGCAGATACTCGCCTTGTACAATGCGGTGGCCAACGACGGGAAGATGGTCAGGCCCGTTTTCGTGGAGGAGATGCGGTCCCACGGGAAAACGGTCAGGCGCTTCAGCACCGAGGTATTGAACAACCACATCTGCTCCCGGGAAACCCTGGACCAGGTCAGGGACATGCTGGAAGGTGTTGTGGAGAACGGCACCGCCAGCAACCTGAAGAACAGCCGGTATAAAATTGCCGGAAAGACCGGGACCGCCCAGGTGGCACTCAGCAAGGAAGGATACGTGGAATCGCTCTACCAGGCCTCCTTCGCGGGCTATTTTCCGGCCGAGGATCCGAAGTATTCCTGCATCGTGGTGGTGAACGCCCCGTCCAGGCAGATTTATTACGGGAACCTGGTGGCGGGACCCATTTTCCGGGAGATCACCGACCGGATTTATGTCCGTGAGGATGACATGCACTCCGGCCAGGTGGAGCTGGCCGAAATCCCCGTGCAGGCACCTTACTCCAAGAGTGGTCACTGCCGGGAACTCAGTACTGTATTCAGTTACCTGGACCTGCCCCTGCGGCTGGAATCCACAGGGGCCGGCTGGGTGTCAACCCGGAGCGACCCGGAAGGGGTGGTGGCCATGGAGCGGGTTATTCCCGGGCAGCTGGTGCCCGATGTTACCGACATGGGTCTGAAGGATGCCCTCTACCTGCTGGAAAGCAAAGGATTGAAGGTACAGGTGGACGGAAGGGGAACAGTGCGCGAGCAATCGCTCCGGCCGGGGACGGTGATCCGGGGAGGCGAGGTGATTACACTGCAAATGAGTATCAGGGAAGGATGAACCTGAACAAGATCATAGAAGGAGTGGAAGTGACCGGGGTGGCAGGCAGCGCGGGAGAAAAGGATATCCGCATGATCCATTTTGACTCCAGGCGGATCAAAAAAGGGGACCTCTTCGTGGCGGTCAGGGGGACTGCAGAGGACGGGCACCGGTACATCGGAAAGGCGCTGTCAGCCGGAGCGGTTTGCGTGGTCTGTGAATCCATCCCGGACGATCCGGATCCCCGGGTGGCATGGGTCGGGGTGCGGGATTCCCGGAAAGCCCTTTCCATGATGGCTTCCTCGTTCTACGGACACCCGTCCCGCGAACTTCTCCTGGTAGGGGTGACGGGGACCAACGGAAAAACCACCATCGCTACCCTGCTTCACCAGCTGCATGCCCTGCTTGGATACAGGGCCGGATTACTCTCCACCGTCCAGGTGCTGATAGGCGACGAACCCTTTCCGGCCACCCATACCACACCCGACCCTGTACGGATCAATGAATATCTGAGGAAAATGGTTGACCGGGGGTGCGATTACTGTTTCATGGAAGTCTCTTCCCACGCAATTGACCAGGAGCGGACCGGGGCGTTGCAGTTTGCCGGGGGGATCTTCACCAACCTGACCCATGACCACCTGGATTACCACCGGGATTTCAGGGAATACCTCACGGTGAAGAAAAGGTTCTTCGACGGACTTCCGGAAGAAGCCTTCGCCCTGGTGAACAATGATGATAAGAATGCTTCGGTGATGCTCCAGAACTGCCGGGCCGGAAAGCACAGTTACGGAATGAAATCCGTGAGCGACTTCACGGGCAGGATCGGGGAAATGCACCTGGAGGGCTCCTCATTGCTGATCAACGGTTCCGAAGTGTGGGTCAGGCTGCCCGGGTACTTCAATGCCTCCAACCTGCTGGCTGTGTACGGGGCATCGGTTCTGTTGGGCCACCGGCCCGGCGACCTGCTGAAGGTCCTCAGCCGGCTGGATCCGGTCACGGGAAGGTTCGAGACATGCCTTTCCGCCTCGGGCGTGACCGGGATCGTGGATTACGCCCACACCCCGGATGCCCTCAGTAACATCCTGGAATCCATCCGCCAGGTCATACCCGCCGGGGCAAAACTCATCACCGTGGTGGGAGCGGGAGGCAACAGGGATACGAAGAAGCGGCCGGTGATGGCGCGCATTGCCGCGGAAGCCAGTCAGCTGGCGATTCTCACCTCCGACAATCCCAGGTTCGAGGATCCGGAGAAGATCCTGGATGATATGATGGAAGGGATTACCGGGGATATGATGGGCCGGACCATGCGCATTGCGGACCGCAGGCAGGCCATTCGCACCGCATGCATGATTGCCGAGCAAGGCGACATCATCCTGGTCGCGGGAAAAGGACACGAGAAATACCAGGAGATCATGGGAGAACGGATCATGTTTGACGACATGGAGATCCTGAAGAAGAATATGAACTGAGCCATATGCTGTACCACCTTTTCACATACCTTGACCAGTTCGATATCCCGGGAGCCGGGATGTTCTATTATCTCTCCTTCAGGTCCATGTTCACGGTCATTACTTCCCTGACCATCTCCATGATCATCGGGAAAAGGATCATCAGGCTGCTGCAGCGCAAGCAGATCGGCGAGTCGGTCCGTGACCTGGGACTGAACGGGCAGTCCCTGAAGCAGGGAACCCCGACCATGGGAGGGATCATCATCCTGGCATCGATCATCGTCCCCGTTCTGCTCTTTGCAGATCTGACCAATGTTTACATCATCCTCATGCTCATTGCCACCGTCTGGCTGGGGATGATCGGTTTCCTGGACGACTACATCAAGGTCTTCAAAAAGAACAAGGAGGGATTGCGGGCCAAATTCAAGGTGGTGGGACAGATTGGACTGGGACTGATCGTGGGGCTCACCCTGTTTCTGAGCGACGATGTAATGATCCGCGAGCGGGTGCCGGTCACCGAAGAAAATTTCAGTGAATACAGGACCGAGGAAATGTTTGTGGATGACGGGGGCGAACTGTACGTGGTCCGTGAACATAAACAACCCCTCACCACCATCCCGTTCGTGAAGGACAACGAATTCGATTACAGGTGGCTGGTCTGGTTCGCGGGAGAACATGCCGACCGGCTGGTCTGGATCGTCTTTGTACTGGCGGTCATTTTTATCGTGACCGCTGTTTCCAACGGGGCCAATCTGACGGACGGACTGGACGGACTGGCCACGGGCTCCGCGGCCATCATCGGGACCACCCTGGGCATCCTGGCATGGCTGTCGGGAAACGCGATCTATTCCAACTATCTGAGCATCATGCATATCCCCGAGTCGGGTGAACTGGTCATCTATGCCGGGGCATTCGTAGGGGCCACCATTGGTTTCCTCTGGTACAATTCATTTCCCGCCCAGGTGTTCATGGGGGATACGGGAAGCCTCTCCCTGGGGGGGATCATTGCCGTATTCGCGGTGATCATCCGCAAGGAGCTGCTGATCCCGATCCTTTGCGGGATCTATCTGGCCGAGAGTCTGTCGGTTCTTTTACAGGTGAGTTATTTCAAAAGGACCAAACGAAAATACGGAGCGGGAAGGAGAATCTTCCTGATGGCCCCGCTCCACCATCACTACCAGAAGTGCGGGTATCCGGAACCGAAGATCGTTACCAGGTTCTGGATCGTGGGCATACTCCTGGCGGTGATCTCAGTAGTCACCCTGAAGATCCGATAATCAAAAACCAGACAAGGAATGGATAACAGAGAACGTATAGTGATCCTCGGAGCCGGTGAAAGCGGAACGGGCGCGGCAATTCTGGCGCGTCAGAAGGGATATGATGTGTTTGTATCCGACACGGGAAAGATCAAACCTTTTTACAGGGAAATGCTGGACGACTACCACATCCTGTACGAGTCGGGGGGACATACCGAACGGATGATCCTGAATGCCACGGAGGTGATCAAGAGCCCCGGGATCCCTGAAAGCGTCCCCATTGTGAAGGCCATCAGGAAAAAGGGGATCCGGGTCATCTCCGAGATTGAATTCGCGGGCAGGTATACCAGTGCCAAAAAAATATGCATCACCGGCAGCAACGGGAAGACCACCACCACCTCCCTGATCCACCACATGATGCGGAAAGCGGGCCTCAATGTGGGGATGGCAGGCAATGTGGGCCGCAGCTTCGCCTACCAGGTGGCCACCGAGGCGTATGATTATTTCGTGCTGGAACTGAGCAGTTTCCAGCTTGACGGCATGTTTGAGTTCAGGGCTGACATCGCCATCCTGCTCAACATCACGCCCGATCACCTGGACAGGTACGATTATAATTTCCAGAATTATGTGGATTCAAAGTTCCGCATCACCCAGAACCTGACGGAGGACCAGTATTTCGTTTTCTGTTCGGATGACGAGATCACCATCAAGGAGCTTGAAAAGATCGTGTCCCGGGCAGAGCAGCTGCCCTTCGCCTATCAGAAGAAGGAGCGGGATGTGGCCTGGGTGGAGCATGACGAACTGATGCGCATTGAATTCGACGACGTGGACTTCTCCATGTCCGTGCAGGAACTTTCCCTGAAAGGCCGGCACAATACCTATAACAGCATGGCCGCGGGCATTGCGGGGAATGTACTGAAGATCAGGAACGAGGTGATCAGGGAGGCGCTGATGGATTTCCAGGGGGTCGAGCACAGGCTTGAACCCGTGCTGAAGGTGCACGGCATCAATTTCATCAACGATTCGAAGGCCACCAATGTAAATTCCACCTGGTACGCGCTGGAAAGTGTGAAGGGGAAAGCCATCTGGATTGCCGGAGGGGTGGACAAGGGCAACGATTATACCCAGCTGTACAACCTGGTTGAGAACAAGGTCAAAGCCATCGTTTGCCTGGGAAAGGACAACCAGCGGATCGTCCAGGCATTTGCGGGAAAAGTGGAGTCCATCGTGGAGACCTCTGCGATGGAAGAGGCGGTCAAGGCGGCGTATTACCTGGCAAGGGACGGGGAGACCGTGCTGCTGTCCCCCGCCTGTGCCAGCTTTGACCTTTTTGAGAGTTTTGAGGACCGGGGAAGGCAGTTCAAGGCTGCCGTCAGGAATTTGTAGACTAACGACTTTTGACTAACGACTTTTGACTAACGACTAAGTGACTAACGACTCGAGAGGTGAAAAGGTATATCAATGGCGACAGGATCATATGGATCGTGGTGTTGATCCTCCTGGTGATCTCGCTGCTGTCGGTGTACAGCTCCACCGGATCGCTGGCCTACCAGCACCGGTCCGGGAACACCTTTTTCTACCTGTTCCGGCAGCTGAAATTCATCCTGCTGGGCCTGCTCGTCATCTTTTTTGTGCACCTGGTCCCCTACCGGGTATTCAGCCGGTTTTCGGTGATCGCCCTGTATATTTCGGTGCCACTGCTGCTGATCACCCTGATCGCAGGCACCTCTTACAACGAAGCTTCCCGCTGGCTGCAGATCCCGGGGACGGGACTCACCATCCAGCCGTCCGATTTCGCCAAGATCGCCCTGGTGATGTACGTGGCCAAGATCCTTTCCGTGAACCAGGAGAACATCAGAGACTTTAAAAGCGTCTTCCTGAAGGTCGCCGGGGCCATCTTTCTGATCTGCCTCCTGATCCTTCCGGCAAACCTCTCCACCTCGGCCATCCTTTTCGTGACGGCTTTTTCCCTGATGTTCGTGGGGAGGATCCCCGTGAAGTACCTCTTTTTGATGGTCTTCACCGGTGTTTTCGCCCTGTCGCTGTTCATCGGGATTGCCCTGATCTTCGACCGGGAGGGGCGCGTTTCCACCTGGAAGCACCGGATCGAGGCATACATGGACGGGGAGGGGGACAACTACCAGGCCGACCAGGCCAAGGTGGCCATCGTGCAGGGCGGGTTGTTCGGTAAGGGACCGGGGAACAGCACCCAGCGCAACCTGCTTCCGCACCCGTATTCAGATTTCATTTTCGCCATCATCATCGAGGAGTATGGCAGCCTCATCGGGGGAGTACTCGTATTGAGCCTCTATCTGTGGCTATTTTTCAGGACCGGTCTGATCATCAGGAAGAGCAGGAGCACCTACGGGGCGTTTCTGGCATTCGGCCTGTCCATGGGACTGGTCCTTCAGGCGTTCGTCAACATGGCAGTGGCGGTCGGACTGCTGCCCGTCACGGGCCAGACCCTTCCGCTGGTGAGCATGGGCGGATCCTCCATCTTCTTTACAAGCATGGCCACGGGGATGATCCTGTCGGTCAGCTGGGGATCCAGGGAAGAGGTGCGGGAGAAGGAAGGAACGGATGAACCGCCCGGGCAGGAGGAACCCGGGAAAGGGGAGGCACGTGAGGCAAAAGTGAATGAACAGGTAGAATTTTCAGTGAATGAACAGGCAGCACACATATAGGATCCTCATCGGAGGGGGAGGCACGGGGGGACATGTGTTCCCTGCCATCGCCATTGCCGATGCCCTCAGGGAAAGTCACCCGGGCACGGAATTCCTGTTTGTGGGAGCCCTCGGGCGCCTGGAAATGGAGAAGGTCCCCGAAGCGGGATACAGGATCACCGGTTTGCCGGTCAGGGGATTCCAGAGGAAAATCAGCTGGAAAAATATCACCTTTTTCTTCCTGCTGCTGAGGAGCATGGTCCTGGCGAGGCGGATCATCCGCGAGTTCGACCCCCATGTGGCCGTAGGGGTGGGGGGATATGCCAGCGGTCCCATCCTCAAGGCCGCCGTTCGCAGGGGGATCCCCATCCTGATCCAGGAACAGAACTCTTATGCCGGGGTCACCAACCGGCTCCTGGCCCGCTCGGCACAAACCATCTGCGTGGCCTACGACCGGATGGACCGGTACTTCCCGGCCGACCGGATCGTGCTGACCGGGAATCCGGTCCGCCGCCAGCTGATGCAGGCCGGCAGCCACCGGCAGACAGACCTGGAAACATTCCGGCTGGAGCAGGGCAGGCAGACCTGCCTGGTGCTGGGGGGCAGCCTGGGGGCACGGACCATCAACAGGAGCATCATGGAAGGACTGGACCGGCTCGACCGGGGCGACCTGCAGCTGATCTGGCAATGCGGTTCGGGATTTTATCCGGAGGCGGAAAGGGCAGTGGCGGAAAGGAGGATGGGAAGAGCCAGGGTGTATGCCTTCATCACCCGGATGGATGCCGCGTACGGTGCGGCGGACATCATTGTGTCCAGGGCGGGTGCCATCACCATCTCCGAGTTGTGCCTGGTGGGCAAACCGGTGATCCTGGTGCCGTCGCCCAATGTGGCGGAGGACCACCAGACCAGGAATGCGGAAGCCCTGACATGTCAGGATGCGGCCCTCCTGGTGCCCGACCGGCTGGCCGGGAAGGAGCTGGTGGATACCCTGCTCGGACTGTTGCATGATGAGGAGCGGAAGGAAACACTATCGGCAAATATTAAAAAACTTGGCATTTCCGATGCAGCGCAACGGATTGCCACAGAGGTAATCAAAATCATCCGGCAATGATGATCTGGAAAAACCTTGACAGCGTATATTTTATCGGCATCGGCGGCATCGGTATGAGTGCCCTGGCCCGCTATTTCCTCAGCCAGGGAAAGGAAGTGGCCGGGTACGACAGGGTAAGCACATCCTTGACCGACCGGCTTGCGGGGGAAGGGATCAACATCAATTTCGAGGACAGGTCGGTGCTGATCCCCGAAGCGTTCCGCAATCCGGAAAGGGCGCTGGTGATCTATACCCCCGCGGTTTCCGAAAAGAACCAGCAGCTGAACTATTTCAGGAAACGCGGGTTCAGGGTGATCAAAAGGGCGGTCGCCCTGGGTGAGGTTTTCAATGCCGGAAGGGGGATCGGTGTGGCAGGCACACACGGGAAAACATCCATCTCGGCCATGCTGGCGCACATCCTGCACAGCTCCACGCTTGGATGCAATGCCTTCCTCGGGGGGATCAGCAAAAACCGGAAAAGCAACCTGTACCTGGATACCGCCTCGAAAATCGTGATCGCCGAGGCGGATGAGTATGACCACTCGTTCCTGACCCTGTTCCCGGAAATCGCCGTGGTCTCCTCGATGGATCCCGACCACCTGGACATTTACCACTCCAGGGAGAACCTGGTGAAAGGATTCGAAAAATACATCTCCCAGATCAGGGGAAAGGGAAAGCTGATCCAGAAATACGGCCTGGAGCTTGCCGTTCCCGATACCATTGAAAGGTACACCTATTCCCTGGATCAGAAGCAGGCGGATTATTATGCAACGAAAGTGGAGCGGCGCGGACAGGGATATGAATTTACGGCGGTGACGCCCGATCTGGTCATACCCAGGATCCGCATGGGGGTACCCGGACTGCTGATGGTGGAGAATGCACTGGCGGCCACCGCGGTTGCCCACCAGCTGGGGATCGCACCGGAAATCATTGCCAGGGCCCTGGCATCGTACAGGGGAGTGGAAAGGAGATTTGATGTGCAGGTGGCGGAAAAAGAGCGGGTCTACATAGACGACTACGCCCATCACCCGGAGGAGATCAGGGCCTTCCTGACTTCCGTCAGGGCAATGTTCCCCGGGGAGAAGATCACCGGAGTCTTCCAGCCGCACCTGTATTCCAGGACCAGGGATTTTGCGGATGATTTTGCCAGGAGCCTGGAGATGCTTGATACCCTGATCATGCTGGACATTTACCCCGCCCGGGAGGAACCGCTCCCCGGGGTCAGCTCATCCATGATCCTGGAAAGGGCCCAGATCAGCGACAAGATGCTGGTCACCCGCGAGCAGCTCATGCATGTGATCAGGGAACGCGATCCCCGGCTGCTGGTCACCATGGGCGCGGGTGACATAGACCAGTTTGTGCAACCGATCAGACAATGGATAAAACAAAGGTGATACAGAAGATCGTCAGAGCGGGCATATGGATGCTGATCGCCGCATGGTTCGTGGTGATCATGGGCTGTGTATCGGATGAGGCGGACAAGGTGGTCTGCCGGACCATTGACGTGGTGATCCGGGATACGGCCGATCACAGGTTCGTGACCCGGGAGGATATCCGGAGCATGCTGGATGAGTCATCCCTGCAGCTGCAGGGATATCCGCTTGCGGGAATCAACACCAGGAAGCTGGAGGAATTGCTCGAACAGAACCCGTATGTGAAGAATGCCGAGGCATCCAAGGATATTTCCGGCAAACTGCAGATCACCATTGATCCCAGGGAACCCCTGGTGAGGATCATGCCCGAAGGAAGAGCCGGATATTACCTGGACCGGGAAGGCAGGATCATGCCGCTGTCGGACCGCTACACTCCGATGATCATCCTGGCCACGGGGAATATCCCCCGTTCCGGGGAAGGGGAAGCCGGCACCAAACAGGAGGAGATCTTCCGGTTCGCCGGAATGGTGTCTGAACATCCCTTCTGGAAAGACCAGATCGTGCAGATCTACGTGGACCGGAAAGGGGAATACGAGCTGATCCCCAGGGTGGGGGCGCACCAGATCCTGCTGGGAGGGATGGACAACTGGAAAGAAAAAATGAAAAACCTGGAACTGCTCTACAGGCAGGGATTATCAAGGTACGGCTGGAACACCTATGAAAAGATCAATTTAAAATATTCCAATCAGGTTATATGTACAAAACGTTAAGACTATGGCAAAACATGAAAAAATCGTAGCTGCTGTGGATATCGGCACCACCAAGATCGTCAGCCTGGTGGGCCGGTTGAACGAGCAGGAAAGGCTGGAGGTGCTGGGCATCAGCCAGACAGCCTCGAAAGGAGTCAAACGCGGGGTGGTACTGAACATCGAGGAAACGGTCCATGCGATCCAGACCACGGCCGCCGAAGCAATGGAACAGTCGGGCATCAGGTTCGGCGAAGTGTTCGTGGGCATTGCGGGACAGCACATTAAATCGGTGCGCAACCGGGGTTACATCAACAGGGATTCATACGACGACGAGATCACCCGCGAGGACCTGAAGAATTTGATCGCTGACATGTACAGGATCCCGGTGGATGTGGGAGAAGAGATCATCCATGTACTTCCGCAGAGTTATATTGTGGACAACGAGACCGGGGTCAAGAATCCTGTGGGCATGTTCGGGAAGCGGCTTGAAGCCAATTTCCACATCGTCATCGGGCAGATCTCCTCGGCAAGGAACATCGAGAAATGCATCAACCGGGTGGGCCTGGGCGTGAAACAGCTGGTTCTGGAACCCCTGGCCTCCAGCGCGGCGGTGCTCACCGGCGATGAAAAAGAAGCCGGTGTGGCACTGGTGGACATCGGGGGCGGCACCACGGATGTGGCGGTGTACTACGACGATGTGATCAGGCACACCGCGGTGATCCCTTTCGGGGGGAATGTGATCACCCGGGATATCAAGGAAGGGTGCGCCATTCTCCAGCGACAGGCTGAATCGCTCAAGATCCAGTTCGGATCGGCCCTGGGCGATCTGGCCCAGGAGGACAAGGTGGTGACCATCCCCGGGATCTCCGGACGCGACCCCAAAGAGATCAGCTTCAAAAGCCTGGCCTATATCATCCAGTCCCGGATGGAGGAAATCATCGACGCGGTCATTTACGAGATCGAAAACTCGGGGTACATGGATAAACTGAGTGCGGGAATCGTGCTGACCGGCGGCGGGGCCATGCTGAAGCACCTGAACCAGCTGGTCAAGTTCAAGACCGGACTGGATGTCCGCATCGGGTTCCCCAGTGAACGCCTTGCCGCGGACACCCCCGACGAGGTGAACCAGCCCATGTTCGCCACCTCGGTTGGACTGCTTCTGAAAGGGCTTGAATATTATGAGGAGAAGGATGAGGAGATGCCTGTCGAGGAGACCGTTGAGACCGGGCAGGAAAATGGAAAAGAGGCAGACAGGAAGATCAGGAAAGGAGTCAGGAAAGGAAAAATCCTGGAAAGCCTGAAAAATACGCTCAGCGATATTTTCGACGAGAGCGACGTGAGGATGTAGATAAACCAGAACACCATGGAAGAATTAATGAATTTCGATCTGCCCCCGGAAAGGTCATCCATCATCAAGGTGATCGGAGTCGGAGGAGGCGGCAGCAATGCGGTGAACCATATGTACAGGAAGGGGATCAAGGATGTGAATTTCGTGGTATGCAACACGGACGCACAGGCCCTGCACAACAGTCCGGTCGCCGTCAAGATCCAGCTCGGGGATATGCTAACCGAGGGAAGGGGTGCGGGCAGCAAAGCCGAGATCGGCAGGGAAGCGGCGATGGAGTCGCTGGACCGCATCAAGGAGGTGCTCGCCAGCAATACGCAGATGGTGTTCATCACGGCCGGCATGGGAGGGGGCACGGGGACCGGTGCCGCACCCGTGATTGCCAGGGTCGCCAAAGAAATGGGGATACTTACCGTAGCCATAGTCACCATCCCCTTCCGCTTTGAGGGACCCGAGCGCATCGACCAGGCAATCAGAGGGATCAATGAGCTGAAAGACCATGTGGATTCATTGCTGGTGATCAACAATGAGAAGCTCCGTGAGATCTACGGCAACCTGAGGGTCAGCAACGCCTTTGACAAGGCCGACGATGTGCTGGCCATTGCCGCCAGGGGCATCGCTGAGATCATTACCGTGCACGGTTATATCAATGTTGATTTTGCGGATGTGGAGACCGTGATGAACAACAGCGGGGTGGCCATCATGGGATCCGCCACCGCGACGGGCGAGAACCGGGCCCGGGAAGCCATTGCTGCGGCACTCACCTCTCCGCTTCTGAACAACAACGACATTGTCGGGGCCAGGAGTGTGCTGCTGAATATCACCTCCGGGACCGATGAGATCACCATGGACGAGATCTCGGAGATCACCGACTACGTGGTAGGGGCATCCTCCCGGGATACTACCCTGATCTGGGGACTGGGAAGCGATGAAAGCCTGGGGGAACAGATCAGCGTGACGATCATTGCCACCGGCTTCAAGATGAACAGCATCCCGGAACTGTACGTGGGAAAGAAGGAGAAGCACATTATCCCGCTGCGTGATGGCGAACCCGCTGCGGAGAAGCAGAAAAAATCACATTCCGGAGTGACCGCTTTCCAGGCATCCCTGAAATTTGACGTGAAGGAGGGGGAGAATGCGGAAGAATATGTACTGATGGACCGGCGGAAGGACTCCGATCAGGATGAGCGGGAGAAGAAGATGGCCGAGCGGGTGCGGAACCTGAAAGAAACCCATGAGAAGCTGAAAGAGCGGGGATACATGACCAATTCAGGGAACGACGAGATCGAGGAGCTGGAAAATGTGCCGGCTTACGTACGCAAGAAGATCATCATCGACCGCCAGAAGCACTCGGAGGACCAGGAGGTTTCCCGCTACCGGCTGACCGATGAGGAACAAAACGGGGAAAGCGGCCCCAGGCTCCGCAACGACAACTCTTACCTGCACGACAACGTGGACTGAGCCGCCGGCCTTTCGCAGCAGACGGTATCGATGCTGAACCTGCTGCCTCACACCAGCTCAGGCAGCGTCTCAGCCCTTCCGGGACCGGTCACCACCGCTACGAACCTCCCTTCGGTCCGGCCCGTCAGGCGGCTCGTTCCCGGTCCCGATCAGGGTCCGGATGCAACGGCGGCTCTTCGCAGCAAACGGTATCGCTGCTGAACCTGCTGCTTCGCACCAGCTCAGGCAGCGATGACCGCATCTGCTTCAGACGGTTGCTCCTGGATTCCAGGGATCAGGTGAAACTGAAAACCAGATCCGGATCAAGACCGGAACACCGCTCAACAATTCTGCCCGTGGATTGTTACTACCTCTGAAAGACTTTCCACAGGTACTCCCTGCCTGTAAATTTCTAAGCCGCCTCAACATCAGGATTTTGAATGCGTATGAGAGGCAATTTTAATATGCTCCTTCTTGTGGCCTGGCTGATGACCGGTGACCTGCATGTGCTGGCACAGCCTGCATACAATAGTATCAGGCCTCGCAGTACCGTGACCATCAAAGGAACATCCAACCTCCATGACTGGGAAATGGAGGTTCGGGATTTTGACTGTTCTGTCATGCTTTTTCAGGAACCGGAGGCTTTGCAGTTACAGGCAGTGCGCTTTGTTGCGAAAGCCGGAAGCATTACACACCAGAGTTCCATCATGAATAATAAAACCCATGATGCCCTGATGACTGACAGGTATCCGGATATCACCTTTCAGGCATCGACAAAGGAAGTTCTGAGGATCAACCAGGGAGCCTTCCAGGGGTCACTGACAGGGACCCTTCGAATTGCCGGAGAAGCCAACCGGATTACCCTGCCTTTTACCGGGGAGATCCTATCCGGTGCAGAAGTGCTGATATCAGGATCAGAGGAGTTGAGAATGTCTGATTTCGGCATCAGACCGCCCACCGCCATTCTGGGCACACTGAAGACAGGTGATGAAGTGACGGTAGACTTCCGTATGGTGCTAAAAAGAGAACAGGTAAACCCTTCACCGTAAAATGAAGGATCCATGAAAAATTCAGAACCCATGAAAAATTCAGAACCCATAAAAAAAACATTTGTAGTTGTATCGCTGCTGGCAACGGCAGTTATCCTTTACGGGCAGCATTTTGAAGAACCCGTTACCGATACCGCGGAATTCAGCGGTTTGAAGGTAAAGGTCGGGGGTGATTTTACCCTGCAGTTCCAGGGCCTTGAGCACTACAGTGAAGTTGAGGAACTGTACGATCTGGTTCCGAACTTCAATTTGCCCACGGCAAACCTGGACATTGACGTGTCGCTGGCAGACGGGATCAGGATGCACATGAGGACCTACCTTTCCTCCCGCCATCATAACGATACCTGGGTCAAAGGGGGACACATCACTGTTAATCGTCTGGATTTCATCAGGGAGGACCTCCTGACGGAATTCATGAACAGGATCAGTATCAGGGCCGGACTGGACGAGATCAATTACGGGGACGCCCATTTCAGGCGTACGGATAATGCGGAGGCGATCCGAAATCCTTTTGTGGGGAACTTCATCATGGATGCTTTCTCTACCGAAGTATTCGGCGAGGTGATCATCAGAACCGGTGGGTTTATCGGCCTCATCGGGATCTCCAACGGCAAGCTGAACCAGCATGTAACGGTCACCGACCGTACCAATCATGATAACCGAATTTCTTTTTACGGAAAACTGGGATACGATGACCGGCCGGTTGACGCACTGAGGATCAGGCTTACCGGCTCATGGTACATGAACCGGGGCACCACAACGGGAACAAATCTCTATGGAGGTGATCGTGCAGGATCGAGGTATTATTCGGTGCTGGTACCGGAAGGAGGGGATGATATTTTTACAGGCGGCAGGTTCAATCCCGGATTTCTACAGCTCACCTCGTTCCAGGTCAATCCGTTTGTTCAGTGGCGGGGACTGGAATTCTTCGGCATGTACGAACATGCAAGGGGAGGGGAAGCGGACGGGCATGGTTTCTTTCACCAGTTCGGGGGTGAACTGTTGTACCGGTTTGGAATAAATGAGCAATTCTACGCAGGAGCCAGGTATAACCTTGTTTCCGGCAGACAGACGCAAAACGCGGCCAACACAGGCGTCCGCAGGCTGAACCTGGGTGGGGGATGGTTTATCACCCCCCATATCCTGACCAAGATTGAATACGTACGTCAGGACTATTCAGGTGAAGGCTGGGTTGGCCAGCGGTTTCAGGGTGCATGGTTCAGAGGAGTGATGATCGAAGGTACCATCACTTTCTGAGCGGGACCGGTTTTAATTGTAGAAGATCTCCAGGCGGTTGTCCTCCACATCGGCGGCCTTGAGCAACGCATTGTATGCTTCAAAGTTGCTCCTGGATTCCAGGGCATAGGTGAGCCTGGATACCAGTGCGGGATCAATCTTCTCCGGCATTTCAGGTTCGGTGCGATTGGTCACGGAGATCACAAATACCCCGCTTTCGCCGGCAAAGGGTTCGGAGATCTCGTCCACCGGCAGGTGCATGGCAGCGCCGACAATCTTCGGCTCGAGGCCGATCCCGGATACGAATGTATTTGAGAACCTTACCTGTGTGGCTTCCCCCACCTCTTCCTGGTGCTCGGAGCCGTACCGGGCCAGGTCGCTGACACCGGTCAGCGCCTCGTTGAGTTGCCGGGTCAGCAGATCGGCTTTCTTCTGTTTTTTTACCTCCTGAACGATCTCCGCCCTCACATCATCCAGCTTGGCATACCCGTCCTCCCTGGCGTCGGTGAGTACCGCGATGATATATTTCTCGTCGCTCTGGCTGAAGATGTTGCTTACGCTGTTCTCTTCGGCCGAAAAAGCCCATTTGATGATCGAGATGGGATCTACGATACCGGGAATGGATTGCTGGTCTTTTGTAATGTTGGGTGCAAAACGGGGATCCAGGCCGAATTCACGCGCCTGTTCCGTGAATTTCTCCAGGTTTGTGGCCTTGCCTCTGAATTTGACCGCCCGGTTGTAATAATCCTGGTTGGTTTCATCACTTGCGTAAATATTCCGCACGATCACAGCCAGCTGGATCTTTCGAACCGGCCTGCTCTGTGCTTCGATCCGGATGACATGCATGCCGAAACCGGATTCAGCGACCACCACATCACCCGTGGAGTTCTCGAAGCAGGGATTGCTGAACTCGGGGACCATGGCGCCTTCCCTGAACCATCCGAGGTCGCCACCGATGGCCCGGTTGCTTTCGTCGGCCGAGTATTCAAGTGCGAGCTGGTTGAAATTTCCTCCCCGCTCGATCACCCCTCTGAGGCTGTCCGCCAGGTTCCTGACCACCTCCCTGCTTCCCCTGTACTCCTGAGGATTGAGCAGTATGTGCCGGGCCCTTACCGAATCGGGCCGCATCTGAACATCGTGCAGCCTGGCCAGTTTAAACGCATCCTCTTCACGGTAGGGTCCGAACACCGCTCCGGTAGAGGCGTTGAAGACGGAATCCCGGATCATTGCAGGCACTTCTTCAAAGCTGTAATATTGCCGGTCAAAAGGCTCATCCGAAACCCCGTTCACGTACCTGGGCACCTCCCTTTCCTGAGTCCTGCCAAATTCTGCTTTCGTCTGTGCCGTCCAGAACCTTGCACTTTCGATATCCTTTTCACTGGGTTCCACCTCGAAAACCACGTACTGGAACGTCCTTGAGGCTTCCTGCAGATAGCGGTCCCTGTGATCACGGTAGTATTCTTTCAGGTCCGACTCTGTAAAAGAGATCTCATCGTCGGTCACCGCCGAATAAGGCTTTGAAATGTAGACAAAGTCCGCACTCTTCCCCGTTTCCCTCACATGGTCCTGCAGATCGAGGGAAGAAAGCTGGAATCCCTGTCTCACCAGGTTGAAATATTTCTGGCTCATTTTCTCATTGATGATCTCCTGCTCGATGAAGAGCCACCTCTTTTTTTCCTGTGCGAACTGCGGATTGTCCAGTGCATTGAAATAATTGGTCATGATCTCGCGGTTCAGCATGCCCGTTTCCGGATTGGAAAACATCTGCCGCACGATGGGGTGCGGTTCACCGAGGGAGGGATTCCCGGTCAGCCGCATGGCCTGATCGCCCGTGACCATGGTTTTCAGCTCATATGCGCTCACATGGATGCACAGGTCCCGGTAAGAACGGTCCATGATGGTCTGCCTGACCATCCTTCTCCAGGTTTCCTGCTGGATCTGCCGCTCCATCTCTGCATCCAGGGACTGTCCCCCTGCATTGAGCTCGTAAAATTCGCGCAGCGCTTTTTCGCGATCCATGTACTCGGCAACCCCGATGGCTTTCCCGTTGATCTCCGCCACGGTCCGCTTTGAAAAGGCCGATGTTCCCGATCCCAGCATATCACCCAGTATAAATGCGAACAGTGCCAGTCCGATCACAATTGCTACCAGCAGTCCCGCCCTGTTTCTTATATTCTGCAATGTTGCCATCTTTCAAATCCGATTATTCAGTGTAAGGTCAAAAAATTTGAGCGTACGAATATAGTAATATTTAGAGGTTTATTAAAAGCGGATCCGGTGAAAATTGTTTTGTCAGGAACGGACCACCCGCAGCTCCACCTGTTCAATGCGGTTTGAGCTGACGCCGGTAACGGTAATCAGAAAATTATCCATCTCCACATGGACCCCTTTTTCCGGGATGCTTTCATAGTGATAGATGATATATCCGGCCAGGGTGTCATACTCTTCCGACTCGGGGATCCCAAGGCGATATTTTTCGTTGAGGTAATCGATCTCCAGTCTTCCTGCTAACAGGTAACGCGATTCATCCAGCTGTTTTTCGATGAGATCGCTGGAATCGTGCTCGTCTTCGATCTCGCCGAAAATCTCCTCGATGATATCCTCGGTGGTGATCACTCCGGAGGTCCCCCCGAACTCATCCACCACCACCGCAATGCCCTTTCCCTCCTTGATGAATGAAGTGAGAAGCTTATTGACCGGGAGCGTTTCGGGAACGAACTGCACGGGGATCAGCTGAGCCCTGATCCTGTCCGGGCGTTTGAAAAGGTCCTTGGAATTCACATACCCGGTCACATTGTCAATGTGGTCCACGTAGATGAGGATCCTGCTGAGCCCTGTCTCAATGAACTTTTTCCTCAGCTCGTTCACGGGGGTATCCGCCTCGAGGGCGATCATATCGGGACGCGGGATCATGCAGTCCCGCACCTTCAGATGCGAGAATTCCAGCGCATTTTTAAAGATCCTGAGATCCTCAAGGGCCTCCCTGCTGCTCTCTTTTTCGGGTTGCAGGGTGGTCAGGAAATGGTTCAGATCCACCTTGCTGAAAACCGGTTGAAGGTCCTTCGTATCGGGCGGGACCCGCAGCAGGTGGCGCATTGTGAAATTGGAGATGCCGATGGAAAGGATCGTCACGGGAAAGAGGATGACATAGAAGATCAGGATGGGGATGCTGAGCAGCCGGAGCAGGTTGTTCGGATTGAGCCTGAACAGGGTTTTGGGAAGAAATTCAGCGGTAAGAAGGATGATCAGCGTGGAGATCAGGGTCTGGACAATGAGAACGACCACATGGGAGTCCGTTCCCAGAAGCTCTTCGATGGGTTTTTCGAGCAGTCCGGCGAATGCGATCCCGTAAATAACAAGGGCGATGTTGTTTCCCACGAGCATGGTGGCGATGAACCGGGAGGGATGCTTGGTAAAAATGCTGACGATCCCCGCAAAGAACTTCTTCTGTTTTTTGTCGATCTCGATGCGCAGTTTGTTGGAGGAGATGAAAGCGATCTCGCTGCCTGAAAAAAAAGCGGAAAATAAAATGGAAACCAGGATCACAGGTAGATATGCCATGGGTTACCGTCTTGAGAGCCGCATTTTTCTTCTGAAAAAGTACATGATAAACGCCAGGATCGCAAATACGAAATAGTACCAGCTCTCACCTATGCCGCTGCTGACGGTCACATCCACTGCGATAAAGCACATCAGTCCGCCCAGGACGAACCAGATCACTTCAAATATCGAAGACAGGTTATTCTTCATCCTGCACATTGACTGTTCCGCTGGAACCCTTCAGCTGCCAGTTCGTGAGTTCCTGATCCGATTCAAACCCGCGTTTGCCGTAAAACGTACCATCTTCGTTCTGGATCCTTGTGAAGGTGTTTGAATAGATCAGGTGTTTTCCCTCATCCCAGAAAAGCTCCTCCGTGTTCAGGGCATCGCCGCTGTCCAGCCTTCTGGCAATCACATTGCCGGTGGCATGCCAGAGCCCTTCGTCCGGATAATAGATGGTATAATCGGCCCTGATCTCCGATTCAATCCGGAGGGAGTCATCATAAAAGAAGACCTCAATTCCGTCGGGAAACTCCATGTATGGCCGTTCGATGTTTGAAAACTGCCTGAAGGAAGGGGCCAGGACCTGCACCCTGACACTGGCCGAATCACTATAAATGACTTCCACATTGGACCCCGCCACGGCAGGCATCATCGTTTCATCGGTCAGCATCTGGATCCTTTCGATGTCATTCTCGCATCCCGCGGACAGGCTCAGGACCGTGATAAATACAGGCAGCAGATATTTTCCCGGGGGAACCATGGGTACAAAGTTAAAAAAAAGAGGACCTCTTTTGAAGACGTCCTCTTTTTGGTTTCAACCGGCCGGTCATACCCTATTCCCTGGACCTGACCGTCGTGTATTCGTTGATGCAGCCTCCCACGAGGTAGGAATCACCATCCTTCAGGTCCCGGAAAAACACCTCCTCGTTATCGGGGTACTGGGCTTTATAATCATTCAGTTTCTGGTAAGCTTCATTGGCCACACCGGGATCCACCGAGGCGGCTTTGGCATATTTGTCAGCCGCAGCCCAGAAAGCGGTCCGTTTTTCAAAATCTTCTCCCAGGTTATCGCGGGATGCGATGAAAACGTCCCCCAGAAGCACGTAAGCTTTTCCGTAGTCGCTCTTAAGGTTGATGGCCTGCCTGGCGTAATCAATTGCGTCACAGTACTCTCCGTTGGCGCTGGAGACAACCGCCAGCTCATAAAACCATTCCGCTTTGGTCTCCGTTTCAACATTTTCGCCCATACAGGCCTCTTTCAGATAACGGATGGCTTTCCTGTAATCATTTCTGGATATAAACAATATGGCCAGGTTATGGGCCGATTCGGGTCCGGGATCCAGCTCGTACATTTTTTCTGCCGCGCTCACATACAGATCCTCCCTGTCGCACCCGGAGGCCGTATAAAAGGTAATCACACTCTGGAGGAACTCCCTGTCATTTTTATTGGCTTCGTATTGCGGCTGAAAATATTTATTGAGTGCCTCGCAGGTGAGCAATCCGCTTTTCAGCATGTTCTCATCGATCACCGCCTTGGCCTCTTTCCAGCGGCTGCTGCTGCCCAGAAGCTGGTCCACGACTTCAGTGGCCATGAAATAGTCTTCAATGGACTGGTTGTCGTCGATCTTCCCTGCCATGTTCAGGGTGATGCTGGCCGAGACGAAGGTGATCAGCACCGCATCCCTGGATTCCTTCTTTTCCAGTTCAATGCTTTCCTTCAGATACCCGTATGCCTCCTCCACGGCATCGATGTCATCTCTCCTGTAGCGAAGCAGGTCAATTGCCTTGCGGCCCAGGATGTTTCCCCTTCCCTCGAAGTATTCGGCACGTCTGTCATAGATCAGCATCAGGGTATCGATCAGGCCCCTGGTCCGTTCATCATTCGGTGCCGCCTCAATGAAATTACGGTACATGTTCACCCCTTCCACGTACATTCTTTCGCTCGATGCAGGGCATTCGGAGAAGACCTTCCTCCAGGGGATGATCGCATCCTTATAGTTGTTGTGTTTATAAAATTCCCTGTATAATGAAAGGTTCTTGATGCAGTTGATCGAATCCTGTCCTTTTCCGTACTTGGAACCGTCCTCCATTCCCTTTTGCGACATCCCGGGCAGGACAAACAAAAGGATCAAGGCTTTCACCAATATGGGTCTGAGTACTTTCGGTTTCATTCTGTTTTCGTATTTTCCTGTGTTAATCATATCTTCTTTTACGGAACCAGAGGTCGTGTAAAGTTACATTAAATGTGATAATTCCATAATTTTCTTTTATTAAATTATCCTCCGTGGTACCCCTGGTACCCAGTGTGAAAGCCACATTGAAACTGGACTGCAGCGTTCTCACCGGTAATCCTACCCCAAAAGTTATGCCATAATCCCGGAGCTGGTATCCGTTGACCATCAGGTAATAGTTGGAACGGTATCCTCCCACCCTGTAGGTCATTAACTTATGGTAGCCCCGAAGGGCTTCTGCATCGGGAGTGAATTCCATCCCCAGGTGAAGGGAGGAAGCGCTTGTCAGCTTGTAATTCTCACCTGAGAGCACCCCGGTCCAGTCCTGCATGACGTAATCCCCGGTGATGATCAGTTTACCGGGTATGCCCAGCGACAAACCCGCGCCGATCCTTGAAGGCATTGTAAAATCATTGCCGATGGTGTCTTCAATGACCGTATAGTCCGGATTCACAACAACCGAATCGTTCAGATAGGCTTCGCTGGTACCGCTGTAGATGGTGTTTTTGACGCTGTACTGGAGGGAAGAGCCCACGCGGGATTCAAGGGTATAGACCCCGCCCAGGGTGAAAAAGAATTTATCCCGGATCTCCTCCCTGTACTGGAGACCGAAATTGAACAGGGGATGCCCCAGGTCGAAATTCTCCAGCGATGAAGCAACGGAATAGGTATTATTCACCGGAAAGTCAACGACCCGTTCACGTGTCATCCTCCCCAGCAGGTAGTTCATGGAAGTTCCCACCGAGACCCGGTCGAACAGCTTCACGGCCAGCCCCAGGTAGAAGTTCATGATCCCCCCGTCGCCTTTATAATAAACATCCATGGCATCGCCGGTCGTGTAATCGTTGTATTCCTGCTTGATGTTGTAACCGACGCTGCTGAAAGGGACGATCCCTGCCGAAAAACCCAGGTATTTCCCGACCGAGGTGGCAAACGCAACGTGGTGGAGGTTCATGTTCCACCAGGTGTTGGAGTAGTTTTCCGTTTTGTACTGGTTATGGAAGGTGTTCGCGCCGAAGTCAAAATAGACAGAGGTGCTGTCCAGGGCCGCAAAC
The DNA here is from genome assembly GCA_040768485.1 of Bacteroidales bacterium. Lineage (GTDB taxonomy): Bacteria > Bacteroidota > Bacteroidia > Bacteroidales. The sequence continues at coordinate 26,843 of JAXGMU010000047.1, forward strand.
GACGCCGGATTGAGGTAATTGATCCGGTTGCTTTCATGGATGGCGATCCCGGTGCCGCCCATGGCCAGGTTCTGGGGGAACCCTTCCCGCACCAGGTCCCCGAGCCCGAAGCGGGTGTAAGGAGAATAGGTGTTGAACTGGCCGTAAAGGGGGAAGGAGGCAAGAAAGAGAATGATCAAGGCCCTATATTTTCCGCTCAGCATTGTAGTCCAGTATTCTGTTAAGCCCTATCAGGTTCAGATTGAGGTCTACAAATATGCTACTTTTTAATTTCCCTGCAAAGTATTTTGCATCCCCGCCGGTTAAGACCACCTGGAGTTTAGGGTATTTCTGGCTGATGGCGGCGATGAAACCTTCCATTTCGAAAAGGATCCCGTGGAGCACTCCGGCATAGATGGCCTCCCGGGTGCTGCTGCAGAAAAGGCTTCTTTCGGCGG
>JAXGMU010000048.1:0-26676 GCA_040768485.1 Bacteroidales bacterium
AGATTTGGCAAGGAGCTTTCACTGGTGGACCAGCAGTTTTACCTGCAGGCGGGCCGCGACACCGCCAGCTTGCGCATCACCTGGAACAACCGGCAGGATCCCCTCTACAGCGGAAGATTGAACCTGGTCGGCACCTTTGAAAAGGATACAGCGGCCGACCGGGGTTTCTTGGTGACTGTGCTGCCTGCCTCCATATATGCGGATAACGAGGAATGGAAGATACACCGCTCCCGCCTCAGGTTGAAAAAATCCTTCCTTCAGATGGACAGCCTCATCATCGAGAGCGACGATGAATATTTTCTGGCAGACGGCGCCATCTCCCCGGCCATGGATGACGCGTTCAATCTGGAGATCATGAACCTGGACCTGGAGAGGCTGGCGCGCATCAGTGGAATGAAGGCTGACTTCGACGGAGACATCACCGGCAGTGTGCACTACGGGAAACTGGACCAGTACCCGTATGTGACATCGGACCTGTCGGTGGATACCCTCTGGTTCAACCGGCAGAAGCTTGGTCCAACCAAACTGAAGGCGGAATGGAATGAATCGGCCGGAAGCATTGCGATGGACCTTCTCTCCATGGACAGGGATTCCCGGTCGCTGGAGCTTACCGGAAATTATACCCCTGAGGGGGGATTGCTTGATCTCCAGATCCAGCTTGATGAATTTGAACTGAGGTCTCTGGATCCCTATGTAACCGGACTTTTCAGCGACCTCGGGGGCACAGGGGATGTACGGCTGACACTGGATGGTTCGATCAGGGAGCCTGAGTTAAACGGATCGGTTCAGTTCAGGGAAGGAACAGCCAGGATACCGATGCTGGGCACCCAGTACAGCTTCAGCGACCGGCTCAGGATCTACCACAACAATGTCTACCTGGAAGATTTTCGCCTTTCGGATGAGATGGGGAATTCGGCCCGGATCAACGGCTCGGTCACCAACGATTATTTCAGGGATCTGTATGCCAATCTCAGGATTGAAGCCGGTAACGTGTTGTGCCTGAATACCACCGCCGCTGATAATGAAACCTATTACGGAAGGGTATTTGCTACGGGCAATGTCCAGGTTTCGGGACCGACCGACCAGATCCTGATCAGGGTGGATGCGACCACCGGCAGGAACACTGCGGTTTTCCTTCCACTTTACACCGCCAGCGAAGTGCAGCGCACCGATTTTATCACCTTTGTCGGCGACGAAGAGCCGGAACAGCAACCCGTTGCCGGACCAACGAGGAAATCGGGGGGTGTGGCGATGGAGATGGACATCCGCATTACCCCGGATGCAACCGTGCAGCTGATCCTGGATCCCATGGTGGGTGATATCATCGAGACCTCCGGGAGAGGAGCCCTGCGCCTGGAGGTGGGTCCCGAGGAGGGATTCAGGATCTTCGGGGATGTGGAGCTCCAGTCGGGCGAATATCTCTTCACCCTGCAAAATGTGATCAATAAAAGATTCCAGATCGAACCGGGCGGAAGGATCAATTTTAATGGCTCGCCCGATAACGCCACAATAGACCTGGATGCCATCTACACCACCAGGGCCGCCCCCTACAACCTCTACCCCGGGGGCCAGTCCGCGATGAGGGAACAGCTCAAGAAACGCATTCAGGTGGAATGTCACCTGAATTTGCAGGGAGAGCTGAACGCCCCGAGGATTACCACCGGGATTGAAATGCCCACAGCCGATCCCGAGACACGAAACCTGTTGATTAACAGTACAAGCACCGAGGAAGAACGGATGAAGCAATTCCTTTCCCTGCTGGTGATCAACAATTTCTACAGTGTGAGCGGAATGGGGGTGGCAAATGTGGGCACCATGAACTCTTCCATTGCAGGGGTCACGGCCAGTGAACTGCTTTCCAACCAGCTGAGCAACTGGCTATCCCAGATCAGTGATGATTTCGATATCGGGGTCAATTACAGGCCGGGCGACCAGATCAGCAGCGATGAGGTGGAGGTGGCCCTTTCCACCCAGCTGCTGAACGACCGGATCATCATCAGCGGGAATGTGGATGTGGGGGGACAGGAAACAAATCCCTCCAGCGGGGCTTCCAACAACCCGTACATCGTGGGGGATTTTGACGTGGAATTCCTGGTAACGGACAACATCAGCATTACAGCTTTCAACAGGGCCAGGGATGAGCTGCTCTTCGAAACAGCGCCCTACAAACAGGGTGTAGGGGTCTCATACAGAGAGGAATTCGATAATTTCGGCGAACTGATCACCCGCTTTAAAGAGGGAATCATCAACAGAAAAAAACGGAATAAAAATTCCTCCCGGTCCGAAACGGATGAGTAAAACTTTTATATCTTTGGGCTCATTCTGAAAAAACCCTCTGGCTATGTTTGTATTGATGGTTGTTGTATTCCTTCTCGGGTATCTGGCCATTGCCCTGGAGCACCCCCTGCATGTGGATAAAGCCATTCCCGCGTTGATGATCGGCACCCTGCTCTGGGTGCTTTATATTTTTGGTGCTTTTGATATCTTCTCCGCGGGCCTCAGCGAAGCGTGGAACTCATTTGTGGCGAAGGAACACCCGGGCGGGGACGTCGGGATCGAAGAGATGAGGCACTTTATCGTGGATAACCAGATCATCCACCACCTGGGAGAGATCTCCGAGATCCTGTTCTTCCTGCTCGGAGCAATGACCATCGTGGAGATCACCGACCAGCATGACGGTTTCAAGGTGATCACCGACCGCATCCGCACCACCAGCAAGGTAAAACTGCTGTGGGTCCTCAGCATTCTCACCTTCTTCATGTCCGCGGTCCTGGACAACCTCACCACCACCATTGTGATGGTGGCCCTGCTCCGGAAACTGGTTTCGGAAAAAGAGACCCGCTGGTTCTTTGCCAGCATGATCGTGCTTGCGGCCAATGCGGGCGGCGCGTGGTCGCCCATCGGGGATGTGACCACCATCATGCTTTGGATCGGGGGACAGGTGACCACGGTGAACATCATCCTCAGGGTGATCCTACCCAGCCTGGTCACACTGGTCATCCCACTGTTGTTGTGTTCCTTCATACACAAAGGGTGTGTCACCCGGCCGTTGGTCAGGGAAGACGAACCGGTCTACACCACCCCGTTTGAAAGAAAACTGATGTTGATCCTGGGTGTGTCGGGACTCCTGTTCGTACCAGTTTTCAAGACGATCACGCACCTTCCCCCCTATCAGGGCATGCTGCTCTCCCTCTCGGCGATCTGGCTGGTGACCGAGCTTATGCACCACGGTAAATCAGCCGAGATCAGGAGTAAACTCAAGGTGGTGAACATTCTGCGCAGGGTCGAATTCCCCACCATCTTCTTCTTCCTGGGGATCCTGCTGGCCGTTGCCGCACTCCAGAGTGCCGGACAGCTGACAGTCCTGGCCAGCTGGCTGGATGAGAACCTGGGAAACATCTACCTGATCGACCTGGCCATCGGGCTGCTTTCGGCCGTGGTTGACAATGTGCCCCTCGTGGCAGGAGCCATGGGCATGTATCCCATCGTGGATCCGGCCAACCTGAGCGCCATCGCCGATCCGGCGATGCAGGAGTACATGGGCTATTTCGTCCAGGACGGGCTTTTCTGGGAATTCCTCGCCTACTGTGCCGGTACAGGGGGGAGCATCCTGATCATCGGATCCGCTGCCGGAGTGGCCGCCATGGGAATGGAAAAGATCGACTTCATCTGGTACCTGAAAAAGATATCCCTGCTGGCATTGCTGGGCTACCTGGCCGGAGCCGCAGTCTATTTCCTTCAGGCCCAGTTCATCCACCACTGAGCCCCCTGTTGATAAAAGTCCTGATTCTTTCATAACGGGGGATACTACGCACGGGCAGATCCCGTTATTTTTTATATATTTCGACGCAAAATCAGATTTCATGGAACTATCGGTTTTTTTACAGGTCACCAGTCTGGATACAAGCAACATACAGGGGACCTCCACAGAATCGTTCATTGACCTTGCCATCAAGGGAGGATGGGTGATGATCCCCATCGTGCTCCTCAGCCTGATCGCGGTCTATATCTTTTTCGAACGGTGGTTCGCCATTAAAAAGGCATCCAGGGTGGACCAGAATTTCATGAACCGGATCAAGGATTATATCATGGACGGGAAAGTGGATTCGGCACGAACCCTGTGCCAGTCCACCGACAACCCGGTGGCCAGCATGATCGAAAAGGGGATCAGCAGGATCGGCCGTCCCCTGAATGACGTGAACGCGGCCATCGAAAATGTGGGAAGGCTGGAGATCTATAAGCTCGAACGGGGACTCCCCACCCTTGCCACCGTATCCGGCGGGGCTCCCATGATCGGTTTCCTGGGGACCGTGATCGGGATGGTCCAGGCATTCCACCAGATGTCCACCGCGGGGAACAACATCAACGTGGGGATGCTCTCCGCCGGGATCTACACGGCTCTGATCACCACCGTGGCCGGACTCATCGTGGGGATCATCGCATTCTTTGCCTACAATACGCTCGTCGCCCGGGTGGACAAAGTGATCAACAACATGGAGGCCGGGGCTTCGGAATTCATTGATTTGTTGAACGAACCGGCAAAATAGGCAGGATGGCACTGAAACCCAGAAACAGGGTACTTGATAATTTTGCCATGTCGGGAATGACGGACATCGTCTTTCTCCTGCTGATCTTTTTCATGCTCACATCCACCCTGATCGCACCGAACGCACTGAAGATGCTGCTCCCGAGCCGGGGACAGGTAACCGTGGAAGCGGAACCGACCATTCCGGAAGTGATCATCCACAGCAGCAGCCGCATCACGGTCGACGGGCGGACGGTCAGCCTGGGTGAGCTTGGCATGGTCCTTGAAGCCCGTTTACGGGGTGATCCCGATCCCACCATCAAGGTGGTCACCTCACCTGCGGTCACCGTGGGTGATGCGGTCCGGATCATGAATGTGGCGGCGGAAAGGAATTATACCGTTGTCTTAACACAGCTGTAATGGCGATCACGTCCAGACATAAGTCCAACAAAAACTTCAACATGGCGGGAATGACCGACATCGTCTTCCTGCTGCTGATCTTTTTCATGATCACTTCCACGTTGATCGTTCCTGCAGCCGGGGATGTGGATCTTCCCGAAAGCAACAACCAGACCCAGGCAAATCCGGTCCTCGTGGTCTCCATCGACCGGGAGAACACAATTTACGTGGATGACCAGCAGTACCGGCTGGGGGAAGTGGAAAGCATCCTGCGCAGGAAGCTTGAAAACTATGGTGAAGCACCCACCATCAGGCTCAATGCGGACCGGAACCTGCACATGGAGGAGGTTTTCACGATCCTGGATATCGCCAGGAGGAACCGGTACAAGGTGATCCTGGGCACGCAGCCATCACGCTGAACCTGAACAAAAGGCCATGAAACTCAATAAAAGAGGGCTCATCGGAACCATCGTGTATCACGCACTGATCTTGCTGTTGCTGATCTTTTCGGGCCTGACTTTTCCCTTCCCTCCTCCAGGAGAGGAAGGCATCCTGGTCAATTTCGGAACTGATGAGACCGGCTTCGGGGAGATCGAACCTGCAGGAGATGATCAGCAGGCGGGTGGCGAAGAGCTGCCCGCGATACAGGAACCTCAGGAACAGTCCGCCCTCCGCACGCAAACCACCCCTCAGCCGGTCGTTGCAGAACGAACCCAGGATGTGGAAGAAACCCGGGTGAAGGCACCCTCCTCTCCCACCCCTGAAGAACTGGAAAGGCAGCGACAGGAAGCACTGGAACGGCAGCGGCAGGAGGCATTGGAAAGGGAGCGGCTGGAACAGGAGCGCATCGCGCGTGAACGAAGGGAAGAGGAGGAGCGCATCGCACGCGAGCGCCAGCAGCAGGCCGACCGGCTGAACAACCTCGGAAGGGATGCCTTTGGCAGGCAAGGCGTGGGAGAAACGGAAGGCTCGCAGGGAGTGACGGAAGGCAGCGGGAACCAGGGGGATCCCGGCGGACAGCCGGGGGCTGACCGGTACGGGACCGGGGGCGGACTGGGTGACGGGATCACCTTCGGGGGACTGGGCTCGGGCCGGACCGGCCGCAGCATCCCCAAACCGGATGTATCGGGCTGCGAGGTGACCAGCAGGATCGAGGTCACCGTCGACATCCAGGTGGACCGGGAAGGAAGGGTCGTGAATGCGAGTGTGAACAGTGCCAATTACAGTGACAACTGCATCTGGGAAATGGTCGTGAAAGCTGCCAAAGAAAGCCGCTTCTCCATCAATCAGGCTGCCGCTTTCAGGGAGAACGGGTGGATCAGGTACATCATAGTGCCCTGACCGCATCCCAGATCAGCTTGGCAGCCGCGATAAGCAGCGCAGCCAGGAGCACAAACCTGATGAGTACCGCTCCCCACCTCACGGCGATTTTGGTCCCGATCCATGCCCCCATCATGGTCCCCACCGCCAGCAGGAGTCCCATCCACAAATGCACATCCCTGTGCAGGAAAAAAATCACCAGTGCAAGCGGGGTATAAAGCAGGATGATGAATATTTTTAATGCGTTCGCCCTGACCAGCTCAAAACCGGATCCGAGCACCAGTGCACTCAACAGAAAGAACCCCACGCCCGCCTGGATGAATCCCCCGTAGATGCCCACCAGGAAAAAGATAACTGCCTGTACCCAGTAAGGAAGCGGCGGATGCTCCTCATGGCTCTGCAGCCAGCGGTTGGGCTTGAGGAGGATCACGAAGAACATGAGGATCATGATCCCCCCGATGGCCAGTTTCATGGCCCGGTCGTTCATGTTCACGGCAATGAAAGCACCCGCAACCGCACCCAGCAGGGCGGGGAACCCGACCCTGAATCCTTTGGGGAAATCCATCACTTTCTCCCTGTGAAAGCTGGTCACCCCCACCACATTCTGGAGAAAGATGGCAATGCGGTTGGTCCCGTTGGCCACATTGGGCGGAAGCCCAAGGGCCATGAGCAGCGGGAGTGTGATCAGGGACCCCCCCGCGGCCAGCGTGTTGATGATCCCCGCCAGCACACCGATGGCCACCACCGCGATATAAGCGTACCACTCCATGGATTCGTCATGCGAACATGGGATAGTCGGCCATGATCTCGTTCACCTGGCGACGTACCTTTTCCACGACACTGCTGTTGTCCATGTTCATGATCACCCGGTCGATAAGTTCCACGATCACCGGCATGACATCCTCTTTCACGCCCCGGGTGGTGATGGCCGGGGTCCCCACCCGGATCCCGCTGGTCTGGAAAGGCGACCTGCTGTCGAAGGGGACCATGTTCTTGTTCACCGTGATATCTGCTTCCACCAGGATATTTTCCACCTGTTTGCCCGTCACATCCGAAGCTTTCGTGCGCAGGTCGATCAGCATGGAATGGTTGTCCGTGCCGCCGCTCACCACCTTGTATCCAAAGTTGATAAAGGCCTCTGCCATAACGCTGGCATTCTTCTTCACCTGCTTCTGGTACTCCCTGAATTCATCGGTCAGCGCCTCTCCGAAGGAAACCGCCTTGGCCGCAATGATATGTTCCAGCGGTCCCCCCTGGATCCCTGGAAACACCGCAGAATTGATCACGGAGGACATTTTCCTGACCTCGCCCTTTTTGGTGGTGCAACCCCATGGATTGTCCCCGTCTTTCCCCACCAGGATGATCCCCCCGCGGGGACCCCTCAGGGTTTTGTGTGTGGTGGAAGTAACCACATGTGCATACGGAAGCGGATTTTCCAGGAGCCCGGCAGCGATTAGTCCCGCCGGATGGGCCATGTCCACCATCAGGATCGCCCCGATCCGGTCGGCAATGGCCCGCATCCTGTTATAGTGCCATTCCCTGGAATAGGCCGACGCCCCTGCCACGATCAGTTTCGGCATCTCCTTCAGCGCCAGCTCCTCCATGGCGTCGTAATCGATCAGGCCGGTTTCTTCATCCAGCCCGTAGGAGACCGCACGGTAAAGAATACCCGAACTGTTCACGGGCGATCCATGTGAAAGGTGCCCCCCGTGCGAAAGATCCAGTCCCATAAAGGTATCCCCCGGCTCGAGTGCCATCAGAAAGACCGCCATGTTGGCCTGCGCCCCCGAATGGGGCTGCACGTTTGCGTATTCGGCCCCAAAAAGCCGGCAGAGGCGGTCAATGGCAAGCTGTTCCACCTCATCGATCACTTCGCAGCCGCCATAGTAGCGGTGACCGGGATAACCTTCGGCATACTTGTTGGTCAGGCAGGAGCCCATGGCCTCCATCACCTGTGCGCTTACAAAGTTCTCCGAGGCGATCAGTTCGATCCCCCTTTTCTGGCGCTGATGCTCATGTTCGATCAGGGCAAAAAGATCAATATCTCTTATCATTGCATGTGACGTTGGTAAATTATCTTCCAAGATAATCTTTTGGAACTGTAATGAAGCCGATGATGATCCGTCTTTTATTAAAAAGTTTTGCAACCATGATCCTGCCCAGAACCGTTCAGACCTTCCGGATCCTCTTCAGGGAAAGAAAAATGACACTCATCAACATGATCGGCCTTTCCATCAGCCTGGCTTGCACGCTGATGATGCTGCTCTGGGTGGCAGACGAACTGAGCTATGACAGGTTCCACGAAAATTATAAACAGCTGTACAGGGTGGAGGAAGACCAGTACTACTCGGGACAGGAACCCTACCATGTCACCGTGACCCCCTATGTATCGGGTCCTGTCTGGAAGGAGGAAATCCCTGAGATCACCCGGCAGTGCAGGATGGCCTGGGCGGGAGGCATGCTGTTCAGCTACGGAGATCACAAATTCTTCGAAGACGGGGTTTTCGCCGTCGATTCCTCCTTTTTTGAGCTGTTTGGTTTTCACCTGAAGTACGGTAACAGTGCGGAGGTACTGCGGGATCCTTACTCCATGGTGATCACGGAAGAGACTGCAAAGAAATACTTCGGTGACGGGGACCCCGTAGGCAAATCTGTCCTGGTGAATCAGGAAGACCGTTTCACGGTTTCCGGGGTGGTGGAAAGAACCACAAGAAACACAGTGCTCGAATTCGATGTACTGTTGCCGTGGCACTACATGACAACCATGCCCCGGTACACCGATTCCTGGAACACCAATTCGATCATGACCTATGTGAAGCTGCAGGAAGGTTGCACCGACTCGGTGGTGAGCCGCAAGATCACCGAGGTAACCGATCTTCACAAGGAGGGCAATACAATCGACTTCATGGTGGCCCCCCTCCATAAAATACATCTTCACTCCTACTTCGGATACGGGCATTCTCCCGGGGCGGTCCTTTATGTCTACATCTTTTCGGCCATTGCTCTTTTCGTGCTGCTCATCGCCTGCATCAATTTCATGAATCTTTCCACCGCCAGGTCATCCATCCGTGCAAAGGAGATCGGACTGAGAAAGGTCAGCGGGGCCTCCAGGGAACAGCTGGTGCGCCAGCACCTGTTTGAATCCTTTATCCAGGTGCTGTGCGCCATGGTCCTCGCATTTTTGGCCGTTCTGGCCCTGATCAGCCCGTTTAACCTGATCTCGGGAAAGGATATTGAACCGTCGGAGCTTTTCTCTGCGGAGTACATCCTGGGAGCGCTGGCAGTCCTTCTGTTCACCACCCTGCTTGCGGGAAGCTATCCTGCCCTCTACCTCTCCGGCATGAAACCGGATGCTGCCATCCGGGACCAGGCCGACCCGCGGAAAGGGAGCGGGCTGCTCCGGAAGATCCTGGTGGTGTTCCAGTTCTCACTGGCCGTATTGCTGATCACCGGTGCACTTGTCGCCTCCAGGCAACTGAACTTCATGCGGAGTGCGGAACTCGGATTCGATAAAACGAATCTGGTCCACATCCAGCTGCGGGGAAACCTCAACCGGGAGTACGGGGTATTGAAAAAAGAATTCATACGGAATCCGGATATTGTCAGCATGACCGCCTCCGCAGAACCACCTTACAGGATCGGTTCAAACTCCTCCGGGATCAGGTGGGAAGGGAAAGATCCCGAACAATCGCTGCTGGTTTCCTTTACGGGCGTCCATGATGACTTTACACAGGCCATGGGGATCACCATACAGGCGGGAAGGGGATTTTCGGAAGAATACCCGGGGGATATGGTCCGCGACACCGTGGCAAATTTTATCATCAACAGGACCCTGGCCGGCATCATCGGGAAAGAGGAGATCGTGGGGATGGAACTTCGGTTCCTGGGACTTTCGGGACAGGTGGTGGGTGTGATGGAGGACTTTCATTTCCAGCCCCTTGGAAACAGCATCGAGCCCATGGCCCTGGCACCGCTTCCGGCGGAGAACCTGCAGCATATGATCGTCAGGGTGGCTCCCGGCGGCCGGGAGGGTGCCCTGAGGTTCATGGAGGAAAAATGGCATGAACTCCTACCCCAGTATCCGTTTGAGTATGAATTTGTGGACGGAGTGATAGATGACATGTACCGCTCGGAAGAAAGGATGGCCTCCCTGCTGAAGATCTTTACCCTGGTTGCCATGGTCATTGCATCCCTGGGCCTGTTTGCACTTGCTTCATTCACGGCAGAAAAAAGGGCCAGGGAGATCGGGATCAGAAAGATCATGGGTGCGATGCAATCGCGGATCGTCCTGATGGTGATCCGGGACTTTTCCATGTATGTCCTCATATCGCTCCTGATCGCACTCCCGGCTGTCTGGTTCATAGCCAGATGGTGGCTGAACGAATTCTCTTTCCGGATCACGCTGCAGGCCGACCTGTTCCTGATCACCTCGCTGATCACGGTCCTCGTGGCGGTTCTGACCGTGCTGTACCATGCCGTGCGCATCGCCGGAACCGACCCTGTGGAAGCCCTCCGGTATGAATAAATGACAGTCAGCCCACCATCCACTGGTGGACCAGGTAGACGGCCGCGGCGATGAGCGCACCGGCCACCGGTCCGGCCACCGGGATCCAGGCATAGGGCCAGTCGCTTCCTCCCTTGTGGTTCATGGGCAGGATGGCATGCATGACCCTGGGCCCCAAATCCCTCGCAGGATTGATGGCATACCCGGTGGTCCCCCCGAGGGAAAGGCCGATGGCGGTGACCAGCAGGGCCACGGGAAGCGCACCCAGGGTTCCCATCCCCATCTTGACCTGCTGGCCGTCACCCAAGTCCATGACCGGTTCCGAGATATAGAGGATCACGAAGATCAGCACGAAAGTGCCGATGATCTCGCTGATCAGGTTGTTGACCGGTCTCCGGATGGCAGGTCCGGTGGAATAACAGGCCAGTTTCAGTCCCTGATCCATGGTCCTGTTGAAATGATGGAAGTAGAAGACCCAGACCAGGAATGCCCCGGCGGCACCTCCCAGAAGCTGGGCGATAATGAACGGGACCACACTTCCCCATGGGAAAAGCCCTGATACCGCGAGTCCGATGGTCACTGCCGGATTGATATGGGCACCCGAGACCGGGCCTGCCACGGCCACCCCGACAAAAACGCCCAGTCCCCACCCCAGGGTAATTACAATCCAGCCCCCGGCATGGCCTTTTGTGTCCTGGAGGAGTACGTTGGCCACCACTCCGTTGCCCAGCAGGACCAGGAGCATGGTGCCGATGAATTCTGCAATAATCTGGTTCATGGGGAAGAGTTAGTTGAGTTAGTTGAGTTAGTTGAGTTAGGTTATGTTAGGATTCCCAGTTGCGGGCGCGTTCAACCGCTTTTTTCCAGCCTTTCATCAGGGCCTGCCGGTCGCCGGCCGATACCTGCTGGTGGAATTCGCGGTCCACTGACCAGTGGTCCCGGATCTCGTCCACCGATCCCCAGGTGCCCACCGCCAGTCCGGCCAGGTATGCTGCTCCCAGGGAGGTTGTTTCCGTGATTTCCGGCCTGATCACGGGGATCCCGATCAGGTCGGCCTGGAACTGCATCAGCAGGTCGTTGACCGATGCCCCTCCGTCCACCTTCAGCTCCCTGATCTCCAGTCCGGCGTCGTTCTCCATGGCATGGATCACATCATTCACCTGAAATGCGATGCTCTCCAGCGCCGCACGGGCAATATGTCCGGCAGTAACACCTCTGGTAAGGCCCGCGATCATTCCCCGGGCATACGGGTCCCAGTAGGGTGCTCCCAGTCCCGTGAAGGCGGGCACGAAGTACACCCCTCCGTTGTCCCCGACGGTCCCTGCCAGTTTTTCCACCTCCCGGGAGTCTTTGATCAGGCCCAGTCCGTCCCGCAGCCACTGGACCACCGCACCCCCGATGAAAATACTTCCTTCAAGGGCATAGGTGGTCTTCCCTCCCAGCTGCCAGGCCACCGTGGTGATCAGGTTGTTTTTCGATTCCACGGGTGCATCGCCCGTATTGCACAGGATGAAACAGCCGGTCCCGTATGTGTTCTTGACAGATCCCGGGGTCAGGCACATTTGTCCGAATGTGGCTGCCTGCTGGTCCCCCGCAATCCCCGCAACGGGAACGGGACTTGAGAAGATCCCGCTGCCTGAGTGCCCGTAGATCTCCGAACAGGACCTGACTTCCGGAAGCACTCCTTCAGGAATACCAAACAAATCCATCAACTCCCTGTCCCACATCAGGGTATGAATGTTGAACAGCATGGTCCGGCTGGCATTGGACACGTCTGTCACGTGCACCCTGCCTCCGGTCAGCTTCCATATGAGCCACGAATCGACCGTTCCCAGGGCCAGCTTCCCGGATTTTTCCTTTTCCCTGGCCTGTGGGACATGCTCCATGATCCACTTCCATTTTGTGGCGGAAAAGTAGGCGTCGATCACCAGTCCCGTCTTCTCCCGGATCATGGGCTCGAGTCCCTTCCCTTTCAGCTCATCGCAAAGCCCGGCCGTTCTCCGGTCCTGCCATACGATGGCATTGCAGATGGGATCCCCGGTGTCCCGGTCCCAGGCAACCGCGGTTTCCCGCTGGTTGGTGATCCCGATCCCGGCCAGGTCCGACGCCCTGATCCCCGCATTTGAAAGGGCCTCGTAAACCACCTTCAGCTGTGAGGACCAGATTTCAGCTGGATCATGCTCCACCCATCCGGGCTTGGGAAAGATCTGTCTGAACTCTTTCTGGGCAGTCCCCGCAGGCTGACCGTTGTGATCGAAAACGATGGCTCTTGAACTCGTGGTACCCTGATCGATGGCGAGGATGTAGTTTTTGGGCATTGGGATGGAGTTAGGTAAGTTAGGTGAGTTAGGTGAGTTAGTTAAGTTAGGTTTTGTCAGGTTTTGTTAGGTTCTGAATGATTTAAGAGATAGCGGGAGGCCAGGGCCGCATAGGATTCCACCTGGGACTTCTCCCATTTTTTGTCCCTGCCCAGCTCTTTGGCCATGAGGGATGCCACCCGGGGAGCGATCCGGATGCTTTCCGCCGCATCCAGCTGAAGGGCACGGATCCTCCTGGCCAGGAAATCCTCCACGGTCCTGGCCATTTCATAATTGGTGGCCCATATAACCTGTGCGGCGATCACCCCGAGCTGTTCGCTCAACACCTCCCCCGTTTCCGGATTCCTCTCCACCAGCGCCATCATGGCCTCTTCGTCCGAACCGTACCAGTAACGGGGATTGTCATGATTGACACCTTCCCTGTATCCGTGGATCCGCAGGCTGCGGGTCACAGACTTCTTAAAGGGGAGCTCCGCCCGCCGGGCCGCCAGATCGATCACATCCTCCCCCATCTTCCGGTAGGTGGTCCATTTTCCGCCGGTAAGGGTGATGAGCCCTCCCCCGGAAACAATGATCTTATGTCCCCTGGAGATCTCCTTGGTTTTCGCAGTCGACCCGGACGGGGCTGCCAGCGGACGGAGGCCCGCAAAAACACTCAGCACATCGCTCCTGCCCGGTTTTTCTTCCAGGTACCTCCCGGCAGTTTCCAGGATGTAATCCACTTCTTCTTCCTCCGCCTCCGGTTCAAGATCGGCATGTTGCTTTTCCACGTCCGTGGTCCCCACCACCACCCGGTTGTGCCAGGGGACGGCAAAAAGAACCCGGCCGTCCGGGGTCCTGGGGATCATCAACGCCTCCTCCCCTTTCAGGAACCTCCTGTCGACCACCAGGTGGATGCCCTGGCTGGGCTTCACCACGTCGCGGGCATCCGGGTCGGCCATTTTGATCACCTGGTCCACGAACACACCGGTGGCGTTGATCACCGCTTTCGCCTGAAGCCTGTATTCTTTCCCCGACTCCCCGTCCCTTGCCACCACTCCGGAGATGTCTGTAGGCTCCTTCAGCAGTCGGGTCACCTTCATATAATTCACGGCCAGTCCGCCCAGATCAACGAGCAACTGACACAGGTTCACGGCCAGCCTGGCATCGTCGAACTGGCAGTCAAAATACCGGACCCCGCCCCTTAATTTCTCAGTTTTGATATTCGGAAGGGCGTGTTTTGCCCGTCCCGCGGAAAGGGGAAGAGACCTTCCGATGCCCAGGCTGCCGGCCATCAGGTCATACAGGGTGAGTCCCGCCGTGTAGAACGGCACACACCACCAGTTGTAGCATGGGATCACGAAGGACTGGTCCTTCACCAGGTGCGGAGCGTTTCTTTTCAGCCTGCCCCGTTCCCTGAGCGCTTCCAGTACCAGTGAGATATTGCCCTGTGCGAGATATCGGACCCCTCCGTGGACCAGTTTGGTACTCCTGCTGGAGGTGCCCTTTGCGAAATCATGCTGTTCCAGCAGAAGCGTCCTGTAACCCCTGGAAGCCGCGTCAACGGCGGCTCCCAGCCCTGAGGCTCCTCCTCCGATCACAATGATATCCCATGGGCCGGCCGCTTCATCCAGCTGCCGGATCATCTCATCTCTCTGCATATTCGCCGCTGTGTATCGCTAATTTAATTTTATATTTCCTATTTCTCCCAAAAATGGCCGAAGATTTCATTTCCCCCGATTACTTTTATTAGATTTATGGAAGCTAGTAAAAATCCATTGAACAAATCAGCCGATCATGAATAACGATTTTCGCATCAGGGAACTGCTCATTGCCGCGTTCCTTTGTTCCCAGCTTGTTCTGTGGGGGCAATCCGCCCCCGACCGGGAACATGACCGCCGGATCGAATTCCCGGATATCCCCGGATACAGAACCCTCGTCTGCGACCTGCACATGCACACGGTGTTCTCGGACGGGTCGGTCTGGCCGTCCATCCGCGTGCAGGAAGCATTAAGGGAAGGACTGGATGCCATTTCCATCACCGACCACATCGAATACCAGCCCCACCACAACGATATTCCCCATCCGGACATGAACCGCAGCTACGAGCTTGCACTGAAGGCAGCCGGAGAGAGTGACCTGATCGTGATCCTGGGAGCGGAGATCACCCGGAGCATGCCTCCGGGCCATGCCAATGCCATTTTTCTCGAGGACGTGAACGCGCTGAACAGGGAAAATGTGATGGAAGTCTTCAGGGAAGCCCGGCGGCAGGGAGCCTATATTTTCTGGAACCATCCCCACTGGACCGCTCAGCGGCCGGACGGGATCGCCACCCTGACGGACATGCACCTGGAGCTCATCTCGGAAGGGCTTCTGCAGGGGATCGAGGTGGTCAATGAGCTGATCTATTCCGACGAGGCCCTTCAGATCGCGCTGGACCATGACCTGGCAATCCTGGGCAACTCCGACATCCATGGTCCGACAGACTGGCTGTTCAGGATCCCCGAAGGGGGCCACCGTCCCGTCACCCTTGTATTTGCAGAGGAGAAATCGCCGGAAGCGCTGAAAGAAGCATTGTTCGCCGGCAGGACAGCCGTCTGGTTCGACAACACGCTGGTGGGAAAGCCGGAGTACCTCATCCCGCTGGTGAGGCAATCCCTGAGTATCAGCGCCGGGGAAAGAAATGAGGTGCAGACGGTCATCATCGGGAACAGTTCGGATGCGGATTACCTGGTGGAAAACCTATCTGGGTATACCTTTCATGCCCATGCGGATATCCTGGTCCTGCCCGCCCATGAAACCACGGTCCTGCAGGTGAAGACAATGAAACCGCTTCCTTCCTTCGACCTGACGTTCCGGATCCTGAATGCGGTCGTTGCCCCGGGCACCCACCCGGAGGTTACATGGACCGTGGAGCCCGAATGACAGGTGATGTGATCCTGTAATATAATATTTGATAATTATAAATTAAATATATAATGATCCATAATTATTATCAAAAACGACCCATGATGAAAAACCCATTGCTGCTTTTTGCCATTTTGCTGTGCGCTGTGCTTTCTCTCAGCCTCAGCGCCCAGATCCCCTACCAGGCACCCCCCACATACCTGGTCAACGAGGTGGTGGATATCAGCGGGGATTTCCGGGACTTTTCCAATACCTATTACCTGGCCGATGCGCTTGGCTCATTTGATGCCTCCGCGGCCAGCGGGACCATTGTCTATCGCCGGTATGAATTCTCCTCCCGGCAGGCATTCAACAACATCCTGGCACAGCTGCGGCCGGTGGGACAGAACGAGTTCCCGGCCGTCGAGTATGCCGCATCACCCGAGTTACCTTTCTCGCTGGAATTCATCACCCCCCGCACATTCCGGATCAGGGCAGCCACGGGGCTCCAGGCCGCACCCGAAGGGGAATCCCTCATGCTGGCCGGCGGAAAGGTGAAGCGGGGGACTGACTGGCAATACAGCCCGGTCCCCGGCGGACACAAATACACCAGCGATCACGGGGCGGTGGTGGTGAAGGAGCGGCCATGGCGCATCGAGATCTACAACGGGGAAGGGGAACTGATCACCCGGACCCTGCACAAAGGGGATGATGATTCCACCTATACCCCTGTCCTTCCGTTCTCTTTTGTCCGCCGCGCTTCGGACTACTCCAGGAGCGTATCCGCCGCTTTCTCGCTGGGTCCGGATGAAAAGATCTTCGGGTGCGGCGAATCCTTCACCGGTCTGAACAAGCGGGGACAGAAGGTGGTTCTGTTCGCTGATGATGCCAACGGGGTGGAGAACGAGACCATGTACAAGCCCATTCCCTTTTTCATGAGCAGCTACGGGTACGGTATGTTCATGCATACCTCCACGCCCGTCACCTGTGATTTCGGCAAGTATTACAGCGGGATGAGCTCCCTGATGATCGGTGACGACCAGCTGGATTTGTTCATCTTCCTGGGAAAACCGGCAGAGATCCTGGATGAGTACACCGACCTGACCGGCAAGGCGCCCATGCCCCCGCTGTGGTCCTTCGGATTCTGGCAGAGCCGGATCACATACTTTTCCGAGCAGGAAGGAAGGGCGGTGGCGGACAAACTCCGGAGACACAAGATCCCTGCCGATGTGATCCATTTCGACACGGGCTGGTTCGAGGAGGACTGGCGGTGCGATTACCGGTTCTCCGGATCCAGGTTCGACGATCCGGCTGGAATGATCAAAGATTTGAAAGAAAATGGATTCCATGTCTGCCTCTGGCAGCTGCCCTATTTTGTCCCCAAAAACCGGCTGTTCCCCGAATTGCTGGAAAAGGACCTGGTGGTCAGGGACCGCTCGGGAAATATCCCCTATGAAGATGCGGTGCTCGATTTTTCCAATCCCGCGGCGGTGGACTGGTACCAGGAAAAGATCGGCGGACTGCTCGAAATGGGCGTGGGAGCCATCAAGGTGGATTTCGGGGAGGCCGCCCCGCTGAACGGGATCTACCACTCGGGGCGGACCGGGTTTTATGAGCACAACCTGTATCCGCTGCGTTACAACAAGGCCGCGGCGGATGTCACCCTGAAGGTGAACGGGGAACACATTATCTGGGCCCGCAGTGCCTGGGCCGGCAGCCAGCGGTATCCGCTCCACTGGGGGGGGGATGCCGCTTCCACCGATGTGGGCATGGCCGCCCAGCTGCGCGGGGGACTCTCTTTCGGGCTTTCGGGCTTTACTTTCTGGAGCCATGACTTCGGCGGATTCGTATCCCCCACCCCGGAAAAGCTGTACCGGCGGTGGACCGCCTTCGGTGCCCTGAGCTCCCACTCCAGGAGCCACGGTCAGCCGCCCAAGGAGGCATGGGAATACAGCGAGGAGTTCCTGGATTATTTCAGGTCCGCCATCGAGACCAGGTACCGGCTGATGCCTTATATCTATGCGCAATCGAAAGACTGCTCGGAAAAAGGGCTGCCCGTGGTCCGTGCCCTCTTCTTGGATTACCCGGATGATCCGGGCTCATGGCTCATCGAGGACCAGTACATGTTCGGTTCGGACATGCTGGTCGCTCCCCTGCTGACAAACGGCGACGGAAGGGACGTCTACCTTCCCCCGGGATCCTGGATCGATTACCAGACGGGAAAGTCATACCCTGCGGGATGGCACCGGATCGAAAAAGGCGACCTGGACATCATCGTGCTGGTCCGTGACGGGGCCGTCATCCCCCACATCAAGCTCGCCCAGTCCACCATGGAGATGGACTGGTCGAAACTGGAGCTGGTGGTCTTCGCGACCGGGAACCAGGCTGCCGGGGGACTGATCTGCCTGCCGGAGGACAATACGCTTCATGAACTTTCATTGCTGAAAAAGGGGAACAAATACCAGCTGAAGGAGGATCCGCTGGCCGGCAGGGTTGCATGGAAGATCAGGACATATGCCGATTGAGATGAACCTCCGGAGAACAACGGCCGCGGTCGTTTCGGTGCTGCTCTGCACAACCGGCATCCTCACGGAGATGAGGGGACAGGTGCTCATTGGATCAGAGCCTTACACATGGAAGAACGTTCGCATCGTAGGCGGCGGTTTCGTGACCGGTTTTGTGTTCCATCCCTCCGAACCCGGACTGCGTTACTACCGCACCGACATGGGCGGTGCCTACCGGTGGGATACGGAAAAAAAGGAATGGATCCCCCTGCTGGACTGGATCCCTTACAAAGATCTGAACCTGATGGGGGTGGAAAGCATCGCCCTGGACCCCGCTGATCCGGACCGGCTCTACATGGCCTGCGGTACCTATACCAGTCCCGCCACCCCGGATGGGGCCATCCTCTGGTCAGCCGACCGCGGCAGCACCTTCCACCGGACCGACGTACCTTTCAAGATGGGCGGGAACGAAAATGGCCGCGGGAACGGGGAACGGATGGCCGTGGATCCCCTCAACGGGAACATCCTGTACCTGGGGACAAGGCACAACGGGCTCTGGCGCAGCACGGACCGGGCGCTTTCCTGGTCGCGGGTGGAAAGCTTTCCCGATGTACAGGAGGAACTCCCCGAACCGGTTGATGGACGGGACAGCTGGCGCCGCCGCCAGGAAACGGGAAGCGGTGTTATTTTCGTGTTGTTCGATCCTGCAGCCGGAGGGAATGGCAGGTGCGAAGTGATCTATGCTGGGGTATCCCTCATGGGAAGGGACAATCTTTTCCGGAGCCGTGACGGAGGCAAGACCTGGCATGCGGTACCGGGACAGCCTACCCGGTTCAGGCCCACTCACGGGGTGCTGGCCTCCGACGGGACTTTGTACATCACATACGGGACCAATCCGGGACCCTGGCCCATGCGTGACGGTGGGCTATGGAGACTGGACACAAAAACGGATACCTGGACCGACATCACACCCGACCGTCCCGATCCGGAGAATGGCAGGGCGTTCGGTTATGCAGCCGTTTCGGTGGATGCCTCCGATCCGGATGTGATCATCGCCAGCACCTACCACCGGTACAGCGCGGGCGGCGAGGAGCTGTTCCGGAGCACCGACGGCGGAGAGACCTGGATACCCCTATTTGCAGGTGGTGCTGAATTTGATTATTCGTTAGCCCCCTATGTCCGCCACACCGGGATGCACTGGATGTTCGATGTGGAGATCGATCCCTTCGACCCGGACCATGCGCTGTTCACCACGGGTTACGGGGGACATGAGACATTTAACCTGACCGCGGCGGACCGGGGACTGCCCACCACCTGGCACATCATGAGCACCGGGATCGAGGAAACGGTGCCCCTTGAATTGCTGAGTCCCCCGGCGGGGGGACAGGTCCTCTCGGGTATCGGGGATTACTGCGGGTTTGTGCATGACGACCCGGACAATCCGGCTCCCGACTGTTTCGTGAACCCACGGTTCGGGAATACGGACGGCATCACCTGCGCCTGGCTCAGGCCGGAGGTGATCGTCCGCGTCGGGATCGAATCGGCTGACCCGCCGGATGAGAACATCGCTTATTCCCTGGATGGCGGCAGGTCATGGCAGCCCGCGCCATCCATGCCTTTCCCCGAAGCCCGCCACGGGCATACCGCCGTATCGGCGGACGCATCCACCTGGATCTGGACCCCGCAGCGAAGCAGGCCATTTGTGACTTCCGACCGGGGAACCACCTGGACGGAGCTGGGAAACCTGCCGGCAAACACCCGGGTGATCGCCGACAGATTGGATCCTGCCCGCTTCTATGCGATGGACCTGTTCAATGGGCGGTTTTACAGGAGCACGGACGGGGGCCTTACTTTCAATGAATCACCGCTTTCCCTGCCCGGAGGGATCCCGGAAGAGAGGGGCTCCCGGGGGGACAGCCGGGGCGGACAGGACCGGCTCTATGCCACCCCGGGTATGAAGGGTGATCTCTGGCTGGCCGCGTTTCACGGACTGGTCCGCTCGGAAGATTCCGGAAGGGATTTCAATCAGCTTCCAGGTGTGGAAGAGATCCATGCCTTCGGTTTCGGGAAGGAAGCGCCGGGATCTGATGTCCCCGCCCTGTTCCTGATCGGTACCATCGAAGGGGTCAGGGGTATTTTCCGATCGGATGATTTCGGGGACCACTGGGTCCGCATCAATGACGAAGAGCACCAGTGGGGATTGCTGCTGCATGTGACCGGCGATCCCAAGAAATACGCACGGGTCTATGTGGGCACCCACGGCAGGGGACTGCTTTACGGGGATCCGGAATAATCACTAAATTAGTAAAAGACATGATCAAGGAAATCAAAGCATCCGAGCTGAACACGGAACAGTTTATTCATGAAAAAGTCGAAATGATCCGGTCTGCCGTGGGAGACGGAACAGCCATCAATGCCCTGTCCGGGGGAGTGGACTCCTCGGTGGTGACCATGCTCGGGCACAGGGCACTGGGTGACCAATTGAAGACCTATTTCATCCAGAACGGACTGATGCGGGAATCAGAACCCGAATCGGTACGGGAGCTTTTCCGGGAACTGGATGTGCCGGTGGAAATCATCGATGCAAGGAATGAATTCCTTTCGGCCCTGAAAGGGATCAAAGATCCGGAGGAAAAACGTGAAGCCATCACCCAGACCTTCTACAAACATGTGTTCGGTAAACTCGTCAGGGAGAGCGGCGCAAAATTCCTGCTGCAGGGGACCATCCTGACCGATGTGGATGAAACCGTGGCCGGTGTAAAGCGTCAGCACAATGTGTTCGAACAGCTGGGGATCGATCCCCAGAAGGAATTCGGTTACCGGATCCTCGAACCCCTGGTCCAGTTGCGGAAAGACGGGGTGCGGAAAGTGGGAAGCGCCGTCGGCCTGCCCCCCACTTTGTTTGACAGGATTCCCTTTCCCGGTCCGGCCCTTGCCGCACGCATCATCGGGGAGGTGACGGAAGAACGACTTAATACCGTCCGGAAAGCCACTACAATCGTGGAGAATAGCCTCAAGCATACGGGAACCTTCCAGTACATGGCGATACTCCATGAGGACCGGGTCACGGGCATGGTGGACGGCAAACGGGAATTCGGTCAGCAGATTGAAATCCGCTGCTGGGACAGCCTGGATGCCCGGACCGCATCACCCACACAGCTGTCATTCGAGCTGTTGACCGGTCTGGCCGCGGAAATCATCGGTGAGGTATCCGGCGTGGTGAGTGTTACCTATAACATCGCCACCAAGCCCCCTTCAACCATCGAGGCAGTCTAGCCCCCGCACAATCCGGAGGACTGGTTTCGCGGGATCGTCGCAGGCGTCAGGTTAACCCAAGCGGAAAAACGGACAGGTTACCTGGCGTGAAAAAAACTGAAATATGATTATGGCAAAACGCACAGATATTGAAAAGGTACTGATCATCGGGTCCGGGCCCATCATCATCGGCCAGGCGTGTGAATTTGATTACTCCGGGACCCAGGCCTGTAAAGCCCTCAGGTCGCTGGGATACAAAATCGTGCTGGTGAATTCCAACCCGGCCACCATCATGACCGATCCTGAAATGGCCGATGCGACTTACGTGGAGCCGCTGAATGAATACGCGCTGAGGGAGATCATCAAAAAGGAACGACCCGATGCACTGCTCCCGAACCTGGGGGGACAGACCGGGTTGAACCTCTCTTCTCTGCTTGCAAAAAGCGGGATCCTGGATTATTACGGGGTGAAAATCATCGGGGTGAATGTGGATGCCATTCAGCGGGGCGAGGACCGCACCGCTTTTAAGGAAACCATGACCCGGCTGGGGATCGGGATGCCCCGGAGCAGGGCGGTGAATACCCTCCCTGACGCGGAAAAGGTGGCCGCAGAACTGGGCTTCCCGGTGGTGATCAGGCCGGCTTACACCATGGGAGGAACCGGCGGAGGACTGGTCTACAACATTGAGGAGCTGCAGACCGTTGTGAGCAGGGGACTTTCAGCCAGCATGGTGGGACAGGTGCTGGTGGAAGAGTCTGTGCTGGGCTGGGAGGAGCTTGAACTGGAGGTGGTCCGGGATGCCAGGAACCAGATGATCACAGTCTGTTATATTGAGAACGTGGATGCCATGGGGGTGCACACGGGGGATTCATTCTGTACGGCGCCCATGCTCACCATCGACACGGAACTTCAGCAGAGGCTTCAAAAATATTCCTATGATATTGTGGAGGCCATTGAAGTGATCGGGGGAACCAATGTGCAGTTTGCCCATGACCCGGAAACCGGGAGGGTGGTGGTGATCGAGATCAATCCGCGCACTTCCCGCTCCTCGGCCCTTGCCTCCAAGGCCACCGGATTCCCGATCGCTTATGTTTCTTCGCTCCTGGCGGGGGGAGTCACCCTGGATGAGATTCCCTACTGGCGGGACGGCACCCTGGAAAAATACACTCCTTCCGGAGATTATGTGGTGGTGAAATTCCCCCGCTGGGCATTCGAGAAATTCGATAACCTGGAGGACAGGCTGGGTACCCAGATGAAGGCAGTGGGCGAGGTGATGAGCATCGGAAAAACATACAAGGAGGCCCTCCAGAAGGCAATCCGGTCCCTGGAGATCGGGAGGTACGGACTTGGATTCGCCAGAGATTTTAACGAAAAATCGCTGGAGGACCTCATGGCGATGATGAAGCATCCATCCAGCGAACGGCAGTTCATCATGTATGAAGCACTGCGAAAGGGAGCTGACATCGAAGAGTTGTATCGCAGGACCCACATCAAACCCTGGTTCATTGTCCAGATGAAGGAGCTGGTGGAACTGGAAGAAGAGATCCTGAACCACACGTGGGAAACCATCCCGGAGGAATTGCTCGTCCGGGCAAAAAAGGACGGGTTTGCGGACAGGTACCTTTCCCGTCTCATGGAGGTACCCGAGCAGATGGTCAGGGAGAAACGGATCGCACTGGGAATCAAACAGGCCTGGGAGCCTGTACGGGTCAGCGGAGTGGAAGATGCAGCCTATTATTATTCCACCTACAACGCGCCCAACCAGGTGAAGGTGAGCAATAAAAAGAAGATCATGGTGCTGGGCGGTGGGCCCAACCGGATCGGGCAGGGAATCGAGTTTGATTACTGTTGCGTGCATGCAGCATTTGCCATCAGGGATGCGGGATACGAATCCATCATGGTGAACTGTAACCCGGAAACCGTTTCCACAGATTATGACACTTCCGATAAACTCTATTTCGAGCCGCTCACCACTGAAGATGTGCTGGGCATCTACGACAATGAAAAACCGGAGGGGGTGATTGTGCAATTCGGGGGACAGACCCCCCTGAACCTGGCTGGTGAACTGGCCGAAGCCGGGGTGAAGATCCTGGGTACGTCGCCCGATACCATTGACCTGGCGGAGGACCGGGACCGTTTCCGCAAGATCATCTCCTCACTGGAGGTGCCGGAGCCGGAGTCCGGAATGGCAAGCACCCTTGAAGAAGCCAGGGAGATTGCGGCAAAAATCCGTTACCCATTGATGGTCAGACCTTCCTACGTACTGGGAGGCAGGGCCATGAAGATCATCCTGGACGAGGAAATGCTGGACCAGTATGTGACAGAGGCTACGGATGTCTCTCCGGACAGGCCGCTGCTCATTGACGATTTCCTGGAAGATGCCATCGAAGCCGAGGCAGATGCGCTGTGCGACGGTTCGGACGTGTTTGTCCCCGCCGTGATGCAGCACATCGAGTACGCAGGCATCCATTCGGGTGATTCGGCATGCGTGATCCCACCCGTGATCATTCCCGAAAAGCACCAGCAGGCCATCAGGGAGTATACGAAAAAAATCGCCCTTTCACTGAATGTGGTGGGACTGATGAATATCCAGTACGCCATTTATGAGGATGTCGTCTATATCCTGGAAGCCAATCCGCGGGCATCCCGCACCGTACCCCTGGTGTCCAAGGTATGTAATGTATCCATGGCCAGGATCGCCACCCAGATCATGCTGGGACAAAAAATCCCCGATTTTAAGCTGAAAGCGAGTGATTACAGCCATTTTGGGGTGAAAGAGGCCGTCTTTCCGTTCAACATGTTCCCCGAAGTGGATCCCCTGCTCAGTCCCGAAATGCGTTCCACGGGTGAGGTGCTGGGACTGGCTGACTCATACGGTCTTGCCTTCTTCAAATCCCAGGAAGCCACCCAGGCCCCCCTCCCCCTCGAAGGGACTGTTCTGATCACCATTGCGGACAGGGACAAGAACAAGATCCCGGAATTTGCCGGGAACTTCCAGCAGATGAGATTCAGTATCATGGCCACCGGCGGGACGAAAAAATTCCTGGAGGAGCACGGGATCGAGTGCGAATATGTGAAGAAGGTGCACGAAGGCAGGCCCAACATCGTGGATGCCATCAAGAACGGGGTGATCAACCTGGTGATCAATACCCCAGCCGGGAAACAGAGCGAATATGACGATTCCTATATCCGGAAAAGCGCCATCAAGCACCGCGTTCCCTATATCACCACCACCTCGGCGGCCCTCGCCGCAACGGTGGGGATCAGGGAAAGAAGGAACGGGGCCTACAGGGTACGCTCCCTGCAGGAGTACCACGAAGCCATCCGGAGAGATAAGAAATGAGAAGCCTTCTTACGGGTCCTTTACTGACAATATCCGAGGGATGCATTCGAAGCAACCTGGCATCTTTTTGCGTCAGCAAAATTAGCACGTTGCGAGAATGCATCCCTCGGTAACTCGGATCACTTCTTCAGGAAGCGCATGGTGACTTTTCCGTCTGCCGTTTCCGCTGTAAGGAAGTAGATCCCGGTTTTCAGGTCGCCCGTCTCGATCACCTTGCTGTCGGTGGCAGCGAACTTCATCGTCCGGACCTGCCGGCCCATGATATCCGAAATCGTGATGCCGTACATGCCGGGGTATTGCACTGCCATCCTGAATTCGGCAGGGGTCGGGTAGAGCCACATGTTCTCCCCTTCCACCTCCTTCACAGAAGTGTTATCCTCCGAAGGAACACCGATGTTGTCAATGTAGACATACAGGTCCTCCCATAATTTCCCCTCATCCGTTTCCGGGAAATGGGGGAACATCGTCAGCCTCTGGAAGTAATACCCGATCGCACCGCTGAAATCAAAGGTAAGCAACTCCCATTCGTCGGTCATGGTATTGGTCGTATAGACCGACCACACCCCATCGGGGAAACTATTCAGGCTTCTCTCCACTTTCAGGGCGCAGGGACTGATCACCTCCTTGTAGACCATCATGGCCAGTGTGTGTGCCTCCTCGGTAAATTCCGTGAATGCTGCCGCGTAATCTTCCACGTCGACATACATCCCCACCCAGCGGTCCGCACTGTCCCGCACCAAAAACGACAGCACGCTGTCGGAACTGTTCACCTGGTTGGGATACGGGTTCAGAACGACGTCAATATCCGCATCCGAACCACTCGGACCGTTGGCAAAGACGATCCACGCCGTGTCGGCAAGGCCTTCTTCAAAATCGATCGTCGTTTCCATTTGACCGAACACGCCGGCCGCAAATGCACACAATACAAGTAGCGTAAAAATCTTTTTCATAAGCTGCGGTTTTAAGGTTAAACATCAAAATATTTATATAGTACAATTTATGGATTGTTTTTAAAATAGTGTTTCATGGTCTGAAAAATATTTATGCTTTAAGACATCAACGCCATCTTTCTCAATACCAGTCTTTTAGGGATCACTTAAACGTCCGGGCAACCTGAATGTCTCCATCGATTGCCCGGGATTGGGAAGGGATTTGTGCCCAGGACAAGAATCGAACTTGCACGACCTGAAGCGGTCACTAGGCCCTCAACCTAGCGCGTCTACCAATTCCGCCACCTGGGCAATTTCCCGCAAAGATAGCAATAGATGTGAAATATCCAGAAATTACTCTTAGTAAATGGGATCAAATTAAAAATGGCCCGATTCAGCTGACGTGTTTTCGTAATTCGTGTTTGCGGGCGATCACCGCCGCATAGAATCCAACCACCAGAAAGGCAATGGCAGGAACCCAGTAGGCAAAAATGATATTTCCTGACTGGTCGGAGACTATCCCCTGGATCTGCGTTAAGAATGCAGCCCCTGCAATGGCCATGATCATGCCGGCTCCCCCTATCTTGGTATCCTCGCCCAGTCCGTCAATCCCCAGTCCATAGATGGTCGGGAACATAAGCGACATGCAGCCCGAAACACCCATCAGCGCATATACCCCGTAATAGCCCTGTCCGTATATGGTGATCATGCAAA
>JAXGMU010000049.1:0-26189 GCA_040768485.1 Bacteroidales bacterium
AAAGTCTCGATTTGGTCAGGGGTCATCTTGAGGAGCTGAACCGGTTCATATGCAGGAAGGATGAGATCAGCCAGCAGCTGGATACGGGTTCCTTCAGGGACCATCATGACCGCATCATGCAGGATCTTTCACTGATTGAACAGCAATTGGAGCGGAACGCTGTACCAAAAATGGGTACGGATACGGCTTTCTTTAATGCTTTCAGCCGGTTCAGCCTGAATTTCAGCAGGCTTCAGTCATTCCTCCCGCAGTATGTTTTTCAGGATACGCTCAGGCTTAAGAAAGAGATCATCGGTGTGATCGTCGTGAATTTCCTTATCGTGCTCCTGGCAGGAATATATATGCTGAGGCTGATTAATCAGCTCATCCATGCCGACCGGAAGCTGGTTCGCAGGACCATCGAGGTGGAACAGAGAGAACGGGGACGCATTGCGGCCGACCTTCACGACAGCCTCGGGGCCCTGCTTTCGGGATTACTCATTCATGTTCAGGTGCTGGAGAAGGAGCGCGAAGTTGACCCGGAGCTGAAGGAAAAGCTCGGTCATCTGAATTTTCTCGCCAATCATGCACTGCTGAGCATTGAGGAAGTGATCAACAATCTCAATCCAAGCCTGTTATCAAGACACGGACTGGTAAAAAGCCTGGAAATAATGACGGACAAGTTCAATGAACTGGGGAAAACCCGGTTTTCGGTCAGCGCGGACGAATTCCGGGCAGACCTTCCGGAGAGTGCAGAAATATTGCTCTACAGGATATGTTCCGAACTGATCAGCAATGCACTCAGGCATTCCTCTGCGCAAAAGGCGGAAATGATCTTCCGAAGCCACAAGAAGTCTGTATATCTGACCTACAGGGATGACGGGGTGGGATTTGACACAGGATCGGTCTCTTTTGAAGAGGAAAAGAGTGGTCTGTACAACGTTGTACGACGCGTCGAATCCATGGGAGGAAGGTGTGAGATTCACAGTGAACCGGGCAAGGGAGTTGAAATGGTTATCGTTTTTCCGACGGAATAAATGGGAACGCCATGAAAGAAAGAAAACTTACATTATTGATTGTTGATGACCACAAGATATTCAGGGATGGATTGAAACTATTGCTTTCCCATTTCTCTTTCATCGGCGAGATGTACGAAGCGTCCAATGGGATTGAATTCCTGGACATGCTGGATGAGCTGGACCCTGATATCGTCCTGATGGACATCAATATGCCTGTAATGGGAGGTATTGAAGCCACAAACAGGGCACTGGCGAAGCATCCCGGGCTGAAGATCATCGTGCTGACCACATTTCATGATGACCATTACGTGGAACAGATGATGATCGCCGGAGTGGAAGGGTACATGCTGAAGCGAAGCACCCCTGAAGAATTTGAATCTGCGATCAGAAAGGTAGATTCCGGAGGAAATTATTTTTCGGATGAAATTGTCCGCACGGTGGTAAGGAAACTGAACAGGATCCGCGAAGAAGCCATGGTCCGGACTTCCCTGCCCGTGCTTACCGAGCGGGAACAGGAGATTCTGGAGCTTCTTTGTCAGGGATTTAACAATGAAAAGATCGGTGAGATGATCCACATAAGTCCAAAAACCATCGAAAAACATAAAAGCAGTCTTTTTCAGAAGACCGATACCAGCAATACGGTCAACCTGATCATTTACGCTTTCAAGAACGGATTGGTTAAAATTGGAGAAAACGATCAGTTGTAGGACAACACCTGTTCATCCCCGATCAGCCTCTCGCGCAATGTAATGTAATCCAGGTCCTGCAGTGCCACATGTTCATCGATGGCCAGGCAGGCCGCCGTGGCGGCCGACTGGGCAAGGACCATGAAGACCGGTTCCATGCGGATGGAGCCGAAGGCAATGTGGGTGGCAGAAAGGCACACGGGAACCAGCAGGTTCGTGCATTCCTCCCTTTTCGGGATGATGGAGCGGTAATCAATGGGGTAGGGACTGAATCCGCCCACCTGCACATCCCCTTCATTCTCCACAAAGCCTTCTTCATTCACGTACCGCTGAACATGATGGGAATCCATGGTATATGCCCCCATCCCCACGGATTGCCTGGCGGATACGGATTCCTGGGTGCAGTGGTGCTGGGTCATCACGAAATCACTGACCATGCGCCTGGCTTCCCTGATATACAGCTGCGGGGTCCAGTGTCCGTTGTCAGTGAACTCATCTGCGGGCAGTCCCCACTGCTGCCATTCAGCGCGGATCTCTTCCGGGACCCTGGGATGATTGGCCAGGGTCCACAGCAGGCCGAGCTGGTAGATCCGGTGCGCCCTGATGATCTCCCCGCGCATTTTGTAATCACCCTCCGGGTATTCGTAATTGCGGCCGATGAAGTCGGAAGAGAAACAACCGTTGTTGTTTGCATCCGTTTTCCGGTTGGGCATCATGGACATGATGAAGAACGGTCCCCTGTAACCCTGTTCCAGGGCACGGAACAGCAGTTCGTACTCCTGCTCGTTGTAAGGTCCCGGCCTTCTCAGGAGGATCCGGTTCTCAGGCACATCGGTCAGGCACATCCTGAAGCAGTATGCCTGGACCTTCTTGTCCCCGCTTCCCTCCTCGCCCGGATCTTCAAAGATCCCGGGCAGCAACCCGCTGGCCGTATCCCCCGGAACCACGTAAGGATCAATGTCCTGTTCGAACTGATGATGCACGGCCATCTTTGTTTGCACCCCGTTGAGCGACTCTCCGTATTCGGAAACAGCCTCCCTCCCGGTGGTATAGGAGACTCCGGAAACGGCCATCAGGTCCCCCTCGTAGGTGGCGTCCATGAACATCTTTCCCCTGATCAGCCTTCCTGATTCCAGCCGGATGGCTGTGATCTTTCCGTTCTCCTTGACCACTCCCTCCTGCAGACTGATCCGCTGATTGCGGATGATGGGAATGCCGTATTCAGTGATCAGGTCATTGAACACCGTCATGGCCGCCTTCGGTTCGAAGGTCCACATGGCATCCTCGCCCGGCAGGGTACGGGTTTGCCCGCCGTCCCTGTAATCAGCCCTTGTTTCCCATTCCCAGTGAAGCGTGTCCGCATAGTAATTCCTGATCCGCCGGTAGAACTCCCGTGAGATCCCGCCGATCACCTGCTTGTTCCCGATGTCGGTCTGGCCGAGTCCCCCCGTGGTCAGTCCCCCGATGTGCATTCCCGGATTTACCACCAGTACCGACTTTTCCATTCTCACAGCCTGGACGGCAGCCACGATCCCCGCCGAGGTTCCGCCATAGATCACCAGGTCGTATTCCTCCTGGTGACCCACGGGAGGCCGGCAGCCAAGGACAAGGACCATCATGAGGATGATATACTTTCGCATGGCGGGAATTTTTTCAGTCCCCGAAAAGGGGCATCAGTCCCCGATACCTGACCCCTTCACGGGGCCCGGCCATCCATGAGGCCACCGTTTCCTTCCACGTCAGGTAATGCGGGGTCTTTTTATGAGCTGCCGCGGCAGCTTCGTTCTCATAGGCTTCGTAGAGCGCAAACCGGGTCGGGTCGTCCGCGTTCTGGAGCACATCAAACCGGAGGTTCCCGGGCTCCTTTACCGAATGTTCATGGTTGATCACGGTGGCACGGATGAATTCATGGAGGTGCTCCTGCTTAACTTTCACATGGACAATGGTCACGATCATCGGACATTTATTTTAGAAATTCGGATCATGTCAATTTTGAAACCAAGATACAAAAGCCCGGGGAATTTTTCCCGGATTTCGATCCAGAACCCTGGGGATTTCGTAATTTCATGAACTCAGACAAAACATATGAAAAGAAAACACGGATTTTTATTGACGGCTGCCTGTCTGATCGCCATTTCAACGGCTGCAAGGGGACAGGTTTATCAGACCGCGGACCTGCAGATCTCGGTCCTGGAGGACGGGTTGTGGGTGGTGGAGACCAGCGACAACACGACCATGTACATTGTCGAAGGCGATGAAAAGGCCATGTTAATCGATACGGGGACCGACTGTGAAAAACTTGACGAGGTGGTCCGGAAGATCACGCAGAAACCCCTGTATGTGGTGATCACCCACGTGCACCCGGACCATGCCGGGAACATGGATTTTTTCGATGAAGTGTACCTCCACCCTGCAGATACGGTGCTGCTGGGATGGGGCATCTCGCCTTATGAAGGTAAGATCCATTATGTGGAAGACGGGGACATTTTTGACCTGGGAGGGAAGCAGATCAGGGTGGCCCATATGCCGGGACATACCCCCGGCTCCATTGTCCTTCTGGATGAAGCCGCAGGAAACTGTTATTCAGGGGATGCATTCGGTTCCGGTCAGGTCTGGCTGCAGCTGCGCCCGTTCACACCCATGAAGACGTATGTCCAATCATGTCTGAAAATGGAAAAGCTGATAGATGAGGGGATCACGAAAATCTACTGCGGGCATTACCCCTATGTTAAGCAAGCCTTCGGCAGGGAATATATGGTGCAGATGCGGAGACTGGCCGAAAAGATCGTGAACGGGACAGCCCCGGGAGGAGAACCGCACCCGGTGAAACTGGATATCGGGGCCGAAAACCCGTTGATCGTGACTGAAGGGCAGGTCGCCATCGTGTACGATCCCGATCACTTTTAATCCTGATATTAGAAAAAATCAGCTTT
Organism: Bacteroidales bacterium; assembly: GCA_040768485.1. GTDB lineage: Bacteria > Bacteroidota > Bacteroidia > Bacteroidales. Next base: position 4,618 of record JAXGMU010000049.1, read on the forward strand.
TTATTATCTTTGCCGGGCCGGGGGTATAGCTCAGATGGCCAGAGCGCGTGGTTCGCAATCACGAGGCCGGGGGTTCGATTCCCCCTACCTCCACCAACTCTTCACACGGGGACCGGGCAGACAGGATGAAAGAGGAAAAATTCTCCCTGAACAGATTTTGGAAGAATTTCCGGACCCGCACCCGGATCCGGAAACCGGTAAACCGGAAAGCCTTCATCAGGATAATCCTGGTTCTGGCAACAACAGCGATCCTGTCCCAGTTTGTCCTCGTCGTCCTTGTCCTGGCCGGAGCCTTCGGAAAACTGCCGCTCCGGGATGAACTGAAGCATATCCGGAACCCGCTTGCTTCGGAAATATACAGCGCCGACGGGATCCTGATGGGAAAATACTACATCCGGAACCGCCAGTACCTGAGACCGGAAGAGGTTCCCCAGGGGCTCATCGACGCCCTCATTGCGGTGGAGGACCACCGGTTTTATGAACACAACGGGATCGATTTCCGCAGCCTGGGCAGGGTTCTTGTCAAGTCGGTCCTGATGGGGGACAGGGGATCGGGCGGAGGAAGCACCATCACCCAGCAGCTTGCGAAGAATCTTTACCCGAGGCGCGATCACGGGATCCTGACCGTGCCCGTGAATAAACTGAAGGAAATGGTCACCGCACGCAGGATCGAACAGTTGTACGCAAAGGAAGAGATCCTGGTGCTTTATCTGAGTACAGTGCCGTTCGGAGGGGACACCTACGGCATCAAATCAGCCTCAGTGCGCTATTTCAACAAAAATCCGGAGTTCCTTTCCCCGGAAGAATCAGCCATGCTGGCGGGTATGCTGAAAGCCACGGACCTGTATAATCCTGCAAAACATATGGAGGAAGCGGTGTCGCGCAGGAATGTGGTCCTGGACCTGATGGTGAAATACGGGTTCCTGGAAACGGCCCGGGGAGATTCCCTGAAGGGGCTGCCCGTCAGGCTGAATTACAGTCCGATGCCCCATTTTGCAGGAGTTGCGCCCTATTTCAGGGAGTATCTGAGGGGGGAACTGGAGCAGTGGTGTGCGGCACACCTGAACCGGGACGGCGAGCCCCTCGATCTGTATACAGAGGGCCTGAAGATCTATACCACCATTGACAGCCGCCTGCAGCTGTATGCGGAAGAAGCGGTCAATGCGCACATGGCACGGCTGCAGGAACTGTTTGATGCGCAATGGATGGGAGGGGAACTTTGGAAAGGGATCCGGGATGAACACCTGCTGACCGGTACAGGGATCGACTATAGCGAGAGCCTGGAAGCCGAAGCTCCAAGGAAGATGGAGGTGTTCACGTGGGACGGTCCGCTGGTGAAGGAATACAATACCCTGGATTCCATCCGTCATTACCTGAAGTTCCTGCAGGCCGGATTCCTGGCAATGGACGTGCATACGGGCCAGATAAAAGCCTGGGTGGGGGGCATTTCACACAGGTATTTCAAGTGGGATCACGTGATTGCCAGGCGGCAGGCAGGATCCACCTTCAAACCCCTCGTTTACCTGGCAGCCCTGGAGAACGGAGTATCCCCGTGTGCGTTCTATCCCAACGACAGCGTGGTGTATGAAGATTATGACGACTGGACACCGCAGAATGCAGACGGTACCTACGGTGGGTATTATTCCCTGAAAGGGGCTCTCGTTCATTCGGTCAACACGGTCAGCGTGGCGCTCATGATGGAAAACGGGATCGACAGGGTGATCCGACTGGGCGAGGTGGCGGGGATCAGCTCTCCCATGCCTCCCGTGCCTTCCCTTGCGCTGGGGACAGCCGACGTGTCGCTGCTCGAGATGGTGGGGGTTTACCAGGCCATCGCCAACATGGGTTTGAAAATGAATCCCTTATATCTTCTCCGCATTGAGGACAAGGATGGGGAAATTTTATTTGAAGCTCCCCAAAATGATGCGGGTACGCCCGTTTTTCTGCCGGAACACAGCGAGGTCATGACCGAGATCCTGAGGAACGTGGTGGACCATGGAACGGCATCGGCCCTGCGGAGTGCGTACGGCATTGCGGCGGATGTGGCAGGAAAAACGGGCACCACCCAGCACAATACGGACGGCTGGTTCATCGGTTTTACCCCAGACCTGGTGGCAGGCGTCTGGGTAGGGGGCGAACTGCCGCAGATCCGGTTCAGGGAGATGCGTTACGGGCAGGGCTCCTTTTCGGCGATGCCCGTCTGGGCAGGATTCATGCAAAGGGCTTTCAGGGATGAGACGTGGGGATTCCTGGATGAAAGACAGTTCACGATCAGTGATTCGGTCCTTGACATGCTGGATTGTGAAGAATTCAGGGAAGAGGAACCGTTCCGGTTCAGGCCGATTGAGATCCTCAGGGAGAGGAGGTTTTTCAGAAGGCTTTTCAGGAGGCGGAGGGAGTAAATTATAAATGAATATCTGCATATTTCGTTCAATAATACACTTAATGTTGAAAAATACAACACCTGACGAAAAACACAACATATGCTGCAAATAGCTGATTAACAAATGTAAAAATAAGTACAACTTCCACGGTTGTTTATTTATTCAACACTCCTCCCTCCTGTTTATTTCTGAATATATATCATAAACATCTGTATAACAACAAGATAATATTGATTGGCATTGTCTTTGAGTAGAATTCATTGCCCGTGGTGGCATTGAATCTATACACATTAATTGACAATGATATGAGAACAATCTGTATTGTGCTGAGCTTGATGATCTTCTTGTTTGCCAGTATGCAGGAGATGAATGCAGACAGCAGGGTAGGGGATCAGGGAAACCCCGTCCGTGTGTTGGCCAGTCCGGACCTGGAGAGAATTACCGGAACATGGATCGAAGCATATAACAGCACCGGTCCCGCCATACCTGTAACGTATGATCTGCTGGACGTCGGAAGCCTGCATGAGGCGATCCGCGAAAAAGGCACGATCGTCCTGGTGAGCCAGAAGGATCTTGCAGCCTTGCCGCAACCGGACGCATGGCACATCGTGGTGGGAAGGGATGTGATCGTTCCTGTGATGAACCGCGAAAATCCTTTCCGGGAACAACTGGTCAGACAGGGCATTTCCCCGGAAGCCTTTGCCAGGGTATACACTGCCGAGGAAATCCCCACCTGGGGGATGGTGCTCGGCAACGACGAGTCCCGGCCCCTGCATCCGTACGCATTCCACAGTAAAACGTGCCTCGCCTACCTTGCCGGTTTCATGAACACCCAACCGGAGAATCTCACCGCCAGGACGGTGAGCTCCAAAGAGGAGATGCTGAACAATATCCGTCAGGACAGGTATGCCATCGGATTCTGCAGGTTGTCGGAAATGGCCAGGGCGGAGTCGGATGAAACCGGATGCGACCTGTGCCTGATCCCGGTAGATCTGAACGGGAACATGAGGATCGACAATTTTGAGCACATCTACGATTGCACGGGCGATCTGGCCCGGGGGATCTGGATCGGCAAATATCCGGATGCACTCTGCAACCAGCTGTATATGGTCTCGGGTGAAGAGCCTGCCGGTGACACGGAAGTGGCTTTCCTGGAGTGGGTGGTCACAGAAGGGCAGCGGTACCTGGCGACTTTCGATTATTCCCAGATTGTTTCCAGCGAGAAGCTTTCCAACATCGAACGCATCAGGGCCGAGCAAGCTCCGATGATCCGGGTCCCCGTGAAAAGCAGGCCCGCCGGCATCCTCGTGGTGGCTGCCGGGGCGTTGCTGGCAGCAGCGCTGATCTTTCTTCTGGGGATCAGGTTTGCCAGCCGAAGGCAGGCTGAACCGGCGGCCGGGAGAAAAACTGCCTCCTATATTTCAGATGCGGGTGAGGTGGCCGTCCCGGGAGGGATGTTCTTCGATAAATCCCACACCTGGGCGTTTATGGAAAAGGAAGGGCAGGTGCGTGTGGGGATCGATGATTTCCTGCAGCATATCGTCGGCAAAATCACCCGCGTTGAAATGAAACGAACCGGTGAGCAGGTGAAAAAGGGAGAGGTGTTTGTGACCTTGGTTCAGCAGGGCAAGAAACTGGAAATCCAGTCGCCCGTCTCCGGCGTCATCAAAGCCAGCAACTCGCAACTGTCCCTGAATCCGGGCCTGTTGAACTCTGCGCCGTATTCCGGGGGATGGCTGTACGAGATAGAGCCTTCCGGCTGGCTGAAAGAGATCGGATCCTTTTTGATGGGCGACCATTACAGGGAATGGATCAGGACTGAATTCGACAGGCTGAAGGAGTTTCTGACATCGGGTCTGAAAGGGACGAAGCAGCCTCTTGAATATCCTGTGCTTCAGGAGGGCGGAGCCGTCAGGGACGGAGTGATGGAGTGTTTCGGCCCGGAAGCCTGGGAAGAATTCCAGACCGGGTTCATAAGTCGCCACGGGTGATTTCTTCGATACATTCCTTATTTTTGTATTTTCAAAAACCATTCCGGGGACCGGTGCGGACATGTTCCGCATCCGGTCTTTCATGCGCATCGAGATGAGCGGCTTCTTCAGAAGGTTCTTCAGGAAGATCACATTCAGGGAGATGATCGAACGGTACCATCAATTCAGGTCTTCGATCTACGGAAGGGTGGTTTTCATCATCGCCGGCTCGTTCATTATCCTGCTCGTGCTTTTCAATGTCATTTTCAGATCGGTTTATGTGGATTTTTTCAACGTGACGGTGCGGCAGAACGGCGACCACATCAGCTCCATCGTGGAGGGTGCGCTGTACTATTCCATGCTGGAAAATGACAGGGGGATGCTGCAGCGGACACTCGATGTGATCAGCACCATGTCGGGGATCGACGAGGTGAACATGTATGACGAAGAAGACCGGCTTTCCTTCACCTCCGTTTCCGGGGGGATTGAACACCGGGGGAATCCGAACTGCGGCGACTGCCATGCCGGTCTTGCCTCCATGTTCTCATACAGCGAACAGTCCTACCGGATCGTCGAGGACATTTCCGGATGCGGCATCTCCAGGGATACCGAGGGCAGCAGGCACCTGCTTATCAGAAAGCCGATCCTGAACGAGCCCTCCTGCTATACGGCTGCCTGTCATGCCCACGGAGCCGGGGACGAGGTGCTGGGTGCACTGCTGATCAATCTTCCGCTGGACGACATGGACACGTTCGTCAATGAATCTTCCACGGATTTTCTTCTGCTGGCCACACTGACGGTTGTCTTCCTGATCACCTTCCTGGTCATTTTTACCAGGAGAAGGATCAAGGATCCCCTGAATTCGATCATCCGCGCCAGTGAGGCGGTCTCCCGTGGAGATAACTCCATCCGCCTGGAGATCAAGCCGGATCTGCTGAATGACATGCGGAAAGTATCCCTGGCATTCAACAACATGCTGGACAATATTGACACCGCCGCAAGGGAATTGCATAACTGGTCGCAGCAGCTGGAATACAAGGTCCGGAAAAAGACGGAAGAACTATCTGAGGTGCAGAACGAGCTGATCCATGTGGAACGGATCGCATCACTGGGGAAGCTCTCCTCTTCCGTGGCCCATGAGATCAACAACCCCCTGTCGGGGATCCTTGTTTATACGAAACTGATCCATAAGCAGCTTGACAGGGATGCGTTCCATCATCCCAAAAAGGCGGACATCCTCAAGAACCTGAGGTTTATCGAGAACGAGACCAAGCGGTGCGGGGAGATCGTCAAGGGATTGCTGGATTTTTCAAGAAAAGAATGGGATGATTTTGAGGTGATCCACCTGCACCGGCTCCTGGACGAGACCTATGACCTGATGACCCATTCGGTCAAAATTGCGGATATCCGTTTTGCCACCGATTATCAGGCGGAACAGGACCAGATCTTCTGCAGTCCGAACCAGATCAAGCAGGCATGCATGGCGCTGATCGTGAATGCAGCGGAAGCCATCCACGATCACGGGGAGATCGTCATCACAACGGGCAATCCCGATCCGGCTCATGTTAACGTGGTGGTTTCCGACAATGGTTCGGGAATTGCGCCGCAGGACCTGCCCCATGTGTTCGAACCTTTTTTCTCGACCAAGCGGGATGCGAACGGGATCGGACTGGGACTTCCCATCGTGCACGGGATCGTGGAGAACCACAAGGGCCGTATTGAAGTGGAATCACGGGCAGGCAGGGGAACCACGGTGACAATGACCTTCCCCCTTTCGGGAAAACAATAAAAACCAATCCAATCCAATGGCTGAGAAAATATCCATTTTGATCGTTGATGATGAAGATTCCGTCAGGGATTCCCTCTTTAACTGGTTTGTTGATGACGGGTACGAGGTGGCCTGTGCCGAAAACGCAAAAAAAGCCCTGTCGCTTCTGGACAACAGGGAGTATGACATCGTACTGGCCGACATCAAGATGCCCGGAATGGACGGACTGGAGATGCACCGGCGGATCAAGACTTTGTCCAGGCCCCCGGTTGTGATCATCATGACCGCATTTGCTTCCGTGGATACGGCAGTACAGGCCCTGAAAGACGGGGCTTTTGATTATGTGACAAAGCCATTCGATCCGGAGGACCTGTCCCGCCTCATCCGGAAAGCAGCTGCAAAAGTAGCATTGAAGGACAGCGGCAGGCACCTGAAGGAAAGGGTGTCCACCCTGCAGGATGTGGAGGACATTGTAGGAGAAAGCGAAGCCCTGAAACAGGTGCTCCGGGAGGTTGAAAGTGTGGCCGGTTCGGATTCCTCCATCATTATTACCGGTGAAAGCGGTACGGGAAAGGAACTGGTTGCCAGGGCCATCCACTCCAATTCCCCGAGGAAATATTTTCCCATGATCAGTGTTCACTGCGGGGCCCTGACGGAGAGCCTCCTGGAAAGTGAACTGTTCGGCCACGAGAAAGGAGCATTCACAGGTGCCACCTTCAACAGGAAGGGGAGGTTCGAGATGGCGGACGGAGGCACCATCTTTCTGGACGAGATCGCCACCATCTCGGTCAAAATGCAGATCGAGCTGCTACGGGTCCTGGAGTCGAAATCATTTGTAAGGGTGGGTGGAAACCGGGAAATCACTTCGGATTTCAGGGTGATCTGTGCCACCAACAAGGATCTGGACAACATGGTCAGGAGCGGCACGTTCCGGGAGGACCTCTACTACCGGCTGAACGTGGTGAATATCAGGATCCCCCCGTTGAGGGATAGACTGGAGGACATTCCCCTTCTGGTGAGTCATTTTATCAGGAAGTACTGCCTGTCCATGAACAGGGAGCTGATCTCCATTGAACCAGCGGCGCTGAGGCACCTGGAGAACTTCGAATATCCGGGGAATGTGCGGGAGCTGGAAAACATGATCGAACGCGCCATTGTGATCGGGAACGGAAAAGAGATCAGGCTGAAGGATCTTCCCATGTGCAGGGAAGCCATGGCCGATTCGGTGGAAAGCCTGGAAGAACTGGAGCGGAAACACATTTCTCGGATCCTGGACAAGTACGGGTGGAACATTTCCCGTGCTTCGAGGGCGCTGAACGTGGACAGGGCAACCCTGTACAACAAGATTAAGAAATACGCACTGAAGCAGGATTGATCCGGTTGGAACAGCCATCCATCATACTGGTATCATGCGGTCCCTTTGAAAAAGCCTTCATACGCAGGATTGCGGAGGAGGTGGCAAGGGCGTTCAAATATCCCGTCAGCCTGACGGAATGCAGCCTGGACATCGCCCGGTTCTATAATCCGGGCCGGCGGCAGTACGATGCCAACGGGATCCTCAGAGTGGTTTCGGAATCATCCTCGCGCGACGCCATCAGGAAAATGGGATTGTTCAGCGTCGACCTGTACATTCCCATCCTGACCCACCTCTTCGGACAGGCCACCCTGAACGGTTTCGCCGGGATTGCTTCCCTGTACAGGCTCAGGAACGAACTCTACGGGCTGGAACCTGACCAGACGCTGCTTATCCGGCGTTTCAGCAAGGTGGTGGTCCACGAACTGGGTCACACCTTCGGCCTGATCCACTGCAACCACCCTGTCTGTGTGATGCGTCCCAGCAATTACGTGGAGGATCTCGACCAGAAAGAGATCCATTTCTGCCGGCAGTGCAGGTCCTTGCTGGACGGGTGATCTGCCTCTATTCTTTGTCGAAGACGAACTTCTCGGTCATTTCACCGAAGGAGGAGACAGCGGTGGCTTCCAGCACCAGGTTTTCCCCGTCCAAGGAAAATATTTCGGTGACCGTCACATCCGATCCGTCCTGCATGGGGATCTTCGAGGTGATGGTCAGTACTTTTTTGCCTTTGTCCCAGACAGCGGTGGATTTCTTGACCGAGTCCATCCATCCCCTGTTCTCACATTCATTCCCGTCCAGGGTGATGTTGTCTGTAAACGTGAAGGTCTCTCCCTGGAAAGAGGAGTGCCTTTCGATGGAGAGGGTCTTCTTGTCCTGTTTCATCACCAGGGCATCGGGGGCCATGCTGAACTGGTCATTCAGCTCACTTTTGGCGCGGTTGATCTTCCATTTGCCTGAAAAGTCAGCCTTTTTGGCATAAGCGGAAGAGGATATCAATAAAATGGCAAGGAAGTACGCAAAATGTTTCATGATGCAATTTTTTTTTGAATGGATTCAGCAAGGTAATGAAATATTTAAAAAAGACCCTTTGATTTTTTGTATTAACTTGAGGTCTTCAAAAAAATCCCGAACCATGAAACACACAATTTTTCTTGTTCTCCTGTCAGTTGCCCTGGCAGGGTGCAATTCTTCGAAAAAGAAATCAGAAACTGCCTCCGGCGGGGAGACCTTCCCCGGATTTGTTCTGACCGAGCTGTGGAGCACGGACTCGGTCCTGCTCACCTGCGAATCGGTGCTGTTTGACGCAATCCGGAACCAGCTCCTTGTCTCATGCATGAACGGGAGTGCGGGAGAAAAGGATGGGGACGGATATATCTCGGTACTGGCTCCCGATGGCTCCGTCAAATCCCTTCATTGGGTGAAGGGCCTGAATGATCCCAAGGGAATGGGGATCATCGGAAACCGGCTTTATGTTGCGGATCTCGATGAACTTGTGGTGATCGATGTGGAACAGGGAGAGATCTCGGAGCGCATACCGGTGGAAGGGGCCTCCTTCCTGAATGATGTATCGGTAAGCAGGGATGGGGAGGTCTATTTTTCCGACTCCAACACCGGCAGCGTCTGGGTACTCAGCAATGGTGAGCTGACGGAATGGATCGCGGAGGGACTGGAAAGGCCGAACGGACTATGCGTGGAAGAGGAAAGGGTACTGCTGGCCTCTTCCGGCAGCCAGGATCTGAAGGTCATTGATAGATCCACCGGTGCGATCGAGGTGGTCACCACCGGGATCGGTGCGGGTGACGGCCTTGAATTCACCGGGATCGCGGGGTATTACATGGCCTCCAGCTGGAATGGGGAGGTGTTCCTGATCCGGCCCGATTACAGCAAGGTGTCCCTGCTGAAAACATCCGATCGCGGGATCAACTCGGCGGACATCGGATTCAACGAGCAGGACCAGGTGCTGTATGTTCCCACCTTTTTTGACAACAGGGTGGTGGCATACAGACTTGAAACAAGCAGGGATTAACCGCTTCCGGCGGAACAGGGTATCAGTAGAATAATTTGCTCATATGGGAACTTGTACGTATCTTGGGTGACACGTTTATACAATTAGTGACACCGATGAGAAAATACATCCTGCCGGCTGTGTGTCTCCTGTCATACTTCCCCGGCATTTCACAATCCCTGACGCAAGATACCCTGGAAATTGAAGAGGTGGTGGTCACCGGCACCAAGGTGGAGGTGGCACGCCAGCACGTGCCGCTGACGGTTTCCCTGATCTCCCGCGTGGAACTGGAACAGTCCACCGAAACGGCCCTTCTGCCCCTGCTGAGTGAGCAGATCCCGGGACTGTTCGTGACCGAGAGGGGGATCACCGGATTCGGGGTGTCGGATGGTGCGGCAGGACAGATCAACATAAGGGGTCTGGGGGGGAATCCCAACACCCAGGTGCTGGTTCTGATCGACGGGCATCCCCAGTTCATGGGAATGTTCGGGCACCATCTTCCGGATGCCTATGTCACATCGGATGCCGAAAGGGTGGAGGTGATCAGGGGACCGGCTTCATTCCTGTATGGTTCCAATGCCTTCGGCGGGGTGATCAACATCATTACAAAAAAGCAGAAAAAAGACGGCCTGGAGGCGAACGTGCGGTTGAAATACGGCTCTTTCAATACGCAGAAATACATGGGGAGTGTGGGGTACAGGAAGAAGAACTTCAACGTTTTCGCTTCTTTCAACCATGACCGGACGGACGGGCACCGGGACAGTTCGGACTTCAGGATCACCAACGGTTACGTCAAGACAGGCTACCGGATCAGTCCCGCCATGGACCTTTTTGCCGACTTCAGCCTGGCACATTTTGAGACGGCAGATCCGGGCATGAGCGGGGGACCGGCGGGGTACAGGATCGATATTCTCCGGGGGAAGGCCTCCGTTTCCCTCGAGAACCGGACCGAAATGCTGGAGGGAGCGGTGAAGCTCTATTATAATTTCGGGGACCATGATATCACGGACGGATGGCACTCGGTGGATGAGCTGAAGGGACTGATGATCTACCAGGGCCTGAAACTCTTCCGGGGAAACACGGTGCTGTTGGGATTCGATTACATGGATTACGGAGGAAAGGGCAGTCCCATTGTTACGGTGCTAAGGGATGAGGAAGGGAATGTGATCATGCCGCCCACATTTCAGCTTTCGGAAGTCAACAACACCTGGATCCGCATGTCCAACACCTCCGTTTACGCCAGCCTGCAGCAGATGTTCCGGGAGCAGCTGAAACTCAACGGCGGTTTGCGCCTCGAAATGAACGGCACCTACGGAAGCGAATGGATCCCCTACGCGGGTCTTTCCTGGAGCCCTTCGGCCGCCACCAGCCTGAAGGCATCGGTGTCCAAAGGATACCGGCCGCCCTCCATCCGTGAACTCTATCTGTTTCCACCTGCCAGCGATGAGCTGGAGCCGGAGCGGATGGTCAATTACGAGCTGGGATGGAACCAGCAGTGGCTGAGGGGCAGGATGCGGACAGAACTGACTGCCTTCCGGAGCGACGGGCACAACCTCATTGTCATGGTGCCGCCGGCTCCCCCTCCCCCTCCACGGTTCATGAACAGCGGAGAATTCGCCAACACGGGCATCGAATTCGCATGGAATTATTCTCCCGCTGATCCCTGGAACCTGCACGCCAACTACACCTTCATCCATATGGAAACACCGCTTCCGGCCACCCCTGAACATAATCTTTTCCTGTCAGGACGATACCGGCCGGGCAAATGGAGCTTCCTGCTCAAACTCCAGAACATATTCAACCTGTACAACGCTGCCGGCGAAGGGATTGAGGTAATAGAAAAGAATTACCACCTGCTGGGTGCCAGGATTGGATACAACGTCACCTCCTTCATGGATGTATATATCCTGGGGAACAATCTGCTGAACCAGGAATACCAGATCAACAGCGGGTACCCCATGCCGGGGATCTCTGTCATGGGCGGGGTGAACCTGAAACTGTCCGCGTCCAGGGATTGATCCCGGGCATTGAGGGAATGCTCCACCGGTCCCGGATCCTGCCCCGGGGCTTCCCCTTTTCGGATACTCCCCGATTATTGTTAACTTTGCAGGCATCTTGAACCAAACCGTACTGGATGATTTACAACAACACCCAGCAGGAGATCGGAAGAAAGATAGAGAAGGGACTGGATATCTCCGGCTGGAAAAACTGGAAATGGCAACTCAAACACTCCATCAGATCGCTCGATAAGTTCGAGTTCCTGACCGGGATCAGGTTTAGTGAAGACGAGAAGAAGGATCTTCAGAAGACCTTCGAAAAATTCCCCCTCTCCATCACACCTTACTACCTTTCCCTGATCAAGAGGGATCATTTCAGGAACGATCCCGTATTCAAACAGGCTTTCGGGGGAGTGCAGGAACTGGTCACCCTGGATTCCGAACTGAAGGATCCGCTGTCGGAGGACCAGGACAGTCCCGTGGAGGGGATCACGCACAGGTACCCCGACAGGGTGCTGTTCCATGTGAGCAATATCTGCTCCATGTACTGCCGGCACTGCACCCGTAAAAGGAAGGTCGGCGATGTGGATTATGTTCCCACGAGGGACCAGCTCCGGAAGGGGATCAGATACATCGCAGGAAATCCGTCTGTCAGGGATGTGCTGCTTTCGGGCGGGGATCCGCTGATGCTTCCGGATCAGAAGCTGGACTGGCTGCTGTCGGAGATCAGGGCCATTCCGCATGTGGAGATCATACGCATCGGCACCAGGATGCCCGTGGTGCTGCCTTACCGGATCACCCACAGGCTGGTCGCCATGTTGCAGAAATACCATCCCCTCTGGATCAATACCCATTTCAATCATCCCAGGGAGATCACCGCCTCGTCCAGGGAGGCCCTTGCCATGCTGGCTGACGGGGGATTCCCCCTGGGGAACCAGTCGGTCCTGCTGGCCGACATCAATGATTGTCCCCGCATCATGAAGTCGCTGGTGCACAAGCTGGTGCAGAACAGGGTCAGGCCCTATTACCTGTACCAGTGCGATCTCTCAGAGGGATTGTCCCATTTCAGGACCCCCATAGGGAAAGGGATCGAGATCATGGAAAGCCTGGTCGGTCACACCTCGGGACTTGCCCGTCCCACCTATGTGATCGACGCTCCTGGGGGCGGGGGGAAAATCCCGGTCATGCCCAATTACATCATTTCCTGGTCCACCAACAAAGTGGTCCTGAGGAATTACGAGGGGGTGATCACCACATACAAGGAACCGGACAGCTACGAGCCGAAAATGTGTGACCGGAATTGTGAAAAATGCAACCTGGAGCTGAACCTGGATGATGCGGATGAATCGGATGCGATCGGGATCGAGAAACTGCTGTCGGATTATGATGACACCATTTCGCTCTACCCCGAGAACAACGAACGGATGCAAAGAAGGGAGGGGCATGCAGGACAGGACTGAGATCATCGGCAAAGGCACACGCATCCAGCACGGCAAGTTCAACGACAGGATCTACCTGATGAAACTCAGCCGGGAGGATGTCCCGGGGATCCTGGACGATCTGCGGAGCATCGCCGTGGAAAACGGATACACCAAGATCTTCTGCAAGGTGCCCGGCTGGGCAGCACCGCTTTTCTTCTCGGACGGATTCCTGATGGAAGCATCCATTCCCGGATTCTACAGGGAAAAAGACGCCGTTTTCTTCCTCTCCAAATTCCTGGATTCGGACCGGCTGCTGGGGGTGGAGCACGGACGGCTGGAAGAGCTTGCAGGTCTGCTGCGTTCAAGGATCACCGCACCTGCCCCTTCAGACGACCAGGGGATCAGGGCGGTCTTTCTCAGGCTCAACAGCAGCCATGCCGGGCAGATCACCGGGATCTACCGGAAGGTCTTTCTCAGCTATCCCTTTCCCATTCACGACCCGGACTACATCACAGGGAACATGAAGCGGGGAGATGTGCAGTATTACGGATTTGAGAAGAACGGCAAGCTCATCGCCCTTGCCTCGGCCGAAATTGACCGCAAAGGGCGCAACGCAGAGATGACCGACTTCGCCACCCTCCCGGATTACCGGGGGAACAGGCTTTCAATCCGGCTTCTGATGGAGATGGAAAGGGAAATGAAGCAGCAGCAGATCACAACCCTCTACACCATCGCGCGGCTGAATTCGATTCCCATGAACAAAACCTTCCTGAAACTGCGGTACAGCTATGCAGGAACCCTCATCAGTAACACCAACATTGCCGGCAGGATCGAAAGCATGAATGTGTATTACAAACATATTTTTCCGTAATTCGCAATGCATCTCATTGACCTTCTGATCTTTATTATCTACCTCCTGGCCATGCTGGCTGTGGGATTCTATTTCCTGCGAAAGAACAGGGATACCGACGATTATTTTGTGGGAGGCCGGGGAATGGGAAGCCTGCATATCGGGCTTTCCGTGGTGGCCACCGACGTGGGAGGGGGGTTTTCCATCGGACTGGGCGGGCTCGGGTTCGTAATGGGACTCTCAGGTAGCTGGCTGCTTTTCACAGGGCTGATCGGCGCCTGGGTCAGCGGTGTGTTCCTGATCCCCAGGGTATTCAAAATCGCCAGCGAGAAGGGATTCCTTTCCTTTCCCCAGTTCCTGGGAAATGTATTCAACAAACGGGTCGCATTCATCGCCGGGATCATTTCGGCCATCAGTTACCTGGGCTTTACCAGCTCACAGATCCTGGCCGGGGCAAAGCTCGCTTCCTCCACCTTCGATGGCCTCACGCTCGACCGGGCACTGATCCTCATGGGGGTGATCGCGGTGGTCTACACGGCCCTTGGAGGACTGAAAGCGGTGATCTATACCGATACGGTCCAGTGGATCATCCTGCTCAGCGGACTGATCTTCGTGGCACTTCCGTTCACCCTGGTCCACGTGGGAGGCTGGGATGTAGTTCGTGAAACCCTCCGGCCCGAATTCCTGACCCTATCCAATGTGACCTGGCAGCAGCTTGTCAACTGGTCCTTCACCATCATTCCCATCTGGTTCGTGGGCATGACCCTGTACCAGCGGATCTATGCCGCAAAGGACAGGAAAACGGCCCAGCGGGGCTGGTTCATTGCCGGTTTGTTCGAATACCCGGTAATGGCATTCATCGGGGTGGTCCTGGGAATGTTGTCCCGGGTGGCCATCGAAAACGGGGCCATCCAGGGATACAGCGCGGCGCAGATCGATCCGGAGATCGGTCTCCCCCTGCTCCTGAAAACGATCCTTCCGGTAGGTTTCCTGGGCCTTATCCTGTCGGCTTACTTTTCGGCCATCATGTCCACGGCCGACAGCTGCCTGATGGCCTCTTCCGGGAACATCCTCACCGATGTGCTGCGCCAGCATCACCGTAAGAAAAGCCTCAGGTATTCCCAGCTGCTCACCCTGGTTTTGGGCGTACTGGCGCTTTTCCTGGCCCTGCGGATGGAAAACGTGCTGGAGCTGATGCTGCTGTCCTACGCTTTTATGGTATCGGGACTGATCGTGCCGGTGCTGGCCGGATTGTTCACCCGCTCACCCGACGCCACAGCCGCGCTGGGCTCCATGATCACCGGGGGGACCACCACCATTGTGCTGATCCTGTTGCAGACAGACCTTCCCCTGGGACTGGATGTGAATATTTTCGGGATCGCTGCTTCGCTGGTGACTTACATATCAGTATCGCTTTTCAGGAAGAAACGGTTCCGGATGTCAGGATCCGGCGGCTGATTCTGCGCACAGAAGCTCCGCCCGGATAGAATCTCACCGGGTTACGCAGATCATCCCGGTCGCGGCATCATCCCGATCTGCTGCCCTTCCGTGGTCACATACCCGCCCATCAGGTTTGCCGTAAGGCAGGAATGCACCGGCAGCAGGTACAGCAGGTCGCCGATCCGCACCTGGTCGAAAAACACGGGGGGACAGTCGCGGATGATCCCGTGTTCCTGGGAGATCTGGGTGAGGCTGACCGGATCCTTCATGGGTGACCACCCTTTTTCCGCAGCAGGCAACCTGCTCCCTGTCCCGTAAGCCACTCCCCTGCCATACACGATCTGACCATCCAGCCGCAGCTCTTCCTTTGAAAAATGAACTGCTCCGCCATGAACCAGAAGCTTTTTCTCACCCGGGTATCTGCTGACCACCGGACAGGCCATGGCCACTGCGATCTCATCCTCCCGGCATGATCCCACGGACCACTGGAACAGGTCATAAAAAACGAAATTACCGGGAGTGATCGTGTCCACTGCCTCAAAATCTTCCTGTGTGCTGCAATTCGGGGTATCCCCGTACAGCACCTGCGGATGCAGCTCACTGAATTGTTGTTTGAGGATTATAAGGTCCGACATGGCTTTCCGGTGGATCTCTCCTCGCCCATCCGGTCCCGCTGCTTTGTAAGAATGTCCTGCATGGCAGTAAAAGCCTGCGAAATCAAGGTTCCTGTTCTCGCGGGAGCACCTGATGATCCGGTCCACCTGCTCCGGGTCGTCCGATCTGACGCCCGTCCTGCCGTACCCCGTATCAATGTCGATATAGAAGGGGATCCTTCGCCTGATCCTTTTCAGGGATTCCATAATCTCCAGGCTGTCCACCAGGATGGAGACGGTGTGATCTGCCGTCAGCCGGTCCAGATACTCCAGATCCGGGGGACCGAAAGGAAAAGCCACCAGGAGATCCTTCCAGCCCGCCCCGGCAAAATATTCTGCCATCCGGAAAGACGAAACGGTGATTTCTGATACCCCGAAGTCCCTGTACCATTGACCGATG
The DNA here is from genome assembly GCA_040768485.1 of Bacteroidales bacterium. GTDB lineage: Bacteria > Bacteroidota > Bacteroidia > Bacteroidales. The sequence continues at coordinate 20,863 of JAXGMU010000049.1, forward strand.
ACAGCTGACTGGTGGGTTTTGAAATGGGGCCTGAACCCCAGTCCGTGCTTTTTTGCCTTCTGGGCCATTTTTTCAATATTCCCGAGGCATTTGATCCTGTCCAGGATGAGTGCGGGCATCGTCTCAGTGCTCGTTGCCCCATGGATTGTCCCCGGGTGCCGTATTCTTCCTCCACTCGTGCCGCCAGCGGTGCATGTCGTTGTAATTGACGACAGGCTTCAGTCTGCGCGCCTCCTTATCCGGGATGGGATCCAGCCGGGAGGGCCTGTCCAGGTACCAGTAAGCCACGCTGGCCATCTCCAAAGTAAGGCAGTTGTTGTGACCGTGCTCGATGGTGAACCTCAGGGATTCATCGAAGAAGACCGGGTCGTCGATGTGGAACCGGTAAGCGTGGGTCCGGCCCAGCCACCCGATGGTTGAGGGAACGCGGGCATATCCGTAGTACATATGTTTGAAGATCTCGTTGGGACACCAGGATGAATTGAAATAATCTTCGGTCCCGGTCCCGTGAAGGGTGGGCATTTTATCCCCGTCAATGAAGAACATGTCGTCTCCTTCCCCGTACCAGACCGGGGTGGGGGAGTTCACGAAGTAATTGACACCCACGAAATGTCCCTTGCCTTCGGTCTCCAGGATCAGGTAATTCCTTTCGCCCGCAGGATTTTTCCCGGTTTCGACCGGAAGAAGCCCCCATTCGTTCTCCCCTTCCGGCGGGGCTTCCGTCACCTGGCAATTGTACCATGCATGGAAATAACCTGCCTTTTCGGGCGGTTTTTCCAGGGCCAGGTAGTCAATGTAGAAGTAAAAGGCATGGATCGTTTCATCGGCCTGGTTCTCGATTTCGAAACGGGCTCCCTTCGCGAAGGGCATTTTAAGATAGGAGACCAGGGCATTCCCCTTCACGGGGGAAGAAGCCAGGGGAAGCGAAGCCCAGGGATAGGTCTCGTCCCACCCCTGTCCGAAAAACGGTCCGATGGGGCTTTCCACCGAAGGGTATTCCATTCCGTCCCAGTAGATCCGCAGGATGATGTCGGACCGGTTCAGCTGCGGCGCTTCCGGACTGATGGTGATCCAGATGTGATTGATCATTCCCGCTCCTGTGATCTCTGCGATGGTGACTTTTTCTCCGGGCTGGATGTTTTCGATCCGGTCGTTGTTGCCGCCCGACCGGTCATAACTGCTGATCCGCTTGCTCTTGACCCCCTCTCTGATGGTGGTGATGTTTTCAAGAGCTGACTGGGCATAAATCCCTGAAAAGCAGACGGATGCTGTCAGCATACCTATCAGCATGCGCTTCTTTGTGAAATTTTTCATGATTGCTTATAAATGGATGATGGATGCATAGATCCATAAAAATACAATGTTTGTTCGAGGAATATTTCCATACGCCCCTGTTTTTCTTTAATATTATGAGATGTAACGCAACAGCAGGAACCGATGAAAGCACTTGTCCTGGAAGAATACAACAAGCTGGTGTACAAGGAGGTCCCCGATCCCCAACCGGCCGAAGATGAGGTTCTGGTGCGTGTGATGGCAGCCGGGATCTGCGGATCCGACGTGCACGGAATGGACGGCAGCACCGGCCGGAGGATCCCGCCCCTGATCATGGGGCATGAAGCTTCCGGAGTGATTGCATCCGTTGGACAGGCCGTGCGCGGATGGAAGGAAGGTGATCGGGTGACCTTTGATTCAACCATCTATCCCCTGGATGACTGGTACACCCGGAAGGGCCTGTACAATTTGAGCGACAACCGGATGGTCCTGGGCGTCTCGCCGGGAGAATACAGGCGTGACGGTGCATTCGCGGAATATGTAACGATCCCGCAGCATATCCTTTACCGGATCCCGGATGAGGTCACCTTCACCCAGGCGGCCATGGTGGAACCGGTGGCGGTCGCGGCCCATGCGGCGGAAATCACACCGGTTTCCTGGAACGATACCGCGCTTGTGGTGGGAAGCGGGATGGTGGGACTCTTTGTGATCCAGGTGCTCCGGACCCGCGGATGCGGACAGATCATTGCGGTGGACCCCGAGGAGGAGAAACTGGCCCTGGCCAGGAGGCTGGGAGCCGATCATACCATCAATCCTTCCACGCGGAATGTGAAGGAGGAAGTGTTGCGGCTGACGGATCAGCGGGGTGCCGATGTCGCTTTTGAAGTGGTGGGGAAGACCGAGAGCGTGATGGCCGCGGTCCACGGTGTGCGGAAAGGGGCCGCGGTGACCCTGGTGGGGAATCTTTCACCCGAGGTCGTGATCCCGCTGCAGGTGGTGGTGACAAGGCAGCTGAGGCTCCAGGGAAGCTGTGCCATCTGCGGGGAATATCCCGCGGTACTGTCGATGATTGCACGGAAAGCAATCAATGTGGAAGCCATCCTCAGTGCCGAAGTACCTCTTGCCGGGGGCGCGGAGTGGTTTAAAAGGCTGTATCAGGGGGAACCAGGCCTGCTCAAGGTAATCCTGAAGCCATAATAAATTTCACATAACTTTCAGAAAATTAATAAAATACGCTAATGAAAAAGATCAAACGATCCGGACATATCGGGATCCTTACTTCGGGGGGCGATACACCGGGACTGAATGCAGCCATCAGGGGCCTCGGCAAATCGGCCGCAAGCGACGGGTCCTTCCAGGTGATCGGTTTCAGGGACGGATTCAGGGGGTTGATGGAAAACCGCTCGGAAAGACTCGACAACAAAATGCTCTCCGGGATCCTGACCCTGGGGGGGACCATCCTGGGAACCAGCAGGGACAAACCCCACAAGATGCCCATGGGCGGGAAATTCGTGGATATGACCGATGTGATCGCGGAAAACTATGAGAAAAACCACCTGGATGCACTGGTATGCCTGGGAGGCGGGGGCACCCTCAAGAATGCCTACCGTTTGTCGCAGAAAGGCCTGAACATCATCACCCTTCCCAAGACCATCGACAACGATATCATGGGAACGGATGTGACCTTCGGCTTTGATACGGCCCTGGGGATCGCCACCGATGCCATTGACCGTTTGCACAGCACCGCATCCAGCCACCACAGGATCATTATCGTGGAGATCATGGGGCACAGGGTGGGCTGGCTGGCACTTGGTGCAGGGCTGGCCGGAGGAGCCGATGCGATATTGCTTCCCGAGATCCCCTACACCATTGACAAGCTGGCCGACAGCATATTGGAAAGGGTAAGCCGGGGGAAGCGCTTCAGCATCGTGGCAGTGGCCGAAGGAGCCATCAACCGGGAGGGTGCCAACAAGATCAAAGCTATCGAGAAGAAACTGGAGGAAGCCGAAGGCGAACAGCGCTCCGCACTTAAAGAACAGATCAAACAGCTGGACAGCGAGTACAGGGGTTCCACCATTAAAATGGCCGATGAGCTCCAGAAGATCACAGGACTGGAAACGCGGGTCACCATCCTGGGGCACCTGCAGCGCGGGGGGACCCCGTCAGCGGCAGACCGTCTGCTGGCCACCCGTCTGGGCACCAGTGCCATCGAATACCTCAAGAAAGAGCAGTACGGGATCATGGTGGCGGTGGACGGGGAACATACAAAACCCGTACCCATGGAGGAGGTGGTGGGAAAGATCAATTACGTTCCGCCCGACCATCCCTGGATCATCAGCGCCAGGAACCTGGAGACCAGTTTCGGGGACTGAACATTGCGGGGGAAGATTTACCCCGTGGATCGGCTGCGAATGGAGTAAATACTATTCCTGTTCAGGGTTATAGGACGGGTGCCTGGGTCCCGTCCCGTAATAGGGAACCGTATCGAACAGTTCTGCTCCACCCAGCAGCCGGGGATCACCGGTCCGCTCCAGCTGTTCCGTCAGCCGGGCCGACAGTTCTTCTTTGATCTCCGCATATTCCGGTTCGCCGGCCACATTCACCAGCTGATCCGGGTCGTTCCTGCAATCGTATAGTTCCTCGGCCGGACGTTTCCCGAAGGCCAGTTCCCAGAGGAGCCGGTGGTGAGCATCCTTTTCCCGGTTTTCCGTCATGTAGGTTTTGGTGGGACCGTTGTCACAATCCCCCAGCCAGCAGTAGGGAATGGCAGCCTCCTTGTAGTTTGGGGTTCCCGATGGCCATCGGTCAGGCTCGAAATTGCGGATATAGAGGAAATCGTGGGTGCGGATGGCCCTGCTCGGATATCCTCCCATGTGGCCCTCCTGGGCGGGGACATGGCGCTCCTTGCCGTGCAGCACATGATCCCTCTCCCGGTCCACAAACCCTTCCTCCCTGCTTTTAAAAAGGCCCGTTATGCTCTTTGCGGTCATTTCTTCCGGGATCTCCACGCCGGCCAGTTCCAGGAAAGTGGGGGCCAGGTCGCTCAGGCTCACGAAATCATCCAGGATCCTTCCCGGTTCCCGGATGCCTGAACCCCAGCGGACTGCCAGGGGCATCCTTGTTCCGCAGTCATACAGGTTGGCCTTGCACCGCGGGAAAGGCATTCCGTTATCGCCTGTTACCACGATGACCGTGTTCTCCAGCTCCCCTCTTTCTTCCAGCAGGCGGATGGCTTCGGCCACCAGGGTATCGAACCGCTGCACCTCATAATAGTAATCTGCCACATCGCTCCTGACCGTTGCGGCATCCGGAAAGCATTCGGACAGGCGGATCCGTTCCGGGTCCATGCCGCTGGCCACGCCTGTCCCCCGCTCATAGGGCCTGTGAGGATCCCATGAACCCAGCCAGAAAAAGAATGGGGCATCGCCGGTTCTTTCGTCAAGGAATGCCTCAAATCCACCCTCGTTGTAGTTCTTACCCGCGGGGTGCCTTTCCCAATTATCCATTTTGCCGGGTCCCCAGCTTTTCCTGTAATGCCCGATCTCATATCCCGCATCTTCCAGCAGCAGGGGGAAAACGGGAATGGCTGTGTCCAGCGTGCTCCAGAGGTTGGCCCCCGCTCCCAGCCGCCAGTGGTACTGCCCGGTCAGGATGGCATTCCGCGAAGGAGTACAGGAGGGGGCGGAGACATAGCCATGGTTGAACAGGATCCCCTCCCTTGCCACCCGGTCGAAGGCCGGTGTCTGTACCACCGGGTCGCCATATACCCCGGCGTGGGGCCATCCCCAGTCATCGGCGATGACAAAAAGGATGTTGGGTGGCCGGGGCGGTTCGGTTTCGCATCCGATGAAAAGCCCTGCTGTAAACATTATAGGCAGCATCATAAGATGGTGAACAAATTGAATGCAGGATTTCTTGGTCATTTTATACAGGATTGTGTTCATTAGACTGATATACAATAATAAAACATCCGGCCCGATTTACAAAGCGGTGAATGATCGTCTTACTGGAGGGATCAATCCTGACTGTTTGTTTTCAGGATAATTCCCTACCAT
>JAXGMU010000050.1:0-25729 GCA_040768485.1 Bacteroidales bacterium
ATGACCTGCCTCCTGGGGGCCGTTCGCCTGCTGAGCCGGCTCAGGGAGATGATCAGGGGCGAGGTGCTGTTCGTTTTCCAGCCGGGCGAGGAGAAGGTGCCGGGCGGGGCCAGGCTGATGCTGGATGAGGGTGTTTTTGAAGGCAGGATGCCCGACATGATCATCGCCCAGCATGTCCTGCCTGAGATGGAAGCGGGACACGTGGGGTTCAGGCCGGGGACCTACATGGCCTCCAGCGATGAGCTGTACCTGACTGTGAAAGGGAAGGGTGGTCATGCGGCCCAGCCCGAACATCTCCGTGACCCGGTCCTGATGTCGGCACACATCCTCACCGCCCTGCAGCAGGAGATCCGGAAAGCGTCCCCGGAAGGAGTGCCCACGGTGCTTGCTTTCGGCAAGGTAGCGGCCGGAGGGGCAGTGAATGTGATCCCGGATTTTGTACAGATGGAGGGGACCTTCCGGACCATGGATGAATCCTGGAGACAGGAGGCCCACAGGCTGATCGGGAAGATCGCATCGGACATTGCAGAAAACGCCGGCGGGAAAGCGGAGCTGGAGGTCCGCCACGGGTACCCGGTGCTCCACAACCACGAGCAGCTCACCCTGAAAGCCAGGGAACTGGCTGTCGGTTTCCTGGGTGAAGGCTCGGTGGAAGAAATGGGGATCCGGATGACCGCGGAGGATTTTTCCTGGTTCGCAGGAGCCTTTCCCGGCATGATGTACCGGCTCGGGGTCAGGTCGCCCGGTTCGGAGCAGGTGTTCGCGCTCCACACATCCGGATTCAGGGCGGACGAGTCTGCACTCGGAACGGGAAGCTCCCTGCTTTCCTGCCTGGCCGTCGAATTGCTGAACCATCCTCCCGTGTAAAAAAAAACAGGGGAGCGGAAGGTTAATCAAAAAAATGAAGCTAAATTTGGGCCGTACCAATCAATAATATTTAAGAAATGGCTTACGTAATTACTGATGATTGTACTGCATGCGGTACCTGCATCGACGAATGTCCCGTTGAAGCGATCAGCGAAGGAGATATCTATGTGATCGATCCCGAACTTTGTACCGACTGCGGCGCATGCGCGGATGTATGTCCCGTGGAGGCTATCCACCCTGAATAAACGGATCAAACAAAACAAACCGGGGTGGCTGTCTCAGTCACCCTGTTTTTTTTAAGCCCGGCCGGATTTCACCGGATGAAACTGAAGAGAAAAATATTCACCATCATTTTCGGGACGGACACTCCTGCCGGAAAGGCTTTTGACGTGGTCCTGCTGACGCTGATCCTGCTCAGCGTGATCGTTGTGGTCCTTGAGAGCGTCAGGCCCATCAGGGAGGCCGGTCCCACCTTCTTCACATCGGTGGAGTGGGTGTTCACCATTATCTTCACCCTGGAATACCTGTTCCGCATTTACAGCGCACCCAACCCGGTCAGGTACATGACCAGTTTTTTCGGGGTGATCGACCTGCTGGCCATCCTCCCCACCTACCTGGGCCTCTTTTTCCATCATTCCACCTTCCTGCTCACATTCCGTGCCCTCAGGCTTCTCCGGATGTTCCGGGTTTTCAAACTGGCACGATACCTGCGGGAAGCAACCATCCTGGTAAAGGCCCTGCGGTCGAGCATTTACAAGATCATTGTTTTTTTCGGTGCGGTCCTGACACTGGTCCTTGTCCTGGGCACCCTGATCTACCTGATCGAAGGTGAGGAACACGGGTTCACCTCCATCCCGCAGAGCATGTACTGGGCCATCGTCACCGTGACCACCGTCGGGTACGGCGACCTGGCACCGGCCACCGTCCCCGGAAAACTGCTGGCTTCCGTCGCCATGCTGACGGGTTATTCCATCATTGCGGTCCCCACCGGGATCATCTCGGTGGAGCTGGGGAAGGCGGTGAGGGAAGGACGGCGAAAAGGGAAAAAGGCCTGTCCCGGCTGCGGCCACCAGCCCCACGATGACGATGCCCGCTTCTGTAAGATATGCGGGAGCCCGTTGCACTAACCAAAATCACCCGGCAGGATGAACCATGAACCCGGCAACTCGAAGCGGCTGATCCTCTCCATCATCGTCATTACCTCCTTTATCAATCCCTTCCTGGGCGGGGCCATCAATATCGCCCTGCCGGCCATCAGCGGGGAGTTCTCCATGGGGGCGGTGGGCATGAGCTGGGTGGCCATGGCCTTCATCCTCTCCTCGGCCGTGTTCCTGGTTCCCTTCGGGAAGCTGGCCGATATCAACGGGAGAAAAAAGACCTTTTTGTGGGGCAATGTGATCATCATGACCACCGGGCTGCTCTGTGCCCTGGCCCCGTCCGGAACCATGCTGATCATTTTCAGGGCGCTCCAGGGAATCGGGAGCGCCATGGTCTTCGGTACCGGTGTGGCCATCATCACTTCCGTGTATCCGCCGGGAGAGCGGGGCAAGGCCATCGGGATCTCGGTGACCGCCGTTTATATCGGTCTTTCCCTGGCTCCTTTCCTGAGCGGGATCCTGACCCAGTACCTTGGGTGGAGGAGCATCTTCTATGCCATCATTCCTTTCCAGCTGCTGGTCATCCTGATCACCTGGCTGGGGATCGGGGATGAGTGGGCCGATGCACGGGGGGAGAAATTCGATCTGCGGGGCGCGGTCCTGTACCTCGTATCCATGTCGGCTTTCATGTTCGGGTTTTCGGGGCTTCCCGACACCCTGTCCGTTTTCCTCACCGCCGCAGGGATTTCGGGACTGATCGCTTTTACCCTGCTGGAGCTCCGGACGAAGCACCCTGTTTTCAACATCGCCCTGTTCACCCGGAACAGGCTGTTCGCTTTCTCGAACCTGGCTGCCCTGATCAACTATGCCACGACCTTTGCCATCACATTTCTGCTGAGCCTCTATCTCCAGTATGTGAAAGGGCTCTCTCCCAGGGATGCCGGTTTCGTCCTGATCACCCAGCCGGTGACCATGGCCCTGGTCGCTTCCTGGTCCGGAAAACTGTCGGACAAATACGATCCCCGGATCCTCTCCTCCGCAGGGATGGGGATTATTGTCGGGGGACTGGTTCTGTTGAGTTTCCTGTCCGAAGTCACCCCCTTCACCTACCTTGTCCCCTCACTGGTGGTCGTGGGCCTGGGCTTCGGGATGTTCTCCTCTCCCAATACAAATGCCATCATGGGCTCGGTCGGTAAAAAATTCCTGGGCGTGGCATCCGCCACCGTGGGGACCATGCGGCTAACGGGACAGATGGTCAGCATGGGCGTGGCCACCATGATGCTGCAGCTGTTCATCGGGAACCGTCCGCTCTCCGCAGAGGTATCCGGCGAATTCCTGGCCAGCATGCGGACGACACTGGTCATTTTTGCGGTTCTCTGCGCGCTGGGGGTGTTTGCCTCCCTCGCCAGGGGGAAAAAGACGGGGGACCGGGACTGACGGGGATTTTCCGGCCGGAGGGTTCTCTCAGGGGTCATACCTGGATTCCCGGAGGATGGCAAGGTAATCCCGGCGGGTCAACAAGCCGGAGAGCGTGCGTTCAGGGTGCCTGCCGGCATATTCCCTGACGATCTGGCGGCCCAGCCAGACTGCTGCCCTGCCCGGGGATTCCATTGTAAAGTAGGAAGTGTAGGGAGCATCCTCCACGAATTTCCTGATCACCAGCGGATCGCCCGAGAAGAGCAGTTTCTGCTCCACCAGGTGGGTCCACATCTGCTTCTCATTTTTCCTGCACCATTCCAGCTGTTCGGCCGTGAATCCCGTTTTCAGGCTGTCCTCCAGCCGGGGAAACATGGCATCCAGAAAATGAAGAAGCATCCCCTGGTGAACGATCCTCGTGAGCAGGTTGTCCACCGAATCATTGTAGGGGCAGATCCGGGTGCCCCATGCATACAGCACATCCGCCGGGATCTTTTCGGGGATCTTGTTCCTGGTCAGGTACCTGGGGATGCCCATCTGTTCGTAGTAGGGGCAATCGCTGCCCAGGTACTGGTCCAGTCCCACCCCGATAAACCGGTCCACCGTGAACAACCCGTGGTTGAACCGGCTCACATAACCCACCACCCTGGGGAGGGCGGAATCGGGAAAGTGGTAAAGGTAGTGCCTGAACCCGTCGGTGAGCTTCCGGTTCACCTGTTCCATGTCCTGAAAAACCTGCCCTGTGAATTGATAGACCTCCCGGTTCGCCGGATCATTCACGAACATGGAAAGATATGACGGGTACCGTTTCCCCGACCCGGGACCGATCCGGATGATGTGCACATTGAAGATGTCGAAGAAATCGCCGTAGCTGTCGTAAAAATAACCGATGGCTTCCTCCAGCGTGTCCATATCCATTTCAAACAGCTCCCTGTCAAACCTTTCCACCTGCACGGTCTCCCGGATGCCCGAGATGTCCACCTCCATCGGGTTCCGGTTGCACCCCATCAGGATCACCAGTGTGCAGGACATAAAAAAACATATCTTTTGAACAGGTCTCATCATAATATGTAAATTTGAACCGTTGTAATAAGGCTTTAAAAATACACAATATGAAACGAATCCTGGTCACCCTGCTCATTCTTATCTCCCTGTCGGCCGTATACGGGCAGCGCATGAGATTCAGCGTGCATGCAGATCCGCAGTTCTCCTGGTTCCGCTCCGATGAAGCGCATGTGACGCCGGACGGATCGGTTTTTCATTTGCAGACCGGCGTATTCATGGATCTTTTCTTTGCCGATCATTATGCATTTGCTTTGGGACTGGGCATTAACAACATGGGGGGATCCCTGCTCTATTCGGATTCCACGATGGTCGTGTCCAAAAGCGATACCCTCTTCGCCCTTCCCGGTCAGAGCCTGAAACACCGTCTGCAGTACATTGACATCCCCCTGGGACTGAAACTGAAGACGGAGGAGCTGGGCTATACCACCATCTTCTTCCAGTTCGGTTTCAACCCGATGATCAACATCAGTGCCTTCACCAGCTCCGAAGACGAAACCTTTGACCGGGAGAGCACCCGAGAAAACGTTCACTTCTTCAATCTCGGCTACCATGTGGGTGCGGGGGTGGAGTACCGGCTGGGCGGGAGCACGGCCCTGGTGGGGGGACTCAGGTGGTCTTCCGGGCTGACCGATGTGACCGCGAACGATGATGCGAAAATCACCATGAACACCCTCTCCATCCACCTGGGCGTCCAGTTTTAGCAGCACGATGATGAAGATCGCCCTGGCTCAGATGAACTACCTCATCGGGGATTTTGAGGGAAACAAGGAAAAGATCCTGAAAGCCGTTTCCAGGGCGGTCAGCGAGCAGGCCGGCCTGGTGGTCTTTTCCGAACTGTCCGTCTGCGGCTATCCGCCCCTGGACCTGCTGGAGCGGGAAGACTTCATCCACGCCTGCGAAAGAACCGTTCGTCAGATCGCTGAAGGGATCGATCCGGAGGTGGGGGTGCTGCTGGGGGCTCCGGAATTCAACCCGGGAAAGCAGGGCAAGATGCTGTTCAACTCGGCCTTTTTTCTTCTGGGAGGGGAAGTGAAAGGGGTCTTCCGAAAATCCCTGCTTCCCACCTACGACATTTTTGACGAATACAGGTATTTCGAACCGAATCAGACATTCCGGCCCCTGGAATTCGCCGGGATGCGGATGGCCGTGACCATCTGCGAGGACCTGTGGGATGAGCAGCCCTTCGAGCGTCCTTTTTCCAGGTCCCGCCTCTACACGGTCAATCCGCTGGAAGAGCTTAGCCGGTTCGATCCTGATCTGATCATCAATCTGGCGGCCTCTCCCTTTGCGCACCGCAAACAGGAGGTGAAGCAGGAGATCTTCACCCGGAAAGCAGCCGCATACGGGATCCCCCTGATTTACTGCAACCAGGTAGGGGCACAGACCGAGCTCATCTTTGAAGGTGGATCGATGGCCATCGGGAGCGGGGGGAATGTGGCCAGGAGGCTGGCGTTCTTCAGAGAGGATTTTACGGTGATCTCCACCGGGGAGCTGGGATCTGCCCGCGGTGGACCCGGTGCAGGTCCGCTTCCGGAAAGAATGGAGATGATCTCGGAAGCGCTGGTGTGCGGGATCAGGGACTATTTCGGGAAGCTGGGATTCAAAAAAGCTACGCTGGGACTTTCGGGAGGCATCGATTCCGCAGTGGCGCTGGTGCTGGCATCCCGGGCTCTGGGACCGGAAAACATGCATGTTTTGCTGATGCCTTCCCCCTATTCATCCCAAAGCAGCCTGACTGACTCGGTTCGGCTGGCAGATCACCTGGGGGTGCGTTACACCGTGCTCCCCATCGACCCTCTGTTCAGTCAGTTCCGGGAGACGCTCCGCCCTCTTTTCGGTGATTTGCCCGAGGATGTCACCGAGGAGAACATCCAGGCCAGGATCAGGTGCATTCTGCTGATGGCCCTCTCCAACAAAATGGGTCACATTTTGCTTAACACCAGCAATAAAAGTGAGGCTGCTGTGGGTTACGGGACCCTTTACGGAGATATGAGCGGGGGACTTTCCGTGCTGGGGGACGTGTACAAAACAGATGTGTACGGCCTGGCGCGCTTCCTGAACACCCCGCGGGAGATCATCCCCGGCAATATACTTTCCAGGCCCCCTTCTGCCGAATTGAGGCCGGACCAGAAAGACACGGATTCCCTGCCCCCCTATGAGGTTCTGGACGGGATCCTGGAATCCTATATCGAAAAACAGCTCCCTCCCCGGAAACTGACGGAACTGGGGTATGACAGGGACCTTGTGCTTAAGATCATCCGGATGGTGGACCAGAACGAGTACAAGCGGTACCAGACACCCCCGATCTTGAGGATCTCTTCCAAGGCATTCGGTGCAGGAAGGCGCATTCCGCTGGCGGCCAAATATTGAAGGGATATTGATTATTTTTTCTATTTTTGTATGTTATTCAACACAATAGACTCATAAGCTGAAACATAATGCAGGAAAGGAACTATAATGCAGATGATTGTATTGACAATCCGAAATCTGTATTTACGGTACTTACGCCCAAAGAAAAAGAATTCCTGAAGCAAAATTATAGCTGTGCTTTTTACAAAAAAGGAGAGATCATTTTCAAGGAAGGGGATAAACCCATGGGACTGATGGTCCTGGCCGAAGGGAAGGTGAAGATCTTCAAGGAGGGCGTGGGAGGAAGGGAACAGATCGTCAGGATGGCCAAACCTGTCGGCTTCATCGGGTACAGGGCACTGTTCGCGGAGGAGAACCATACCGCCACCGCGGTGGCCATCGAGGACAGCGTTGCCTGCATCATCGACAAGGAGAGTGTGTACAGGGTCATGCGCAGCAACGCCGAACTGAGCATCAGCATCATCCAGTCCTTTGCATCGGAACTCGGCTTTTCCCATGACAGGACCGTTACCCTGACCCAGAAACACATCAGGGGAAGGCTGGCCGAATCGCTGATCTTCCTCAAAGACACCTACGGGTATGAAGACGACGGGAAGACCATCAAGATCTATCTCTCCAGGGAAGACGTGGCCAATCTTTCCAACATGACCACTTCCAATGCCATCCGGACCCTCTCCACCTTTGCGCAGGAGGGTGTCATCTCCATCGACGGAAGGAAAATCCGGATCCTTGACCTGCCCAGGCTGGAAAGGATCAGCGAGCTGGGCTAGGGGATGAAATTTGCAGGTTACATCCTTACCTACACCATCATCCGGATCCTCCATGCTATGCCTGACCGTGTCCTGTACTTTTTCTCGGACGGATTGTACCTGCTGGCCTATCACCTGGTCGGGTACCGGAAGAGGGTGGTCTTCGGAAACCTGGCCAGGGCATTCCCCGGGATGCCGCCCGGTGAGCTCAGGAACATCGCCCGGAAGTTTTACCGCCATTTCTGCGACCTGGTCCTGGAATCGGCCGTCTCGCTTTTCTTCAACAGGGAAGAGGCACAACAAAAGATCTCCTGTAAAAATCCGGAACTGGTAGAGGGCCTGTATCAAAAGGGCAGGCAGGTGATCGCTGTGACCGGACACTACGGGAACTGGGAACTCCTTCCCATTCTGGGACTGCTCTTTGAATACCGCACCATCGCCGTATACAAATCCCTGAGGAACGAGTACTTTAACAGGTTCATTCTGAAAAGCAGGGAGAAATTCGGGGCCACTCCTGTTCCCATGGAGCAGGTGGCGCGCACGCTGATGGACTTCCGGCAAAAAAACATCCTGACCCTTTCTGTGTTCCTTTCGGACCAGCGGCCGTTGCGGAGACAGATCCAGTACTGGACCCGCTTCATGGGGATGGACACCCCCATGTACCTGGGCGTGGAAAAGCTGTCCAAAAAAATGGATGCGGCTGTGATCTTCATCAAAATAAGGAAAGTGAGAAGGGGGCAATACGAAGCTGAGTGTGAGATGGTCTGCGAAGACCCGTCGGTCATGGAGCCCTACCAGATCACCGAGGCACATGTGCGGATCCTCGAAGCGCTGATCAGAGAAAGGCCTGAACTCTGGCTCTGGTCGCACCGGCGCTGGAAATTTACCAGGGATGATCCCGGCGGGTGATCAGTTCACGAATCGTTTCCCGGCTCTTATCGAATGAAAAAAGTTCCTCCACCCTTTTTCTCCCGTTCATGCCCATCTGTTCGCGAAGGGAATCGTTGCCGGCCAGTTCAAGCACATACCGGGCCATCCCGGTCACGTTGTGATGCTCGGTGATATAGCCCGTCTCCCCATGGACGATGATCTCGGCGGAGGACTTGATATCAAATGCCACCACGGGTTTCCTGCTGGCCATTGCCTCGGCGATCACATAACCGAATCCCTCGTAATGAGAGGAGAGCAGGAAAATATCAATGGAACGGAAGAATGCCGGCATCTCCTCCACAAATCCCAGAAAACGGGTCTGGGATTCCACTCCCAGTTTTTTTGCTTTCTTCTGCAGCCAGTTCCTCAGCCTTCCCTCCCCGGCGATGAGCAAGGTGAACCGGTGATTGGTTCCGCGGAGCATCCCCAGTAGCTCCAGCAGGTACAGGTGTCCTTTTTCCTCCGACAGCCTCCCGGCGGAACCGAGCACGATCTCTCCGTCCCCCGGCCGGTACAGCGGTTCGATCCCCTGATGATACCTGGACGGGTCCACCCCGTTATAAATCACGCTGATCTTCTCGGCAGGAACCAGCCGCTGGTTGTTCACCAGGATGGTGCGCCTGGTTTCCCTCGAGTTCGCCACGATGTGGGTGACCACCTTCCTGAACAGGTATCGGTTCACAATGCTGTTGCGGATGGGGATGGCACTCCCCCTGCGGTAGATGATGTTACGTACCCCGGCGATCTTCCCTGCAATGCTGGCCACTTTCATATCCCCCGAAATATTTGTGATCAGCGAACCCACCTGTTCCTGCCTGAAGATCCTGACCAGCCTCCCGATCTTGAGCGGATTCAGAAAACTCAGGTTGGAAATGTGCATCTGGTACCCCGAGACCCCGATCTCACTTATCTTCCTGGAGAGGGGACTCTTCGGAGAGGAGATGAGCAATGCACGGTAATGTAGTTTTACCAGATAAGAGGCCACGTCAAAGTGCCACTTCTCCCCTCCCCCCCAGGTGTTCATGCTGTTGAAGAAGCAGATGGTTCTCTGCTGCCTGCCCTTTTCCTGGGTATAAATGTTTCTCAGCTTCACATACTTCATGAACACCTCGTGGGCCGAGTTCACGCTGACGATGAATCCGTAATAGCCGTCCAGGAATCCGGTTTTCAGGAAGAAATCCTTCATGAAGCGCCACAGCGGATGCAGTAAGATACTGAAGATGTACACCTTTCTGCCGCGTTCGAAATAGGAGCGGGCCAGGATCGTGGAGAAGGTGTTCATCTTTTCCAGGTGCTCGCTGATGGAATAGTATGAATAATGCAGGATGTCGCCCTTCAGAAAACGCCGGGAAGCCCCCTTGTTCAGGTAGAATCGGTCATGTGGATTGAACCCTCCCCAGCTCCCCTTCCTGGCATCCCACAATCTCAGTTTCCTGGACGGGTACCAGCTGGTGTGCCTGATCCATTTTCCGCAATAATTGGTCAGCCTGTTGAAATAATAACCGTCATGCGTCCAGTTCTCCCTGACCTGCAGGATGGAATCACGGAGGTGTTCCGACAGTGCTTCATCGGCGTCCAGCGACAGGATAAAGGGGTGCTTTGCCTGAAGGATCGCCCAGTTCTTCTGCTCGATGTGGCCGATGAAGCGGTGCTGGATGAACCGGGCTCCGAACTGCAGGCAGATCTCACGAGTGCCGTCTGTTGAATAGCTGTCCACCACCACGATCTCGTCAGCCACTCCTTCGAGGGATTGCAGGCATCTGCGGATGTTGCGCTCCTCGTTAAAGGTGATGATGATCGCCGAAATCTGTACCTCCATGACTATTCCTGTAAATAGACCCTTTTCACCCGGGATGGAACGGATGTGAGTACTTCATAGGGAATGGTGCCGCACTGCCTGGCAAGGTCGGCCACGGACTGGTGCTTTCCGAAAATCTCCACTTCCTGTCCCTCGCTGACCTCCAAACCCGTGACATCGATCATGGTCATGTCCATGCAGATGTTCCCCACCGTGGGGACCAGCCTGCCGGAGACCCACACCTTTCCCGCCCCGTTGCCAAGTTTCCGGTTCAGTCCGTCCGCATACCCCACCGGCAGGGTGGCGATCAGACTGTCGCGGTCCAGTTTCCCGGCCCTCGAATAACCCACCGAGTCCCCGGCTTTTACCTTTCTCAGCTGCGAGATGCGGGTCATGAAGGAACTGGACGGCACCAGTGCAGGCAGCCGTCCGATCCCGTGAAGACCGATCCCCAGCCGGACCATCTCGTACTGTGCATCCGGGAATCGTTCGATCCCCGAAGAGTTCAGCACATGCCGGTCGAAAGGAGCCTCCAGGAAGGATGAGAAAATTGCCGCCATGCGGTCAAAATCAGCGATCTGTTTCCTGGTGAAAGAATCATGCTGCGGTTCATCGCTGGCGGCCAGGTGGGTGAAGACCGAGGCCACCCTGAACGCTTCCCGTTTCAGCAGGGGCAGCAACCTGCCGGTCTCTTCCTCCATAAAACCCAGCCGGTGCATCCCCGTGTCCAGCTTCACATGGACCGGGTATTGCCGGATGCCCCGGTAGCGGAGCACCTCATACAGCTGTTCCAATCCTCCGAAGCTGTATATCTCCGGTTCCAGCCTGAATTCCAGCATCGTTCCGAACCCGGAAGGATCCGGATTCATGACCATGATGGGAAGGTAGATCCCCGAACGGCGCAGCTCGGCGCCCTCATCAATGAAAGCCACTGCCAGGTATTCCACCTGGTGGAACTGCAGCAGGTTCGCAATCTCCACATTGCCGCTTCCGTAGGTGAGGGCCTTGACCATGACCATGGTCTTTACACCATCCTTCAGCAGGGAGCGGTAAATGTTGAGGTTGTGTACCAGCGCGTTCAGATCGATCTCCAGTGAGGTCTGATGTGTTTTCAGCTGCAATTCCCTGGTGATCCTTTCAAAACCGAATTTCCGTGACCCTTTCACCAGGACCGTTTTGTCCCTGAACAGGGTTTTGTCCATCCGCTTCAAAAATTCATCCGTATCGGGAAAAAAGCGACTTGTTTCCGGGAACCCTGTCCTGTGCCGCATGAGGGCCGGACCGATTCCGATGAATTCGTCCACCCCCTTCTGCCGGATCAGCCGGGCGATGCCCTCGTACAACTCTTTTTCCTCCATCCCGCTCTGCAGCAAATCGGACAGGATCAGCATCTTTCCGTTCTTCTTGTCCTGCTGGTTCATCAGATCCAGCGCCGAAGCCAGTCCCCCGATATCCGCATTGTAGGCATCATTGATGATCACCCCTCCCATGATCCCGCGAAGCATTTCAAGCCGCATGGACACCGGTTCGATCCTGCCGATCTGCTGCACGGCCTCCTGAAGCGGGATGCCTGTTTCCAGGATGAAGGTGAGTGTGTGCAGGGCATTTTCGATGGATGCCTCGTCGCCGAAAGGCAGTTCGAATACGGCATGACCGGCAGGTGATTTCAGGGAAATTTCCGAATGGGCAGCTTCCCTTTTCCGGAAGGCATACCTGTACACAGCATCGCCCTCCAGTGACCAGTCCACCACCCGGGGCTTCATTTGCTCCAAATACTCCTTTATCGATCTCTTTCCGATGAGCTGATCCGACCTGCAGATCACCTTTTCGCAATCGCGGAACAGGATCAGCTTTTCCCGCAGTTTCTCCTCCGGACTCCCAAAGTTTTCCTGGTGTGCTGTTCCCAGGTTTGTAAACAGTCCGATCCGGGGACGAATGGTATGTTGCAGCCGCTCCATCTCCCCGGGCCGGGAGATTCCCGCCTCCAGCACGGCCAGTTCGTGGCTGTCGCTGATCATCCAGACGGAGAGCGGCACGCCCACCTGGCTGTTGTAACTCTTCGGACTACGGAAGATGTGCATCCGGTCCTGCAGACACTGGAATATCCACTCCTTCACGATGGTCTTCCCGTTGCTTCCGGTCACCGCCGCAACCACACCCCCGAATGCCCTTCGTCTTGCCAGCGCCAGATCCTGCATGGCCCGCAGGGTATCCTCCACCAGGCAGATCCCCGCCCCCCGGAAGTGTCCTGTCCGCGGCATCCGCGACACCAAAAACGCACGGACGCCCCTCCGGTACAGTTCTTCAAGGTAATCGTGCCCGTCGTGCTGCGCCCCGACCAGGGCCACGAACATGGCCGATTCCGACTGGGCCAGGGTCCTGCTGTCCACCGCCAGATGCCGGAAACGGGCCTCCCCGTTCCCCGCGACCCTGCCGTGCAGGATCTTTCCGGCTGCCGCTGCGGACAGTTCAAACTCCATAAGATCCTATTTTTCGTTCATCGCCCGGTTGTAGCAGCCCCTGCAGAGGGGTTCGTACAGGTCCGTTTCACCGAGCATGATCAGTTTGTCCTCTTTAGTCAAACGGTGGGTGTAGTTTGCCAGCCTCCCGCAGCGAACGCAGATGGCATGAACCTTGGTCACGTATTCAGCCACGGCCAGCAGACCCGGAATGGGCCCGAAGGGTTTGCCCCGGAAATCCATGTCCAGTCCCGCCACGATGACACGGATTCCGCTGTTGGCCAGCTGGTTGGCCACATCCACCAGCCCTTTATCAAAAAACTGGGCTTCGTCCACACCCACCACCTCCATCCCGCTTGCCAGAAGCAGGATGTTTGCCGAAGAATCGACCGGCGTGCTCTGGATCGCATTTTCGTCATGGGAGACCACTTCCTGTTCGGAATACCTCACGTCTATCCTGGGTTTGAAGATCTCCACTTTCTGCCTGGCGATCCTTGCCCTTTTGAGTCTCCTGATCAGCTCTTCGGTTTTCCCCGAGAACATGGATCCGGTGATCACTTCTATCCAGCCTTTTCCTTCCGAACTGTCAACCGTGTTCTCAAGAAACATAAGATAACATTATGTGAAAGATTATCGTTAGTTTTGTAAGAACGTCAAGAAAAAAGTGCGGAACCATGATGGAATTAAAATACACCCTGGAAATATTGACTAAAGATATACAAGATATAGAAAAATTGGTGGCGAACCTCCAAAATTCTCCGGAGGGTTCCGCCCTGGAAATGGACCTGGCACTGTCAAAGCTCCGGAATGTATACGAGATCCTTACCATGATCAGGGAGGACCGGGTACAGCTGCACCGCAGTCCAGCTCCCCCGCAGGAAAAGGCACCTATTCCGCAACCTTCCGCACCGGATTCCGGAGAAGGGGACAAAGCGACGGGGGTGAAGGAAAAGCCGGAAGCGGTGACCGCCGGCAGCGCGGCCGGAAAGGAATCCGCAATCCTTGCCGAGAAATTCAGCACCGAATCCAGCATCAATGAGAACATGGCCAACCGTCGGGGGGACGATATGGACTCCAGGCTGAAGGGCCAGCCCATCCAGAGCATCAGCCGGAGCATCGGGATCAACGACCGGTTCTTTCTGATACGCGAACTGTTTAAAGGGGATACCACCGGCTGCCGCACCTTCCTGGAGCAGCTCGACAGTGCAGCGGGATTCGAAGACGCATCCGGGGTAATCGGGCAGCGGTTTGCCGGCCGGATGGAACATGAAGGAGTGGCACTGCTCCTTCACCTGGTCAGAAGAAGGTTTCAGAAATAAGATGTCCGGATTATACCTGGTCCCCACTCCCATCGGCAACCTGGGCGACATCACCTTCCGGGCGGTGGAAATCCTGGAAAAGGTTGACCTCGTGCTTGCTGAAGATACGCGGAAAACGGGGATCCTGCTGAAGCACCTGAAGATCCGGAAGCCGGTCCGCTCACACCACAAATTCAACGAACACCGGACCCTTGACGGGATCATCCGGGAGCTTCTCGGCGGGACATCCATCGCCTTTGTCACAGATGCCGGAACACCGGGGATCTCGGATCCCGGTTACCTGCTGCTGAAAAGATGCATTGATGAGGGAATTCAGATCGAGACACTGCCCGGACCCACCGCTTTTATCCCTGCCCTGGTGAACTCGGGCCTTCCTGCGGACCGTTTTGTCTTCGAAGGATTCCTTCCCCATAAGAAAGGGAGGCAGAAGCGGCTCCGGGAGCTCCTTGCCGAACCACGTACCATGATCTTCTATGAATCCCCCTTCAGGCTGTGCAAAACCCTGGAACAGCTGGCCGGCACCCTCGGAGAAGAACGGAAAGCATCCGTCTCCAGGGAACTCACCAAAGTTCATGAGGAAACTGTCAGGGGATCCCTGAAAACGCTGCTTGCCCACTTCCTGGAAAACACTCCCAGGGGAGAGATCGTGGTCGTGGTGAACGGCTGTGACCGGGATTGATCCTCAATAGTGCCTCACATCTCCCGACCCGGTGATCCGGTAGCTGATTGCCGGATCCCCCCTGTAAATGATGTCGCCCGATCCGGTAATGGTGGCCTCCAGGCTTTCGGTGGCATAGACATAGATTTTCCCCGAACCGCTGCTGGTCGCCCTCACATCCCGGGCCATCAGCTCCAGGGCATCGATCCGGCCCGAAGCGCTGAGGGAATACCTGGCCTCGACCACCTCTCCTGTCAGGTCGATCCTTCCTGAACCGCTGAGTACCCCTTCAAGAAAGAGGCCATCCTGCACAGCGGATCTGATCTTGCCGGAACTGCTGTGGTGGATGCTTACATCCGACGGCTCATATAAAACGGCCGCCTCGATCATCCCCGATCCCGACTGCACGATGCTGACCTCATCCACGAATGACTCATCCACGAAAATGGTCCCCGATCCGGAGTTCCCGATCACCATGGAACCGGCCAGCACACTGTCCACCCGGACCTGTCCCGATCCGGTGTTCACGCACTCGAAGAACCCGCCTTCCGCCCTGTCCAGTTCCAGTTTCCCGGACCCGGTCAGCTCCAGCTCTTCAATGAAGGGAAGCGTCACATTCACCACCACCGGAGAAGCGGGACCGATGCAGGTGCCGTTCCTTGTTTTAATAATAAGCTTATTCCCGGACACATAGGTCTCGATCACCGGCAGGAGGTTTTCCTGCGCCTGCACCTCCACCCTGAAGTTGTCCGATAACAGGACAAACACCTCGAATGATCCCGTATTCGCAACCGAGGAGAAATCTTCTATTTCACGGATCTGGCTGATGACGGGTCCGGTTCCGACAACGCATGGCCCATCAAAGTAACACCCGGTAAGGGCAACCATCAGCACGAACGTACTCAAAATTACTCTTTTCATCATCTGCTCGTTTTAATCAGACATGTATTTCACTTCCACACTTAAAAGACAACAGCCGCAGAGAAAGGATGCATCGGCCGGAAAAACACCCTCCGCCGGACATCCTCTTCATGTAAAGATGCCGTTCACATGACGTGCGTTTCCGTACACCGTCGTTGCACTACCGTTCAGAATTGGGTTTTTTTAACAATCCTGAATTTACCATCTTAGTGACTGTTTTATAATATCTTACAAAGTTTGGCACATCCTGTGTACATCCTGTTTCAGGGTATCATCATAAAACAGGAAAGACAATGAAAACGATGAAGATAAGTACAGGGATCCTGCTGATCGCCGTCACGTCAGCTTCGCTGGGAATGCTGACCGGTACCAGAAACCCCGACGGAACCCGTGGAAGGGCAGCTATATTCAGCGCATATGGGACCGAACAGACTTCCGTGGAAGAATGGATGAAAGCTCCATTTGAAAGCGGTTTGTCCGAAGAGGCACCCAACACTGAAGCAGGGCTTCTTGTTGAAGAGTGGATGACAAGCCCATTTGTAATCGGATCGGCCGAAGCGGCACCCGTTACAGAGGCAGAACTACTTGTTGAGGAGTGGATGAAAGCCCCATTCGAAAACGGTCAGGCCGAAGCTGAGCTCCTCGTTGAAAGGTGGATGACGGCCCCTTTTATGGCCGTGACGGCACTGGCTGAATCCGCAGGAAGGGTTGAACCGGGCCCCGAACAGTGTACGGATACGGACATCCATGTGTCGTTTCCGTTCACAATCCAGCCTTTTTAACAAATCATAAAATTGTCAACAACCGTCTCTTTTTCTGTTATTTATAAATTTTGGCACACACATTGTTAAGTTAGAGGAAACGAGTAAAAGAAGCATTGAGTCATGAAAACAACGAAACTGTATACCGCCATTCTTCTGGTTGCCGTCGCCACCACGCTTTACGGACAGTTCCCCGGATCGAAAGAAGATACTTTTCTTGAAGGGATCAGGAACTGGCTGTTCTCCGACCGGAACCAGGGAGTCGAATATACCACCGTGGATTATTACGATCAGGCACCCGGAAGAATCGAATCCTGGATGTCAGATCTGCACAGCTGGGCCAACAGCCTTGTTTTAAAAGACACCTATGAAGCACCGGCCATTTACATGACCATCATGGTGGAAAATGCCGATGTGGTTTATGAATCAGGTGTGGCCGTGGAAGACTGGATGGGGAATCCTTTCGGGTCGGCCCTGCCGGAAGACGACCTGAACGTGGAAAACTGGATGAGTGCTCCCTTCGAGGCAGCCCTGCCGGAAGGCGACCTGAATCCGGAAAGCTGGATGAACGCTCCCTTCGAGGGAGCCCTCGCGCAGGATGACCTGCTGCTGGAAGACTGGATGAAAGCCCCCTTTGGAAAACCGGAAGATGAGGTGGCTGTGGAGGACTGGATGACAGTGGCCTGGAACTGATCAGAACGGGATGGAGTCGTCCGGATCATTCCCGGCCCCCGCATCTTCCTCTGAATACCTTTTTTTGTTTCCTTCCTGGTTGATCCTCGACTGGAAAGTTGCCAGCGCGGTTCCGTTCTCATCCTCCACCATCGCCAGGGTGTCGTCCAGGTCCACAAACTTGGCATATTCCCGGATGAATTTCAACTGAATATCTCCCACGGGCCCGTTCCTGTGTTTGGCCAGGATGATTTCCGCGATCCCTTTCAGGGAGTTCCCCTCTTCGTCCACATCGAGTCCGTAGTACTCGGGGCGGTGAATGAAGATCACCAGGTCGGCATCCTGTTCGATGGCCCCCGATTCGCGCAGGTCTGAAAGCTGGGGCCTCTTGTTGCCGGAACGCATCTCCACACTCCTGTTCAGCTGTGAGAGCGCGATGACCGGGATATCCAGCTCCTTGGCCACCGTTTTCAGGGATCTGGAAATGCTGCTGACCTCCTGTTCCCTGCTGCCGACGGCTTCTCTCGGGCCGGTCATCAGCTGCAGGTAATCGATCACCACTGCCTGGATGTCATATTTCTGTTTCAGGCGCCTGCATTTTGCCCTGAACTCGAAAATGGAGATGGCGGGGGTATCATCCACATAGATGGGTGCCTTCTCCAGATCCTTGATCTTGTACTCGAGCTGCTCCCACTCGTAATTTTCCAGCCTTCCCGTCCGGATCTTGGAGGATGAAAGCTGCGTTTCCCCGATGATCAAGCGGTTAACAAGCTGAATGGAGGACATCTCAAGTGAGAAAAAGGCAACTGGCCGGCTGTGATCGACCGCCATGTTCCTGGCCATGGACAGCACGAAAGCGGTTTTCCCCATGGAAGGCCTGGCCGCCACGATGATAAGGTCCGATTTCTGCCATCCCGAGGTGAGCCTGTCGAGCCTGGTGAATCCGGAGGGAACCCCGCTCAGGCTGTCTTCCCTTTTTCCGGCCTCCTCGATCTGCTCGATGGCCGACTTCAGCAGGTTATCGATCCGGACCGTCTCCTTCTTGATGTGGCCTTCGGCGATATTCAGCAGTTCCCTCTCGGAAAAATCAAGCAGGTCGTCCACGTCCGAGCCTTCGTCGAACGCCTTTTCCTGGATCTCGGAGGAAACCCTGATCAGTTCCCGCTGTATGTACTTCTGCGCGACAATCCTGGCATGGTATTCAAGGTGCGCCGCCGAGCCCACCCTGGAGGTCAGCTGTGCAATATAGACTGCTCCTCCCACCTGTTCAAGCTTCTCCAGCTTCCGCAGTTCCTCGGTAACCGTCAGCAGATCGATCGGTTTTTCCTGCTGGGAGAGACCCTGCGCCACTTCATAGATCTGCTGGTGTGCCTCCTTGTAAAAACTGGCCGGTTCAAGGATGTCGATGACTGAAAAAATTGCGTCCTTCTCAAGCATGATCGCACCCAGGACCGCCTCCTCAAGTTCCAGTGCCTGCGGCGGGATCTTCCCGTAATCAAGGGCGATGGAGGACTTCTTTTCCGTTCTGGTGCCCTGTTGCTTTGCCATCTTTTTAATTTTGGGTTGATAAAGGTATGAAACCACCCGGTCCCGGTCCGGACCGTCTGCATCTAATTTTTAACACGCACTCCGATTTTATCATTAACAAATGTTGAAAAATGCCATTATCTTTATTGCCTATGATCCTTTATTCACCGGCCAAGATCAATATCGGTCTCCGGGTCACAGAAAAAAGGGGCGACGGGTTCCACAATCTCCAGTCGGTTATGTACCCCGTCGGCCTCTGCGATCTGATCGAAATCATGAAGGATGAGGTTCCGGGCGGGAAGATCAGCCTGACCCGGTCGGGCATTCCTGCAGGGATCCCGGCTGACCGGGATTTATGCTTCCTGGCCTTCGAGCGGTACACCGCGATCAATCCCCTCCCCCCCCTGCGCCTGCACCTGCACAAGCAGATCCCCGTGGGAGCCGGACTGGGAGGGGGTTCTTCCAATGCCTCCACCACCCTGAAGGGGCTCAATATGCTGGCTGAATGTCCCCTGCCGGAAGAGAAGCTGCGCCAGCTGGCCGAATCGCTTGGAAGCGATTGTCCCTTCTTCCTGTTCCGGGGAGCCATGATGATGGAGGGAAGGGGTGAAATCCTTGCCCCGGTCGACCTCAACCTTGGCCACCTTTACCTGGTGCTGCTTCATCCCGGGATCCACATTTCCACTGCGGAAGCATACGGGCAGATCAGTCCGGCCCAACCGGAAAAACACCTGGGCAGCCTGATCAGGCAATCGCCCGGAAAGTGGAAGGATCTGGTCAAAAATGATTTTGAGATCCTGGCCTTTCGGAAATACCCGGAACTGAAAGAGATGAAAGAAGGTTTGTACAATGCCGGAGCGGTGTATGCCTCCATGAGCGGCAGCGGAAGCTCCCTTTACGGGTTCTTCAGAAAACCTCCTTCGCTGCCCGGCGACCTGGATCGCCTGGTGGTCTGGAAGGGAGATGCCGGCGCCTCGCTCACAGGCGTTTGAATTCGACCAGCAGCTGTCCCTTTGCTACCCTGTCCCCCTCGGCCACGAAAATCCTCTTCACCATGCCGGAGAATGGCGACAGGATCTCATTGCGCATTTTCATCGCCTCAAGGATCAGGATCGGGGTCCCTTTTTCAACTTTCGTTCCCTCTCTGACCATGATCTTCTGGATAGTCCCGGGGATGATGGCGAGCAACCTGCCGGGTTCGGGCCGCTTCCAGGTTTTCCTGTTTGTATATTTACCGGTAAGCCGGGTCTGGTATTTCATGTTTCCGACTTCCAGTTCGGCCATGGGGGTTTTCTCCGACTGGTCCTCCCGGGAAGGGCTTTTTTTCCCGGGCAGGACTGACTGGGGTGGATGCTGTTGCCTTGTCATAGCTCCTGGTTAAAAGGGTGGAACACCGTGTTTTTTCTGCGGCATGCCCACACGTTTTTCCCCGGATACCTCCAGGGCATGCAACAGGGCCCTCCTGGTTTCTTTCGGTTCGATCACCGAATCGATATACCCCTTGGCCGCGGCCACGTATGGATTGGAAAATTTCTCCCTGTACTCCTGGACTTTCTGGCGGCGCATCTTTTCCGGGTCTTCGGCGGCAGCAATCTCCTTCCGGAATATGATGTTTGCCGCCCCTTCGGGCCCCATGACCGCCACCTCGGCATCGGGCCACGCAAATACGAAGTCGGCCCGCAGGTGCCTCGAACTCATTGCGATGTAACCGCCCCCGTATGCCTTTCTCAGGATCACCGTGATCTTGGGGATGGTGGCCTCGCTGTATGCATAGAGTACTTTTGCCCCGTGCCGGATGACCCCGGCATGTTCCTGGTCCACACCCGGCAGGTATCCCGGCAGGTCCACGAAAGTCACGATGGGAATATTGAATGCATCGCAGTATCTGATGAACCTGGCAGCCTTATCGGAAGAATCCACATCCAGCACGCCTGCAAGCACATAGGGCTGGTTGGCGACAAATCCGACCGTGCGGCCGTTCATGGTCCCGAATCCGATGACCAGATTCGCAGCCCAGCGCTTCTGGATCTCAAAGAAATCGGAGCCGTCGGTGACCGCCCGGATCACATTGCGCACATCGTAGGGAGCCCTGGGATCTGCCGGCACGATCTTCGATATGTTATATTTTTTCAGGGGTTCCTTCATATCTTTCCTGGCGGGCACATCCGTGTTGGACCAGGGAAGGTAGCTCAGCAGGATTTTGATCTGTTCGAAGCATTCATCCTCGCTTTCGGAGAAGAAATGTGCATTCCCGGTTATCTCGCTGTGCACCCTGGCACCTCCCAGCTCCTCCATGGTGATGTCCTCTCCCAGGACCGTCTTGATCACCTCGGGGCCGGTGATGAACATTTTGGAGATATTCTCCACCACGAAAACAAAATCGGTCAGGGCCGGCGAGTACACGGCCCCCCCCGCACAGGGACCGAGGATCACCGAGATCTGGGGGATCACCCCCGAGGCGAGGGTATTCCTGAAGAAAATTTCCCCGTAACCGGCCAGGGAATTCACCCCTTCCTGGATCCTGGCTCCTCCCGAATCGTTGATCCCGATCAACGGCATCCTCATTTTCAGGGAGTGGTCCATGATCTTGGTGATCTTCCTCGCATGCATAAAACCCAGGGAGCCCCCGGCGACCGTGAAATCCTGTGCAAATATGCATACGGGTTTCCCCCCGATGGTACCTGTCCCCGTAATAACCCCGTCCCCGTGAAGTTTTTTCCGGTCCATCCCGAAATCACGCGCCTCATGCTCCACGAAGAGGTCATATTCGTTAAACGATCCCTCATCCAGCAATTTCACAATCCGCTCCCGGGCAGTCATCTTCCCCATTGCAACCTGTTTCTGGATGGCGATCTCACCACCTCCACGCAGGATCTCCTCCCGTCGCTTCTTCAGTTCCTGGATCTTTTTTGTCGAGGCCATTGTTTCAGGTTTATTGTTGCAGGTACAATCTTACGAAAAAAATGCTGTTTCTTTCCTGCTGCAGGGTATTTTCCTACCTGGGCGCCATCCGTAACAGGAACAGGGCCACGATCAGGAAGAAGATATTGGGCAGCCAGACAGCCAGCATCACAGGCAGCATCCCTCCGATGGCAAATTGCTTGGAGAACTGGGTGAAAAGGATGTACGTGAAACTGATCACCACCCCGACGGCGATCTGGAACCCGATCCCTCCCCTCAGTTTCCTGCTGGAGACCGCCACCCCGATCAGCGTGAGAATGAATGTGGTGAAGGGGAAGGAGATCCTGTTGTGCCGTTCGATCTGGTATGCGGTCACATTCGTCTCTCCCTGCATCAGCTGCTGCCGGATAAAATCATCCAGCTCCTTCAGGCTCATGGTCTCCACGATGTTAAGCCGCATCTGGAAGTCATCAGGGTGGATGGCCAGGGTGGTGTCAATGACCCTTCCCTCTTCCAGGGTCTCCTTCAGGCCGTCGATGGTCCGGATATAATACCTTCTGGCGGACCATTTCTCTGTAGCGGTGTCCCACCTGATCTGGTCGGCAAACATTTTTGAGACCAGTTCCCCGTCCTCGAATTTTTCAATGGTGAAATCGTAGCCCACCTTCGACACGTTGCTGTAATTCTTCAGGTAGACGAAGATACCCGGTTCGATCTGGCGGTGGAAATTCTTGGTCTTGAACCGGACGGGCCGTTTGTGGATATACTTCTCCTCGAAATCCAGTTTGATTTTATTGGCTTTCGGGATCACGCTGTCGCTGAGGAAAAATGAGGCTGCTGCGATGATCACCGCGGAAATGAAGTAGGGAACCAGAAGACGCCGGAAGCTCATGCCGCTGCTCAGGATGGAAATGATCTCGGTGTTGTAGGCCATCCGCGAGGTGAAGTAGATCACCGCAATAAAGGCGAACAAAGAGCTGAACAGCACTGCAAAAAAGGGAATGAAATTCAGGTAGTACTCAAACACGATCTCCCTGAAGCGCGCCCCGTTCTCAATGAAATCGTCGATCTTTTCGGAAAAATCGAATATCACGACGATCGACAGGATCAGCACGATGGCAAGGACAAAGGAACTGAGGAATTTCCTGATCACGTAAATGTCCAGGATCTTCAGCCCGAAGAACCTTATAACCTTGTACTTAAACCTGATATCATTTTTTCCTTCCATGCACTGAAAGTTCCTCTACGGATTTCGTCAAATGCGGTTCTGACCAGCCAGAGATAAAACGCAAGGTTGTGCAGGCTTGCGATCTGTGCGCCCAGCAACTCTCCGGATATAATTAAATGACGCAGGTAAGCCCTTGAATATTGCGTGTCCACGTAGCAGTCCCCGTCCCCGTCCACCGGCGAATAGTCGTCCATCCATTTCCTGTTCCTGATGTTGATGATCCCCTCCCGGGTGAACAGCATGCCGTTGCGCCCGTTCCTTGTCGGGATCACGCAGTCAAACATGTCCACTCCCAGGGAGATCGCCTCAAGGATGTTCACAGGGGTACCCACCCCCATCAGGTAACGGGGTTTGTCCGCCGGCAGGATCCCGTTGACGATTTCAATCATCTCGTACATTATTTCGGACGGCTCACCCACGGAGAGTCCCCCGATGGCATTGGCCCCGGCCGATTTGCCTGCAATGTATTCGGCCGATTTCCTGCGCAGGTCCCCGTACACACTTCCCTGTACGATGGGAATGAAAAACTGGTCGTGCCCGTACAGGGGATCCGTGGATGTGAACCGTGCCAGTCCCCTGTCGAGCCACCGGTGCGTCAACTCCATCGATTTTGCCGCATAATCCGCATCACAGGGCCAGGGGGTGCATTCATCGAATGCCATGATCATGTCCGCACCCATCTCCCGCTGTATATCCACCACGTTCTCCGGGGTGAACAGATGTCTGGAGCCGTCGATATGGGAGCTGAAATGTGCCCCTTCCACCGTCAGCTTCCGGCTTGCTGCCAGCGAGAAAACCTGGTAGCCGCCGCTGTCGGTGAGCAGAGACCGGTTCCAGTTCATGAACCTGTGCAATCCTCCCGCCCCGCGGATCACTTCCATGCCTGGACGCAGGTACAGGTGATAGGTGTTCCCAAGGATCACAGGGGCATCAAGATCCCCGAGCAGTTCCCTCAAATGCACCCCTTTCACGCTTCCGGCTGTCCCCACAGGCATGAAAACCGGTGTCCTGATTTCAGAATGACCGGTACGGATGATCCCTGCCCGGGCATGGCTTGCAGGATCCCTGTGCATTATCTCAAAATCCATCCAACGAAATTATCAAACCTTCATCCGATCATCCCCGAACAGGCATGAGGAAAATTTTCATGAAGATAATCAATTGTTGAAAATCTGGGTTTTCTTTTCTATCATTGCGCCTGATATTTCCATCCATGCAGTGGTTCACTCTTGCGGTCTTTCTTGTTTCCGCCCTGGTCCAGACGGGCTATGCCCTGCTGGTCTACATTCGTCTCCCGCTGTACCGCTATCCCAAAAAAAGAGCCACCGGAAAAGGAACCTCCGTGGTTATCTGTGCCAGGAACGAATCGGAGAATCTCCGGCAGTTTCTTCCCGTCATCCTCGAGCAGGATTATCCGGAATTCGAAGTGGTGGTGGTCAATGACGCCTCCACAGACGACAGCGAGGATGTGCTTGCCGGATTGGCGGGCCGTTACAGCCGCCTCAGGTACACCACGATCCCCTGCAACAACCAGTTCACCCACGGAAAAAAGCTGGCACTGACCGTCGGGATCAAATCGGCCAGGTATGAATCGCTCCTGCTCACGGATGCCGATTGCTGTCCGGAGAGCCCGCAGTGGATCAGGAAAATGATCTCCAACCTCACCGGGGAAAAGAAGATCGTGCTGGGTTACGGAAAATACGAAAAGCGGAAAGGACTGCTCAACTACCTGATCAGGTACGAAACGGTTTTCACGGCCATCCAGTACCTGTCATACGCCATCCTCGGCAAGCCGTACATGGGTGTCGGAAGGAACCTGGCCTACCGCAAATCGCTTTTTTTCGAGAACAGGGGGTTCGCCGGCCATTACCATCTGGAGTCGGGCGACGACGACCTCTTCGTGAACGAAACGGCCACGGGAAAAAACACCGCGGTGGAGTTCAGCGCGGAAAGTCACACGGTGAGTGTTCCCGAGACCTCCTTCCGGAACTGGATCAGACAGAAGCAAAGGCATCTTTCCGCGGGAAACCATTACAGGCCCTCATCCAGGATCAGGATTGCCGGGGAGTTGGTCAGCCGTATCCTGCTCTACGCTTCCCTGGTGGCGGTCTGTTTTGTTTCTCCCTGGAAATGGCATGCACTGATCGCCTTCGGAACAATCCTGCTGGTGAAGCTTGCGGTATTCAAATCGGGGATGCGGCGTTTGAAGGAAAAAGATTTATTGCTACCTTCGCTCTTGCTCGATCCGCTCATGCCTGTCATTCTGGGATTGATCTGGTTCAGCAATATATTCATTACCAGGTATCAGACATGGAAATAAATGAAAACCTATCCCTTAAGGCGCAGCAGGATATCCACCTGGTGGACAAGGCCAGAAAAGGGGACCAGCTGGCATATGGTGAACTTCTGGGCCGCTACCGGGACGCCATTTATTTCATGTTGCTAAAAATGGTGAACAGTCCCACCGATGCCGAAGACCTGACCATCGAAGCTTTCGGCAAGGCCTTTAAGAACATCGATCAGTACACCCCTAACTTTGCGTTCAGCACCTGGCTGTTTAAAATAGCGACCAACAACTGCATTGATTTCATCCGGAAGAAAAGGGCAAGTCATGTCTCCCTGGACCAGTCCATGGACGGAGAAGAGAGCCTTGCCCCCTCCTCCCTGATCCAGTCCGATGCGCCCGATCCCGAATCCACAATGATCATCCAGCAGAAGGTTTTCCGCATGCGGGAAATCGTCTCCAGGCTGAAACCACGGTACAGGAAGCTGGTGGAGCTGCGTTATTTCAATGAGTATTCCTACGAGGAGATCGCCGAGGAGATGGACATTCCCATCGGAACGGTGAAGGCACAGCTCTTCAGGGCGCGTGAGCTGCTGCTCAACATTCTGAACCGCTCGCATGAAAAACCATGAGAAATGGAACTCATCCGGAAATATTTTCCGGACCTGGAACATGACCAGGACCTCCGGTTCCGCAGGATCCTTGAA
>JAXGMU010000051.1:0-25418 GCA_040768485.1 Bacteroidales bacterium
AAACTGTTCAGGCTGTGTATCAGGATCATATTCAGGTATGCTCCTTCCGGGTAATGTCCCTCGCCGTCACCGAACATCTGGGAAAGCGACCGCTTCAGATCGGCCACGGCTCCTTCTCCGTGATCTCCCTGGGTAAAGTTTCCCACTCCCGGCAGCTCGGGATATCCGCCTTTCGCCCACCGGATGCCTGTTTTGGCGGTCAGCCAGATTGATTCGCGCAGGTTGCTGTCATAATCCGGCTCGCCTGGTATCAGGTTCAGCTGCCTGAAGGCTTTGCCGTAGTTCATCTGGCTTCCGTCGTATACATTGGAAGTATCAAAGTAGTTGATCCCCATCTTGAATGCCTTGAGGATGATGGGGACCGGGTCCACGTCCTCCGGTGTCCACTGCAGCGAGGCCTGTCCCCCCAGTCCCAGCGTGGTTACTTTGAAACCGGTGTTGCCGAATTCCCTTTTCATGGGTGCCGGAAGCTGGTCCAGCCTGAAGCCGCACCCGGGTAACAGGGTTGCTCCTGCTGCTGCTGCGGCGGACATTTTCACGAATTCACGACGGGTAACGGTGCGATGGTTCATGAGCCTTGATTTATTATTCAATCAAATGTATGCATTTCAGTTGATATGATCCAGTGTACGTTTCCGGACACCCATGTTCGATACCGAACCATTCAGAAGGTGCTGCACATATGATAATATTCAGTAAATCAGCTCCAAGGTTCCTATGGCACAATTTCTGATATTCTCCTGGAAACCCGAACCATATGTGGAAGAATTTTTTGCGTGTCACCCTGCGGAACATTCAAAGGAACAAAATCTTCAACCTGATCAATATTCTGGGTCTGGCCATCGGGATGGCCAGTGCCATTTTCATTATTCTGTACATCATCAGCGAGACCAGCTATGACCGGTTTAACGAGCGCGCGGTAAATATTTACAGACTCTACCTGGACGGAAAAATTGCCGGGGAGGAGTTTAAAGGAGCCTGGAATGCACCAATTTACGGTCCCACCCTCTGTGAGGAGATCCCGGAGATCGAGAATTTCTGCCGCTTCGATTTTCGCACCAACCAGCTGACCTGGACGGATCCTGATAAGAAATTCCTGGAAAACCGGGTCCTGCTTGCCGATTCCACCTTTTTTGAACTCTTTTCGATCAGACTGCTGGAGGGGGACCCTGCCACCTGCCTGGATGAACCCCGGAATATATTGCTTACCGAATCCAAGGTGGTTCAGTATTTCCCGGAAGGGGATCCCGTTGGCAAGTCCATTGCCATGGATAACGAATCCAATCTGTTCACGGTGACGGGTGTTGTGGAGGATGCTCCCAGGAACTCCCATTTCGTGTATGATTTTATCATTTCCTACCATTCGGATGAAAGAGGAAAAAGCACATTCTGGTTAAGCAACTGGATGATGACCTACATCCTGGTCCGGCCCGGAACCGATCAGGACATCTTAAACGGGAAGATCAGCGAATCCGTAATCGAGAATATCAGGCCCCAGTTGCAGCAGATCATGGGCATCACACCGGAAGAATTTGCTGAATCCGGCAACCGGTACGGTATCCTTACCCAGCCCCTGCTGGATATTCACCTGGATCAGGATCTGGATGTGCCCAGCGAGGCGGGTTACCGGCCTCTTGGTAACCGCACCTACCTGATCATATTCGGAGTGATTGCCTTTTTCATACTGGTCATCGCTTCCATCAATTTTATGAACCTGAGTACCGCCCGCTCTTTAAGCAGGGCCAAAGAAGTGAGCCTGCGAAAAGTGGTGGGGTCACAGCGGAAACACCTGATCCGGCAATTCCTGTTCGAGAGCGTTTTCCTGAGCCTCATTTCGCTGATCGTCGGGGTTTTGCTGGTTGTTGTTCTGCTCAGGCCATTCAACAGCCTGGTGGGGTTGAATCTGGAAACTGCAGATATCTTCCGCTGGTACATGTTCCCTGCCTGTATTCTGCTGGCCATCCTGGTGGGGCTTCTGAGCGGCAGCTATCCTTCCTTTGTACTGTCCTCTTTCAAGCCGATTTTCGCACTGAAGGGGAATGCGCAGGCCAAAAACGGGACCAGCCTGCTCAGGAACGCCCTGGTAATTGTCCAGTTTTCCATCTCCATCATCATTATCGCTGGCACCCTGGTCATATACTGGCAATTCAAATACATGACAAACAAAGACCTTGGCTTTGACAAGGAGCAGCTGGTTGTGCTGGACCGGATCTATCCCCTGGGCAAGCAGCTCCAGACATTTAAAGATGAGTTGAAAACGCAGGCCGCCGTTCTTTCAGCCACCAACTCCACTGCGTATCTTGGGACCACCAACAATAACAGCACCTATGCCATCAAAGGCAGGCCCTTGGAGGAAGCTGCCATGTTATTTGTCTATTACGTCGATGAAGATTTTTTGAAGACCTATAAATTTTCCCTGGCAACACCCGAAAGCAGGTTTTTGTCCAGAGATTTTCCCGGCGATTCTTCAGCCTGCCTGATCAATGAAACAGCTGTTCGGAAATATGCACTGGAGGATCCCCTGAATACAAGGTTTCTGGAACCGGGACAAGAAGGATTCGAGCGGGAGCTGAGGGTGATCGGAGTGGTTGGTGACCACCATTTCTCCAGCCTGAAAAATGAAATAGGGGCCCAGATAATCATTTTAAAGCCAAAGCAGATGAACTGGGCCGGATACATTACCGTGCGCCTGGCTGGGGGAAAGGAGAACATCGAGGCCGGACTGGATCACATCAGGAAGACATGGGATTCTTTCACAAATGACGAACCATTGCAGTATTTCTTTCTGGATGATGAACTGGATAAATATTATGCAGAGGAGAAACGAACAGGGATCATCACACTGATCTTCTCCATCCTGGCCATCTTCATTGCTTCCCTGGGGTTGTTCGGTCTGACCCTCTACAATGCACAGAAGCGGATCCGGGAGATCGGCCTGCGGAGGGTGCTGGGAGCCACAGAGGTCAATGTGATTGCAGTGATCTCCAGAAGTGTGGGTTTTGCATTGGGTATTGCCATATTGATCGCCATGCCTGTAGCCTACTTTATGATGCGGGACTGGCTCAGGGATTTCCCGTACAATGTTGGATTTCAGCCGCTTTTGTTTATTTCGGCAGCCTTGCTGTCCATCATCATTGCCATGATCACCGTAACTGTTACATCACTCAAAGCAGCACGCATCAATCCGGCAGTTGCTTTGCATTATGAATAATTAATCGGATAAAACCAGAACAGGCATGTGGAAAAACTTTTTTCGGATCACCATCCGGAGCATCAGCAGGAACAAAGCGTTTAACGTGATCAATTTATCGGGGCTGGCCATCGGGATGGCCAGTGCCATTTTCATTATCCTGTACATCATCAGCGAAACCGGTTATGACCGGTTCCACGAGCGGGCGGGGGATATCTACAGGCTTTACCTGGACGGAAAAGTAGCGAGTGAAGAAATTAAAGGTGCCTGGAACAGTCCCATTTTCGGTCCCACCTTCCATGAGGAGATCCCGGAGATCGAGAGTTACTGCCGCTTCGATTTTGCCAACAACCGTCTCATGTGGTCCGATCCGGCCAGCAAATTCCTGGAAGGCCACATCATGTATGCCGATTCCTCTTTTTTCGAGATTTTTACCATCCGGCTGCTGCAGGGCGATCCGGCTACCTGCCTGGACGAACCCAACACCATTTTGCTTTCGGAATCGAAGGTGCCCCAGTATTTCCCGGAAGGGGATCCCATGGGAAAATCCATCGCCATGAACGATGATTCCACCCTGTACCGTGTGACCGGCGTGGTGGAGGATGCACCCAGGTACTCCCATTTTTATTATGATTTCATCTGTTCCTATTCCACCTATGAATCGAGCCGGAGGACCATCTGGTTCAACAACCACATGTTCACCTACATCCTGGTCAGGCCCGGAACCGACCAGCAGCTGCTGGACGAGAAGATCAATGCGTCCCTGCTGGAAAACATCCGGGCCCAGCTGAAGCAGTTCATGGGGATCGAGCCGGAAGAATTCATTCAAGCGGGAAACCGTTACGGGGTATTTACCCAGCCCCTGCTGAAGATCCACCTGGACAGGGAGATCGAGGTGCTAAATGACATTGGTTTCCGGCCCATCGGGAACCGTACCTACCTGATCATCTTCGGGATCATTGCATTTTTCGTACTGATTATCGCCTCCATCAACTTCATGAACCTTAGTACGGCCAGGTCGCTGAGCCGGGCCAGGGAGGTGAGTCTGCGAAAGGTGGTTGGCTCCGACCGGAAACAGCTGATACGCCAGTTCCTTTTTGAGAGTGTATTTCTGAGCCTGATCTCCCTGGTGATCGCCATCCTGCTGGTAATGGTTTTGCTGAACCCGTTCAACAACCTGGTGGATCTCAACCTGGACTTTGGGGATATTTTCCGGTGGTACATGATCCCCGCCTTCCTGCTGCTGGCCATCCTGGTGGGATTGCTCAGCGGAAGTTATCCTTCATTCGTGCTGGCTTCATTCAGACCGATCGTTGCCCTGAAAGGAAGCAACGAGATGAAAAACGGCACCCACTGGCTCCGGAATGCCCTGGTGATCGTACAGTTCTCGATCTCGATCATCATTATTGCCGGTACACTGGTCATCTTCAGGCAGTTTCGCTACATGACCCAGAAGGAGATGGGATATGAGGAGGACCAGCTGGTTGTTTTGGAGCGGATCCACCCCCTGGGGCGTCAGATCCAGACCTTCAAGGATGAACTGACCGCACACACTTCCATCCTATCTGCCACCAATTCTACGGCATACCTGGGAGCGCCGAACAACAACAACGCCTATGGTGTCAAGGGGAGACCACTGGAGGAATCGGTGCTTTTCTATACCTTCTGGACCGATGAGGATTTCATGGAAACCTACCGCTTCGGACTGGCCACGCCCGAGAGCCGGTTCTTCTCTGAGGATTTTGCGACGGACTCGGTTGCCTGCCTCGTCAACGAGACCGCGGTGAGGAATTTCAACCTGGAAGACCCGCTGAACCAGAAGATCCTGTGGGGAACGGATGCCGAAGAATACACAGAGCTTCAAATTATCGGCGTTATGAAAGACCACCATTTCCTTACCCTGAAACACGAGGTGGCACCTCAGATCCTTATCCTGAAACCAAAGAGCTGGAACTGGGCAGGTTACCTGACTGTCAGGCTGGCCCCGGGAAGTGAAAACATCAGGGCAGGGCTGGCACACATCGATGAGACATGGAAAAAATTCACCAATGACCAGCCGCTGCAGTATTTCTTCCTGGATGAGGAGCTGGATTCCTTCTATGCAGAAGAAAAAAGGACCGGAGCGGTGACGCTGATTTTCTCCATTCTGGCTATTTTCATAGCTTCCCTGGGGCTTTTCGGACTGACCCTGTACAATTCCCAGAAACGGATCAGGGAGATCGGTATCCGGAAGGTGCTGGGCGCCACCGAGCCCAACATCATCGCGGTGATCAGCAAAAGCGTCATGCTGGCTGTGGGGATCTCCATCCTGATTGCCATGCCGGTGGCATGGTACATGATGCGCGACTGGCTCACGAATTTTCCGTACAACATCGGGTTCCAGCCGCTGCTCTTCATCGCCGCAGCATTGCTGGCCGTGATCATCGCCCTGGTAACCGTGACGGTCACCTCGCTGCGGGCGGCCCGCACCAATCCCGCCGTTGCCCTGCATTACGAATAGGGAGGCTGAACTACGCGAGCGCCTTGGCTGCGCCGAGCTGGCAGGCTCGGTTCCCCGCAGCTCTGCTGCGCGGGTTAGGGAGCACAAATTTTAAAAGCGCAATGTGAACTTCACTTTCAGGCGGGCCGAGGATTCCTCAAGCCGGAACCGGTCGAACGGATCCCCGGCAATGCTGTTCCAGACCAGGAACACCTCCCTGCCCGGGCGGATGATCCAGCGGAACCTGGACTGCCAGCCTGCGCGGTCTGACCCGGAATCGTACTGTATGTAATTGTACAGGGTTATATCGGGACTGAAAAGGATGTTGAGGTTGATGCGGTAAATGCTGGCAATGAATCCCTCCCCTTCCAGTTCAATATCATTCCGGATCACTTCCCCGCCCAGGAACAGGGGTACTGCGATCTTATAACCCGCCTCCAGGCGGGCTTCATGACGGGTACCGCCATAAAACCCCCCGCACCGGTAAGCCGCTTTCGCCCAGAGAGATCTGCGCAAGGCTGACTGCACCTGGAATTGATGCCAGAAGGAGGTGTATACCCCTTCAGGGATCACATGGCCCCTGTAGATCTGGAATGGCCCGTCCAGGTATTCATAGGACGAGGTCATTTCCCAGGTAACCTGTTCCCCCGATAAGAACCGGATGGTGAGCGGGGTGAATGCGGCTTCCCTGGTGAGCATCCGGCCGTCAAAATCGCTGATGTGATCCAGGCTCATTCCTGCCAGGACCTGCAGGATACCCCACCGGGAAGGTCTGGGCCCGACCATCAGTTCCCCGTATGACTGCCTGATCCCGGGCCGGGGGACAAATCCTGTTCCGGCAACGAAGTCTTCCTGGATCCGGAGATGCCCGGCTCTCAGGTGGACCAGGTCATTGGGGTACAACAATTCGGCACCCCAGGTAAGCGATCTTTCGCTGCCGTTCTGTCCCCCATCTTCCGAAAAAGTGAAAGATTTCAAACCGTAAACTGTAAAAGACAGGTTCCTGTCGCCCCGAAAGCGCGATGTGGCCACTTTTGCGTCCAGTCCCACCAGCAGGGCCGGCAGGTCCCGGATGGCATTCCCCCAGGTGCTGATCAAACCGACCTGCGACTGCTCGCCCATATTCCGGGAGATCCGGGTGACTGCAAAATGGGAATTGCGCCAGTCCCCCCGTTGATCTTTCATGTACATGGCCCCGATGTTCCATTGTCCCGCCTGTCCGGTCACCTTGCTTCCGAAAAGGACCGGGATGGGACTTCCCGCTGAATCGAGCCCGATACGCCTTGTGAAAAACGGGATCATCCTGGTGTTCCATGGATTCTCCCGGTCGCCGTTGATCCCGAAATTGAAGTAGTTGGCCCCGTCCAGGAAGAAATCGCGTTTTTCCGGATAGAACAGGCTGAACCGGGTCAGGTTGATCTCCCGGTCGTCCACTACGGTCTGTGCAAAGTCCGTATTGATGGTAATGGCCGCCTTCAGACCCGGGGTGATGTTATAATAGGTTTCCAGTCCGGCATCGAGTACTGCACGGCTGCCTTCCGGCGAGCCGCTGTAATCCACGCCGGTAAGGCCATAGGGGACAACATCCAGCCCTAGTCCCTGGCTGATCCCTTCCAGCCCGGTGAGCAAACCTGCATCGGAGACCTGGAATTTGTGGGAGTTCAGATTGGCTGAAGGCCAGTAGCCCGTCTCCTGATTCCGCACATGGTACCTTATCAGCTTCAGGCCCCAGTGTTCAAGCCCCTTTTCAAATCCCATGGTCTTGAACGGAATGGCCAGTTCTGCATCCCACCCTTCCGTGTGCATGCTTGCTTTACCGGTCCACAGGCCATCCCAGGCTTTGTTGAAGGCCGCCCCGTTTTCACTGATAATGGCATCTCCGATGGATTTCCGGGGTCCCACCTGGAACCAGTACCCATTCCTCCGGTCCAGGTATGTGTCCAGGATGACCTGAACGCGGTCATCGTTCGCAAGGTCCACATCACGTGCCATCTCCTTGGCTGTGATGGCGGAAGGGTCACAGAAACAACGGAAGCCCACATAGAGGTGTTCTTTGTCATAACCAAGATAAACCTCCGTGGCCAGTGAAAACGGCTCACCTGTATCCGGTTCCCTCTGCAGAAATTTGGTAACCGGCTGGGCGTTTCTCCACACATCGTCATTGACACTCCCGTCGATGATTGGGGGATGATCGAACCGGATGGCCTCCACCTGCATGCTCAGCGTGTCTGTACTGAACAGCTCCTGTCCCTGTAGTGTCTGCAGGAGGCCCAGTACTGCACAGGAGAACAGAGTGGCCCTATACCGCGATGATTGCATGAAGAACCGAATATAGCATTTTCAGAAGAATATTTAATCTGGAAAAAAATGGCTAAGTTTAGGACAGAAACCAATGACGCATGGCAACCATGATCACAGAGAACAGAAGAGATTTTCTCAAAAAAACAGGCGCGGTGGCCGCCGGGATCACCCTTGGAGGCACCGCCATCTCCGCAAAAAGCTATCGCCGGATTATCGGCGCCAACGACCGGCTGAACATAGCAGTGATCGGCTGTTACAGGCGCGCACATGCACTGCGCGGCTCCTTCGGCGAACTGACCGGCCACATGGATATCGGTTACGTGTGCGACGTGGTGAAAGAAAGAAGGGACCGGTATGCCGCATCGCTGGGGGAAGTGATGGGCTCCATACCCGCAGCGGTCAATGATTTCAGGGAGATCCTGGCCGATGACGGGGTGGATGCCGTCTTTCAGCTGACACCGGACCACTGGCACGGTCCGGGTTCGTACATGGCACTGAAGGCCGGAAAACACGTTTACGTGGAGAAACCGCTCAGCCATAATCCGCACGAGGGCGAACTGTTTCCTGCCTTCCGGGATCAGTTTGACAGGGTGGTGATGATGGGTACACAGCAGCGCTCCCAGCTCACCGCACAAAAGGTGGTGAAAGAGTTGCAGGAGGGGCTCATCGGGGAGATCCACCATGTGCTTGCCCACTATTCCAACCAGCGGGGATCCATCGGGAACGGAAAGGTGGTGCCCGTCCCGGAAGGATTTGACTGGGATCTGTTCCAGGGACCTGCCCCCAGGGAGGTGTTCAAGGATATCTACTTCGATTACAACTGGCACTGGTTCTGGCCCTGGGGAACAGGCGAGACAGGGAACAATGCCACCCATGAGTTCGATGTCGCCCGCTGGATCCTGCAGGTGGAGCATCCCGAAAGTGTATTCTGCAATGCGGGAAAATTTTATTTTAAGGATGACGACTGGACCATGTACGATACCATGGATGTCACTTTTGAATATCCGGGAGGCAGGAGCATCCGGTGGGACGGCAAGAGCCGGAACAATTACCAGACGTATGGATCGGACCGGGGGAATGTGGTGTACGGATCGGAGGGGACCGTTACCATCACCAGGAACGGATTCAAACAGTACGACCTGAAGGGTAAACTGGTCAGGGAGGAGGATGAACCCTCCCGGAGCGTGACCACCGCTGCCGGCGGGGAAGGGGACATCACCACCAATCACATATTCAATTTCCTGCAGGTGGTGCGGGGTAAGGAGAAACCAAACGTGACCCTGGAGGAATCCGTCAAAAGCACCCACCTGGTCCACCTGGCCAACATCGCCTACCGGAACGGCACTTCTTTGAAGTGCGATCCTGCCACCGGGCACATCCTGGACCGGGAGGTTATGGAGCGCTACTGGTCCAGGGAGTACGAACCCGGCTGGGAACCCGGACTCTGATTCAGTTGTACTCCTGGTGTTGTTAAAAAAATACAAAACAAGGCACCTGGTTTTGTGATACCTTTAAGTATATCACGGCTGAAAATATCACAAAACCATTATGACCCATGTGTAAGATCTCATGCCGGCTGTTTCAGACACGGTCGCTCGTAATCCCTTTGATCCTGTTTTCCTCGCTTTCCTCCCTTCCCCTGTTTTCGCAGACATTTATTTTAAACGAGGATTTTTCTTCCTCCGGCACCACCACCCCTCCCGCCGGATGGATTAATGATGCGATCGTTGGCGGCGAAAATGACCTCTGGCATTTTGATAATCCCGGCAACCGGATTGTGAATTACCCGGTGATCGGCAAATTTGCCATTTTTGACAGCAAGCAGGTCTCAAACGATCAAAGTGCGGAGACCGTGGTGCTGGAAACACCCTATTTTGATGCCACCATCAGCCAGGAGATCCTCTTCTCCTTTGATCATTTTTTCACAGGCGGAAACAATGCATCCGGGACCATTGAAGTATTTGACGGAAATGAATGGTTTGCGGTAAAAAGTTACGAAGACACCACCTCAAATCCTTCCAGGGAGATACTGGATATTTCCGGATACGCTGGAGGAATTCCCAACGCGAAGCTCCGGTTCCGGTGGGAGGGAGACAGTGTCGGTTTCTGGGCCGTTGATAACATCAGCATTTACACGCCCTTTCCCACAGATGCCGGGATCACGGGCCTGGACCATCCTGTCATGCCTTTTGCCGCCGGAGTCCATCCCATCAGGGTGACC
Source organism: Bacteroidales bacterium (assembly GCA_040768485.1). Classification (GTDB taxonomy): domain Bacteria; phylum Bacteroidota; class Bacteroidia; order Bacteroidales. The sequence continues at coordinate 10,192 of JAXGMU010000051.1, forward strand.
CTCGCCAACTTCGGGGCCAACACCCTGGTCAGTACCTCCATCCAATGGTCGGTGAACGGGGTGGAACAGGTGCCGTATACCTGGGCCGGATCACTTTCCTCCGGGACCAAGGAAACAGGAATCACCATCGGTTCGTATTCCTTTGTCTCCGGCCAGAAAACAGTCTTCAAAATATGGCAGACCGGACCAAATGGTGAGGATGACGGATATGCGCAGAATGACACGATCATTAAAACACTCTATACCGCACTATGTGGGACCTATACGGTGGGAGGGTCCGTTCCGGACTTTGAGAGCCTTGAGGAAGTGGCCACCGCATTGAACAACGCCGGTGTCGCCTGTCCCGTGGTCTTCGAGGTACGCGACGGGGTATATGAAGAGCAGATCAAGCTGTACGAGATCAGCGGGGCGGGTGAGGCGAACACGATCACGTTCCGGGGCGAGAGCGGTGACAGCAGCCTTGTGGAGCTGCACTACACGACAAGCAACCCGAGCAATGACTACACGCTGTCGCTGACGGGTACGGATCACATTACGTTCGAGGACATGGGGTTATTGCGGACGAACGGGACCTACAGCGTGCTGATCCAGAACGGGAGCAGCGGAGTGCGCTTTGAGGGATGCCGCCTGGGGAACGTGAAGAGCCCGGTAGAGAGTGTTGACGGACCGCTGGCCTTTGTGAGGAACAACCTGGAGGGCTATGATCTGGACCTGCAGCAGCGTGAGGGTGGTTCGGCGGGAGAGGTGGTTGTGGAGGACAATGATCTGCGGCATCTGACGATCACGAATGCCGGACCGGTGGTAGTAAGGGGGAACGGGGTGTTAAATACGGCGGGTTATGCGCAGGATTTTACGGTCAATGGGAGCAATGATATAGAGGTAAGCGGCAACCGGATGCGGAGGTTGAGGCTAAATAATAATAGATCTGTTTCCATTCACGACAACAATATTAGTTATCAGGGAAGTGAATATTATGGACAGTCACCTGTATTGTATTCTGAACAGACCCAAGACATGGAGATTTTTTCTAATCATATCAACAAAAGACATTCAACACATGGATACTCACGAGGGATCGAGTTGGTAAATTGTTCATTCTGTTCAATTTCAGATAATATTGTTGACACATATCTTGAGTGGAATGGGGATAATTTTGGCATATACACGCGAGGGTCCCAAACAAGAGACATAACAATTGAGGATAATATCATAAAGAATAATAATAAACAGGGTAGCGGATCCGGGATTTACATTGATAATGGGGATAGTATATATGTTCGGAACAACAGATTAGATGGTCTAGACTTCAATACACCAGGTCGAGGGCTGATATGTGTAAATGTTCAAAGCATGGTGGAAGTTGATTCAAATACAGTGATCAACTATATGTCAAGTGGTCTGTATGCGAAGGTAACGACGGAGAGGAGCAGGTTCAGGTGGAACCGGATCGGGAACATCAGGGCTCTGGGGATCTTGTTTGAGGGGAGCGGGGGAGAGTTCAGGGGGAACGAGGTGAACGGGGTGGTTGCAGGGAGCGGGATGGAGATCAAAGGGAGCGGAGGAAAGGTAACGGAGAACCGGTTTGTGAACGTACAGGCGGGTGTGGGGATCATTGTGGACGGGGCGGACAACCTTGTGGCGAACAACTTTGTGGAGGCCGAGGGAGTTGGGATCGCGAAGGGGATCAGTTTGCGGGAGAACGGGACGGGGTCGGAGGTTGTGTTCAACAGTGTGCACATCACGGGTAAGGATGTAACGAACGGGGTCGGGCTGGAGGTGCTTGGCGGAACGGGGTATGTGGTGAAGAACAACATTTTTGCCAACAACGGAGGGGGATATGCCGCCTATATGACTGACACGCTGAGGGGAGAATTTGATTTCAATAATTATTTCAGCACCAAGCGCAAACTTGCCTATTATGTTGATAGGGATTATACAGAATTAAGCAGTTTTCAGATTGCCAGCGGAGGGGAGTCCAATGGTTTTGCCAAAAATCCTTTCTATCGTTCGGATACGCTGCTTCAGATGAACCAGGTATTGTTGAACGATGCAGCGTTACCGGGGACAGGCATCATTAATGACATTGAATTGACGGTACGGGGTACTGAACCTGACCTTGGGGCGATTGAATACACGCCCTGTGAGCAGGATGCAGGGGTAAACGAGTTCGTGGGATTAGTGAACCCATTGTCCTTGGGCAGTCAGCAGGTAAGGGTGGAGTTACAGAACCAGGGGACTGGGACATTAAGTAGTACGGAGGTCCACTGGGAGGTGAATGGGGAACTACAGGCTCCCTATAGCTGGACAGGCACCCTGGGCTATAAAGAAAATGAGGAAGTCGTCATAGGGAATTACACTTTCCAGGGGGGAGAGAGTTATAGACTGAAGGCCTGGACCGTTGGGGCAAACGGAGGTGCAGATTGTAATTTTCACAACGATACGGCAAAAGCATTTGATATGGCCACACCCATGTGCGGGATATATACCATCGGTGGCACGGATCCGGATTTTACCAATTTCACAGATGCAGCGATTGCCCTGAACAATGCGGGGATCACCTGCCCGGTGGTCTTCGAGGTCCGCGACGGGGTGTATGACGAGCAGATCAAGCTGTACGAGATCAGCGGGGCGGGTGAGGCGAACACGATCACGTTCCGGGGCGAGAGCGGTGACAGCAGCCTTGTGGAGCTGCACTACACGACAAGCAACCCGAGCAATGACTACACGCTGTCGCTGACGGGTACGGATCACATTACGTTCGAGGACATGGGGTTATTGCGGACGAACGGGACCTACAGCGTGCTGATCCAGAACGGGAGCAGCGGAGTGCGCTTTGAGGGATGCCGCCTGGGGAACGTGAAGAGCCCGGTAGAGAGTGTTGACGGACCGCTGGCCTTTGTGAGGAACAACCTGGAGGGCTATGATCTGGACCTGCAGCAGCGTGAGGGTGGTTCGGCGGGAGAGGTGGTTGTGGAGGACAATGATCTGCGGCATCTGACGATCACGAATGCCGGACCGGTGGTAGTAAGGGGGAACGGGGTGTTAAATACGGCGGGTTATGCGCAGGATTTTACGGTCAATGGGAGCAATGATATAGAGGTAAGCGGCAACCGGATGCGGAGGTTGAGGCTAAATAATAATAGATCTGTTTCCATTCACGACAACAATATTAGTTATCAGGGAAGTGAATATTATGGACAGTCACCTGTATTGTATTCTGAACAGACCCAAGACATGGAGATTTTTTCTAATCATATCAACAAAAGACATTCAACACATGGATACTCACGAGGGATCGAGTTGGTAAATTGTTCATTCTGTTCAATTTCAGATAATATTGTTGACACATATCTTGAGTGGAATGGGGATAATTTTGGCATATACACGCGAGGGTCCCAAACAAGAGACATAACAATTGAGGATAATATCATAAAGAATAATAATAAACAGGGTAGCGGATCCGGGATTTACATTGATAATGGGGATAGTATATATGTTCGGAACAACAGATTAGATGGTCTAGACTTCAATACACCAGGTCGAGGGCTGATATGTGTAAATGTTCAAAGCATGGTGGAAGTTGATTCAAATACAGTGATCAACTATATGTCAAGTGGTCTGTATGCGAAGGTAACGACGGAGAGGAGCAGGTTCAGGTGGAACCGGATCGGGAACATCAGGGCTCTGGGGATCTTGTTTGAGGGGAGCGGGGGAGAGTTCAGGGGGAACGAGGTGAACGGGGTGGTTGCAGGGAGCGGGATGGAGATCAAAGGGAGCGGAGGAAAGGTAACGGAGAACCGGTTTGTGAACGTACAGGCGGGTGTGGGGATCATTGTGGACGGGGCGGACAACCTTGTGGCGAACAACTTTGTGGAGGCCGAGGGAGTTGGGATCGCGAAGGGGATCAGTTTGCGGGAGAACGGGACGGGGTCGGAGGTTGTGTTCAACAGTGTGCACATCACGGGTACGGATGTAACGAACGGGATCGGTCTGGAGGTGCTTGGAGGAAGCGGTTATGTGGTGAAGAACAACATCCTGGCCAATAAAGGCGGGGGACTGGCGGCAAAGGTCGGTATTGATGTGAGTGCAAATGACTGGGATTACAACGATTACTACAGCAGCGGGGATGATTTCGGCTCCTACATGGGAGTGCTTTATTCGGATCTGAATTCCTGGGGACAGGCACTGAATGCGGATGCCAACTCCAATTTGCTGAACCCTTTCTACATGGATGACGAAGATCTGCGGCCGTCACAACGGGCCATCAACGGAGCGGGGATCGCGGCAGCCGGGATATTGCTGGACATTGACGGGGAGATCCGGAACCAGACGGCTCCCGATGTGGGGGCGGACGAGTACATGGTGGATTTCGGGATCACCCAGATGATCAGTCCCACCATGCACTGCGGACTGGGGAGCAGTGATTCGGTGACCGTGGTGATCCGGCAGTTCGGCGACGTTCCTTTCGTGGACCTGAAGATCGCCTGCCAGGTCAACGGCGGCCCCGTAGACGTGGATACGGTCCCCGGTCAGCTCGCCAATGACATCCAGTACACATTCAACAGCAGGCAGGATCTGGCGGCCCACGGGAATTACACATTCAAGATCTGGCTGATCGGCACCAATGACGACAACATCAACAACGATACATTGATCGTTAACCGCTACAGCAGTGATGTCCCGCTGGTGAATTTCGATTATACTGCGGCCTGCGCGGGAGAAAGCATTCCATTCACAGGCATGGCCGCGGTCCAGAGCGGCACCATCGAAAGTTACGAATGGATCTTCAATGACGGGGATACGATGCGGGTAAAGAACCCGGTGCACGCCTATGACATCTCGGGTACTTATGCGGTGACACTTCGCGCCTACACGAATTACGGTTGTTACGGGGATATCACCAAACAGGTGCAGGTGGTGACCACCCCAGTAGCCGGATTCTCGGTGGGAGATGTGTGCTTCGGGGAGGAGGTGGTATGTTTCAATACAAGCACGGTGAGTTCCGGTGAGATCACCTATTTGTGGGACTTCGGCGACGGGAACACCACGGACGCGGAATCGCCCGCCCACCTGTATAGCGAATCGGGTCAATACAGGATCAATCTGACTGCCACCGCAGCCACGGGATGTTCCAGCGAATATGCCGATTCCGTAAAAGTGAACCGGGAGATCGTCACAGACATTGTGATCAGCAATGACACGGCGATGGTGGTCGTAAGCGGTGGCACTCCCTTCAGAAAGGGGAGTCCATACCTGTATGAATGGTCCACCGGGGCCAGTTCGAAACAGATCACCGGCCTCACTGACGGAACATATACGCTGATCGTTACAGACTCGCTGGGTTGCATGAATACGGACAGTGCAGAGGTGGTCCTTCCCGAACTGCAGTTCGTTCTTTCCGGCACCCATGCCACCTGTCCGGATTGTGCGGATGGCATTGCATATGTCCGGATCACGCAGGGAGTGGCACCCTACTATTACCAGTGGTCCAACGGCTCCCTGAATGATACGGCAACCGGACTTCTGCCCGGCAAGTATATCGTAACTGTTCGGGATGCCCATCTGAATGCGGTTACCGACAGCATTATGATCGAAAGCCAGCCGCCACCCACACTATCATTTATCGTCACCGATCCGTTATGTTACGGGGATGAGAACGGTTCCATTGACATGCTCATCGAAGGAGGAAGGGAACCGATCACGATCCTGTGGTCCAACGGAACTGAGACAGAAGACCTCCAGGGGATTGGCGCCGGTACTTATTCCGTGGTGGTTACCGATGCCAACGGAGAGGCGGCAAGAGATACGATCGTCCTGACCGGGCCCGACAGCCTGCAGTTGATTGCGGTGATCCAGCATGTGAGCTGTCCCGGCGGCAGCAACGGTTTCATTGAGCCGGTCATTACCGGGGGTACTCCCGGATACGCATTCAGCTGGGATCACGGATCCGACGCGCAGGATCAGTACAACCTGACAGCCGGGATGTACAGCCTCCTTGTTACGGACGCCAATGGTTGCACGGCTTCCTGGAGCGGAGAAATCTCAGAACAATCCAGCTCCAGACTTTATGGGATCGTCAGATACAGCCAGGGAACCATTGATGAGGAGGATGCGGATGTGGTGCTCCTGGACGGGTCAGAGCATCCTTACCGGATCGTTTCCCAGGAAAGGATGCAGGCCGGTGGGCATTTTCAGTTCAACGGGATCCCGGAAGGATATTACCTGGTGTACGTGAAACTTGACAACCATGCAAAACAGAAGTATAAGGGGGTCATGCACAGTTATTACAACAAAGTGTATAAGTGGAAAGAGGCTGCCAGGTTCTTTTTCAGGTGTGACGACACCCTCCATATCGTGATGGACATGTATGAGAATCCCGCGGCAACCAACGGGAACGGCGAGATCAGGGGGAAGGTCGAAGCGAAGGAAAATGTTCTGAAAAATGGCAACGTACCCTATGCGTTTGTTACCGTGGTGCTGATCGATGAGGACACAGGGCTGGCTGTGGATTATGCAGTCACCGATGAAGAAGGTAATTACGTGTTCTCAGGGATCGCTTCAGGGAATTATTCCATATACGTGGATATTCCCGGGCTGGCGCAGGTGAGCACACACCTGGTGACGATCGATGAAACGACCCTTCTGGCAGAAAACATCGACTTTGAAGTGGATGCTGCAGGAGAGGAATTGCAGATCATGGCAGTTTTCCCCGCTTCCACAGGTCCCTACAACGGCGATCCGGGATCCGTGATCGAAGTGTATCCCAATCCGGCCGGACAAATGCTGGTGGTCCGGTCCCCCCTGTTCGGGGAAAATGGAGTGAAACTGACCCTCATCTCCGAAACAGGTGAACTCATCAGGTTCTTCGAATCCAGGCCTGCCGTGCATGGTTCCGGTGAAATCGTGCTGGACCTTGAGACTGTGGAAAACTCAGGGAACTACCTGCTGAAAATTGAAGCGGGAGGCGTGATCGTATTCAGACAGGTGGTCCTGATCAGATGACCTGACAGGTCAGTTCTGCGGTGATGACCATTTGTTCAGCGATGTTGTTCCGGACCACCCCGGGGATTTTGACATCGTAATCTTCCGGGTTCAGTTTGAACTCGGTCCTTGCAGTGATCCCGTCCCCGGTGACCTCGATGGTACCCCCGGCCGATACCTGCCTGGTCACACCGTGGATGGTCATATCCCCTTCCACCTTAACCGGGTAGATCCCGGCAGCGGTGTAATCCACCTGTTCATTATTTATGATTTTCCCGTTGAAGGTGGCCCTGGGATACTTCTCCGATTCCACATAGTTCTCGTTAAAATGTTCCTGCATCAGCTTTTTTTCAAACTGGAACCGGTTCATTTTCACAATCACCGCCACCTCGCCTGTCCCGGCATCAATAACGGCCCCCACTTCATTGTTCACCGCGGTAATGTCCTCCAGGGGGGCATGGGAATAGAAGCTGATATAACCTTCGCTTGTAAGGAATTTGTCCTGTCCCGGAAGGGTGATCAGACTCAGTGACACCAGGCAGGCTGAGATAAAAAGTCTTTTCGTCATCTCTCGGTGATTGATGTGAATATTGGAACGTACTATTTCTTTAACTGAAAAACCCGGGAAATGTTGAATCCGATGTGAATATCGCCGTCAATCCACCGTCCCGTGGTATATCCGATGATCCCGTTTTCACGCATGGCCACCGAGTTGGTCAGGATGATCTGGAATACATGTCCCCCCGTCTCGATGTCGAAACCCACCGCCAGCGGATTGTAAATTTCCGTGCTGAGATATGCTCTGTCGGGAACGAAAACATAATAGTATTCCGCATTGAATGAGATCCTGCTGGTCAGTTTCAAACGGGCCCCCGCACCCAGGGCGAACATGTCATTGGAATCAAATACAGTTTCTACCAGGTTCCGGTGCAGGTAGGAAGGGGTCAGCTGGAGTGAGAACCGCTGGTTGAACTTCCGTGCGATCAGCAGCTGATGGGCATAGGAGATCCGGTGATAAAAGTAGTTTTCTCTCTCAGGATCGATCCAGTGAAGCCCGTTTACATAGATACCTGACATGAAGGAAACCGATACAGGCATGTTCCGGGCCCCGGTGGATTGTCTCAGGGGACTGATTTTCACAAAACCGTCCACTGTCTTTTCAAAGGTTCCCCTTCCCACCCCGACCATCAGCCAGTCCAGTATCCCGTACTCGAGGCTCAGATGAATATTGGCCTGGTCGATCCCGAAAAATTCATATGCACCGGAATTCACCCTTCCGAAACGGTGCGAAATCCTGAAATCGAGCTGACCTTCGGGCATTCGCTCAATGGAGTGTCCGTTCATGATCCTTGTGGCCTTGAAGGTGGCCGAGACAAATTCGGTGGATTCCTCCATCTGATCCTCCAGGAGGGATTCCAGGTCCTGGCCGTTTAACAGGTTCACGGACAGGATCATGTAAATCCAGAGGATCACGTGTAATCGGTTGTTTTTCATTTCCCGGGATTGGATTTTACATCAATTATCCGGACTGCCGTCCGCCACCCATGCTTCGAATTTTAAAATGGAGCATGGGTCCAGTTTGCTGCTTCCCCTGGGCATGGGTACAAAACCATTTTCGTGGTTGATGCTTCCTGCAATTCTTTCCTCCAGGGATACCACATCCTGGTGATCCTCAAGCCGGATCCCGCTTCCGAAGGAGGGTGCGTTCAGGTTGCTGTGACAGGAGTAGCAACGGCCGGACAGGATGGGAACGATTTCATCTGCATAGGAGACATCCGTCGTATCACACTCCCCCAGCACCGGGTACAGAGTCTCTTCGTTGTCCCAGTAACAGCTACGGAAGATCAGGATCAGGATGACAAACGAGAATGCTTTTCTCATGAACATGCATTTATTCGGGTAAACCCTGTTCGATCCAGATCTCGAAGATCCGGACCTGGCAGTCGGAGACCACAAGATTTGGAGGCATGGGTGCCACCCCAGCCTCCCGCTTCAGTACGGCAGGGATGAAGCCTTCGTTCACCCGGGCCACCACATCATCGTAGGATCCCAGCAGAACCTGGTTGCCCGGGGTATCACTGCTGTGACATCCCAGGCAATAGGAGGTGATAAAGGGCGCGATATGCGTTCCGTAGGTCACATCCACCGAATCACACAGATCTCCGCACTCCTCGTCAGCCGCTCCCAGCAGAATCCAGCGATAAATGCTGTCTGTTTCTTCCCCGCTGAGCGGGTCCGCCGGGGGCGGAGGCATGATATCCCATGGTTCGTCCTCGGTGATCACCTGGTAAATCTTGCTTCCTGAAGGATTTCCCGGACTGACGGCTTCCAGGATCCCCTCATAGGTGGTGAAATCATAGTCCTCCACCCTGGAGAACGGGTCATGACACCCGGTGACACCGCACCTGGACTGGAAAACAGGCAGTATATCCCTGCGGAAGCATACCACCGGACTGGTCCATGTGGAATCCGGGGGAGGCAGGGTATCCTGCACGTCACAGATAACTTTTTCCGCTCCCTGGTCTATCCAGACCCTGATGTACATCCGTTCCTCAACGGGAAGAGATCCATCCGGGGGCATGTGGTCTGTCCCGGTGGAGATCACCGTCCGGTATACCGGGCTGGACAGCGCATCACCGGGCCGGACTCCCGGCAGGATCCCTTCATGGGAATCAAGCCGGTACCCTCCTGCGGCCGTTGCATCGTGACAATTCCCGGTGGCACAGCCCTCCAGAAAGATGGGAAGGACCTCCGTATCAAAACAGACAGGCCTGAGATCATCCAGCTGGCTGGTTTCGGACACACAACCGCAGAACAAGAGCAGCAATCCCGCAATTGTGTGCGGTAACATGTTCACAATTCGTGTCAGGAATCTCATTTCCGGAACTGTTCTCAGAACCTGGTCCAGTCAAATATAAGCAGTTTTAGGAACCACAGGCCGTACCTGATGTTAAATATTTCCTCAAATGTTTCAGCGATCAGGATCTCCGTTGCAGATTTTTGATTAACGCATTTTTAACACGAAAACGAAGAACCATTGAACCACACCGTTGTAATAAGGGTGTTCAATCATGTCGTACCATCAAATAGCAGAGCGTATGAAAAAGATTTTTACCAGATTCAGAAACATTGCAGGATTTGTTTCGGGATTGTTTCTCACCCTGCAGGCTGGTGTGCTTGGGCAGACCTCCCATAAAGTTGGGCAGACCTCCCATGAAGTTGCGGTGGTGAATAATGCTTTCCAACCCGATGTGCTGAATATTTCAGCAGGTGATATGGTAACATGGATCAATAACTCTGGAGATCATAACGTAAACGGTTCACAGTCAGTCTATGCTTCCAATCCCGAGTCATTCGGAAATACGGTTGGTAACAACTGGGTCTTCACTCATGTATTCGACATACCGGGTACCTACCAGTATCAGTGTGATCCCCATGTGAGCATGGGAATGACAGGAACGGTGATCGTCACGGAGGACTCACAGGATGTGCTGACGATCCATTTCAGCAGCATGGGGCCACATGTGGGACAGACCCTGTGGTTGTCCGTCAAAGACGATCAGACCGGGGAAGAGGTGACCCGGATCAGCGTGACGGTGGAGGAGTCATTCACACTCCAGTTGCCTGTTCTGGAACCGGGAAAGGACTACACAGTTGATTTCTATGCGGATTTCAACGGGAACGGTTATTACGACGCCCCTCCCACGGACCATGCCTGGAGGCTCACGGTTGAAGAAATTTCCGGGAGTGAAACCCTTGATTTCGTTCACAATACGGACTTCACCGATGTGGACTGGGAGCACCGGCTGAGGGTTTTGTTCAGCGGGATGACCCCGCATGTGGGTCAGAAGCTGACGCTTTTCGTGCGTGATTCGCAATCAGGCATATACCTGGATACCATCGTGGTTAATGAGGTGACCGGACCGGATTTCTCTGTCTCTTCCTACGTGATCGAGCCCGGGGGATCATACACGGTGGATTTTTATGCAGACCATAGCGGGAACGGGGTGTACGACGCTCCACCCGCTGATCACGCGTGGCGTCTGGAAACCGGTGAAACGATGGGGGATGCGGATGTGGTATTCAGCCACAATGTGAATTTCACCGATATCTTCGAAACCACCGGGCTTGCACCGGAATCCAAGGCTGGAGAGGTCAGGCTTTATCCCAATCCGGCCCGGGACCGGTTTTACATTGTATCCGGAGGAGAGGCCCCGGCTTTTGTTTCCATCTTCAGTGTGACAGGAGCCAGGTTGAAGGCAGTGCAGAACCTTCATTCAGCTGAACAGGCAGTTTCACTGGAAGGGATCGCTGCAGGGGTATACTTTGTGAAAGTGACCACCGCAGACGGCACCATGCGGATCGGCAGGCTGGTGGTCAGATAGGCGGCCGGTTAAATTTCATATAAATGAGGGTGTCCCTTACGAGGCACCCTCATTTTTCAATATGACAGATCTGCGGCTATTCCTCCACTCCGAATTTGAAGATGGTCTGGGTGGAATAGGTCTCACCCGGCCGCAGGATGGTGCTCGGGAAATCCGGCTGGTTGGGCGAATCCGGGAAATGCTGTGTTTCCAGGCATAAGCCTGCATGTTTCACATAGACGAAGTCGCCCGATGACAGGGAACCATTCAGGAAATTTCCCGTGTAAAACTGGACCCCCGGTTCGGTGGTGATCACTTCCAGCGACCTGCCTGTTTTCGGATCCATCAACTTGGCAGCCAGGGTTTTTTCTCCTTGAGCCTTATCCAGTACAAAATTGTGGTCGTAACCACCGGGAACCTCATCGATCCGCTCGCCGATCACACGCGGTTTTCTGAAATCGAAGGCGGTCCCTTCCACGGGTGCGATCTCTCCGGTGGGGATCAGCTCCTCATCCACAGGGGTATAATTGGATGCATTGATATAGAGCACGTGGTCCAGGATGGTCCCTCCCCCTGAGAGGTTAAAATAACTGTGGTTGGTCAGGTTCACCGGGGTGGCTTTGTCGGTGGTGGCCTCATAGGTGATGAAGAGCTGATCCATGAGCAGTTCGTAAGTGACATGGACGGTGAGTGTTCCCGGGAATCCCTCTTCTCCGTCCTCGCTGACATAAGAAAGTCTGAGGGCAGCCCGCTCATCGCAGGAGATCACCTCCGGTTCCCAGATCACATCGTCGAAGCCGATCACTCCCCCGTGCAGGGAATTGTCCCCGTTGTTGGCCGCTAGCTGGTAGGTGACCCCGTCCAGGGTGAACTTTGCATCCGCGATCCGGTTTCCGTAACGGCCGATCAGGGCACCGAAATTGGGATGGCCGGCAAGGTAGCGGTCCAGGTTGTCAAATCCCAGCACGATGTTCCCGAACTGACCCTCCCGGTCGGGCGTGTGGATCTCGGTGATAATCCCGCCGAAATTGGTGATTTTCACCACGATGTCTTTTTCATTTGTGAGTGTGTACAGCATCACGGAATCCCCTTCGGCAGTGATCCCGAACAGGGATGTCTCCACTTTGCATGCCGGATTCTGTTTTTCCGTTCCCTGTGTGTCCTTTTTACCTGAAGAACAGCCTGTAAATGAGGCGATCATACCGGCAGTGACCAGCAGGCCCGCATAAAGGGTGTATTGCAGCCCTGATTGAAGTTTTCTTTTCATAAATCCATATTTTTTGGTTATCAGTATATTATATTTCCTAACTTTCCACTTTCGACTTTCCACTTTCCACTTTCGACTTTCCACTTTCGACTTTCAACTTTCGACTAAATTCCAGCCTTTCCCCCCGCACCATCTCATTGAACATTCCGTCCATGAAAACCAGCTTCCCGTTCACCCAGGTGTGGGTGACCCGGGAATGGAACACCTCTCCTTCAAGGGGCGACCAGCCGCATTTGTAGTGAAGCCCGCGGCGGGTTACGGTCCATTCCTGTTCCGTGTCCACCAGCACCAGGTCGGCTTTGTATCCGGGAAGGATGAATCCGCGTTCCTTCACCCTGAAAAGCCTTGCCGGGGCGTGACACATTTTTTCCACCACCTGTTCGATGGTCAGTTTGTTCCGGCGGACCAGCTCCAGCATGGCCACCAGGGAATGCTGCACCATGGGAGCGCCCGACGGGGCCCCGGTGTATGTATTTTGCTTCTCCTCAATGGAATGGGGGGCATGGTCCGTGGCGATCACATCCAGCCTGTCCTCCAGCAGTCCATGCAGAAGGGCATCGCGGTCATGTATTGTCTTGATGGCCGGATTCCACACGATCAGGGTGCCTTTCCGCTCGTAATCAGCGTCACTGAACCAGAGGTGGTGGACGCAGGCTTCCCCTGTAATGGTTTTTTTCCCGAAGTCGGTTCCCTTCTCAAACAGATCCAGTTCCCTGGCTGTGGAAACATGCAGGATGTGCAACCGGGTGTGATGCTTCTGCGCCAGTTCCACCGCCCGGGCGCTTGAACGGAAGCAGGCTTCATCGCTGCGAATGACGGGATGCATCCGCACGGGAATGTTGTCCCCGAATACCTTCAGCTGCAGCTCCAGGTTCTTCCGGATGATTGCGTCATCCTCGCAATGCACGGCCAGGAGGGTGGGAGATTCCGCAAATACCCGCTCCAGGGCTTGCGGTTTTTCCACCATCATGTTCCCGGTGGAAGAGCCCATGAAAAGCTTCACCCCGCAATGGCGCTCCGGATCCAGTTTCCCGATCTCCCCGATGTTTCCGGTGGTGGCGCCCAGGTAAAAGGAGTAATTGGCAAGGGATGCCTCAGAGGCACGGTCGAACTTCTTTTCCAATTCAGCGATGGTTATTGCTGGAGGATTGGTGTTGGGCATTTCCATGTAGGAAGTCACACCCCCTGCCACGGCGGCCCTGGATTCGGTGGCGATCTCCGCCTTGTGTGTAAGCCCCGGCTCGCGGAAATGGACATGGTCATCGATCACCCCGGGGATCAGGTATTTGCCGCCGGCATCCACCACCTCCGCCAGGTCGGTTTCCGCCCCGGGTTTTCCCGGTGCCACGGCCCTGATGATCCCTCCCCGCACCAGCACAAATCCGGTTACCACGGTCCCCTGGTTCACGATCCTGGCATTGATGATCAGATAATTATTCATTTTTTCAGGCCTCCGTCCCCGGATGTGGATAATGTTTGAACCATGAGGCAATTTTCATCCGTACCACGCCCCAGATGGCTTCACTGACGATCCTTCCTGACATTTTGGAGGTGCCTTCCCTGCGGTCGGTAAAGATGATGGGCAATTCCACCACCCTGAAGCCGTATTTCCAGGCTTTGAATTTCATTTCGATCTGAAAGGCATACCCTTTGAAGCGGATCTGGTCCACATTGATGGTCTCCAGCACCGCTCTCCTGTAACAGACGAAACCCGCTGTGGCATCACGCACCTTCATCCCCGTGACCAGTCGCACGTACACCGAGGCAAAATAGGAGATCAGTACGCGGCTGATGGGCCAGTTGACCACATTGACGCCCGAGATGTAACGGGAACCGATGGCCACATCGGCCCGGTCGTGGTTGCAGGCATCGAACAGCCTCGGGAGGTCGCTTGGATCATGGGACAGATCGGCATCCATTTCGCAGATGTACCTGTATTCCCGTTCAAGGGCCCATTTGAATCCAGCGATGTAGGCCGTGCCCAGACCCAGCTTCCCCGGCCTTTCCAGCAGGTGGAGCCGGTCCCCGTATTTCGTCTGCAGTTCCATGATACGCTGTCCTGTCCCGTCCGGCGAACGGTCATCCACCACCAGGAGGTCTGTCACCGCCTGAAGACCCATGACGGCTTCCACGATTTTCCCGATGTTCTCGATTTCGTTGTATGTGGGTACGATGACCAGTCGCTCGCTCATCCTGATGTGCCGAAAGGAACAAAATTAAACCATTTTTTGGAAGAACGATCCATTAAGATTGGCGGGAAGTCCTTATCATACTCCATTTCAAAGCTTTGTAAAATATTATTCACAAACTGAAAAAAATATTTGGAGATTAGAAATTAATGTACTTATCTTTGCATCCGCTTTTTGAAAGCAGCGTTCTGTGAAGGTTGAAATCGGGAAAGAATTGTTGGGTAAAATCGAGAAAATTTCTTATCTTTGCAGTTCGTCCAAATGTGAACAAATGTTCTTTGAAAATATTGAAGTAAGAATTAGGTAAAGTAGTCACCTGAAATTCCTATGAAAATCAGGAGTGAAGAGTCTTGAGCAAATTTAAATTTTTCTACAACGAAGAGTTTGATCCTGGCTCAGGATGAACGCTAGCGGCAGGCCTAACAC
>JAXGMU010000052.1:0-23404 GCA_040768485.1 Bacteroidales bacterium
ACAGCCTGTAAGGATATGCTGTTAGAAAGTCTGTACTATTCGACGATCTCGATCATTTTGAAGGGGACCCGGATGATGGATTCGTAATCTTCGCCGGCTTCAAGCATGTCTTCATCGTCCTCTTCATAGTACCAGTTGATGATCACTTCGGTCTTTCCCTTGTGGATGGATTCGAGTTTCTTGAATACATCCAGGATGCACTTGGAGGAGGAGGTATTGAAGTATTCCAGCTGCACGTTCACCTGTGTGAGGTCCAGGGGGGTGGCGCTGTATTCCTCCAGCCATTCCACCAGCGGCTTGTAAAACTCTATTGAATTCTCCGGTATCGACCTTCCCTTGATCTCGATCACCCCTTCCTCCGCATTGAACTTTACACTGGGTGTTTTTGCAGTTCCTTCAATCGATAATGGTTCCATATTCTGTTATTTATCTTTGAGAATCATTGTACAAAATCAATGTACACATCGAGGTTGAAAAAATAGTACCTGTGGTCATATTTCTCGAATGTGTATATGAGCTTATTTCCTGTCTTCCTTGCAATATCCACCAGTCCGAGGCCTCCTCCTCCCTTTTCGGACAGGCGCTGGTGGTTCAGGATGAATTTATACATATCCTTCAGTTCGTCCCTGCTCATGGAATTGATCTTGTCGATCTTATTCTTGAGCATATCCACCTTTTCATGCCTGATGAAGTTCCCCGTGGATATCTTATACTTCTCCTCCACCCGGCTCACCACCAGGATCCCGAATTTCTCATCATATTCTTTCTGCATGTCTTCCGGGAGGATCTCAATGTGGTGATACAGGTTCTGGAGGCTTTCCACGAGCACATTGTAGACCCGCTTGCGGATCTTGGAACTTTCACTGTAATCATCCAGCCTTGATTCAACAACTTCCAGGACATTGCTGATGAGCTCGCTTGAGATATTTCCTTTGAAGGCCATTAAAACATCTCCGCCATTCATCCCGGAGTAATACTCATTGACATCAAAGCTCATGTAGGCTATCTTTTGTTGAATAGCTATTTGCGAATATGATCAGCAAATATAAAAAAAATTGTCATTGATCAAAACCGTCCGTTTGCCTTCACGGCCCGACTTTTCACTGTGATTCAGCAACTAAATATAGCTAAAAATCGGCCCCTGTCGCAATAAAATCGGTCAAATCATTTTTTTTTATTAACACACACGGCATCTTTTACGGAAGAACTCATCCGCTGGTTTCAGAAGATTTAAACTCCTTCCATCTGCCCGGAAAGGTCCTGTAATTCACATAGAGACATTCAAGTGCCCCGTTGTACAGGACCATTTTCCTTTCGGGCTTCAATCCGACGTGCCTGAGACCCTCCCGGCTGGAGGAAAGGAGCCAGGCATCAGAACCGGGGTACCCGTGCTTGAGGGTGGTCCCGATCATGCTGTACAGAGATCCGATGTGGCCCGCATCCATCCGTTCCCCGTAGGGAGGATTCATCACAATCGTTGCCCCTTCGGGGGGGCCTTCCGAGCCTTTAAAATCCTTCACCTCCAGGGTGACCACATCTTCCAGCTGCATCTTCCGGAGCTGCTGCCGGGTAAGATTCACAGCTTCCCTGTCCGCATCCCTTGCGATGATCGGAACAGACACCTTTTTTTCCCGTGGCAGCTGCCGCACCACATGCTCCATCAGGTCACGGTCGAAGTCCTTCCAGTGCTCGAATCCGTACTGTTTTCTGAAAAGTCCGGGGGGAATCCCTGCGGCGATCATGGCCGCTTCGATGGCCAGGGTACCGGAGCCGCACATGGGATCAATGAAGGTCCGCTCCCCTTTCCAGCCGGTAGCCATCACCATTCCCGCGGCGAGCACTTCGTTGAGCGGTGCTTCGAAAGTGCCCATCCGGTACCCCCTCCGGTGCAGGGATCCGCCGGAGCTGTCCAGTGAAATTGTCACCTCTTTTCCTGAAATGTGCACATTGACCAGAATGTCCGGGTGCTCCCTGTTCACGGAAGGACGGAGATGGGTGCGGTCCCGGAACTGGTCCGCAATGGCATCCTTCACCTTCAGGGCCGCGAAATGGCTGTTCTTGAAGATTGGCGAAAACGTCACCGCATCGACAGCGAAGGTCATCCTGTTGTCCAGGTGAAGCGACCAGTCGTACTGCTTCACCTTCCGGTAGAGGGTTTCGGGATCCTCCGCCATGAACCGGTGAACGGGAAGCAGAATGCGAAGGGACAGCCGGGAGGCGATATTCGCCCGGTAGAGCATGGCCCTTCCCCCGTAAAAATTCACCCCCCGGTTCACCACTTCCGCCTTTTCCGCTCCCAGTTCCAGCAGCTCATCCGCAAGTAGTTGCTCCAGTCCCCTCAGGGTCTTTGCGTGGAATTTCTCAGGGTGGCTCATGGGACATGTGTTTGTATCAGTTTCCAAGCATTCCGGAAACGCTCCTCCCCGCTTCCGGATACGATCTTCCAGTTCATCTGAAAATCCTCCAGTTCCTGCCGGTACATGCGAAAAAGCACCTGCCGCATGTCGCCCCCGTTTTCCCTGACCGGATCCGGGATCCAGGGGATGTCCGTATCACATAACAGCACCAGGTCGAAACGGGCCTGCCTGATCCGGGCATCGATCCAACTGGGTTTCCTGCCGTACTTCATCAGAAACCATACCCGGGTGATGATCAGCCAGGTATCAAAAATCACCCATCTTTTCTCTTTTTCCGCGGACAGGTATTCCCGCTCCTGATGCCGGGCAATGTGCTCCACATC
Source organism: Bacteroidales bacterium (assembly GCA_040768485.1). GTDB lineage: Bacteria > Bacteroidota > Bacteroidia > Bacteroidales. The sequence goes on from JAXGMU010000052.1 coordinate 2,741, forward strand.
GCCGTAGGTGTAGGGCCGGTCCAGTTTCTCGATGTACCCCCGGGCGTACTCTCCCACCAGGGCGCCATGAAGGTGGCCGGCCAGAAAACCGGCAAGGTCGGTCTTCCCCGTGGATTCGGGTCCCGTGATCAGGATCCTTCCCGGACCGGCTGTCCTGAATACTCCTTTTTCCATTCGATCAGTCCGATGACCGCCATGGCGGTATAAATGGCAAACAGCACCAGTGTGGGGTAGAGTCCCCTGTAAAGATACAGTCCCATGGACACTGCATCAACAACGATCCAGAGGATCCAGTGCTCCAGGATCTTCCTGGCCAGCATCCAGGTGGCTGTGAAACTGACCGCGGTGGTAAATGCGTCCCAGTACGGGATGGGTGAATCGGTATACCGGGAGAGGACATATCCCGTCCCTAAAAAAGCCACAGCCGTGATTGCCAGCAGGATCAGTGCTGTCTTCAGACCGAGACGGCTCACGGGCAGTTTTCCTTCCCCGTCCCGGCCCTGTCCCCTTTTCCACACGATCCAGCCATAAATGCTGATGAAAAAGTAATAGGCATTCAGCCCCATATCCGCATAAAACCTGGCGCGGAAGAAAACGATCATGTAGAGCAGTGCACTGACAATGCCCATGGGCCAGAGCAGGATGTTCCGGCGGATGCTGAAGTAGAGGTACAGCAAGCTGAAGAGCACGCCCAGCACCTCCAGAAAGTGCCCGGATATCCATGCGGTCATCAATCTTCCACTTTGGCCAGTTTCTCCAGGATCATGGCCGGATCCTGCAGGATCTCTACTGCCTTGTGATATACCTCATCTGATGGGTTGTAGATCTCATAGAAACTGCCCGTGTCCCATAGATCCCTGGCCACGTATCCCTTGAAGAGCATTTGCACCTGTTCCCGGGAGATCTCCCATTGCTCCTCATTGAAATCCAGGCCTTCCTGTGCGGCGAAAGCGTTCAGCTCATCCAGTTGCCTCTGTGTAGGGATGTAATGCTCCCTGTAGGACCGGAAATCGGGATAATCCCGCAGGAAATCGTCCCTGTGCTGATCCACATACTGCAGGGTGAACTGGTTCAGGATCCCAAGGTTGATCAGCTGCCTGTAATACTCTGAATATTCGGAGGTGTCGATGGGCACGAAATAGTCGGGCATGATCCCGCCGCCCCCGTATACGGTCCGGTTCTTCAAGAGCGTTTTGTAACGCTGCGATTCGGGGAAGACAATGCTGTCCGAGCTTTCAAGCTCTCCCCTGTTGTAGCGGTGAATAAAATCCATGGCATACTCCTCGTACCCGTCCTCGTATGGTTTCTGGATCAGTCTCCCGGTAGGCGTATAATAACGGGCCACGGTCAGCCGGATCATGGACCCGTCCGACAGGATGAAGGGTTGCTGCACAAGTCCTTTCCCGAAAGAACGGCGTCCCACGATCACCCCCCTGTCCCAGTCCTGCACGGCACCGCTTACGATCTCGCTGGCAGAGGCCGAATTCCGGTCGATCATAATCACCAGGTTCCCCTCCTCAAACAATCCTTTCTTTCTGGCCAGGTACTTCCTGGCGGTGGTCCTTCCGTCGGTGCTTACGATCTCCTTGCTCCCCGAAAGAAAATGGTCTGCCAGATCGACCGCCACCGGCAGCCAGCCTCCCCCGTTCCCGGAGAGGTCCAGGATCAGATCCTGCATTCCCTGGTCCCTCAATTCCTCCACGGCGGTGACAAATTCGTTGATGGTGGTGTGTGAGAACCTGGCCAGCTTGATATATCCGATCCTGTGATCAACCATGTAGGAGGCATCCAGGCTGTACACCGGGATCTTATCCCTGGTAATGGCGAACGGCAGCAGCTCATCCACCCCCCTCCTGAGCACGGTCACATTCACCCGGGTCCCCTTCGGTCCCTTCAGCAGGCGCTGCACATCGCGGGTGGTGATCCCCGTTCCGGCAACATTCTCCTCCTCAACCCTGATGATCCTGTCTCCTCCCCTGATCCCCACCCGCTCGGATGGACCCCCGGAAATCGCCCTGATAATATAAATGGTGTCTTCCAGAATGTTGAAACTGACACCGATCCCTTCGAATTCCCCCTCCAGCTGCTCGTTGAGCAATTCCAGCTCCTCCTTGCTCAGGTAAGAGGAGTGCGGATCCAGCTCATGCAGCATTTCAGTGATGGTACGCTCGACCACCTCCTCCTCGTTGATGGAATCCACGTAAAACCTGCTCACCTTGTCCATCACCTGGGCAAGCTTCAGCGCCTGGGTGCTCCACTGGGCACGCACGTTGCCGGTGAGTATGACAAGCAGCGCCACGACCACCGTGAGGTGTCCGCGCCATATGATCCCTTTTTTCTTCATTATCGTTTGTTTCAGACTGTTTCTATATAACCACCCGCGCGGTGAAAATGTTGCATCCGGTCCTGTGCGGGCGGGCTTGCTCCCATTCATGCGGGCTTGCTCCTATTCATGCAGGCTTGCTCCCATTCACGCGGGCTTACTCCCATTCGATGGTGGCCGGGGGTTTGGAACTGATATCGTAGACCACCCGGTTTATCCCCCTCACTTTATTGATAATGTCACTGGAAACACGGCCCAGGAGCTCGTGGGGAAGGTCGGCCCAGTCGGCTGTCATCCCGTCCGTGGAGGTGACTGCCCTCAGGGCCACCACGTACTCATAGGTGCGCTCATCCCCCATCACGCCCACCGACCTGACGGGAAGCAGGATGGCCCCTGCCTGCCAGATGCGGTCATACAATCCGAACCGGCGCAGCGCCCCAATGAAAATCGCGTCGGCCTCCTGCAGGAGCCTGATCTTTTCGGGGGTGATCTCTCCCAGGATCCGCACCCCGAGTCCGGGACCCGGGAAGGGGTGCCTTTTCAGAATGAATGGCGGGATCCCGAGTGCCCTTCCTACCCGTCTCACCTCGTCCTTGAAAAGCAGCCGCAGCGGCTCCACCACCTTCAGGTGCATTTTTTCAGGCAGTCCCCCCACGTTGTGGTGGGATTTGATGGTGACCGACGGTCCGTTCACGGAGACCGATTCGATCACATCCGGGTAGATGGTCCCCTGGCCCAGCCAGCTCACCCCTTCCAGTTTCTTCGCCTCCCTGTCAAAGACCTCGATAAAGCTTTTCCCGATGCTTTTCCGCTTGTCTTCCGGATCGGTGATGCCCCGGAGTCCGGCCAGGAATTCCTCCCCCGCATCGACCCCGATCACATTCAGTCCCATATCCTTGTATGAGTCAAGTATTTCGCCGAACTCATCCTTGCGGAGCAGACCGTTGTCCACCACAATGCAGATCAGTCTCTTCCCGATGGCCCGGTGCAGGAGCATGGCGGCCACGGTGGAATCCACTCCCCCCGACAGTCCCATCACCACCCGGTCACTGCCCAGCTTCTCCCGGAGGCCGTCAATGGTGCTCTCCACGAACATCTCCGGTGTCCAGTCCATTGAACAACCGCATATCTCCCGGAGAAAATTGTAAAGGATGGTCCTGCCCTCTGTGGTGTGGTACACTTCGGGGTGAAACTGCAGACCGAAGGTGGGTTCATTCCCGGCGGCATAGGCACCCACCTCCACATCTTCGGTGCTGGCGATCACCGAGTGACCCGGGGGGAGGGAATTGATTGTATCGCCGTGGGACATCCACACCTGGGTGCGGTCGGTCAGCCGTGCCATCAGTGGATGGGAACGGTCAATGTAACTCAGCCTGGCCCGGCCGTATTCCCGCGCATCGGACTGCATGACCTCGCCGCCGTACCGGTGGGAAAGGAGCTGGGCCCCGTAGCAGATCCCCAGCACCGGCAGCTGTCCCTTTACTCCTTCCAGGTCCGGCACCGGTGCGCCTGCATCCCTCACGGAAAAGGGACTCCCCGATAGGATCACCCCTTTCACCGACCGGTCTGGAGCGGGATACCTGTTGTAAGGATAGATTTCGCAGTACACATGAAGTTCGCGTACTTTCCTGGCGATCAACTGTGTATATTGCGATCCGAAATCGAGGATCAGTATTTTTTCCTGCACCTGGATGGTTTTGTGGTGATAAACGAAGCAAAATTAACATTTTATTCCGGAGCTACCCTTTCCGGGGGGACGGAATAACGGTCCCCGTCCCTGACCCCGTCGGTCAGTGGAAAGATCTCCCTGGCCTCTTCCACCAGCCGGGATAGATCCTTGTAACGGGTGGAAAAATGCCCGATCAGGAGCCTGCCGGCACCTGCACGCCTGGCCAGCTCGGCAGCCTGGCGGGAAGTGGAATGCAGCGTTTCCCCGGCAAGCTTCTCGTCATTTCCGGCAAAGGTGGCCTCATGGAACAGCAAATCCACCCCTTCTACCCGCTCCGCCAGTCCGGGATCATACCGCGTATCGGAGAGATAGGCATAGGAGCGCCGGCGGTAGGGAGGGTGGGTCATCTCCCGGTTGGGGATCACCCTGCCGTCGGAGGTGATGAAATCCTCCCCCCGTTTGATCCGCACCATTTCGGCAATGCCCGGCCGGAACTCCTCCACCTGCTCCTTGCGCAGGTTGAGCGGTTTCTCCTTTTCCCTGAAAAGATACCCGAAGGTAGGGGTTCTGTGCTTCAGCGGGATGGGTTCGACCGTGATCTTCTCATCTTCGTAGAGGAGCGATCCGTCATCTTTTCCCGGCGCATGGCAGCGGATCTCATATGGCAGGGGACCGAAATATTTGAGGTATTGCTCCATCAGTTCCCTCAGCCTGCCCGGACCGTACAGGTTGACCGGGACCTGCCGGCCCGTCAATCCCATGCTTGAAAGCAGTCCGAACAAACCGAACACATGGTCCCCGTGCAGGTGGGAGATGAAAATGTGGTGGATACGGGACAGGGTTACCCGCTGCTGCCTGAGCCGGATCTGGGTACCCTCTCCGCAGTCGATCAAAAAAAACCGCTCATCTACTTTGAGCAAATGAGCGGCGGGAAAACGATTTGAGGTAGGCAGTGCCGAACTGCTACCCAGTATGGTCAATTCAAATGACACCAAAGAGCAGCGTTATTCAGCCTCTTTGATCAGGCCGACAGCCTCATCCACGGAATTAGAGATGTTCAGGACAGTATCCAGCTGGGAAATGGTGATCAGCCGTTCCACCGCGTCATTCAGTCCTGTCAGCACAAAAGTGCCGTTGGCATTCTTGCACAGACGGTTGGCCACGAGAATGGCGCTCAGGCCCGATGAGTCGCAGTAGCGGCAGTTGCTCAGATCAAGGATGATGTTCTTCTCACCATTTCCTGAAACAAGCACCAGTTCTGACTTGAGCGTCGGAGCGATGTGTGTGTCAAGTTTTTCCTCCAATACTTTGATCAAAGTATGGTTTTCAAATTTGTCAATTTTGAATTCCATTGCTGAAATAATTGTGTTTAAGTATTTGTTTTTTTATCGTCCTCCTTTGCTTCCTCCTTTGCTTCACCTTTCACCTCTTCTTTCACCTCATCCTTCTTTTTGGGCTGCTGGCTTTTGGCCTTCGGCTTCGGCTCCTGTTTCGGTTCCTGTTTCGGTTCCTGTTTCGGTTCTTTCTTCTTCCCGCTCTTCTGGCTCTCCTCCATCTCCGTCTTCAGCGCAGCCAGTTCCGAGATGTCGCCCAGGGTGGTCTTCTCCAGGCTGCTCTTCAGTTTCCTGGCAGCTTTTCTGGCCTCAGATCCTTCACTCTTCCTGGAAGAACGCTCGGTGGATTTCCGCTCATCTTCATAAATCCGACTATGAGACAAGATAATCTTTTTTGCGGATTTATTGAACTCAATCACCTTAAAATCTAACTTGTCTTCCACCTTCACCGGACTACCATCCTCTTTTACAAGATGTTTCGGAGTGACGAATCCTTCCACGCCATAAGGCAATGCAACCACTGCGCCCTTGTCCATCAATTCAATGATCGTTCCTTCGTGAATCGAATCAACTTCAAAAACGGTCTCAAACACGTCCCACGGATTCTCTTCCAGCTGCTTGTGTCCGAGGCTCAGGCGGCGGTTCTCCTTATCGATCTCGAGCACCACCACTTCAATGTCAGCCCCGATGGATGTAAATTCGGCCGGGTGTTTGACCTTCTTCGTCCAGGACAGATCCGAAATGTGGATCAGCCCGTCCACCCCTTCTTCAATCTCCACAAAGACACCGAAGTTGGTAAAGTTACGAACTTTTGCAGTATGTTTGCTTCCCAGTCCGTACTTTTCTTCGATCTTCTCCCACGGATCCGGCTTGAGCTGCTTGATGCCCAGGGACATTTTCCGCTCCTCCCTGTCGAGGGTCAGGATCACCGCTTCCACCTCGTCACCCACATTCATGAATTCCTGCGCGCTTCTGAGGTGCTGTGACCAGGACATTTCCGAGACGTGGATCAGACCTTCTACTCCCGGGGCAATCTCCACGAAAGCACCATAATCGGCCATCACGACCACGCGGCCCTTCACCTGGTCACCTACTTTCAGTTTCTCATCCAGGGAATCCCACGGATGGGGTGTCAGCTGCTTCAGACCGAGCGCGATCCGCTTCTTGTCATCATCGAAATCGAGGATGACCACGTTCAGTTTCTGGTCCAGTTCCACGATCTCCTCGGGGTGGTTCACCCGGCCCCAGGAAAGGTCCGTGATGTGGATCAGTCCGTCCACCCCGCCCAGGTCGATGAAGACCCCGTAGGAGGTGATGTTCTTGACAGTCCCTTCCAGCACCTGTCCCTTTTCGAGCTTGGCAATGATCTCCTTCTTCTGCTGTTCCAGTTCCTCTTCGATGAGGGCCTTGTGGGAGACCACCACGTTCTTGAATTCCTGGTTGATCTTCACCACCTTGAATTCCATGTTCTTACCCACAAAGGCATCATAGTCCCTGATGGGTTTCACATCGATCTGCGATCCGGGCAGGAAGGCCTCGATCCCGAACACGTCCACGATCATTCCGCCCTTGGTCCGGCATTTGATATAACCCTTGATCACCTCATCCTGGTCCAGCGCCTGGTTGACACGGTCCCAGGAACGCATGGCCCTGGCTTTCTTGTGGGAAAGCACGAGCTGGCCTTTCTTGTCCTCCTGGCTCTCCACGTACACCTCCACGGTGTCCCCCGCCTTCAGGTCGGGGTTGTAACGGAACTCATTGAGCGAGATCACCCCTTCGGATTTGTAACCGATGTTGATCACGACCTCACGCTTGTTCATGGAGATCACGGTACCCTCGATCACCTCGTTTTCCGCCACAGTGGAAAGGGTCTCGGAATACATTTTTTCGTAGCTGGCATGGTCGGCCGCTGTCTCCACTTCCTTTGCCGAATACTCCTCCCAGTCAAAATCGTCCAGTCCGGACTCGGCGGACGGATCGGCCGGTTTCTTTTCCCCGGCAGCGGTCTTCTCTGCGGCAGGCTCTGCTTCAGCGGCAGGCTCTTTGGTTGTTTCAGGTTCTTCTGATTCGTCAGGCGCTTCGGCCGGGGCGGACTCTTCTGATTCGTCAGACGCTTCGGCCGGGGCGGGTTCTTCTGATGCTACAGATTCTTCTGATGCTACAGATTCTTCAGACGTGGCGGGTTCCTCCACATCAGATCCCGCTTCGACGGTTTCCTCAGCTGTGTGTTCTTCAGCAGCTTCTTCAGCGGCCTCGTCAGCAGCTTCTTCAGCAGCTGTTTCCTTTTCTGCGGTGATTTCTTCCTCAGCGGGTTGTGGTTCTTCTGTGGTTTCCTGTTCTTCGACGGGTTTTTCAGCGGCAGGTTCCCCGGCAGATGAATCCGTGGTAGCTTCCTCACTGACAGGAGTTTCCTTCTCCTCTTTCAATGCATCTTTTTCTTTTTCAGACATTAGATAATACCTTTAAAATTAGTAAGTTAGACATTATAATTGCTTAACAGGCCGCAAAGATAATTAAACAGCACCAATAACACAAACAAAGCAGCCGGAATTCCCGGATATGCCTCCAACAAAATGATTGGGAGCATTCCTCGTTTTACTTTAAAAATTTATCTTTACAGATCACTTAAAAATCCTTTCCATGAAGATTACCGTTGTGGGGACAGGCTACGTGGGACTCGTATCCGGAACCTGCTTTGCCGAGACAGGCATCACCGTTACCTGCGTGGACATTGACCAGGACAAGATCGACAAACTGAACCGGGGGGTCATTCCCATATACGAACCGGGCCTGGAGGACATGGTGAAGAGCAATGTGGAGAAAGGACTCCTGTTCTTCAGCACCAGCCTGAAGGAGAGCCTGGTGGACTGCGAGGCAGTGTTCATCGCGGTGGGTACTCCCCCCGACGAGGACGGCAGCGCGGATCTGAAATATGTCCTGGGGGTGGCCGACGAGATCGGACAGCACATGGAGGACTACCTGCTGATCGCCACCAAGAGCACGGTGCCCATCAAAACAGCCGAGAAGGTCAGAAAGCGGGTAGCCGATGCGCTGAAAAAGAGGGGTGTGGAGATTGAATTCGATGTGGCATCCAACCCGGAATTCCTGAAAGAGGGGGCGGCCATCAATGATTTCCTGAAACCGGACCGGATCGTGATCGGGACGGACTCCGAACGGGCCGAAAAGATCATGCGCAGGCTTTACAAACCCTTCACCCTGAACGGTCACCCGCTCGTCTTCATGGACATCACCTCGGCCGAAATGACCAAGTATGCCGCCAACAGCATGCTGGCCACCAAGATCAGTTTCATGAACGACATCGCCAACCTTTGTGAGGTGGTGGGTGCGGATGTGAACATGGTCCGCAAGGGGATCGGAAGCGACACCCGAATCGGAAACAAGTTCATCTATCCCGGGGTCGGTTACGGCGGAAGCTGCTTCCCCAAGGATGTGAAGGCCCTGATCAGGACCGGCGATGAATACAGCCGTCCCCTGGAGATCCTGAAGGCCGTGGAGCGGGTCAACGACGGACAGAAGCTGGTGATCCCGGAAAAGATCAAATCCCACTACGGGGAGAAGCTGGCTGGCACGAAACTGGCTCTCTGGGGACTCTCTTTCAAGCCGCAGACGGACGACATGCGGGAGGCCCCCTCGCTGAAAATCATCGAAGCGCTGCTGAAGGAAGGGGTCATTGTCAGGGCCTACGATCCCGTCGCGATAGAGGAAGCCAGGAAAAAGCTGGGCGACAGCGTGGAACTCTGTGATGACAAGTACGAGGCGCTGATCGATTCGGACGGGCTGGTCGTGGTCACCGAATGGCCCGAATTCCGGGTGCTCAATTACAAGGTGCTGAACAAACTGATGCGTGAGAAGGTGATATTCGATGGCAGGAACATCTACGAGCCGGAGGAGATGAAGGAATTCGGGTTCACCTATTACAGCATCGGCAGGCAGCCGGTAAAACCATCATCTGAATGAAACGGATCCTGATCACGGGCGGAGCCGGTTTCATCGGTTCCCACCTCTGCGAGAGGCTGCTGAACGAAGGAAACGAGGTGCTCTGCCTGGACAACTACTTCACGGGCAGCAAGAGCAACATCACCCATCTCCTGGGAAATCCATATTTCGAGCTCATCAGGCACGACGTGACCGAACCTTATTATGCCGAGGTGGACGAGATCTACAACCTGGCATGTCCCGCCTCGCCAGTTCATTACCAGTACAATCCCATCAAGACCGTGAAGACCTCGGTGATGGGCGCCATCAACATGCTGGGCCTGGCCAAGCGGATCAAAGCCCGGGTGCTCCAGGCCTCCACCAGCGAGGTGTACGGCGATCCGACCGTCCACCCCCAGCCCGAATCCTACTGGGGTCACGTGAATCCCATCGGGAGCAGGTCCTGTTACGATGAAGGGAAACGCTGCGCGGAAACCCTCTTCAAGGACTACCACCAGCAGAACGGGGTGCGGATCAAGATCGTGCGGATCTTCAATACGTATGGTCCCAGCATGCATCCCAACGACGGAAGGGTGGTTTCCAATTTCATCGTGCAGGCATTGCAGAACAGGGAGATCACCATTTACGGGGACGGTACCCAGACCAGAAGCTTCCAGTATGTGGACGATTTGGTGGAGGGACTGGTGCGGATGATGCGAACCCCGGAGGAGGTGACAGGTCCCGTGAACCTGGGAAACCCCGGTGAGTTCACCATCCTGGAACTGGCCGAAAAGATCCTGCAGATGACCGGCTCCCGCTCGAAAATTGTCCACCTTCCGCTGCCCGAGGACGATCCCGTTCAGCGGCAGCCCGATATCACCCTGGCAAAAAAGCTGCTGGACGACTGGCAGCCTGCAGTCAGCCTTGAAGAAGGTCTTGAAAAAACCATTGCCTATTTTGATAACCTTTTAAAAACCGGATAGGACCGAATGAAAGGAATCATCCTGGCCGGCGGCGCCGGCACCCGTCTTCATCCCATCACCCGGTCGGTCTCCAAGCAGATCCTTCCCGTGTATGACAAACCCATGATCTACTATCCCCTTTCCATCCTGATGCTGGCAGGGATCAGGGAGATCCTGGTGATCTCCACCCCGGTGGATCTCCCCCTGTTTAAAACGCTGCTCGGGGACGGAGCGCGACTGGGACTTTCCATCGAATATGCCGAGCAGCCCGCCCCGGAGGGACTGGCACAGGCATTCATCATCGGGGAGGATTTTATCGGACAGGACCCGGTTTGCCTCATCCTGGGGGACAACATCTTTTACGGCCACGGGCTTTCGAAAACCCTGCAGGAGACAGCACGGCTGGAGGAGGGTGCCGTTATTTTCGGATATTACGTGACCGATCCGGAACGCTACGGGGTGGTGGAATTCGATGAGCAGGGAAAGGTGCTCAGCCTGGAGGAGAAACCCGCCCGCCCCAAATCCAGGTATGCCATCACCGGACTTTATTTCTACGGCAACGATGCGGTCGCCAAGTCAAAAACCCTGAAACCATCGGCACGGGGTGAACTGGAGATCACCGACCTGAACCGGTTGTACCTGCAGGAGCATCGGCTGCAGGTACGGATCATGGGAAGGGGAATGGCCTGGCTGGATACGGGGACCCATGAAAGCCTCCTGCAGGCGTCCAACTATATCCATACCATCGAAAAGCGGCAGGGGCTGAAGATCTCCTGCGTGGAGGAGATCGCATACAAGATGGGGTATATTTCCAGGGACCGGCTGCTGTCGCTTGCCCGGGAACTGGAAAAAAGCGCTTACGGGGAATATCTTCTCGGCATTGCCGAAGAGAAGAACATCCTGTCCAACATCTAATCGCCTATGAAGATCAGGGAAACCGGCATCGAGGGACTGGTGATCGTGGAACCGAAGGTTCACGGTGATCAGCGGGGTTATTTCATGGAAACCTACCACCAGGCCGGACTGGAAGCACTCGGGATCCGCCACCATTTTGTACAGGACAACCAGTCGCGGTCCCTCTACGGGGTCATCCGCGGCCTCCATTTCCAGAAAGAACCCCATGCCCAGGCCAAGCTGATCCGGGTGACCGAAGGGGTGATCTACGACGTGGCGGTGGATATCCGTCCGGCCTCCCCCGCCTTCGGGCAGTGGTACGGCACGGAACTCAGTGCCGAGAACCACCTCCAGCTGCTGGTGCCCCGGGGATTTGCCCACGGATTTTCTGTGCTTTCGGCCCATGCCACCCTCTTTTACAAATGCGATGCATATTACGATCCCGGGTCCGAGTCGGGCATCCGGTTTGATGACCCGGACCTGAGGATCGACTGGAAAATACGACCGGACAAGGCGATCGTATCGGGAAAGGACAGGGAGTTGCCGTATTTCAGGGAAATTTCCCCCAAAATAAAACAATAAGATGAGCAGTGTACTGGTGACGGGTGCGAACGGACAGCTGGGAAGCGAACTGAAAAAATTGCAGCGGCTTTTCGGTCAGAATTATATTTTCACCGATGTGGCCGAACTGGATATCACCGACCCGGATGCCCTGCGGACATTCCTGGCCTCCCGGCCGGTATCCTATCTCATCAATTGCGCCGCCTATACGGACGTGGACGGGGCGGAATCAGAACCGGCGAAAGCGCGCCTCCTTAACAGGGATGCGGTGGAACACCTGCGAAACAGCCTGGATATTTTCCCGGAGTTAAGACTCATCCATCTCTCCACAGACTATGTGTTCAGGGGGGACCGTCCCCGGCCCCTGAAGGAAGACGATCCCGCGGAGCCGGAAAGCGTGTACGGTGTAACGAAGCTCGCGGGAGAGCAACTGCTGCACGGCCATCCCCGGGCCATGGTGATCCGTACCTCCTGGATGTACAGCACGTTCGGGAAGAACTTTGTCAGGAGCATGCTCTGGCGCATGGAGGGTGGCGATGAGATGAGGGTGGTCTATGACCAGGTGGGAACGCCCACCTCTGCAGAGGATCTGGCAAACGCGATCATGCAGATCATCTCGGATGTGGAATCGGGCCAGGTCCCCTTCACACCCGGGGTGTTCCACTACTCCAACGAAGGCGTGTGCAGCTGGTACGACCTGGCCGTGGAGATCTGCCGGCTGACCGGGTACAGGGGACGGATCCTGCCCGTGGAAACGGCGGACTATCCCCTGCCGGCAAAACGTCCGGCCTACTCGGTGCTCAGCAAATCAAAGATCAGGGGAACCTACCGGGTAGAGATCCCCTACTGGCGCGAAAGCCTGGAGAAATGCATTCATCACCTGTTATAAAATCTTTTGATCATATGGAGAAGGAAGAAATCTTATCGCTTGTCAGGGAGAAAGCCACCAACTGGCTGAACAGCCCCATCGATGATGCTTCGAGGGAGGCGATCCGTTACATGATGGATGAGAATGAACAGGAACTCATTGAAAGTTTTTACAGGGACCTGGAATTCGGTACCGGGGGACTGCGGGGGATCATGGGTGTGGGGACCAACCGGATGAACATCTACACGGTGGGCATGGCCACCCAGGGCCTCTGCAATTACCTGCTGAAGCAGTTCGCAGGCAGGAAACAGATCAGCGTGGCGATTGCCCACGACTGCCGCAACAACAGTTCCCTGTTTGCCGGCATCACCGCCCAGATCTGCGTGGCCAACGGGATCAGGGCCTATCTTTTCGAAGCGCTTCGGCCCACCCCCGAGCTCAGCTTTGCCATCCGCCACCTGGGATGCCAGAGCGGCGTGGTGGTGACCGCCTCCCACAATCCGAAAGAATACAACGGGTACAAGGTTTACTGGGAGGACGGCGGACAGATCATCCATCCCCACGACACCAACATCATCAAAGAGGTGCAGAAGATCACCTCCATCGGGAAAGTGCGGTTTGACGGCGATAAAAATGAGGTTATCGAACTGGGCGAAGAGATGGACAACCGGTACATCGAGCAGGTGGCAAAACTCTCCCTGAACCCGGATGTGATCCGGGACCATGCAGAGCTGAAGATCGTCTACACCCCCATCCACGGCACCGGGGTGGAGCTGGTCCCCCTCGCCCTGAAAAAACTGGGATTCCGGAACGTTTTCCATGTCCCCGAACAGGATGTGGTGGACGGCAATTTCCCCACCGTGGTCTCGCCCAATCCTGAAGAACCGGCAGCCCTCGGACTGGCCCTTCAGAAAGCCAACGAGGTGGGGGCCGACCTGGTGATGGGGACCGATCCCGATGCCGACCGGGTGGGGATCGCGGTGCGGGACGACCGGGGGAAGATGGTCCTGCTGAACGGCAACCAGACCGCATCGCTGCTCACATATTACCTGCTTTCACAATGGCAGGAACGGGGAAAGCTCACGGGAAAGGAGTTCGTGGCCAAGACCATCGTCACCACCGAACTGATGGCCGAAATGGCCCACCGGTTCGGGGTACCCTGCTTTGATGTGCTCACCGGCTTCAAGTTCATAGCGGACCTCATCAGGCGCAAGGAAGGCGAAATGACCTTCATCGGCGGCGGGGAGGAAAGTTACGGGTACATGGTGGGCGATTTCGTCCGGGACAAGGATGCCATCTCCGCATGTGCCATCATCGCAGAGCTGGCCGCATGGGCAGGGAGCCGGGATAAAAACATTTTTGACGTGCTGCTGGATATCTACCAGGAGTACTCATTTTACCTGGAATCCATCACCAACGTGGTCAGAAAGGGAAAATCCGGGGCCGAGGAGATCCAGCAGATGATGGCCCGTTTCAGAAATGATCCCCCCGACAGCCTGAACGGTTCAGAGGTGACCGTCATCCATGACTACCTGGAACAGGTCAGCCTGGACAGGAGATCCGGAGAACGGACAAAGATCGATCTTCCAAAATCCAATGTCCTGCAGTTCCTGCTGAAGGACGGCAGCAAGATCTCCATCCGTCCGAGCGGTACGGAACCCAAGATCAAGTTCTACTTCAGCGTATACGATTCACTGGAAGACCGGAAGGATTACGACAGGGTGAGAGCCGGTCTGTCGGAGCGGATCCAATCGCTGAAAGAAGAACTGAACCTGGTATAGGGCATGGCCGAACTGTTGCTGGCCACCGTGAACGGTCAGGTCATCAGGCTGGATACCGATGATCCGGAACCTGAGGTGTTGTATCAGGGATCAGGCAACGAAGCGCTGATGGGGATCTGCCGCGATGAGGAGTATCTGTTCGTGGCCAGCCTGAACAGGATATACATGTTCCGGATGGGTGATTACCGGCTGCTGAAGCGGACCCGGCGGGCGAGGCCCTCCCCCGATTTTCACCAGATGAACATCTACAACGGGCTGATCTATGCCACCGCCACCAAACGGAACCAGATCTGGGTGTTCGACCGCGGTCTCCGGCGCTCGCGAACAGTGAAAATCGCGCCCCCCGATCCAGGCAAAAAGGCCAGGTACAAGAAGAACTACAACCACATCAACGCCATCGTACAGCACGAAGGGGAGTTCTACATCAACCTGAACTGGCTGACCGCGGAGCAGTACGGGGACAGCGGGGTACTCAGGACCGATCCGGAGTTCAGGGAAACCGGGAAATTCAAATACGGTTGGGAGTCCCACGACTTTCAGTTTGCAGGCGACCGCATGCTGGCCATCTGTTCCACCTCCGGGAAAGACAAGACGATCCTTCATCCCAACCGGTCGGGGCTGATGGCGGACGGCAAACTGGTCTGGGAACACGATCCGGACGAATCTTTCTGCAAGGGGCTGTGTTTTGATGACAGGCAGCTCTTCATCTGTGGAGGCAGGAAGGCGGAACGCGCTGCAAGAAAGCACACCGCCGGCATCATTTACGTGCTGGACAAAAGCACCTTTGAGCTGATCAAAACCATTGAACATGAGCAGATCAGGGGACTGAGGGGATGTTTGACAGTGAGCGGCTGACCGGACATGGCTGATAAGACGTGGCAGACGGGTCCTTACCGATTTGGATCGCTTGTGAATCCTGACTAGATTTGTGCGGTTGGCAAAATGCACACAGCTGATGAAATCTTATAAAAAGGAACTCTGGTTCGAGACAAAAAAACGGCGCGAACTGATCAACATCACTCCCGATGTGGCCAGATGCCTGGAGGAGAGCGGCATCCGGGAAGGACTGGCCCTGGTGAATGCCATGCACATCACCGCATCGGTTTTCATCAACGATGACGAATCCGGACTGCACCAGGATTTTGAGGTGTGGCTGGAGAAGCTGGCCCCGGAGAAACCCTATGACCAGTACCGCCACAACGGTTACGAGGACAATGCGGATGCCCACCTGAAGCGCACCGTAATGGGACGTGAGGTGGTGGTGGCCGTCACCGGCGGCAAACTGGACTTCGGTCCCTGGGAGCAGATCTTCTACGGTGAGTTTGACGGCAAACGCCGTAAGCGCGTGCTGGTGAAGATCATCGGGGAATGAACTGCCGGGCCAGATTCACCAGGTAAAGGTGCTCAGAGGCCCGGGTAAAGGCCGTATAGAGCCACCTGAGGTAGTCGATGGAAAGCATTTCTTCGGTGAAGTACCCCTGGTCCAGGAAAACCGACTTCCACTGCCCCCCCTGCGATTTGTGGCAGGTCACCGCATAGGCGAACTTCACCTGCAGTGCATTGAAATAGGGATCCGAGGCGATCTCCAGGGCCACCTGCCTGCGGTTCAGGGCATCCGGGTAGTCTTCGGCAACCGACGACCAGAGGCTCCGCTGCTGCTCCGGGTTCAGCGAAGGTGTTTCCAGGTCAATGACATCCAGCAGCACTTTCACCTCCATGTCCGTGCCGCCGTAATCGGGGAAGGAAACGTGCAGGTCGGCAAACCGGTGTCCGTGCACCTCTTCGGTCCCCAGCACCCTCTCCACCCTGATGATATCTCCGTTGGCAATAAAATCGATCCGTTTCTCCCCGTCTTTCCAGAAGTAGTTGTTCTTTACCACCATGAGCAGGTCGCCCGCCGACACCTCCTCCTCCCGCCACAGAATCTGTCCCCTGATCCCCGCATTGAACCGGTTGGCCCGTTTGTTGGACCGGGTTACCACGATGGTCTCCTCCGTCCCGTACCGGTCGTAGCTGTCACTGATCGCTTCGAGCAGTTCCGAGCCGTCCAGCATGGTGATGTCCGGGTATGATTCGAAGCGGAAAGCAGGGTACTCCTCCCGTCCTGAGGTGATCAGGGTACGGATGGCCGTGGCATTATGCAGGATCCCGGAGCCGGCTGACTGCCGGATCACATCGGTCATTTCGATCTCCCGCACCCTGTAGCCATACTGCCCCAGCCGGTCCCTGTCCAGTGCGGGACTTACTTCCAGTCCCACCGGAGGAAGCTGTGCCGTGTCCCCCACCAGGACCAGCCTGCAGTTCAAACCCTGTTCCACATAATCGAGCAGGTCCCTGATCAGGTCGCCCGAACCGAAGATCGAATCCGTCGAACGGTCCCCGATCATGGATGCCTCATCCACGATGAAGTAACAGTTCTTATGGGGATTTCTGTCCAGCACGAACTCCCCCATTCCGTCCTTCCCGGTTTTCTGCCGGTAGATCTTCTTGTGGATGGTCCATGCCGGATGATCCGTATATGCGCTGAGCACCTTGGCAGCCCGTCCGGTGGGCGCCAGCAGCACACACTTCTGCTTCAGTGAATGCAGCGTCCGGACCAGGCTGTCGACCAGCGTGGTTTTGCCGGTCCCGGCATATCCCTTCAGCAACATGATCCCGGAGCGGTCATCCGAGGCGATGAATCCTCCCAGTTCCCCCATCATTTCCAGCTGACTTTCGGTGGGCTGAAATGCAAGGTTTTCAAGCAATTTGGCCACTATGTAATTTCTCAGCATCCCGTTGAATTAATCCCACGTTTAAAATACATAATTTATTTTTTTTGCTAAATTTGTCCGCAAACCAAATTAAAATCCCCATGAGAAGAGTACTCCAGGTCCTGTTCGCCCTCATTATCATCATTCTCGGATACCTGATCGTTGACAGCATCATGGAACCGATCCGTTTCCAGAAAGAGGTAACCCGGCGTGAAAGAGCTACCATTGACCGGCTCGTCGACATCAGGGAAGCCCAGAAAGCTTATAAAGATGTTTACAAGAGGTATACGGCCAGCTTCGATACTCTGATCCATTTCCTCCAGAACGATTCGTTTGCCATTACCAAAGCCATCGGGACCATCCCTGAAGAATGGCTGGAGCAGTACGGGCTGGAAGAGGCCAGGCAGAGGGCCCTCAAGGAGGGGATCATCGTCCGAGAAACCACCAAGGTCCCTGTGATGGATTCCCTTTTTGGTGTGGGATTCCCCATCGATTCCCTCAGGTACGTTCCCTTTACGGAAGGCGTTCAGTTCAACATGGAGTCCAACAAGATCGTCACCAGCTCCAACCTGGAGGTGCAGGTCGTGGAGGTCAAGGTCCATTACGACGATCTGCTGGCCGGCATGGATGAACAGCTGGTGGTGAACTACAAGGACGAAAAGCTGAAAATCGCTGGTTACGAGGGAGTGAAGTTCGGATCCCTGGAGGAGGGTACGCTTACGGGAAACTGGGAATAGTCCCCCGGAATTTCATGCAGGTACATAGTATTATATCGAATACTATTACGGAAGAAGTCCGGCAGAAAGGTCACCAATCCATCCGCATCTCACCGGATGGATTTTCTGTTTTTATCTCCAATGCAAGCTACCGGCCGGTGTTCCTTTCTCATTATGGAAATACCGACACGATGGCATCAAACCTCATGCCACGCGAATGTGAGCGGGTCCTGAACGAGATGGAACTGGTCACATTCGAAGGGGAAACGGTTTTCATCGTGGATTCACCCGCCGTGACGATGGTCCCGGAGAAGTTTTTTGAAGAGACCCGGGCCGGGGAGCTCCTCCGTCATGCCGGGGAGGTTGCCGATACCGACCAGGTCCGCAGCCGTGTGCTGAAGGACCGCCCGCTGGTCCTTGTTTATGGGGTGAGTCAGGAAATTGCATCGCTTGCGGGACTGTTCCGGAAGGAAGTAAAGATCCTGCACACCATGGAATGCCTCATTTCCCTGTCGGACCAGGTCAGGGCAAGCGATCACCAGCGGGGTGTGGTCCTGGTGGAGATCCAGCCGCACACGATGGACATCCTGGTCATCATGGGTGACGGCATCCGGCTGTCGAACCACTATACCCTGAAGGACCCGGCCGATTTCATCTACCACACCCTGAACACCTTCCGGCAGCTGGAGCTGGACAGGGAAACGGTGCCCGTGTACCTGTCGGGGATCATCCACAGGGAGCATGAACTGTTCGGACTGCTCGGTAAATATATACGGAAGGTGAATACCACACCCTACTACCTGGAAGAACTGTCCAGGGAAGATACGCTCCGGGCCATGATCCTTTCGGAGGGAAGCAAGTGCGCATAATCAGCGGTTCACACAGGGGAAAGCAGATCCACCCCCCGGGGGGCATGAAAGCCCGACCGACCACCGACCAGGCCAAGGAAGGCTTGTTCAACATCCTGATCCACCGGTTCGATCTGGAAACACTGGACGTACTGGACCTGTTCGCAGGCACCGGGAGCATCACCTATGAGTTTGCATCCAGACAGACCCGCACGGTGGTGGCCGTTGAATCGGATCCGAAGCAGTATAAATTTATCCGGAAAACAGTCACCGAGCTCGGTTTTGAGAACACCACCCCCATCAGGGGCGACGTGTTCCGTTATTTGCGGCATCCGTACCAGTCCTTCGACCTCATCTTCGCAGACCCTCCCTATGACCACCCCCGCCTGGCGGAACTCCCCGACCTGGTCTTCTCCACGGAAATCCTGGCAAAAGATGGCTGGTTCATCCTGGAACATCCCCGGCACCTGACCTTCACCGCCCACCTCCGCTTCCTCAGCCACCGCCGCTATGGCGGGGTGAATTTCAGTATTTTCGGGTAGGGTAGCGGGCGGATTTCCCCCATTATCAGGCTTCCTCTCACCCTATCCGGATCGACAGATCATCGAATTCCTCATTGATCAACTTCATCAGGGTATATATCAACAGGATCATTCCTCCCATTTCCAGGGTTTCCTCCACCGTTGCAAGGAGGCAGCATTTCAGATCCAGCTGGTCTCCCAGTTGTTCGAACTCCCTTCCTCCGAACATTTCAAAAGCGACGGCCCCCGTAAAGTACATGATAACGGATATCGCGAAAAGCAGCCTGATCCTTTTTCCCATTTTCCACCAGACCGGAACAAAAAAGAGCAAAACCAGGATGGCCGCAATTCCGTAGGGGATCACCCATGCATAATAAAGCAAACCCGATGTATCGAATCTCTCATGAAATGGCGCTGACAGATTTTCATGGATTTCGCAAAACTCATCCAGGGCCAGAAAGAGGAGAACAAATGACATGAACAACCAGATCCACCGAGCCTTCTTCCCGGTACCTCCCGCTTTCCAGATCAAAAAAAACAATGTTGCACTCAGGATGAATAATATCGTGTTAAAGAGGGTGGGAATATTCTGCTCGGTATTGAAATCGAACAACCTGATCAATCCGAATACACTGCCGTGCCCCAATATGTAATGCATGATCAGTCCTGCGATCTGGGCGATGACCAAAAAGATCAAAATGTAGCTGAGAAACCATGCTGTGTTCCTTGGTTTCAAATAGAAAGAGGTCCGCTGTAATGACATAATATTGGTTGTTAGATGATGTTAATTTTCAGAGGTTTATCCATCGATGGCATATTCAACTCCGGCATGTAAAGGACTTTTTACCGGGACTTGACCACCTTGCTCAATCCCCTGATCCTCCCTGACTCAATCCACTCCAGCACATACATGCCATGGTTCAGGTGCTGAATATCCAGCTGGTAGATCTGGTATCCCGCCGGAATATTTTCTGTGATGACCACCCGGCCGCTCATATCCGTCAACCGGATCATTCCGCTATGTTCAGTCCTCGATCCAAGATTCACATAAATGCTGTGCCTGGCAGGATTCGGGTACACATGCAGGTTGCGCAATCCGGCGGGCTGATCGCCGATCCCAACCTGGGGGGTTTTATAGTTCACCGCCGCCTGCAGAATCCGACCTGTATTTCTGTCCTGGACAAATGCTGCCACACCCAGGTCGGCCACATCCTCCACATATGGTGCATATGTCCAGGTGTCGGTACGGATATCCTTGACGTTCCTGTACCAGTTCCCACCAAGCAAACGGCCTGCAGCAGTTGGCATCATATCCAGCACCACATTCCTGAATTCTGTATCCCCGTTGATTCCGTTGTAGGCAGTTACCAGCGATTCAAATACAACCATGTATAACTGGATGTTATTTTCATACTGGTCGGTTACACATGTCACCGTGGTGGTTGCCTCCAGGCTGCCTTCCATCCAGTCTACCTCGAGATCAATGTCGAAAGCGGGG
>JAXGMU010000052.1:23428-25049 GCA_040768485.1 Bacteroidales bacterium
AGTCGTCTTCAGTTCTGAAAAATCATACCGGTGAAACGACTCCACTCCTCCGTCAAGGATCGCATAGGGTACCTTTGGAACCCCGTAGAAAAATTCACGCGTGGACGGGGGACTGGGATTGTTGTCATGCATTGGATCCGAGCCCGGATAGTCCATATGGTACTGCAGGTCAACCAGATCCTTCGCATGGGTCTTTCCGAACGCATCGATCAGATCATCCGCTGATCTTGAGGGCCCATCGGAAGAGTTGGTGAAATGTTCCAGGACAGCCCGTTTTGAACGCTCGGTGATGGTCACATTATCGAAAGCGAATCCCTGGTTTCCGATTCCCTGTGCCCCCGTGGTAGCAATGGCAAGCCTGAAAGTAACATTCCGGTTCCCCACCAGATTGTTCAGGTCATGGATGGCTGTCACCCAGTCTGTATCCGGATTGAATACATTCAAACCCCATCCCGTACTGCTTCCACCCGGCTGATTGTAAATGGTGGAAACATTGTACCAGTTGATGCCGGGAGTGTCCGCACCCAGGGTTTTCCACCCTTCCTCATTGACATCCATATATTGCAGGACGGCCCCGTTGAGACCCGGGATAAAACTCTTCATTATATCCAGCTTGATCACAGGCCGTTTCATCCCGGTGAAATCGAAGCAAGGGCTTTGAACCCAGGACCTCTCCAGGTATCCAACCTCTCCGTATGGCAATTGTGTAAACCATGCCTTATCACCCGTGGTCTGGATAAATCCGTCAAAATCGGGGACATCCCATGTCCAGCTCTCCACCCCGTCGTTTGACTGAATGGTCCACATTGCTTCAGATGCGTTGAACTGCTCATCATAGCCTTTCGTGGTGAGCCTGATGGTCGGCCTGAGCGTGATCTCTCTTGTTGCCGTATCCACGCAACCCATCGAATTGACCGCAGCAAGTCCGACCCGGTAAGAATCCACCGTAACAAACGGGAAAGCAACTGAATCGGTAAAAGCATCCACCCGTATTTCCCCCAGGATACCTCCGGAATTGGTGGCAAATGTCCATATCAGGGAATCCCCCGGTGAAGATAAGGATGTGGATCTGTTGATGAATTTGATCCCGGACCCGTTCGCAAAGCAGTCACTCAACACCGTGAAATCCGCGACAGGCATATTACCCACCATCGTATCCATTACATAGGTATCCACGCAGCCTGCATATGTTGTGGCCGTCAGGCTGATGCTGAACTCTCCCTGGGTGGAATAAAAATGTTTTGGATTGACCAGGCCACTCTGGTTATTCTCCCCGCTTTCAGGATCGCCGAAATCCCAGTCCCAGGTCTCCACTTCGAGCTTTCCGCTGGTTAGGTTCTCAAATGAAACCGTTCCCCCTTCCTCAGGAATACAGGAGGTGCTGATGGAAAATTCTGTCTCTGGTGCGAACAGAACCTCCACATCTCTCTGTGAACTTGCGGTGCAGCCATGCTCAGATGATGCTGTGGCGATGATAGCGATCGTCCCCGGTTTCACTTCGCGCGGAGTAAACATAAAACCTTCAAATGCAAGAGATACACCGGGTCCTTCAAATACGGTGTTGGCCATTGGACATACCCCGAAATTTCCTTTTGATTCTCAGGGTTTGTCGGCTGGGTCT
>JAXGMU010000053.1:0-23427 GCA_040768485.1 Bacteroidales bacterium
AGGGACGGGAACAGGGATATCAGGATCCTGGGGCTCAGGGACGAGGGCGAGTCCCTGGAACTGAGCCTCAATTACAAGAACCTGTATTCGGACAATGCTTCTGCCAACTACATCCTGAATACGGGCGACCGGTACCTGTGCGCCTGCACATACAACACCATTTACAGCGATGATTCCGATATCCTGATCCTGATTCTCAACGACGAACTCAGTTACAACGTGGAATTCCTGGAAGGGAACTTTGATGAATCCGCCTGCTGCATCATCCCCGATGGGTCCGAAAGATACCTGGTCCTGGGCAACAGGGTGAATGTATCCGGGAAAAGCGAGATGCTGGTGTACCTGATCGAGACCAACGGACTCCTGGTCACAAATTCGCTGCTGCTTGCAACCATTTCAGAGAGAAACTCGGACTTACATGCAAGAAGGTTTGTTAAAACGGAAGATGGCGGATTTGCGATTGTGGGGACCAGGACCGCGGAGGGGAACCAGGATCTGTTCCTTCAGTTCCTCACGGAGGATTACCAGGTGGGTGACCGGATCCTTTTCGGCTCCCTGGGAAACCAGACCGGGATTGATGTCGGTCTGCCAACCGGTGGGGGGCTCCTGATGCTGGGAACCAACAGTTATGAAGGGAACAGCATGTTCTCCCTGATCAAAACAGACGATTCGGGCTCCCTGTAGTCCCTGTATCGAAAAAAACCACAAGCCCATGAGAAATCTCATGCTCTCAATGGTTCTCGTTGCCTGCTGGCTTTGGCCCCATGCTGCAGAAGGTCAGTTCACTCCGACTGCCGCCATCTCGGGCGGGGGGGAAGTCTGCCAGGGGGATTCGGTCAGGGCATATATCAATTTCACGGGCTTCGGACCCTGGGACGCGGAGATCCATGACAAGGACGGATTCTACCTGAAACTGGAAAATGTGGAATCGCCCTACACCTTATGGCTCAAACCCAAGGAAACAAATGTGTTCGTTGTGAACGAGGTATGGGACAGGTTTAACAGGACCGGGAATACATACGGGGAGGCGAAAGTGGAGGTGATGGAACGGACCCCAGTGCAGATCACCATGGAACGGACCGCTTTCCTTTACAGTGAGCCGGGAATCAGGTTAACTGCAGAACCTTCCGGGGGGACCTTCTCAGGGAACGGGGTCACCGGGGGGATGTTTTATCCGCACATTGCATCCCCCGAGGGATCACCCCACCGGATCACCTATACCTATGTGAACGGGAACGGCTGTACCAGTACGGACCAGGTCTATCTGTACGTCCTGTACGGCACGGGGGAGCTGTACCTGGTTTATGAGGGAGATACGATCGATATGGTCTGCGGCGGGGAGGGGAATTACCTCCTGAAGGGGGCAAACAGGGACCGGATACCAGGGACTTTCGAACTGCGGCTTCCCGGTTCACCCACCGTGATCGAGGGACACATCGTGGACGGGGATCCCGATGATGATGCAGCTGTGTTCGATCCTTCAGGGCTCACAGGAGAGTATGACCTGGCCTACATATACGGGTTCGAGGAGCTGTTGATCACCACGACCCTGCGGATCCGGGTCAGGGACCTGGGCAGTCTCACCATCTCGGGCCTGCCGGAAGATGCCTGTAAAAATGATACACCTTATCTCCTGACACCGGGGAATGTGGCCGATGACCCGGGAGCGGTCTTCACCATCAGTGGTCCGGGCATGTCCGGAAGCCAGGCGGAGGGATTTTATTACAACCCGGCTCCCGACTCGATCCCCGCCGGGGATAACCTGATCACCATGGAATATACTTCCACAGAAGGTTGTGCCGCCACGGTGGAACAGGTGGTCGTCAACCATGAAGTTCCCGTGGTGGATTTTACCATCAGCAGTGTCTGTCTGCCCGAGGAAGGGGGGACAGTGGCCTTTGAGAACCTTACCGGCGGCAGGGAGCTGGTGGAAACCTGGGCGTGGGATTTCGGGGATCCGGACAGCGGGGACGACAATTTCAGCGATCTGGAGTCACCCGAACATTTCTACCCCGGTCCGGGACGGAGGATCATCACACTGACAGCCACCACCTATGCCGGATGCGAGGCCTCAGACCAGGCGGATACGGTCATTTCGGGGAATCCGGTGGCAGATTTCACCCTTCTGAATGACTGCTTCAGTCCCGGCAGAAAGATCTCCCTAATCAACAAAACACTGGAATCCTACTCTCCTGTGGATACGATGCTGTACCTCTTCTCTGACACCACCGGGAACATTCTCGGGGAGATCGGTTCGGGTAATGCGTCCGACACGGTTGAGTATGCTTTTGATTCACCCGGACAATACATGGTGGACCTGCTGGTGATCAACGAAAACGGGTGTTCGGACGACATCACAAGGGAGATCACCCTTCATCCTGCGGTCCTCCTTGACGCGGCGGGCCATACCGAAACCTTCGATGCGGAACCGGAGGGCTGGCTGGTCCTGTCGGACGACACAGCGGCCAGCTGGGTGTGGGATGTGCCGGACTTCAGCGGATTCGGACAGGTGCCGGGTGATCTGGCCTGGTATACCGACCTGCCCGCAGGATTGTCCGGTTATCATGAGGAATCCTGGGTACAGAGCCCCTGCTTTGATTTCAGTGCAAGCAAGAGACCGCTCGTCCAGATGGATGTAATGAAAAGTTTTGTCCCGGGAGTGGAGGGAGCGGTGATCCAGTACCAGGATGTGCTTGACGAGGGGTGGAAAACTATCGGTCAGGTGGGTGAAGGGATCGGCTGGTACAACGTGGCGGGCATCATCAACCAGCCGGGGGGGAACAATTTCGGATGGGGACTGGAAGGGGCGTTCAATCCGGACAGGGACTGGGTGACGGCCATCCATGACCTGGATGAGATCGCCGGAAATCCACATGTGCGTTTCCGCGTGATCATTTCAACCAACGGGATGCAGGGGGGGATTGGCAACCAGGGCTTTGCCTTCGACAATTTCAGGCTTGCCGAACGGACCAGGCGATCCATCCTGGAGCATTTTACAAACTCATCCGATATGGGATCCTACAGGGCAGATTCGCTGGTGGACCGGTTTGTGAGGGAAAATCCGGGGGATGTGATCGATCTGCAGTATCACGTGGATTTTCCCGGAGAGGACCGGATGAACATGAACAATCCCGGTCCGCCTTCCACCAGGTCTTTCTTTTACGGACTTCCCGGGGTTCCGCATGCGATCCTTGACGGAGGAGTGGTTCCGGGGCACCGGTATGATTTTTCCGGTCCGGGACATGAACCCGACGGGGAAGAGCTGAAGCTGGTCTCGCTCGAGATCCCCCTGTTTGACCTGGACCTGGAAGTGGAATGGCTCGAAAACAGCCTGGAGGCCACCGCGGCGGTCACCTGCCGCGCATCAGGATTCACCTCCAATGTCCAGCTGTACATGGCGGTGATCGAGACTTCGGTGACTGCCTACACTGGGCTGAACACGGACACCATGTTCAGGAATGTGGTTCTGGACATGCTGCCCACCCCCGCGGGTAAACTGCTTGACGGGGACTGGTACCCCGGAAAAACCGATACGGAGAGCTTCATCTGGAACTACCGGGGGTATGTGGAGGACACGGAGGACCTGGCGGTGGTTGCCTTCCTGCAGGACCGTCATGACGGCCGAATCCTCCAGGCGGATGCAAGCTACCTGACCCCGCAGGTGGGGATCGGGAAGCCCCGGAAAACCGATGCGGGAGCACTGTTTGTGTATCCCAATCCCGCCCGCAACGAGGTATATGTCAACCTGGGCGTCCATGCCGGCGCAGACGGGTGGATCGAGGTGGTGGATCTGTCAGGGAAAGTGGCAAAGCTGGAACGTGTGCCCTTGGGATACGCCGTCGGCCGCCTGGACATTTCCGGGCTCCGGGATGGCATGTACATGATCCGGTATACCGAGTCGGGAGTCTGCAGGGGCCGGGCCAGGATGATCAGGATGAGGTAGCCTTTGATCTTGCCAGCAGCAGCTGACCGAACTGTTCACCCCAGCTGATCAGCCGGTCGGTTTTTTCCCGGCCGGGATAAAACCGGGTGGCCATGCCCTCGGAGACCACATCCAGCTTCAGGTTCCTCAACTGGTCTTCGATCAGCCTGACCGCTTCACCGCTCCAGCCGAAGGATCCGAAAGCGGCAGCCGGTTTGCCTTTGTCACGAATGGGATTGATCACCGAAAAAAGCCTGTAGACGGGCAAAAGGGTATTCTGATTGATAGTCGGTGACCCCACCAGGATCCCGTCGGCCCTGACCACATGCTCCTCCAGGTCTCCCGAGAGCATGTGTTCGATGTCCACCACATCCACCGAGGCAATCCCAGCCTTCTTCAGTCCCTCGGCGATCCTTGCCGCCATTTCCCCGGTATAGCCGTAGGCCGAGACATAGGCCAGCAGCACCCTGTTGTCGTTATGGGTATCCTCCAGGTATTTCTGCGCGGATCTCTCCGACCGCCTGACCATTTCATTCCAGCCTGAGCGCAGGATGGGACCATGTCCGGGGCATATCATGTCAATGGGAAGGGAACGGATCTTTTCGACGGCCTTCAGCATAAATTTGCTGTAAGGCTTCAGGATCACATCGAAATAATAATCGAATGCATCCATGTAATCGCCCACCAGGTCATCCATCATCCTTTCATCGGCAAAATGGGCGCCGAAAGAATCGCACGTAAACAGCACACCTTCCTCCTCCAGATAGGTGTATATGGTATCCGGCCAGTGGAGGTTGGGGGCACCGATCACCTTGATTTTCCTGTTGCCCAGGTCGATCTCATCCCCGTCCTTTACCCTGAGTGATCTGAACGGTTTGTCGATCATTTCACCCAGGTAGGCAAGGGCCTGACCGCTTCCCACCACCGTGGCATTGGGAGTTAGGTCCAGCAGGTGCCGGAGTGCACCCGAATGGTCCGGTTCGGTATGGTTGAAAATAATGTACTCAATTTCTTCCGGATCGGTGACCGAAAGCAGCTTGTCCCTGAATTCCGGCCAGAATGGTCCCTTGACCGTATCGATCACAGCTTTTTTCTCGGCATCAATGAAATATGAGTTATACGTGGTCCCGTACTTTGTCTCCATCACAATATCGAATGTTACCAGGTCACGGTCAAGCACTCCGATCCACGAAACATCCTCGGTAATGGAAAGCACCTGTTCTTTATTCATCGGGCGGCTTCTTTGAATGAGAAGTAAAGATAGAAAAAGTCTTTGTGGGATGTCATAAAAAAACTGCCCCGCCTGAGCGGAGCAGCCTCTGAAAACTCACAATCTGAATGTAACGGACCTTAAACTTCAAGTCATGCTGACTGTTGATATTGTATATGACTGCAAGATAGGGGATCAACCGGGCGGAAGGTGTTAACGGGATGTTAAAAAAAGATATGCAGGTCTTTTTTTTTGGATGCCCGTTGCACCGGCAGGCGGTTAATCCTTGAAGCGGGCCAGCGGGGTAATGCTTCCTGCCACCCGCTGGTTCAGGCTGACCAGTAACTCTGCGTCCGGGGGAACGAACAGGTCCACCCTGGAGCCGAACCTGATAAAACCAAGCTCGGATCCCTGCACGGCGTGGGTTTCTTCTTCGGCATAACAGCGGATCCTTCTGGCCACGTAACCGGCGATCTGCCGGACCAGGAGGTGCCCGGAGGAGTTCCTGATACCGACGGAGGTCCGCTCGTTCAGGGCGGATGATTTGGGATGCCTGGCGATGAGGTATTTTCCGGGGTGATGGCGGACATATTCCACCTGTCCGCTCACCGGGAAATAGTTGATGTGCACATCATGGAAGCTCATAAAAACGGATATCTGGAGAGCGGGACCATGCAGGTATTCCACCTGTTGCACCCTTTCGATGGCCACCACTTTTCCGTCTGCAGGCGCCGTGATCGTCCCATCCTCCTTAAAGGGACGCCTGTCGGGAACCCTGAAGAACCGGACCATCATGAAAAAGATCGGGACCACCACCAAGAGGGAGATGTATAAGGCCAGCCCCGGCAGGCAGACGGCCATGAGGATGATGAGTGCCAGCACTGCCAGGAAAGTGATCCTGACAATCAGGCGTCCTTCCTTGTGGATCTTGATCATTCCTGCTGCAGGTTTCATACCGTCAGAAATAACGGATGAGCAAAATTACGGCAAAAAAGGCAGGAGCCGCAAAAAAAAGCGAATCAAACCTGTCCAGAACCCCACCGTGCCCGGGCAGCAGTCTTCCGGTGTTTTTCAGGTTCACATCCCTTTTCAGTCCCGATTCGAACAAATCTCCCAGCAGCGAGAAAAGGGAGACGACCGGTGCGAGTAGGAGCCACTCCTGGATGCGGAAGGATCCGGTAACGCGAAAAACCAGCCATGCCCCGAGCAGGGTGAAGGCTAGTCCCCCGATAAACCCTTCCCAGGTCTTGGCGGGTGACCGCCGCGGGGACATCGGGTGTTTCCCGGTCCATGTCCCGGTCAGGTAAGCGAAGGTGTCATTGATCCATACCAGTGCGATGAGCGCCAGCGGGAGCAACGGATTGTATCCCGCATCATCTGTCATCCATCCGAGGAGACAGAACAGGGAAATCGGAATGATCAGCCATACAAGGGTGAGCAGACTCTCCCTGAGGGCGCCGCCGGAAAGGCAGCCCGCCATCCAGATCCCTGCAGGCAGAAGCAACCAGAGGAGATGCACCTGCTGTTCGGCCACCAGCAGGATCACCAGCAGAAAAAGGCTCCCGGATAGAAAGAGGGAAACGGATACACCCCGGTTGCTGATCGACCGGAGCTTAAGCAGTTCCCTGACACTCAGAACATAAATTGCGATGGTTACCAGGAGGAAGGGGACTGGTCCGAGCAGGATCGACCCGGCCACAAGGAACACGAGCGAAATGCCGGTCAGCGTTCGGATGAACAGCTCTTTCAATGTGCCTCAAAATCGCGGATCAGCATCTTGGCCCTGATCACATGGTCCCGGTGAACGAAGATTTCAATATCACCGAATTTGTATGCTGAATCCTGTTTATTAATAATAAAGGAGTGGATGTGGTGGTCCGCCAGCATCTGCCTGATCAGTTCCGCGTAGTATACTTTATCGGTGGAAAAGATATTGACAAGGTTCGATGCCATCACTTCACCTTTTCCTCCTCCGCCGGCGTTTTTTCATCTCCGGATTTTGCGGACTGTTTCTTTCCGGCGACCGGCCCGGGCCGCTCGGGAAGCGGCTCCTCGGTGGCCCACGGCCTCTTGCCGAAAATCTTTTCCAGGTCGTCGCTGAAAATCACCTCCCTTTCCAGAAGCAGTTCCGCCAGTTTGTTCAGCCCGTCCTGGCTCTTTTTGAGGATTTCCTTGGCTCTTTTGTACTGCGAGTCGATCAGCTTTTTCACCTCTTCGTCGATCGTTTCCGCTGTCTTTTCACTGTAGGGCCTGTTGAAATTAAAGTCCTGCTGTCCCGTCGAATCATAATAACTCCGGTTGCCGATCCTGTCGCTCATCCCGAAATAGGAGATCATTGCGTAGGCCTGTTTGGTGATCTTTTCAAGGTCGTTGAGCGCTCCCGTGGAAATTTTTCCGAAGGTGATTTCCTCGGCAGCACGGCCACCCAGTGTGGCGCACATTTCATCCAGCATCTGCTCCGTGGTGGTGATCTGCCGTTCCTCGGGAAGGTACCAGGCTGCACCCAGGGCCCGTCCGCGCGGAATGATTGTAACCTTCACAAGGGGATTGGCATGTTCCAGCAGCCAGCTCACCGTGGCATGCCCCGCTTCATGAAAGGCGATGGTCCGTTTCTCCTCATCCTTGATGATCTTGTTCTTCTTTTCAAGTCCCCCGATAATCCTGTCAATGGCATCCAGGAAATCCTGCCGCTCCACCGCTTTTTTGTCTTTCCTGGCGGCGATCAGCGCCGACTCATTGCATACATTGGCAATATCGGCTCCGGAAAATCCCGGGGTCTGCCTGGCCAGGAACTCCACATCCACCGAAGAGTCGATCTTTATCGGTTTCATGTGTACCTGGAAGATCGCTTTGCGCTCATTCAAATCCGGAAGCTCCACGTGGATCTGCCGGTCGAACCTTCCTGCACGGAGGAGCGCCTTATCCAGGACATCCGCCCTGTTGGTCGCAGCCAGGATGATCACACCGCTGTTGCTGCTGAAGCCATCCATCTCAGTGAGCAGCTGGTTCAGGGTGTTCTCCCGTTCATCATTGGACCCGAAGTTGGGATTTCTTCCCCTGGCGCGGCCCACGGCATCGATCTCATCAATGAAGACGATGCAGGGGGCTTTTTCCTTTGCCTGCTTGAAAAGGTCACGCACCCTGGAGGCACCCACCCCCACGAACATTTCCACAAAATCGGAACCTGACATGGAGAAGAACGGTACGTGTGCTTCTCCGGCCACCGCCTTGGCCAGCAGTGTCTTACCTGTTCCGGGAGGACCCACGAGCAGGGCCCCTTTGGGGATCTTCCCGCCCAGATCGGTGTATTTCTGGGGATTCTTCAGAAATTCCACGATTTCCCGGATCTCCATCTTCGCCTCCTCGAGCCCGGCCACATCGCTGAAATCAACTTTTACATTGGTGTCCCTGTCGAAGATCTGGGCCTTTGATTTCCCCACGCTGAAGATATTGCTCGCACCTCCCCCTCCGGCGCCTCCCCCCATCCGCCGGAGCATATAGATCCAGATCCCCAGGATGATCAGGAAGGGAAGGACCCAGAGCAAGATCTCCCCGAAGTAATTTTTCCGGGTGACAGTGGTGTATGTGGGACGGCTCTCGGGGGGGAGCTCGTTCATGGCTTCGTTCAGGTCCTGAACGAACACATCCTGACTGATGATGGTGAAATAATACTGGGGTACCGACTGGCCAAGGACCGTATTCCTTTTCTGGGATTTTACATCATCAAAACGGGGTTCCGACAGCTTTTCCGGTTTGACGTAGATCTCGACCTTTTCCTTGTTGACAATGACGATCTTTTCAATGTCCCCGTTGTTCAGCATCTGGAAGAACCGGTTGGAGTCAATCTCCTTGAGTCCCCCGGATGAACCCAGGAACTGGATCCCGATCATGACAAGCAGGATGATCCCGATGATCCAGTAGGAACTGAATTTTGGTTTGGGATTTCCTCCGGGCCTGTTCCCGGAACCCCCTCCGGGCCGGTTCCCGGAACCCCCTCCGGGCCGGTTCCCCGGATTCCTGCCGGGTGTGCTGGTTGTTTGGTTCTTTTTATCTGCCATCACTCATTTTTTTCTATCTGTCATCCACCCTCACCATCTCTCCGTCTGCCCAAAGCTCCTCCAGGTTGTAGAATGTCCTGAAGTCTTTCTGGAAAACATGAACCAGGATATCGAAGAAATCCATCAGCACCCACTGGCTGTTCTGCAATCCTTCGATGTGATGGGCACGCAGTCCGGCGTCATCTTTCAGTTTCCTCTCGACCGATTCAGTAATGGCGTCTACCTGTGTGTATGAATCACCGTGACAGATAATGAAACAGTCGCATATTGAATTTTCAATCTTCGAAAGATTGATGGTTACTATCTCTTTGCCTTTTTTCTCCCGGATCGCTTCGATAATCAATTGTCTCTTCTCCTCAATACCCGCTGGTTCGCTTTCCTGCATCCTCCTTTTTTTATGACAAAGGTAATGAATTAATACATCTGATTGGTTAACACCGGTACAATCCAAATGTTGTATCTTGGTGGTAAAATGGCAAAAACTGTACCATGGGGCTTCGCTGGATCCGGCTTGAACGGGTTGGTTCGACAAATGCCTACCTCTCCGATCTCCTCAGGAGGGAAAATCTGGAGCATGAGGTTGTAGTAACTGCTGATTATCAAGATGCTGGCAGGGGTCAGGGAAACAACAGCTGGCACAGCAACAGCGGAGAGAACCTGCTGATGAGCGTGCTCCTGTTCCCTGTATTTTTGTCAGCCTCTCACCAGTTCGCCCTGTCCAGGGCTGTCTCCCTCGCTTTGTGCGATGTGCTTCAGTCGTTTCGCATAGATACCCGGATCAAATGGCCGAACGATATCCTGGCCGGGGGTGGTAAGATCGCCGGGATATTGATCGAGCACGCGGTTTCGGGCCGGTCGCTGGTCCGTTCCATCGCTGGAATCGGGCTGAACCTCAACCAGGCCGTATTCCCTCAGTTTGAGCTGCCCGCCACTTCCGTTGTCCTGGAGACCGGGATAACCGCAGCACCTCAACAGGTGGCCGGGGAAATCTATGAAGCATTGCAGCAAAGAATATCACAGCTGAAGGCAGGAAACTTCGATGCACTGGACGGAGCCTACCACGACCGTCTTCACAGGATCCGTGAGGTGACCGGTTTTGTTTCGGAAGACGGGACCTTTCGGGGAATCATCACCGGGGTGAACGAATACGGCGAATTGCTGGTGGAGGAGCGGGGGGTGCTCCGGGCTTACGGATTTCACCAGATCAGATACGCCCGCTACTGACTGAAATCGAACTTCTCGATTTGATCAACGATCCCGTCCACCAGCTGTTTCAGGGGTGATTTGATCATTGGAAGGAGGAACCGGTTCACATGGGGTTCGATGGTGACCCTGACCCTGGTGTCCTGCTCGTTTATCTGTTTCAGCTGGATCCAGATGGTGAAGCTGTAGGAGGAAAGCTCAGGGACAGAAGCGATCTTCACCAGGGAGCAGGGTTTTTTTTCCACGATCTCAAGGGTGGCTTTTCCCACCGGATCCACCCTGAAACTGCACCGGTCGGCCGACGATTCCCACTGGCTGACCCTGTCTGCAGGGATGATCCGTTGGAAGTTGTTGAAATCGGTGAGAAATCCGTAAATCTGACGGTCAGGGCTGGATGATTTCCCTATGCGGCTTTCGATCTTCATGATGCGGACTATGCATTTTTTTCACCCCAGCCGGACGGATCCTCCCTCCACCGCTCGAGCAGTTCCAACTGGTCCTCACTGATATATCCCGATTCCAGGGCAAGCCCGATCAGGGCAGGGTAATCGCTCAGGGTGAAAAGCGATACGCCTGCCTTCCTGAAATTTTCCTCCGCAACCGGAAATCCGTAGGAAAAAACGGCTACCATGCCCAGTACCTCCGCCCCCGTCTCCCTGAGAACTTCCACGGCACTGAGGGAGCTGCCACCGGTGCTTACCAGGTCTTCCACCACCACCACCTTTTCATTCCCGGTCATGCGCCCTTCGATCCGGTTCTGTCTGCCGTGTGACTTCGGGGAGGACCGGACGTACACGAACGGCAGGTTCATCATGTCGGCCACCAGGGCACCCTGGGCGATGGCTCCCGTCGCCACCCCTGCGATCAGTCCCGCCTGCCCGAAATGAACCCGGATCGTTTCCACAAAGGCTTCTTTGATCCGGTCCCTGATCTCCGGGAAGGAAAGGGTGATCCTGTTATCGCAATAAATGGGTGAAAGCCAGCCAGAAGCCCATCTGAAGGGTTTTGCAGGTTCTAAGATTATTGCTTTACTTTGTAGCAGGAAGCCGGCAATCTGTTTCCTCACTTGCGTCATCTGACAAATGTATAAAGTTTTTTTCAAGGACAGAACAGTATATTTCGGGGACGATTTTTCCAGGGCCTTCGGAAGAAACAAAGGCCTGTTTTACAGGTATAACAATATCCAGGAGTTGAACGAGCTGGTGGATGTCTTCTTTGCCCTGAAGCAGATCAAGAACCTGTACATCTTTCACCACGACATGCTGGCACTGAGTGAGGAGTTCAAATCCTGCTTTCATTTTGTGGAGGCGGGAGGGGGACTGGTCTTTAACGGCCGGGGAGAGTTCCTGGTGATCAAACGGGACGGCATCTGGGACCTGCCCAAGGGAAAACTGGAGCCGGGCGAGGATTTTGAAACAGCCGCACTTCGCGAGGTGAAGGAAGAGACCGGGCTCGGCAACCTGGAACTGGGTCAGCCCGTCATCTCCACTTACCACACGTATCAGCTTTCAGACGAAAGGATCCTCAAAAAAACCAGGTGGTTTGAAATGTTTTACGGTGGCCGTGCCAGGCCCCGTCCACGTTCGCAGGAAGGGATCACCGAAGCAGTGTGGGTGACTCCCGGGCAAACCGACTTCATCCGGAAGAACACCTACCCGAGTATACTTGATGTATTGTATTTCAAGCAAATCCTCTGATCACACCTCACCCCTTGACCGCATGATCCTGAAAAGTTGCTGTTCGAATCCCTCGGATGGCAGCGGGGCCGGTGACAAAACCAGTCTGCCGTTCGGACCGATCAGATAGGCTACCGGAAACGCCCTGATCTCATAATCCCTCAGGATCCCGGGCTGATCTTTATAATAGAGCGCTTTCCAGGTGTACCCGTTCCGCTCCATGAACTGCGCCACCTCCTCCCGCTGTTCGGCCACCATCACGGAAACCACATCCAGGTATTCCGCATGCCTGGTAAGATAAGATTGCATGAAAGGGTATTCCATCATACAGCCATAATGCTCTGGGGTGCAGAATACAAGCAGGACATATTTGCCTTCGGAATCGGCAAGGGAATAGGGTTTGCCCCCGGTATCCGTCAGGCTGAAGGCCGGAGGTGCCGATCCGACCATCAGGTTGGAAAGTTTCTGCCGGATCTGTGCGGCGTAGGTGCCGTACCGGGGGATCACCGGATCACCGGCCATGGAATCGAGCAGAATCAGGATCGCTTCCTTGTGGTAGGCTCCCTGGTGGAACGCCGTATAGAGTTCCCTGAGCAGGACCAGGTCTGCCAGCGTGTCACTGGTCACGGAGGCATGCAGCCGGATCTTTCGGCGCAGGATATCCAGCTGGTGGGTCCGGTTGATCACATCCCTGATCCCCGCTCCCTCTTCCGTTCTTGAGAAATAGAAAAGAAATTCCCTGTACATCAGGTTGAAAAGCTGCATGAACACCGGATGCTGATCCCTGATCTCCGGACCCAGGTATTCCTTCCCGATCTCCTCCAGTCCGGATCGCCCTTCGTTCATCTTCAGGATCCCGTATTTATATTTTCTGTAATCCCGGAAGACCCGGGAAGTGTCTTCCGCGAAGGATGCTTCCATGGCCCGGATCACCGAATCCAGCCTGCTGTCCAGACCCAGGCGCCTCCGGGTGATCACCTCTTCGTTTACCCTGGTAAACAGTGTGTCAAACCGGAACAGCCTGTGATTGATCTCCTCCGGTCCGCCGGCGTCAGCAGATCCGTCCATGCCGGTTTTGGAGAGCACCTCCGGGTGGAAACGGACCGGCGTAAAAAACGGGGAGACCAGGTCTTCATAACGTTTCTCCCTGAAGGGGGGCAACCCGATGTGGTAGCGAAAACCCGGTTCTGCGTACAGGGATCCTTCGTACACACCTGTTTCAAGGTACACGAAGGCTCCCCTTTCCAGCTGAATGGTAAACAGGAAACGCCCGTTCTCATCGCAGACGACCGTATCCGAATGACGGGGAATGGGGAGGAAAGGATTTCCGGGGATGTACAGATGGACCGTCTTTCCCCGGTACCCGGGATCCGATCCGAAAATGACAGCCTCTCCGGCAGAAACAGGGAGGGCTGCCCGGAGCAGGAGCAGGAATAAAATGAACCGCAGGGACGGCATCAGAGATACTTTTTGATGTCAATACCCGCGGGAAGGAACTGGGATGCGTCGCCCCCGTTACGGATGATATCCCTGATGATGGTGGAGTTGATGGGGGTATGCTCGGGCGATGTGAGCAGGAAGATGGATTCCACCCCGGGAAGCATCCGCTTGTTGATCTGTGCGATGGCCCTCTCATATTCAAAATCGGCTGCCGTACGGATCCCCCTGAGCATATGGGTGGCTTGCACCTTCCTGCAGAAATCCACCGTCAGCCCTTCAAAATAGTCGGCGCTGACCTTGTCGATCGACCGGAAGACCTCTCTGACCATTTCTACCCGGGATTCGATCTTCAGCAGGGGCTTCTTGCCCGAATGCACACCGATGGCCACAATGATGTGATCAAAAAGGTCCAGCGAACGCAGAACGATCGATTCGTGTCCGAGGGTGAACGGATCGAATGAACCGGGAAAAACCGCAATCTTCCTCATCAGTTTTTTTGCAAAGGTAACGTTTTACTTGATTTCTTTCTTTTTATTGGCATTGACGAAAAGCACGTTGCCCAGCTGATCGTATCCCGCGAAGATCCTGTATCCTTTTGATTTTACCTGTTCATGCCTGAAACCAATAATGGTCAGGTCGGCATCCACGGAGGTTGATTCGATCACGCGGGTCACCTCAGACTCCCCTGCCCTCACCAGGTTGATGTTCCCCAGGGAGATGGGCAGGCGGCCTTCCCGGATCAGATCCTTCAGCTCCGCGGTTTTTCTTTCCGCCTCTTCCCCGTGGTAAATGGCGAAAATCTTGATGATCCCCTCGTTCCATTCGGGATGTCCCAGGATGATATATCCCAGCAGGATCATCAGGTTGGCATTGTCATAATCGGCGGTGGTGATCCAGATATGGATCTGCTTCTTGTAACCGAACCCTTTGTAAGACGTGTTAAGCACACAGAGATCAAAACCGGTCGCGTAGATAATATCGAGGGTACTCAGCGGTTCTTCAAGTGCTTCCGGATTGTTCCTGGAGAATTCGAAGAGGATCATGTTGTTGCCCTTCCCGGAGATCCCGGACAGCTGGATCACCTGTGCGATGGCGGAGGTGTAGGAGGGACTGATGATGGTATCCAGGTAGACCCTGTTCTTGCTTCCTGCCGCCAGGTGGATCAGTTTATTCAGGACTTCCTTCGACTCCCGGTTGGTCTCATCCGTCAGGAATCCCTTGATGTAATGGATATATGTGCCGAAACCATATTTCAACGAGATCCACCTGAGCACGTCAAAAGCGCTTCTCCGCATAAAGGTGTCCTGTGAGACACAGATGGTGAACGGGCGCCAGTGCTCGTTCAGGTCCTCTTTATCGGCCCGCTGCGCCAGGATCTGGAGCTGTCTGCTCATCTGGAAGACCACCCCCCTGAACAGGTTGACCAGTCCTTCCTCTTTCCTGTTGTAACCCGATACCATTAGATAGATCCCGGTCATGATGATCAGGGAAAGCAGTGCATAGGGTGCGTTCATTTTAAACATAAGCCAGAAGGAGGTGACCGCACCCACCAGTGAGACATACCACCTGGATCTGAAGGTGGGCCGGTATGAAGGATCGGCGGCAAAATGTTCAAGCAGCGAAATGAGGCAGATGGCCCCGTAGGTCACCATGAAGAACATGGAAATGATCTGCGCCACAAAATCGATGTCCCCGAAGGCCACGAATACAAAGGCGATCACAATGCTGATCAGGGCGCTGTTGGACGGTTCATTGTCCTTCTCCTTCCCTTTGGCCAGCCACCTGTTCAGGGCGCCTCCGGGAAAAACCCTGTCCGCTCCGATCGCCTGCAGTGTTCTGGGCGCCACCATGATGGATCCCAGTGCCGATGAAAGGGATGCGGCAGCCAGTCCCACCGGGATGATTAGCCCCCAGAGGGCGATCTTTTGCATGATCAGCTGGTCGGTTGCCAGTGCCTCGGGGGTTGCGCTCGATGCCAGTTTGAAGGCGACCAGGAGATAGACCACGAATCCTCCCAGTGTAGCCAGCAGGGTCCCCCGGGGAATGGACCTGCCCGGATCGCGCAGGTCGCCCGACAATCCCAGCCCTGCGATCAGCCCTGTAAAGGCAGGAAATACGATGGTGAACACGAAGAAAAAATTGTCGGGGTTCCCGATCTGGGCATTGATCTGAAACACATGTTCCCCGGAGACAGGCTTTCCCAGGAAGAAGAAAAGAAGGGCGGTGAACAGGAGTCCCACCACCAGGTAGAGGGCTTTCATTCCCACATTCGCCCCCCGGGTGAGGATCAGCACGGAAAGCAGTCCCATGCTGATCAGGCCGATCCACCTCTTATCGATCAGCGGGATGTGGTATGCCTCATGGAGATAGCGGATCAGCGGATCAAAGGCTTCGGAGAAGGCGATGACATAGAAGGCGGTGCTGATGGCCTGGCTCAGGTAGAGTGCGATGCCGATGGCGGCCCCGATGTTCAGTCCGAACGACCGGCTGATGATGTAATAGGCTCCTCCGCCCTGGACCTTCTGATTGGTGGCGATTTCGGCCACCGCCATGGCGGTGGGGAGGGTGACCATATGACCCAGCAGGATGATCCCGATTGCCCCGGCGAAGCCCTGGTGACCAACCGCGTAACCGAACCGCAGGAAAAGGATGGCCCCCAGGATGGTGGAGATGGAGGTCATAAAGACCGGAAGCGTGCCGAATCTGGCGGTCGTTCTGTGGGGCTGGAAACGATCCATACCGGTTCTGTTTTCGGAAGTGAAGATGAAAAAAAAATTCGACGGGCACCAAACGAACATCCGGAATTTTATATCTTGGGCCCGTGGAATGTCCGTTTGAAGGCCTTCCCGTGCAGGAAACACAACAATGGACCGACCGTTGAAAATACTCGTGGTGGATGATGAACCCGAAGCCCGGCAGCTGCTGAAATACATGCTTCAGGATGAGAAAGAGCTGCAGCTGTCCGGATTCGCCGGAAGCGTGGATGAAGCGGTCCTTTTCACCAAACGGGAAAATCCCGATCTGGTCATCCTGGACATCCAGATGCCGGGAAAGGATGGTTTCGCCTTCATTGACCAGGTAGCCCTGGAAGGGTATCACCCAGGGATCATTTTTGTGACCGCTTATGAGAATTATGCCATCAGGGCCATCCGCACCGCAGCATTCGACTATATCCTGAAACCGGTGCACAGGGAGGAACTCATCTCAGCCATCCAGCGCTATAAAAACAAGCTGCAGTCGGACCGTGTCCAGGATTTCAGCAGGATGATGGAAATGCTCCGGCCATCGGGAACGGGGAAAATAAAGCTGAATACCCGGTCGGGATACATCCTGGTCAGCCCTTCCGAGGTGGTATACTGCAAGGCAGACGGAAATTATACCCACGTGCAGCTGCTCAGCGGAAAGATGGAACTGATCACCCACAACCTGGGAACGATCGAGGAGCTGATCGGGTCCGGGAACTTCTTCAGGGCGAGCCGCTCATACCTGGTCAATATCAAGTACCTTTCCCGCGTGGACCGGAAGAATTGCACCTGCACCCTGGAATATTCGGGCAAGGTATGTGACCTCAAGATCCCGGCCCAGAAGATCAGGTTGCTGGAGGCGGGTTTTTAGCAGGTTTCCGGGTTCGTACAGAGAAATCAC
The DNA here is from genome assembly GCA_040768485.1 of Bacteroidales bacterium. Taxonomy (GTDB): domain Bacteria; phylum Bacteroidota; class Bacteroidia; order Bacteroidales. The sequence goes on from JAXGMU010000053.1 coordinate 17,155, forward strand.
CGGTTCATCTGACTGGGTGTCCCCTTCATACAATAAGTGGTTTTTTCCTTTACTTTCATTTTCCCGCTGCATAAATTAGCCCCTTACAAACCACTGCTAAACCAAACCTGAAAACCCCATGATCGAAGTGTTCAACCTGGAGGGAATGCCTGTATACAAACACCGCACCCCCGAAGACGATTCATTCAAGATTTCCGAACTTCAGGGGAAAGGGCTGCCCTGCGGAATATATTTTGTAAAGATCAGGAAGCCAAACGGGATCGAGACCGCAAAATTATTGATCTGTTAACTGATGGGCATGGGCGCATCCACCTTTTCTTTCAGGAGCGCAAAGTCGATCAGTTCTGAAATCTCGTGCACGTAGACGAACCGCAGTCCGTCCCGGTAGATCTCTTTGATATCCTCCACATCCTTCCGGTTCTCTGCTGAGATCACAATGTCGGTGATCCCCGCCCTCTTTGCCGCCAGGATCTTTTCCTTGATGCCTCCCACGGGAAGGATCTTGCCCCGCAGGGTGATCTCTCCTGTCATGGCCGTGTTTTTTCTCACCATGCGCTGGGTAAATGCCGAGGCGATGGAGGTCATCATGGCCACACCGGCAGAGGGCCCGTCCTTGGGAATGGCTCCCTCCGGAACGTGTACATGGACATTGTATTTCTGGAACAGTTTCGGATCCAGGGAGAGGGAAGATGCATGTGATTTGAGGTATTCAAGGGCAATGACCGCAGATTCTTTCATCACATCCCCCAGGTTTCCCGTGAGGGTCAGTTTTCCTTCGCCCTGACTGAGAGAGGTTTCCACGTAAAGGATCTCCCCGCCCGTGGCCGTCCACGCCAGTCCGGTCACCACCCCGGCATAACTTTTTTCGTCCCGTTTCTCTTTGAGAAAACGGGGAGGCCCCAGGATCTCAAGCACTTTCTTTTTGGTAATGGATTTCTCATAGGAATCCTCGAATGCGATGTGCTTTGTCACCACCCGGACCACCTTGGCGATCTGTTTGTCAAGCTGCCGGACCCCCGACTCGCGGGTATAACCCTCGATCATGAATTCGAGGGTCTTTCTGGGCAGTGAGATCTGACCGGGCCGGAGTCCGTGGTTGTCGAGCTGCTTTGGAATCAGGTGCCTTCTGGCGATCTCTATTTTTTCCTCCACCAGGTAACCCGACAGGTCAATCACCTCCATCCGGTCCAGCAGCGCCGGATGAATCCCTGATGTGGTATTGGCCGTGGCAATGAACATGACCCTGGACAGATCATAATCCAGTTCCAGGAAATTGTCATGGAACGTGCTGTTCTGCTCGGGATCCAGCACTTCCAGAAGAGCCGAGGCAGGATTTCCGTGGGCGTCCCTCCCCACCTTGTCAATTTCATCCAGCACAAATACGGGGTTGGAGGACCTGGCCTTTTTCAGGTTCTGAATGATCCTTCCGGGCATGGCCCCGATATAGGTCTTCCGGTGTCCCCTGATCTCCGCCTCATCGTGCAGCCCGCCCAGTGACATTCTGACATACCTCCGGTTGAGTGCTTCGGCGACGGATTTGCCAAGGGAAGTCTTTCCCACTCCGGGAGGGCCTACCAGGCACAGAATGGGAGATTTCATGTCCCCTTTCAGCTTCAAAACGGCCAGGTGCTCCAGGATCCGGTCCTTGACTTTTTCGAGCCCGAAATGGTCCTTTTCAAGGATCCTCCCGGCCCTTTTCATGTTGAAGTTATCCTTTGTGTATTCGTTCCAGGGCAGCTCGATCAGGGTCTGCAGATAATTGGCCTGGACGGAATATTCCCCGGTGGCCGGGTTGAGCCTGGAAAATTTCTCAAGCTCCTTCTCAAATGCGGCCGCCACTTCCCTGCTCCACTTCTTCTTTTTCGCTTTTTCCCTGAACTCATGCACCTCCTGGTCCTGCGGGGATCCTCCAAGCTCATCCTGGATGGTCTTCATCTGCTGGTGCAGAAGGTATTCCCGCTGCTGCTGATCCAGGTCGCTCTTTACCTTGGTCTGGATGTCGTTTTTCAGTTCCAGCATCTGTGCCTCCTTGGAGAGGTGTTCCAGCAGGGTGAATCCCCGTTTGGAGATGCTGTTGTTTTCCAATAGCTGTTGCTTTTCCTTCAGGGACAGTTCGCTGTTGGAGGCCAGGAAATTGATCAGAAACGAGGGGCTCTCGATGTTCTTCACCGCGAAGGTTGCCTCGGTGGGAATGTTGGATGAAAGCCGGATAATCTTGATAGCCAGTTCTTTGAGTGCCGCAGCAACGGCCCTGGCTTCCCCGTCCGGTTTCTCATCGGCGTCATCCAGCGGGGTGATCTTGGCGGCATGGTACGGCTTGCTGGTCAGCAGGTCGTCCATCTGAAAACGTTTCCTGCCCTGAATGATCACCGATGTGGTGCCGTCGGGCATCTCAAGGATCTTCAGGATCTGGGCCACCGTGCCCACCCTGAACATGTCTTCGAACTCAGGGTCCTCGATGGAACTGTCCTTCTGGGCCACCGCACCCAGGATCTTGTTTTTCCTGTAGACTTCCTGGACGAGCCTGAGGGACTTGTCCCTTCCCACGGTGATGGGGATCACCACCCCCGGGAAAAGTACCGTGTTCCTCAGGGGCAGGATCGGAAGAACATCGGGGATGCTCATTTTCTTCAGATCCTCTTCCTCTTCCTCGGAAAGCAGCGGAATATATTCTGTTTCCTCGTCAATGGGGATCATCAAATGTCCAATACCGTTCAAAATACCTTGCATGTAAAATCCTCCTCGCATTTCATTGTCCCGCCATTCTGTCAGATATCACCGGACAGCAGGGGTGTATCTGTATTATCAATAAACGTGCCAGGAAATATACGAACAAGACGGACAGATTGTTCTAAATGTAGCGGATGGAGACCTCCTTGAGGAATTTCTCCTCAAGAAGCCGGGCCATTCTTTTAACAACCGTCCTGCGCATCTCCAGCTCAACGGGCAGGGTGGGATCCTGGTGTGCAATGTTCACCCTGGTGCCGATGATGATATGGATCTCGTCGCTATCCCTGACCAGCTTCACGATCCGGTCGGCCGGTCCCTTCCCCGGCACATGGGACGGGGAATAATCCTTCAGGAGCCGGGTCACCTTGGTGAGGGTGAGGATCCCCTCGGTCACCAGGTCAATCCCGTCCATGCGTGCAACCGGTGGCAGCTCCGGATCTTCAAATTCCAGCGTATCCTCGATTTCAACTCCCAGCTCGCGCGCAACGATGTCGGCGGTGGTTGCCCCGCAGATGACCTTCCTGCCCCTGAAAATGCGGACCGCTTCGGCAAGCTCCATGTCCTTTTCCTTTTCATAGGGAGGACCCGTGACGATGAGGAGTTTTCGCGGCTGCCTGAAATAGACCGAGGCACAGGTGGTGTCATCCTTGGAGCGGAAATCATCATTCCTGTGCGCCATCTGCACGATCCTGGACGTGAGTCTTGCCGCGGAGATCCGCGGACTGTTCCCGATGAGCCGGATGGCGTATTCCTCGATCCGGTCCCTTCCCCAGCCCAGCGGGTACTTTTCCGTTCCCAGCCCCGACTGTGCAACCCCGTCGCTGCAGAAAATGATCCGGTCCTCCTTCCTGGGCCTGAACTGGCAGGAGAGGATCTCTTTCCCGGCATTTTTTTCACTCCGGAGAATGAGGCAGTTCCAGCCGGGATTAAAGGGAGCATTGTCCCTGAGGATGATGGTCTGGGGATTGTCGTATTCGAGAATGGTGGTGAGGCCTTCATGCTCGATGTCCACGATGGTGAAGGTGGAGTAGCTCATGCGGCGTTCGCTGCAGACGGGCAGGGTATTCATGATCATCTCGGCGATCTTCTCCACCGCCTTGTGTTCCCTGGTGAAATTGATCGCCATGGTGGAAGTCAGGGTGGCCAGGATGTTGGCTTTTACGCCGTGTCCCATCCCGTCGGAAAGGACGGCGATGGTGCGGCTCTCCTCTTTGATCTTCCGGCTGATGAACGCATCCCCGCAGATCCGCTCATCTCCGTAATTCCGCTGATCAAAAGCGACTTCTATATAGAACTTCTCATTCATCGCCCTTTCAGATCGGTGCGGGTTTTGTAGGATTCGATGATAGAGTTGAGCATCCGTTCGGTTTCCGAGGCTCCCTCTCCCAGGATGAACCCGATCTGCTGCACCAGGCTCAGGTTTTTGTCGATGACTTCTGTAAGCCGTTTGACCACTTCCTCACGCTGTACCTCGGGAGCGGACATGTCCCTGATCACCGCTCCGACGATTTTCTCCTTCTCGATCACGAAAACACTTACATTCAAAATTTTATCATTATAGTCAAGGTCCCGGTTGGTGATGGATTCGTTGTGTGTGAGCACGTAGGTGAACAGGTTGTAAAAATGGTAGGGGAGGAGTGTCTTCAGGTCCGCTCCCGCCAGGCCCGGAACAACCTCGTTGATCTCGGCGGCCTCTTCGCCCAGCAATTCGATGAAGCTCTGGTTGGTCTGGATGATCTTCAGGTCCCTGTCGCAGATCACCACCATGGAAGGCAGTTTATGCAGCATTCGCCGGACGATTTCGCCTGCCTCCCTGGCAGCCTCCTTCTCCCGCTGCGCCACCCGTTCCGATTTTTTGAGGGCCTCCTGGGTCTGGGCCAGCTTCTCGTTGCTGATCTTCAGTGACCTGATATGATCCTGGCGGTTCCTGATGGCATAGGTGTTGCACATTTCGGGAATGGCCAGTCCCTGTGCAATGGCGGTGGCGAAATCCCTGCAACTGGCGTAGCCGCAGGCCCCGCAACCCACGTTCGTTTCACCCTCCTTGTCCAGTTCCTTCAGGATTTGCTGAATTTTTTCCTCCGGGGGCAGGGGTAGGGACTGGTCATCGGCCCTGAAAACCCGGGACAGGTCCACATCCCTGAACCGCTCCATGGCCGCTTTCCAGGCATCCATGTCCAGGGTACTGAACCGTTTGTTCACATATCTGATCAGGTGACTTCGTCGCAGGTACCGTTTGCCGCCCAGGCTGGTCCCCCTGCCCATCAGGAATTCCTTGTAAAAGAGATTGAAATGGCTTTTAATGGTGCCGATGTGTTCCTCGAATTCAGCAAGGCCGTCGATGATCCCCTTCCCCTCGATGGTGATCACTTTTGAACCGGTCAGTTCCTCATTGATCCCGGCTGCCTGGATGATCCCGTTGGCCAAAGGGAACAGGGATCCCCTGTATCCGAGCGGCTCGTCGAAATCGCTGTATTCAAGATCCGATTCGTGGATCCCGGCCTCGCTGAACAATTCCCGCAGCTCCACGAAGGTAATGGCCAGATCGATCCGGCTGTCCCCTTCAAAACCGAGGATCTCATTTTTGCTGGCGATGAGGGGACTGATGTATACCATCCGGGGATCCTCGCCAGTGATTTTCCGCACCACGCTGGCGGTCGCAGCTGCCGGGGGCAGGATGGGCGCCAGGTTTGAAATCAGTGATGTTCTGTATTTCTGCACATATGACACCGTCACGGGGTCATTCGTCATGATGTAATATTTCCCCTTGCTGTGGGCGAACAATTCTCCGTAAGCCCTGGCCACCAGATCGGCCCCGAAGGAAACTTCATGCACCAGGTCGAATCCCAGGGTCCGGAGCATCTGCACGAATTTCCTGTAATCTGTGATATCCGGGAATTCTCCGGCGATGGAAGGATCCACCAGGGCGGCTACCTGCTCCGTTTTTTTCAGGAGGCGTTTCAGCTCCCTCCTGGAGTCCCTCACCTCAATGGCCCCGGGGCCACAGGCTGCAACACAGCTGCCGCATCCGATACAACGCCCGGTGATGATCTCGGGCTTTTCTTTCCCGGTGCTGACGCGGATCGCCTTTACAGGGCATGCCCGCACACATGCATAACAGGCGATGCATTTATCCTCATTGACCTTCAGAAGGGCTTCCATCTTTTGTCGGTTAAAGATCTCCCAGTTCCTCTTCCAGGATCTCAATGATATTATCCCGGTTCACATTCTCATAAACCCTGGAGTCGATTTTCAGGATGGGGCCATTGCTGCACTGGTCTAAACAGTGGCTCCCCTTCAGTACAACGTCGCGCTCCAGTTGATGGTCTTTCAGGTATTTCTGGATCAGCTGCAGGGTATGCCGGTTCCCCCTGCTGAAGCAGGAACTCCCCATGCAGATCCTGATCTCTTTTCTTACCAGCGCCATGGCAATTAATATCGTTAAAGATAATCAATCAGGGACAAGAACCCCTCAATTTATAATGCGTTCAAATAGGGTTCTGTTTTTCAAATAACAAACATAATCAATATCTTTGTGAGTTC
>JAXGMU010000054.1:0-23279 GCA_040768485.1 Bacteroidales bacterium
CCCTTCGATATCCTGGCGTTCCAGGAGACTCAGAAAGGCATATTCATCCCGGTCGTATACCGCAGCAGGGGTATGACCGGCCTGGCGGATCATGGCCTGGGATTTTTCGATGGCCTCCGGGTCAATGTCACAGATCGCGGGGACCAGCACGTCCTCACGGTTGAGCAGGTTACGCAGGTGATTCCTGCCCCTGCCTCCCACTCCTATCATTCCCAGCCTCACCAGCTGTTGTTTCCCTGAATGACCGAATGAGAGACAAGGTATAACGGCGAGACCGATTCCGGTAAGGGCAGCGGAATGAAAGAACGAGCGTCGGGTCAATGAGTGACCGCATGAGTATGCTTTTTTCTTCATGATCAACTGTTCGCTTTGAGCATAAATAACAAATCCTTCTCCCCTGCATCATGAAAGTGGCAATGGATTCAGGGTCCGGTTGAGCATTTAAAAATACACAATAAAAGTTCCTATGCACCAACGAGAGGTCCGAAGAATTTTTTTTGCCATGAATCGCGTCGGTCGGAGGAATCATCGATTGATTGTTAATAATAATTGTGCTCGCTAATCCCTCAGCAAAGCTAAGGGGAACTTAGTCTGTGAGCTCGGCGCCAATGCGTTCGCATAATTTAACCCCCCAGGCAGTATTAGAATGTGTTCCCGGTTTAGCTATCCCAGACAAATACCCCCATCCTGACGTGTATTGCATCTTACTATTGCCGTGAACAGCTGAAGGCTTATCTGAATTGTCCCGTTCGGAATATTGTTGCCTTCGAGTAAGGATTGCTGTATCCTTTGGCGACGACTGTTGAACCATTCTTTTGTCGCTGTCAGGATCATTTTCCTGCTCACTAACTGTTCCTTTTATATAGCATTTCAGTTTTTTGATATACGTCCTATCTGAAGAACAAATGTATTGATCATCCATATTGACCTATAAGAGGATTTTATTAAATAATAACACGATATTAATACGACTACGAATTATTATGATTCCGATTCGCAGGTGTTGTATCCCATTCCTGTTCGTCTGAGCTAATCTTTGCTTCCGGCTTCTTTCAGACTCCACCTCACGGTGGATAACATCGCCTTAAGCCAACGCCTCCCACAATTAAAGTGCATTCGGGACTCTCACTTTGTAGTTTGCAACCATACCGGGCGAATAAAAAAACCCGCTACTTCAGAACAAAGCGCGGGTTTATGTGTGAATCTTTAAAGTGCCCAGAACAGGACTCGAACCTGCACGTACTTGCGTACACTAGTCCCTGAAACTAGCGCGTCTACCAATTCCGCCATCTGGGCAACGAACAGCCCCGGAACCTTGGTCGGTACCGGGGCTGCAAATATATGAATTTTTCAGTTTCGGCCGTGTAGCCGTATCTATTTTTTTAGCGGATTATTTCTCAATCTTTACGCTGAACTTGTTCTCCTTCAGGGGCCTTTCTTTGGCGATGCTTTCCTGTTTCAGGATCAGCTCTTTCCGGGCCGACCGGGAGGCGGATTTTTTGGCGGTGCTCTCGTAGTAGTCTACGTAGGCAACAAAGGTGTGGTCATACCCCGGCTCCAGCAGCTGGGTCTCGATGTATCTGTAAAAATCATCCGCTGCCAGCGTGTAGTTGTCGTGGTTCGCCTCATACACATCCACATAGTAGCGCTGGTAACTGAGCCCGGTAAAGATGCATTCCCCGACTCCGTTGGTGATTTTCTCGTCGATGTTTCCGTCGGTTCTCCGGACCGGGTTGGTTTCATTCTCCCAATCATACCGTGTGGGATAGAGGATCACACTGGCATTGGGGACCACATATTCATCATAGTACTCCTTCACGATGATCTTCAGGGTGGAGCCGATCACCTCCACTTCGAAGGAGGCCGTGCTCACCCCGCCTTTTTCCCCGAATGCCTTCAGGCTGACCAGGTAGAGTCCCGGATCGTCATAATAGTGGGTCACGTGCACCCCGGTATAAGTGGTGCCGTCGCCCATGTTCCACTCAAAATGATCCGCGTTGGTGGACAGGTTCTCAAAATAGATCTCCTCCCCCACATAGGCAGGATTGGGCGAAATGAATGCATCTGCGTAAGGATCCTTGCGGCAGCCCGCCAGGATGACCGGCAGGATGGTTAATATGAATAGCAAGCGTTTCATGGCGTCTGGTTTTTCAGGTTCTACTTTAATGAATGTTTTTCAAATAACATGCCAAAGTGCGGCATTGCAAATCTAACCTGTTTTTTCTTCCTTTGAAATCATTATCCATAAAAATTGTCAAGATGGCGATATACAGAGGAATAACTTTTACGCTGGTACTGATGACCGGCATGAGTGCGATGCTGACCGGACAGCTGACCGGACAGCAAACCAGGCAGATCACCCTGGAGGATATCTACCGGGAAGGGATCTTTTCACCCGAACGGCTGTCGGGGCTCAGTTCCATGAAAGACGGATTGCATTATACCATCCGCAGCGGCAGCCGGATCGAGAAGTACAGCTACCTCACCGGGGAACTGACCGAGGTGCTGTTCGATGCGGACCGGTTTGACCGGATCGACCGCTTCAGCGGGTACAGTTTCGATGAAAGCGAGGAAAAGATCCTGATCGAAACAAACCGGGAAAGGATCTACCGCCGCTCCTATTATGCCGATTACTGGGTCTATGACATTCCGGAGAAAACCCTTCGTCCGGTTTCAGAAACAGGGAGACAGCAGCTCGGGACCATTTCGCCGGATGGCTCACGGGTGGCATTTGTAAGGGACAACAACCTGTTCATCAGGGATATGAATGAGTCCGCGGAAAAGCAGATCACGTTCGACGGGGAGAAGAATAAGATCATCAACGGGGCCCCCGACTGGGTATACGAGGAGGAATTCGGCTTTGCACAGGGTTTTTACTGGTCACCCGACGGAAAAAAGATCGCCTTCTACCGCTTCGATGAGCGGCGGGTCAGGGAATTCCACATGACCGTGTTCGGGGAGCTTTACCCCAAGGCCTACCGGTTCAAATACCCCAAGGCGGGGGAAGAGAACTCGGTGGTTTCCATCCATGTATACGACCTGGAATCCGGCGAAACCAGAACCATGGATACAGGGGAAGCGACCGACCTCTATTTTCCCAGGATCAAGTGGACGAAGGATCCGGAGGTGCTCAGCATCATGCGCCTGAACAGGCTCCAGAACCAGCTTGAGATCCTGCATGCGGATGCGGCCACCGGCGAATCACGGGTGGTCTACCGGGAAGAGAACAAGTATTACATTTCCGAAGCTTCGGACAACACGATTACCTATTTACCTGACAATAAACACTTTATACTGATCAGTGAACGGGATGGCTACTTTCATTTCTACCTGTACGATTTTGTGAACGGCGTCATCAGCCCCATCACCTCCGGACCGTATGACATTGACGATTTCGTCGGGTATGATGAAAAGGAGGGGCTGCTGTACTACACCTCCTGTGAAGTGTCGCCCCTGGAACGGCACCTCTGCTCCATCCGGCTGGACGGGAAGCGGAAAAAGCAGCTGAGCACGGAAAAGGGAACGAACCGCGCCGATTTCAGCCAGTCGTTCGAATACTACATCCTCACCCACTCCACGGCCAACACCCCCCCGGAATACACCCTCCACCGCAGGGACGGCAGCCTGATCAGGATCCTGGAAGACAATGCGGCGCTCAGGGACACCATCCGCCGGTACGGTTTCGTGGAAACTGAATTCCTGACAGTGTCTACGGAAAGCGGACAGGAGCTGAACGCCTGGATGATGAAACCCGCGGATTTCGATCCGGGAAAAAAATACCCGCTGTTCATATATGTTTACGGGGGACCCGAATCACAGAACGTGACCGATTCCTGGGGAGGCAGGAATCCCTGGTTCCAGATGCTTGTGCAGCAGGGATACATCGTGGCGTGTGTGGATAACAGGGGTACCAACGGCCGGGGTGAGGAATTCCGGAAGGCCACCTACATGAGGCTGGGAGAACTGGAAACCATCGACCAGGTGGAAGCTGCCGGGTGGTTCGCAAAGCTGGACCATGTGGATGAGGCGCGCATCGGGATCTTCGGCTGGAGCTACGGGGGATTCATGACCAGCCTCTGCATGACCAAGGGGAGAGGGCTCTTCCGGATGGGCATCGCTGTGGCGCCGGTCACCTCCTGGAGGTATTATGATACGGTGTACACCGAGCGATTCATGCGGACCCCGCAGGAAAACCCCGAAGGTTATGACCACAACTCCCCCGTCCATTTTGCGGAGGGGCTTCAGGGAAAATTCCTGCTGATCCACGGCACCGGGGATGACAACGTGCATTTCCAGAACTCCATGGATTTCGCGGAAGCCCTGGTTCAGGCCGACAAACAGTTCGAGATGCAGTTTTACCCCAACAAAGCCCACGGCATCAGCGGAGGGAACACCACCTACCACCTCTACACGCGGATGACCGGTTTTATCCTTGAGAACCTTTAGGATACAGGCATTATTGTTATCTTTGCCAGGTTTTCAAATTGAAAGAAGCAATGATCAACATCACATTTCCGGACGGTTCGGTAAAGCAGTATGAAGCGGGGGTGACAGGACTGGACATCGCCAGGAGCATCAGCAACAGCCTGGCCAGGGAAGTACTGTCCGTCACCGTGAACGGGGAGGTGAAGGACGTGACCAGGCCCATTCGCTCCGATGCAACCATCAGGCTGAACAAATGGGAGGATCCGGACGGGAAACATGCATTCTGGCACTCGTCGGCACACCTGATGGCGGAGGCCATTGAGACGCTCTATCCCGGCACCAAGTTCGGGATCGGACCGGCCATTGAGAACGGTTTTTACTATGACGTGGATCCGGGTGATGACGTGGTGATCACCGATGCGGACCTTCCCAGGATCGAGGACAAAATGAAAGAGATCGCCTCCATGAAGCACCCTTTCCGGAGGGAGGAGGTAAGCAAGGAAAAGGCCATGGACTTCTTCGGGGAGAAAGGAGATGAATACAAAACGGAGATGATCGGGGAACTGGAGGACGGGACCATCTCATTCTATCATTCGGGCAATTTTACCGACCTGTGCAGGGGGCCGCACCTGGCGGACACCTCCCCCATCAAAGCCATCAAACTGATCAATGTGGCGGGGGCATACTGGCGGGGGGACGAGCACAGGAAGCAGATGACCAGGATTTACGGGGTCACCTTCCCCAAACAAAAAATGCTCGAGGAGCACCTGGAGATGCTCGAGCAGGCAAAACTGAGGGACCACCGGAAACTGGGGAAGGAACTGGAGCTGTTCACTTTTTCCCAGCGGGTCGGACAGGGACTGCCGCTGTGGCTGCCCAAGGGTGCACAGCTCAGGGAACGGCTGGAGAATTTTTTAAAGAAGGTCCAGCGGGAGCACGGTTACGAACAGGTGATCACCCCCCACATCGGACAGAAAGAGCTGTGGGTCACTTCCGGGCATTATGAAAAATACGGGAAAGAGAGCTTTCAGCCCATCCATACCCCCCAGGAGGGCGAGGAGTTCCTGCTGAAACCCATGAACTGTCCGGCCCACCTGGAGATCTACCGTTCCAAACCCAGGTCCTACCGGGATCTACCGGTCCGCCTGGCCGAGTTCGGGACCGTCTACCGGTACGAGCAGAGCGGTGAACTGCACGGGCTCACCCGGGTACGGGGCTTTACGCAGGACGATGCCCATATCTTCTGCAGGCCCGACCAGCTGAAGGAGGAATTCAAGAAGGTGATCGACATCGTGCTTCTGATCTTCAACACATTGGATTTCAATGATTTCACGACCCAGGTCTCCCTCCGGGACCCGGATCACATGGAGAAGTATATCGGGACGGAAGAAAACTGGGAGAAAGCAGAGCAGGCCATCCTGGAGGCGGTGGACGAGAAAGGCATGGAGTATACGGTGGAAAAAGGTGAAGCCGCATTTTACGGGCCCAAGCTGGATTTCATGGTCCGCGATGCGCTCGGCCGGAAATGGCAGCTGGGGACCATCCAGGTGGACTACAACCTGCCCGAACGGTTTGAACTGGAATACATCGGGGAGGACAACCAGAAACACCAGCCTGTAATGATCCACCGTGCGCCCTTCGGGTCCATGGAACGGTTTGTGGCCGTACTGATCGAGCATACAGCCGGAAAATTCCCCCTATGGCTGGCACCCGACCAGGCGGTGATCCTGCCCATCAGTGAAAAATATGAGGATTATGCGGAAAAAGTTTCAAATTTCCTGAAAAATTACGATATTCGCACCCTGGTTGACGGGAGGAACGAAAAGATCGGTAAAAAGATCAGGGATAATGAGTTAAAGCGAATTCCTTATCTCCTGATCGTGGGAGAAAAGGAGCGGGAAAGCGGCACGGTATCCGTGCGCAGGCAGGGAGAAGGAGATCAGGGGGTGATGCCGATGGAGGAATTTGCCCGCACCTTGCAGGCGGAAGTCCGCAATCAGCTGAAGGTTTCAGAAACAGATGTTTAACTAAAGAATAGGAGGAATTTGCCATAGCAGGACCTGGTTATTATCGCAAAAGAGGCGGAGATAACCGCAGCAAAGACCGAATCTCATTCAGGACCAACGAACAGATACGTGCCAGCATGGTCCGGCTTGTGGGAGACAACATTGAGAACCCGGGAATCGTTCCTTTGAAGGAAGCCCTGAAGGTGGCTGATTCACTGGATCTTGACCTGGTTGAAATCTCTCCGAAAGCGGATCCCCCAGTGTGTAAAGCCATTGATTATCAGAAGTTTCTTTACCAGCAGAAAAAGAAACAGAAAGAAATGAAGGCCAAAACCACGAAGATCGTGGTGAAGGAGATCCGGTTCGGGCCAAATACAGACGAGCACGATTACAATTTTAAACTGAAGCATGCCCAGAAATTCCTTGAAGATGGTGCCAAACTGAAAGCGTTCGTCTTTTTCAAAGGGCGGTCCATCCTTTACAAGGAAAAGGGAGAGATCCTGCTGCTCAGGCTGGCCCAGGACCTTGAAGAAGTGGGCAAGGTGGAACAGCTGCCGAAACTCGAGGGAAAGCGGATGACCATGTTTCTCGCGCCCAAGCAAAAGAAAAAATAGTAACGCACCAGATAAAAGGGTTGGAAAAATGCCGAAAATGAAGACAAATACAGGTGCCAAAAAGCGGTTTACGCTGACCGGTACCGGTAAAATAAAGAGAAAGCACGCTTACAAGAGCCATATTCTCACGAAGAAATCCACCAAGCGCAAAAGGAACCTGACCTATTTCGGCGAGGTGGACAAGGCGGACAAGCAGAACATCAAGCGTCTGCTGGCCATGAAATAAGCGATCGATCATCTTTACCAGGTTTATATGTTTCACCGGGATGCGGAGCCTGAAGTGCCTGACCTGGCCGCCCTCATCCGAAAAATGAAAGAAAATGCCAAAAGCAGTTAATTCCGTCGCTTCTAAGCAGAGAAGGAAGAAGATCCTGAAGAGGACCAAGGGGTACTTTGGCCGCAGAAAGAATGTCTGGACCGTGGCCAAGAACGCCTATGAAAAAGGCCTTACCTATGCCTACCGCGACAGGAGGAAGAAAAAGTCAGCATTCAGGGCGCTGTGGATCCAGCGGATCAATGCGGCGGCCCGCGCCCACGGAATGTCCTATTCAGAATTGATGGGAAAGCTGGGCAAATCGGGGGTCGAGATCAACCGGAAAGTGCTCGCTGACCTCGCCATGAATGACCCGGAAGCATTTGAAGCCATCCTGAAGAAGGTCAAATAATCCCCACCCTGTTTTTATTTTCCCGCTCTCGAAGGGATTCAGTACTTTTGATCCGTCAACCAAACACACGGCAGATGAAGATTGCGATCATCGGTTATGGCAGAATGGGGCGGGCCATTGAATCTCTCGGGAAAGAGCTGGGACACACCTTCCCCCTGATCATTGACCTGGACAACAGGGATGAACTCGGAGGGAAAAGGCTTTCGGAGGTGGATGCGGCCGTTGAATTCACATCGCCGGATTCCGGCCCCGGCAATGTTCTTGCCTGCCTGGAACAGGGGATCCCAGTGGTCACCGGAACCACCGGGTGGAACGAGCGCATGGAAGAGATCCGGCAATACTGCCAGGAAAAAGGAGGGGCCCTGTTCCATGCGAGCAATTACAGCATCGGCGTGAACATCCTCTTTGCGCTGAACCAGCAGCTGGCCGGGATCATGGACCGTTTCCCCCGTTACAGGGTTGCCCTGAAGGAGGTGCACCACATCCACAAGCTGGATGCACCCAGCGGAACAGCCCTCACCCTGGCGGGACAGATCATCGAAAAGAGCAGCCGCATCAACCGATGGCATCCCGGGACCGCGACGGAAGAGGGTTCCGTGCCCGTGGAATCGGTCCGTGAAGGCGAGGTAACGGGTCAACATTTTATCCGGTACGAATCGGAAGTGGACCTGCTGACCCTGGGCCACGAGGCAAAATCGAGGGATGCATTCGCAATGGGTGCATTGATGGCCGCTGAATTCATCAGGGGAAAATCCGGTGTGTTCGGGATGAAGGAGCTTCTCAAACTGTGACCCCGATGAAGCGATCGCGTTGGAGGTACCCGGTCTTTGCAGTCCTCCTCCTCGCATGGACCCTGGTCGTGATCTGGATCAGATGCTGGTACCTGCTCCTGTTCAACCTGGTTCTGCTGGATCTCTTCATCACCCGGAAAACCGACTGGACGCTGCGAAAATACGGACTGCCCCGGAAACTGCAGGCAGCCATCGAGTGGACAGCAGTGCTGGTCCTGGCCCTGGTGATCTCCCTCGCCATCAAGATCCTCTTCGTGGAAGCCTACAAGATCCCCACCCCTTCCATGGAAGAGTCACTGCTCGCAGGTGACTTTATTTTTGTGAGCAAGCTTGCATACGGACCCAGGCTACCCAATACCCCGCTGGCAATTCCTTTTTTCCATAACAAGCTTCCGGGAGGAAAGAAATCCTATTCGGAACGGATTCAGCTGCCTTACAGGCGCCTAAAGGGCTTCTCCCGGGTCAGGCGGGACGATGTCATCGTTTTTAACTTCCCGGAGGGAGATACCATGGTGGTCCAGTACCCCGGACAGAACTATTACTCCCTGGTCAGGCAGTACGGAAGGGATTATATCCGTTCCCGTTTCGGGATCGTCACCCATCCGGCCGACAAGCGGGAGAATTATATCAAAAGATGTGTGGCCCTCCCCGGGGATACGGTCCTGATCAAGGAGGGCAGCCTTTATGTGAACGGCAAACCGAGGCCCAATCCTCCCGGGAAAAAGTTCAGGCACTATGTCACCACCAGGGGCGAACCGCTTCCCGACAAATTGCTTGATTCCCTGCAGATCAAAAAGACCACGGTCACTTACAACCCCGTGAATTCGCTCCATGTGATGTACCTGACCGAAGAGAAACGGGAACACCTTCGCTCCTGTGAGCAGGTCAGGAGCATCAAGCAGTATGTGGAGCCCATGCTGTCATTCCAGAACCAGGAAATATTTCCGCACAGTGATTTGTACAGATGGACGGCAGATCATTTCGGTCCCCTGAGGATCCCCGCCAGGGGAGACACCCTCCGGCTGACCCCTGGGAACCTGCCCCTGTACCGGCGCATCATCGAGGTCTACGAACACAATGAGCTCAGGGCGGAGGGCGACCGGATCCTCATCAACGGTGAACCATCCAGCGATTACCGGGTGAAGATGGATTACTATTTTGTGCTGGGGGATAACCACCACAATTCGGCAGATTCAAGGAACTGGGGATTCGTCCCGGAGGACCATCTCCTGGGGAAGGCGGTGCTGATCTGGCTTTCCATCGAACCCGATAAACGGGGACTTGAAGGTTTGAGAAAAGAACGTATCTTTAGCCCCGTAAAATAACACGATGCAATGGACTTAAAGAAAATACTGAAGCACAGATATTTCAGATTCGGAGTAGCGGTCACCCTCTACATCCTTTTTGTCATCTGGCTGCGCAACTGGTGGTTTCTCCTGGGGATCCCGGTCATCTATGACATCTACGTGAGCAAAAAGGTCAACTGGACATTCTGGAAAAGCCGGAAGAAAAAGAACCATGTACTCGTGGAATGGCTCGATGCACTCATCTTTGCGGTGGTCGCCGTTTCCCTGATCAACATCTTCCTTTTCCAAAACTACAAGATCCCCACCCCTTCTATGGAAGGGACCCTTCTGGTGGGGGACCACCTCTATGTGAGCAAGCTTGCATACGGACCACGCACACCGAACACACCGCTGGCGATTCCCTTCCTTCCCAACACCGTCCTGGGGAAACGGTCATACCTGGAATGGATCAAACGCCCGTACAAAAGGCTGAAAGGATTCGGAGAAGTGAAAAGGAACGACATTGTGGTCTTCAATTTTCCCGCATCGGATACGGTGGCCCTTGAAAAATCGGACCACCGGGTATATGCCAAAGGCAACTTTGATTATTACGACCTGATCAGGGATGAAACCTATTCACTGATGCTCGCCGACCAGGCCAGGAACAACCGCACGCGTCCCCGGCATGTATACGAACAGTATGTCCGGAACCAGATCCAACAGAAATATGACGTGGAAACCAGACCGGTGGACCGGAGGGACAATTACATCAAAAGATGTGTGGCCATTCCCGGGGAGACACTGGAGGTGGTGAACAACAACGTGTTCGTGAACGGCGAACGGCAGAAGGACTATGAAGGACTGCAGCGGTGGTACACGGTCACCACCAACGGCACCCCCATCAATCCCAGGTCGCTGGAGCCCTTCGGGATCAGCAGGGACCTTGCCGATGTGAGGAACAACCCCAATTATGTGTTCCCGCTCACGGTGCATGTTGCCGGACAGATCAGCACCCTGCCGGGTATCATAAAAGTGGAACCCATGAACCTGCAGGAGCCGGGGAAATTTGACCGGGATATTTTCCCCCATGATGCACGGTACCCCTGGAACATGGAGTTTTTTGGTCCCCTGACCGTACCGGAGAAGGGAGAAACCGTGGAGATCAACTCCCTCACCCTGCCACTGTACCGGCGGATCATCGAGGCATATGAGGGAAATGAACTGGAGGTCTCGGGCGACAGGATCCTGATCAACGGCCGGGAAGCCAGCACCTACACCTTCCGGATGGATTATTACTTCATGATGGGGGACAACCGCCATAACTCGGCCGATTCCAGGTACTGGGGTTTCGTCCCGGAGGACCATGTGATCGGGAAACCCAGGCTGATCTGGCTGAGTGTGGACAAGGAGTATGGCGGGATCAGGTGGAACCGGATGTTCAGAATTGTAAGAGCCGACAAATAGTTCTCGGAAAATCTTGGTCTACCCGGCACTGTACAACGGCCCCATCAATTACTTCGCCCGGCTGGTCAGGGAAGAAAAGATCGTCCTGGAACAGCATGAGCACTATGCCAAGCAGACCTTCAGGAACCGGTGCGTGATCGTGGGGCCAAACGGCCCGCTTGCACTTTCGATCCCGGTGAAAAGAAGAAGGGGTGTAAAAACCCTGATGAAGGACATCCGGCCCGATGAGGACACCCCCTGGCGAAAAATCCACTGGAGGAGCCTGGTGGCGGCATATGCGGCATCCCCGTTTTTCCAGTATGTCAGGGATGAACTGGCTCTATTCTACGAGAAGCGCCACGGGTTCCTGATCGACCTGAACAGGGAACTGATCATCCTTTGCCTGTCCGTTCTCGGGAGGGAGATCCCCGTTCAGTATTCCGGGTCGTTTTCAACCATTGTGGAACAAACGGATCCCAGGTGTATGATCCATCCCAAACGTGATCCCGGGATCCATGATCCGCTTTTCAGGGCCGTGCCCTACCACCAGGTTTTTTCAGACCGCCACGGGTTCATCCCCAACCTGAGTATACTGGACCTGCTCTTCAACGAAGGGTACAACACCCTTCCCCTGCTTGAAAAAAGCCTCAGAACCTGAATCCAAGGGTGCACATCAGGTTGTTCCGCCGGATATCGTTGAGGGAAACCTCGTTCACACCGGGTTCAATGGCATACAAACCGTACACCTCAGAAGTGCGGGCATGGGTGAACCCCACATCGAAGGAGATCCGGTCGTTCCTGACACCCAGACCGCCTGCATATACCCACACATCCGCATCATTCCTGGGATCGCTGAAGGGACTCATCAGGTAACGGGTTCCCGCCCTGACATACAGCACTCCCATCCGGAGTTCGGCACCCGCACTGATGTTGTGGGTGGACTGAAAGTCCTCCCGGATGCGGTCGTTTTCATCAAAGAACTTGTAATCGTAGGCATCAAGCCTGGCCGATGAATAGTCAACATATTCGTAAGCAGCCGAGATGGTGGCCATCTTGAACAGGATCAGGGAAGCCTGCACACTGGCCCTGAACGGGGTTTTCAGCTCATAATCGTAGAGTCCGTCCGGCGAAGTGGCCGCCTCATCGGGAATGCCCGATCCGTTGTCCCAGTAGGAATTCATGTCGGTGGTCTTTTCATCGGTCAGCCGGTAGAAGGTGGGGATCTGGAAGGTGGCCCCTGCCCTGAACAGCTGTGTCGGCCGGATGATCAGCCCGAACCGGGCTGTGTATCCCCAGCCCCGGGTGGAGTTGAACTCCCTGAAGCGGAAGTTCTCGAAGTCGACCACCTGGTCGTCCAGGTCGGTCTCTTCGTGGTAGATCTGTTCGTTGAAGCGGACCGCGTGGATTCCCAGGGTGGCTCCGAAATAGATCAGGTTATTGAAGTTGAATGCCCCGGAGAAGGAATACTCCCCGATGTACCCCTGGAGTTCCGACATCCTGTACTGCTCCTGTCCGTACCCGTCATACTGCATGTCGTGCCAGAATGCACCTGCAGCGGAGTCGTATGGCAGGAGGTAGGTGTCAAATGCGAGCTGCTCGTAGAAGGGACTCAGATCATCGGGATCCGCATTGGCGTGCCACGCGAAATCATCCAGCATCGAGCTGCCCTGGTTGATCCCGCTCATGGTGGACCGCTGGTTAAAATTCACCAGGGTGTTGTACCCGAAGGAAAAGGCAGCCCCCTCCAGGCCACCCCTGTTTTTCATGTCCCTGGCGGATACCAGGCCGAAGCTTCCCAGGTTGAAGATGAGCCGGGAATCACCGGTGGTGCTTCCCAGGTAATTCGCCTCGGTGTTCACCCAGTACAGAGAGGGGGAAAAAGAGATTTCCGGACTGCGGTAAAAACCGAGACCCGCCGGATTGGCCAGGATGGATGAGAAATCACCTCCCAGGGCACCGATGGCTCCTCCCTGCGCCGCAAACCTCGCTGTTCCAAAGGGATCGTACCGGGAATATTGCAGTGCCTGCATCTCGTTCTGCGCGTTCACAGCTGCAATTGAAAACACGAGTTGCACGGCTATAAATAACAACCTTTTCATAGCATTCCTCTTTTAATTTGTGAAATAATGGCCGGTGCCCTTAACGGGACCCGGCCATTTGTGACAGTTGGTTATCGCCTTGAAGACCTTGAGCTGCTGCTCGAACTGCTGCTTGAGCGGCTGTAGGATCCGGAACTGCGGCTCGGACTGCTGCTTGAGCGGCTGTAGGATCCGGAACTCCGGCTCGGACTGCTGCTCGAGGGGCTGTAGGATCCGGAACTGCGGCTCGGACTGCTGTAAGAGCGGCTGTAGGATCCGGAGCTGCGGCTCGGGCTGCTGGGCCGGCTGTAGGAACCGGAACTGCGGCTCGGGCTGCTGGGCCGGCTGTATGAACCGGAGCTGCGGTTCGGGCTGCTGCTCCTGTTGTAGTAGCTGCTGCTCCTGTTGGGAGTATTCCCCTGCTGCGGCGTATATGTGCGGCTGCGGTTGGGAGTTGTACTCCTGTTATAACTGGGCGTTGTGCTCGTGCGGGGCTTGCTGTAACTGGGCGTGTAGGTTCTCTGCTGGTTTGTGTTCGTGCGCCGCTGCACCTCCGTGGGCGGAGTGGTCCTGGTCGTTCTCACCGTGCCGGGAGCATCGCTCCTCCTCACATCGCCCTGTTGGGTCCTCTGGGGGGTGCGGACCTGATCCGTACCCTGCCTGGTATCGCGGGTGACGCCCGTGTTCGTCCTGGTCGCACCGGGATCCCTCACCGAGGAGGACTCCCTGGTCACACCCGAGGTGCGGGATGATTCCGAACGGTCCCTGTATTTCGGATCAAGGTAGGTAGATCCTTTTGATCCGCCGTACCGCGCATCCGATCCCCTCGAATATCCGTAATAATGCCTGTTGTCCATCCTGCCGTACAGGTAGCTGCGGGAAGATCCGAACCGGTCATGGTACCCGTGGTAATACCCGGAATAGTATCCGTTCCAGTAAGATCCCCTGTAGTACGGAGAATACCCGTAGCCCCCGTAGTACCAGGGTGAATAATAGGAATAATACCATGGGTCATAAAAACCGTAGTAATCCCAGCCCCAGTATGAAGGATAGTATGAATACCTGTAGGGCCATCCGTAGGAATAGCTGAATCCCCATCCCGGATACCCCCATCCGATATGCATCCCCCAGTGCCTGGGACGTCCGGTGTACCAGTAGAGACTGGTGTAGTAAGGATCATAGTAATCCCATCCGTAGTAGTAGTCCGAGAATCTCCGCAGGTTTGAGGAGTAATAGTAATCGTTGGGATCGTAATAATAGTTATAATTGTTCACGATCACCGGTGCACTTTCCTCGCCGTACTGCGAAACCTGGTTGATGGAATCATACTGATCATACTGGGACGCATACGCGGCCTCACTTCCCTGAGGTTCGTAGGTTTCACCGAGCATTTCAGCTTCTTTCTCCATCCTGTATCTTTCATAGTCACTCAGTCCCTCTTCCTGGTATCCATCGGGTTCGGTATACACCGGCTCCCTGGGAACAGGCTGTGCAGCCATGGCTTCTCCGGCCGTCACAACGGGACCCTGAGTCACAACAGGCGCCTGACTTACAACATCATCCGGATTGTAATACACATCATCGTATTCGCGTGATGCGGTATATCTGGATGAGCTGCAGGAAGCCAGGATCAATGCTGAGCCAAGTAAGGCAAATGTTAATGTTTTCATAATGATTCCTCCCGGTGTTTTTTGCATCTTGTTTTTTTACTATTTATGAAACAAAGTTCGTGCCAAAACTAGGCATAATCGGATCTGGTTCCATGCAATATAACAAATATTCAGGTATGCCCTCCTGATTTTATCACAAAGTATTGCACCGGGGTCACCATCCGGGCAGTGAATGGTCCATCTGATGAACCGAGTGGTTATACAGCGGGATGCGCTTCGGCTGATAGGTGTTCCCCATTCTCGGATTGTTCTCCTGGGTATAGATCCATAATGATTCCTGGTCCCATACCAGGATCTCGTCCCGCGCGTCCCCGGTCATGTCCTGTACCAGGTAGCACAGTTCCGGGTGTCCGTCCGACGGAAAACCCACGGCCAGCATCCCGTTACCGTCATAGAGTCCACCGGACACCGTATCCGTGCCGGTAATAAAAAACTCTTCCCCGTCCCCTTTCCAGTTCACCGGCACGCACCTGTTCAGTCCGGAAGAAACCATGAACCTGTGTCTGATTTTCCCGGTTGCATCCGTGATATGCATCAGCCCGTCGCTCCCCCACTGGTTGGAGGTGACGATTTCCAGTCCCGGCTCTTCGGCGCTGAAGTTGGCCACGCTGAAATAACGGACATGGCCCATGGTGTGCTGTTTGAGGAGGTTCCCGCTGAGATCAAAATAAAGCAGGCCCCAGTCCCCCGCCGCATATACAAGGCAGGGCAAATTTCCTCCGTCCCCGTTCAATTCGTATCCCGAAACCCCGTTGCACCGGTCCCCGATAAATGCACCTGCATCAAACAACCGTCCGCCGGAGGGCCCGAATGCGGTGTACCCCGTCAGCACTTCCGGGGAACCGTCACCGTCCATATCGTACACCAGCGGCTGTGACCCGTTCTCCAGCTTCTTATCCCACAGGATTTCCAGCTTCTCGTTGAGCACCATGATGCTGTGATCCCTGTCCGACAGCAGGATGCAGTTGTCCCGGCCGGTGCCAAGGAGGTCTCCGAAGCTGAGGGAACAGATTGATTCCGGGGCTGACGGCAGCCTCCTGCTTCTCACCGGGGCACCGGTGCGGCCGTTCAGGATCCGGATCCAGCCCCTGTCGAAATAAATCACCTCACGCTTCCCGTCCCCGTCCAGATCATGAACCTGGACAGGCTGTTCCACCCCGAGGGCGACCTGTTCAGAAGCCGGATCCCCAAACTGCCAGATCAATTCCCCTTCCAGGTCCATCGCGCTGATCAGCCGGACCGGTCCCGGTCCTCCCCCTTCACCCAATCCGGCACGGACCAGGACAATCTCCTTGTTCCCGTCCCCGTTCAGATCCCCCAGCCGGATGTTCTGATCCGTTCCGAACCCGGGTGTTTCAAGCTTTTTCCACCGGACCATGACCGGGTGCTCCGCGATCCTGTAATCCGTTCTCCTCTCGATCTGTCTTCTCCTCCTGTTCAGGCGGCGCTGCTCCCCTCTCAGCAGCTTCACCTCCACCCGGTGGAAGCGGGCAGGAAGATCGGAGAGCAGCCCGATCTTCCCCGAAGGATAGGCCTGGTCCCTGGCATACATGCTGACGGAGTCATTGAGGATGGCATGAATGTCGCCCTTCCGCACCGAAACCACCGCATGGAACCGGTCGCCCGGCGTCCACACCAGGGGCTTGATATTCAATATCTTTTCGATGGGACGAAGGGGAGTGACCGGCTGCTGGATGAGTTTCAGGGTGACCGTATTTCCCTCGATCCCGAAGAAATAATAGCTGGCAGGGTGGTGGTACCGGAACACCACCCCGCATTTGTCGAATTTGTCCATGGGTGTGAACTCCACATCCAGGGTATAATCCCGCCAGAGTGTATCCCCTGCGACGATCATTGGATGGGTGATCAGGCTCAGCGGTTCATACTGCGCATTCAGGTTGGTAAATGTCTGTGCAAGGTAATGGTCCCCCTCTTCCCCCCTGATCTGCCATGCCTCACCGAATCCCTCATACCTGAAACTTGCGGCCAGAGACCATTCTCCCAGTTGTCCCCGTTCGGGAATATAATACACCGCCGGATCGGAGGGATCATTGAAGGGAACAGCTCCGGATTCAAGCTGCTGGAATCCGTCCGAAAATACGGTCGTCTGCATCACATTGCCCGAGCAGGCAGAAAGCAGAAGAATGGCCGCGAAAAGCAGGATCTTTGTTTTGCAGAAACCCGGAAGCATGTCTGAAAAATCGCTCCGGTAAATATACGGGAAATCATACTGCTTCCCAATTTCGCCTCTTTAAAAGAATCTTTAATATATTTACATACAGAATGGAATTTTTGGAATGCGTCTGAGCCCGCTTCTTATATGCATGTTCATCAGTCAGTCACTGGTTGCACAGAAACCGGTCATCCTCTCAGATTATATCCAGCAGGTTTCCATTTCCGACCATCAGATCAGCTTCCTGGACGATGCTTCCTGTACCACCCATCCCTCCGAGCTTTTTTCCGGAATGATGGATGAACATTTCCAGGAAGTGGATTTCAGCAATCCGGATGCTGCCCTGCTGAATCCCGTCCCGGGGACCTGCATCTGGTTCAGGTTTCACTTCGTGAACCGTTCCACCCGGCAGTTCTCCTTCCATCTTCAGCCCAATCTGTTCTCCGAGTTCAGTGAGTTCAGGCTCTACCAGAGATTTGACAACGGGCTCATCACTGTCAGGAAATCGGGAAATATCATCCTTCCGAGGAATAAAGATGTGAACATCGGCGGTGCAGACGATCTCCGCCTGTTCCTACCTCCCGGCAAATCCGACACCCTTTACCTGCGGGTGCTCCTCTCGGAGGAATCGGTACTGTCGGACCTGACATTCACCATTTCCACCCATCAGAACGTGATCCAGAAAGACCGGTCGAAAAGATTGATCTTCGGGATCTTCGTGGGGATCATGCTGATCATGATCCTCTACCACATCCCTTTCTATGTCAGGGCCAGGGAGACCAGCTACCTGTATTACATCCTCTATATCCTGGCCTTTCTGGTCTTCTTTATCCACAAGGAGGGATACATCTATGAACTCACTCCCCGGTTTACATCCGCCCCGGTCAATATATTCCTGCTGGAGATCTTCCTGCTGTTTTTCCTGCTGTTCGGAAGATCTTACCTGGACACCCGCAACACCCTGCAATCGTGGGACACCATCCTGCTGCTCGCCGTCTGGTTCACGGTGGGAGGGCTCATCCTGAGCCTGACCATCCTGCTGCTCCAGGGAACAGGCATCTTCGTTCCGGTGTTCATCCAGCTGGGAGGGCTGGCCATCAACATTGTCTCGGCCATCGGCTCCCTTTTCCTGGCGGTTGTCCCTGCCATGATCCTCACCAGAGAGAACTTTCAGCCGGCAAGGTATTTCCTCTTCGCCAACCTGTTCCTGATCCTGGGGATCTCGCTGAACTATGCCCTGAAGGAATATTCTCTCGGAAAGCACAGCCTGGAGCTGGGAGTCACCCTGCAGATCCTCGCTTTCTCCATCGGTCTGAGCGAAAGGCTCAACCTGCTCAAGAGGAGCAAAGATGTGGCACAGCGCCGCATCATTGACCAGCTCAGGGAGAATGCCGCGCTGAAGGACAAGGTGACCCGGGAACTGGAGGACAAGGTGCGCGAGCGCACCTTTGAAATACAGGCGCAGAAAGAGCAGATCGAGAAGCAGAACAAAGAGATCAAATACAGTTTCGACTATGCCAAAAAGATCCAGAACACGGTCCTTCCCCGGCACGAGGTGTTTGATAACCTTTTCGGCGAACACTTCATTTTCTTCAAACCCCGCGACATTGTGAGCGGGGACTTCTACTGGATCACGCACAAAGACCACAGGATCTTTCTCACCGCGGCCGACTGCACGGGGCACGGGGTACCCGGTTCGCTGATGAGCATGCTGGGGATCACGATGCTGCACGAGATCGTCAACGAGAAGAACATCACCCACTCGGATGAGATCCTGAACCAGCTGCGGCTGAGCATAGCCAGGACCCTGAAACAGGAGGGAAAGATCGGCGAGCAGAAGGACGGGATCGACATGGCCCTGGTCATTTACGATACCAGGGAACGCCGGCTGGAATTCTCGGGTGCCAACAATCCCATCTACATCGTCAGGGACGGCGAAATGATGGAATACAAGGGGAACAATATGCCCGTGGCCTTCTACGACAACATGACGGATTTTACCCGCTACCACATTGAGATGAAGCAGGGCGACCGGGTCTATATGTTTACGGACGGATTCCCGGACCAGTTCGGGGGTCCCCAGGGGAAGAAATTCAAATACAGGCCTTTCAAGGACCTTCTTCTGGAGATCCACGAACGGCCCATGGAGGAGCAGCGCAGGATCCTGAACCTGATCTTTGACGAATGGAAGGGAGATCTGAGCCAGATCGATGATGTGCTGGTCATCGGATTAAGACTTTAGTTTCAGCACTTCGCCATTTTTTTCTTTCTTTGTATCGCGAGATTGACGCGAGACTGTCTCAAAAGGGTTTGTTTTCTTTTCTTACTGTGGGATGCTTTTGAAGTAACCTGGCATCTTTTGCGCAGCAAATTAGCACGTTACGAGAAAGCATCCCACAGGCGATGTCAATAATGCAATGTTGAGACAAGCGCATCATCGAACAAATGTTACATAAATAAGGTGTTCGCTTGCCCGGCTGCAGGCATCGGGTTTTGCGTACACGGATTTGGAACTCCTAACACATACTGCAAAACATGGCGAAAGTTTTAACCAGCAGGGAAGAGAACTACGCGCAATGGTACAATGACCTGGTGCTGAAATCGGGCCTGGCCGAGAATTCCGCTGTCAGGGGCTGCATGGTGATCAAGCCATACGGGTATGCCATCTGGGAGAAAATGCGCGACGAGCTGGACCGGATGTTCAAAGCGACCGGGCATGAAAATGCCTATTTCCCCCTGTTCATCCCCAAATCATTCTTCAGCAGGGAGGCCGAACACGTGGAGGGTTTTGCCAAGGAGTGTGCGGTGGTCACCCATTACCGGCTGAAGCATGACGAAGCCGGTGGGGGGATAACCGTTGATCCCGAAGCGAAACTGGAGGAGGAGCTGATCATCCGTCCCACTTCCGAAACCATTATCTGGAACTCCTACAAGAACTGGATCCAGTCCTACCGCGATCTGCCCATTCTGATCAACCAGTGGGCCAACGTGGTCCGCTGGGAAATGCGCACGCGGCTGTTCCTGCGCACCGCCGAGTTTCTCTGGCAGGAGGGACACACCGCACATGCCACCCGGGAGGAAGCCGTGGAAGAGGCCATGCGGATGATGGGGATCTATGCAGAATTCACTGAGAATTTCCTGGGCATCCCGGTGATCACGGGTACCAAAACAGAATCGGAAAAATTCGCGGGTGCGGTTGAAACCCTCACCCTGGAGGCGTTGATGCAGGACGGGAAAGCCCTGCAGGCGGGCACTTCCCATTTTTTGGGCCAGAATTTTGCCAGGGCCTTTGATGTGCAGTTTACCAACCGGGAAGGAAAACTGGATTATGTGTGGGCCACTTCCTGGGGCATGACCACCCGCATGATCGGAGCACTCATCATGGCCCATTCCGACAACAACGGTCTGGTGCTTCCCCCGAAGGTGGCACCGATCCAGGTGGTGATCGTTCCCATCTTCAAAGGTGCGGAGGAATATCCCCCCATCGCAGAAAAGGCGGAGAGGATCAAAAAGGAACTGGCAGACGCGGGCATCTCCGTTAAATTTGACGACCGGGACACGCATAAACCCGGCTGGAAATTTGCAGAGTACGAGCTGAAAGGTGTACCTTTAAGAATTGCACTGGGTCCGCGCGACATCGCACAGGGGACCCTGGAACTGGCCAGGAGGGATACCCTGGAGAAGCAGGTGGTTCCGGCGGAAGGAATCACAGCGCGCATCGCATCGCTGCTCCAGGAGATCCAGGAAAACATCTACCGCAGGGCCCTGATATTCCGGGAGGAAAACACGCACAGGGTGGAGAACTGGGTGGAACTGCTGGATGTGCTGGAACGAAGGGGCGGATTTGCGCTGGCGCACTGGGACGGGACCAGCGAGTCGGAGGAGCGGATCAGGGAAACAAAGGCCACCATCAGGTGTCTGCCCCTGGACGGGGAGAAAGAGGCGGGTAAATGCGTGGTGAGCGGGAGGCCATCCGGCCAGAGGGTGGTCATTGCAAAAGCATATTAATCAAATCCAGATATTCATGAACCGATATTTTGTTCTACCGTTCCTCCTCGCCGGAATGCTCCTGGGTCTTCAGGAATGCGGCACGGAGGACCAGATGCATGACCTCTACGCGGGTACATCCCCTTCTTTTCAGATCACCGAAAACGGATCTGTCCGTCAGCTCCCGCCCAGATCGCTCTTTATCAGACTGATGGATCAAAATATTGAATTTGAGGGGAACCTCTACCCGGTCAAAATGGTCTCGGAAGACAGGAACCAGGTGCGCTTTGAGGCGGACTTTCCTCTGGGAGAGGGCCTGAACGTGTCCGGAATGACCTTCAGAAAGCCGGAGCAGCTCCTTGTGCTTGACATCGAAGGCCAGGAGAAAGGCGTGAAGCTTTCGCCCCATGAGCAGATGATCGAAAAAAAGGTCAGCCAGTTTGCCCGGGTGGACCTGACGGCGGACATCTCCCATCTGTCCGAGAATCAGAAGCAGATGCTGGGCCTGCTTTTCCGGGTGGCGGATATCATGGAGGAGATCTACTGGGAAGAGGTGTTCCCTGGGAGGGAAGCCGTGCTGGGCTCCCTGACGAACGAGGACCTGGTCAGGTTCTTCAAAATCAACTACGGTCCGTGGGAAAGGCTGAACGGGAACCTCCCCTTCATGCCGGGTTACGGTCCCAAACCGGCCGGTTCGGGATTCTATCCGGCCGACATGACGGTGGAAGAGTTTGCTTCCATCAATGATGAATCCAAAACCAGCCAGTACACCCTTATCAGGAGAAACAACCGGGGAGATCCGGAGGTGGTCCCCTACCATGTGGCCTTTTCGGAAAAGGTGGAAGAGGCAGCGGAACTGCTGAGGGAAGCAGCCGGCCTGGCCGGGAATGAAGCATTCGGCAAGTACCTGTCGCTCCGTGCCGAGGCGCTGCTGAGGGATGATTATTATCTGTCGGATCTGGCGTGGATGGACATGAAAGACAATGATATCGACTTTATTGCCGGTCCCATAGAGAACTACGAAGACGCGCTGTTCAACTACAAGGCAGCCCATGAATCATTCATCCTGATCCGGGACAGGCAGTGGAGTGAGAAGCTTGCCTTCATCAGTTCGCTCCTGCCGGAGATGCAGAAAAACCTGCCCGTTCCCGATGCATACAAACAGGAGGTGCCGGGTTCCGGCTCCGACCTGGGCGCATACGATGCGGTCTATTATGCGGGCGACTGCAACGCGGGGAGCAAGACCATCGCCATCAACCTGCCCAATGACGAAAGGGTGCAGTCGGCCAAAGGATCCCGCAAGCTGCAGCTGAAGAATGCCATCCGGGCCAAATTCCAGGAGATCCTGGTCCCCATCAGCAACGTGCTCATTGCGGAGGACCAGCGGGAACATGTCACCTTTGACGCCTTCTTCGAGAACACCATGTTCCATGAGGTGGCACACGGACTGGGACTGAACCAGACCATCAACGGAAAAGGGACCGTCCGCATGGCACTGAAGGAACAGTACACTGCATTGGAGGAAGGGAAAGCCGATATCCTCGGGCTGTACCTGATCACCCAAATGCATGAAAAGGGTCACCTGGGAGAACATGATCTGATGGATAATTATGTCACCTTCATGGCTGGCATTTTCCGCAGCATCCGTTTCGGAGTGGCCAGTTCACACGGAAAAGCCAACATGATCAGGTTCTACTACTTCCAGGAAGCAGGCGCATTTGAAAAGGACCCGGAAACGGGGACTTACCGGATTGATTTCGGGAAAATGCAGCAGGCCATGAACGCTCTTGCCGCGATGATCCTGACCATCCAGGGGGACGGCGATTACGAAGCTGCCGGAAAACTGGTGGAAGAGAAGGGCTTCATCCGGGAGGAGCTTCGTTCCGACCTGAACCGGCTCGGGGAGCTGAACATTCCCGTGGACATCGTATTCAACCAGGGTCCCAATCTTCTCGGACTGAATTAAACAAGGCCGCAGCAAGGCTGCGTTCCGGACGATGCTGGAACAGTTCACATCCTATCTGAAAGCACAGCAACTCTGCTCGGAGGGTGACCGTGTGCTGCTGGCCGTGAGCGGAGGGGTTGACTCGGTGGTGATGACCCATCTCTTCTGCCGGTCGGGT
The DNA here is from genome assembly GCA_040768485.1 of Bacteroidales bacterium. Classification (GTDB taxonomy): domain Bacteria; phylum Bacteroidota; class Bacteroidia; order Bacteroidales. The sequence goes on from JAXGMU010000054.1 coordinate 23,262, forward strand.
TTCAATTGCGCCATCGCC